>CAIXKE010000092.1 GCA_903919975.1 Akkermansiaceae bacterium | reverse complement strand
TGAGGTGCGAATGATACGGCCAAGCAGCGCCGTCACGTCCCCTCTTGGAATCACTCATTCTCCGGCCATTCGCATGCGGCCTGCATCGAGGCCGCGCTACCTCCCGCTCTCTCGGCTCTTTCTTCTCCCTCTTTACTTCAACGTTCAATGTTCCACGTTGGACATTCGATGTTCACAGCCTCCCGCCTCCTCCATTCAAAAGACTTGCACGTCAGTCCGTCCCGGCCTAATCCCACGCCCATGGCTCTCGAAACCACACTCATTCTGCTGAAACCCGACGCGGTCGAAAAAAACCTCGCCGGCAAAGTTCTCGCCCGTTTTCAAGACGCAGGCTTCACCATCCGCGGCATCAAGATGATGCAACTCGATGACGCGATCCTCCGCGAGCATTACGCCCACGTCGCCGACAAGCCGTTTTTCCCGGAAATCGCCGCATTCATGAGCCGCACCCCGGTGATCGCGCTCGCGCTCGCTGGCGACGACGTCATCAGCAAGGTCCGTGATTTGCTCGGTCCCACCGATTCCAAGGCCGCCGCCCCCGGCACCATCCGCGGCGATTTCGGCCAAGACATCATGGTCAACGTCTGCCACGCCTCGGACTCCGCCGAAGCCGCCGCCGCTGAGATCAAGCGTTTCTTCAAGGACGGCGAAGTCTTCGCGCTCTGATCGAATGCCGCATCATGCCGCTTCATATCGACCGCACTATGCGCCGGACTCTTCGTGTTCGTGAAGAATTTGCCTGCGGCACGCCGAAAGGTTGCAAACCCATCGCCCAAGACGGACTCTTCGTCCATGCAGGTTCAAAAAGTAAAGTATGTGCTGTGGGCGGCCGATTGGCAGCGTTGCCTGAAATTCTATCGCGAGCTCTTCGGGGGCGTGGTGAGTTTCGAGTCTGAAGTCTGGAGTGAAATCGTCATTGCCGGCGCCACACTCGGGATTCACGGCGGCGGCGAGGGCAAGCGGACTTGGACTGGATTGTCCTTCCAACTCGATGACCTGCGCCAAGGAATCGCCCGCCTCACCGAATGCGGCGGCAGCCTCGCCTCCGAACCGAACGACACTCCGGAAGATCCACTTCACCTCGCCATGTGCATCGATCCCGAAGGCAACGAGTTTATGATGACTCAACGGAGGCATTAACGAGCGAACAGTCGGGAAAGACCCCACTTGTGCCGGGATCAATGACAACGAATGGTCGAGTTATTCCCCGGTTCCGTCCGAATGGTTTCCCAATCAACGCATGTAGCCCAACACGCGCCTCTATCACTATGGCGACCGCGTCGTCCGCGTTTACGAACCCCGCCGCGAGGTGATCGATGTGATCAGCCTGGCTCTTGGCAGGTGAGGTGATTCAATACAAGTTATCGATGCATTTGATACTCGGAACTCACGTTCATCGAATGCATCGTTTTGCGGCTTCGGCAATTGTCTGGATCGGCAGAAACAGTTTTCGGGTAGATAATCCGAACGGAATGAAGCCGTGCTTTCGATAAAAGTCCGCCGCACTGGGGCTCTTCGCCTCGACTACGACCAACGCGGAGGCTACCTGTTGGATGTTAGTTAGAACCCGCCCAAGAGCATCGGCCAGAAGTAGGCTCCCTAGACCAGGAAGGCCCGCAGAGCGTGCCATCCTGCCGATCAGCGTTGCGGGCGTGGTCGGGTAGCGCGGTAACCTCTTGGCAGTTTCATCAGGCAAACCGCATGTTTCGACGGCATACGAGGCCAGCGTGTAGTAGCCGAGAATCGTCTGCGGTTGTTCCTCGCTCACCATGACAAACACTGCCGCCACATGACGCCGCATGTCCTGTGAAGCTTGCCGTTGCAGGTAGTCGTCCAGCGCAGTGACGCCGCAGTTAAATCCCTCACGGTCATGCGACGGACTCAGAGTTTCGGAACGCAGACCGTTCATTTCACCGTGACGCTCTGCTGATGACTGGCAAACGCTTGAGTTAGTTTCCGGTTTGGTTTTGGCGCGGCTAGCATGGCTTTGGCGAATGCTGCGCTGTCCTTGACGCTGAGGTTCAAGACTTCGTGCTCACGCACCACCATGGCTGCGTTTTTCTGCAATGTAGCAATGACGTAGTCCGTCAGGCTTAACCCTTCAAGGGAAGCGGCGCGCCCGATCAGCTCCTTGATCAGAGTCGGAACCCGAGCTTCCAGTCGCTCGGTCATCCGCTTGGCGGGTCGTTTCTCTGTCGTGGCACGCATATACTAAAAGATCCGGCAAATTGCCGGACAGTCAAGCTGAAAACTTGTCAAGGCGACAGGATTGCCTGCGGCTATGCGGGATGCGCTACGCGATTGAAATGATGAATCGCTACGAGCGATTTCGGCGTTCAAACCCATGGCCTCACGGCTGGGTTCTCATCCCGCCGCCTCACACCGATGATGAGCCTGAGTGATTGTAGGTGATTGCTTTCTGCTAGAAACTGGTCGGGGCGGCGGGATTCGAACCCACGGCCTCTTCGTCCCGAACGAAGCGCGCTACCAGACTGCGCTACGCCCCGACTTGATGTTGGTCAGCGTGTGACAAGGGTTTTTTACGATCGCGCCGGGGACTCCATCAAGGAAAAATCATTTTCCCTTGGCTCATTCCGGCCATTGGTGAAGATTTTCGCAGGAAGTAGATGGGGCCTTTCCCGGCTCTCGCCACCCAATCGCACGATGAGATCCCAGGAATCCGACTCCCCGCATCCCGCGCTCGGCATCGATCATGGCGATGCCCGCATCGGCATCGCCGCCACCGATGATTTCGGCATCCTCGCCCATCCGGTGGAAACCATCGATCGCGCGAAAACCGAGCCCATCGAGCGCATCGCCCATCTCGCGGAACTGCGCCGCATCCACACGCTCGTCGTCGGCCTGCCGCTGCGGATGGACGGCAGCGAGGGCAATTCTGCCGCAAAAGTCCGGGCCTTTGCGGATTTGCTGCGCGCACGCATCCCGACCATTCCACTTGTCTTCGTGGACGAATCGCTCAGCACCTCCAACGCCGCCGCGAAACTCCGCGAAGCCGGACGCAATGCCCGCCAGCAAAAATCCGTCATCGATCAGGCCGCCGCCGTGGAGATTCTCAACACGTGGATGGGGGAGGGGATTGATTGAAAAATATTTAGGAAGTATAGAAAAGTGAGTTCCATATTCACTTCTTACAATTCAGTTCTTTCAGAGGTTCTCAGTGCTGCAGTGGTTCAAATTACCCAAGCTTGCCATTAAACTTCGGTTCTCGGGATTAACTGATCTCCGGCACAACGAAACCGCTGCGATATTCCGGTTGATAGAATTTCCGAGCATGATCCGGTCCCACCAAGGCTTCGGTTTTCGGATCAATCGTCAACTCGGAGCCAAGTGAGCAAGACGTGGTTTTGAGATCCACCTTCCATTCACTCAACTGCAGTTGCTGACGATCGATGATGTCGTGGAGATTCTCATTGTTAGGAACAGCAGCCCGCAATTTTTCCAAGGGCAGCGATGCGCCGCTGCGCAGGGAAATATTGGCAAGGTGGGTGAGGGCGGCGGATTGGTGTGCTTGTCCGATCGGCGCGCGCAGGTCGCCCATACGGCGCGAGCGAATGACATCGATGAAATTCTGCGCATGATTTTTTCCTGCGTCACCGGGGAATTTAGCGACTTTGGTATTGCCATCCGGGCCAACAACAAAGCCGCCGCCACGCCCGCCGCGAAACTCACCTTGCTCGCAGGTGACGATCACTCCAACACGGATTCCTTTGTAAGAAGCAGCGGAATTGAGACCCGGCTTCAAACACATGTCATTGAGTTCAAAGACCACCGGAACATCGTTGAGAGCAAACCAAACCGACTGCATGTTGGCGGTTTCCCCCGCATCATTCCAGCCGAAGCGTCCGCCGAAGCTTTGTAAGGATGCGGGCATTGGAGGATCGCCGAGGACCCAGCGGATCATGTCGAGTTCGTGAGGTGATTGGTTGCCAATATTGCCGCTCCCGGTGTTGTAAACCCAGTGCCAATCGTAGTGAAGATTCGGCCGTAGGATTGGCTGGTCTATCGCGGGTCCTAACCACAAATTGTAGTCCAGTGTGGCAGGCGGCTGAATGGGGGCTTCAACTTTTCCAATCGATTTCCGGTTCTGCAAACAAAGGCCGCGCACGGCTTTGATTTTCCCGATATTTCCCTGCTGAATGAATTTGAACGCATCAATTAAGCCGACATCGGAGCGGTTCTGGGTTCCCGCCTGCACCACGCGTTGATAGCGGTTGGCGGCGGCGACCATTTGTCGGCCTTCCCAAATATCGTGGGAGACGGGTTTTTCCACATAGACATCCTTGCCAGCCTGGCAGGCATGGATGGTGTGGAGAGCGTGCCAATGGTTAGGGCTGGCAATAATCACAGCATCGATGTCCTTGCGCTCGAGGAGCTGGCGGTAATCCCGGTGGGAATCCGGTATTTTGCCGCCCGCTTTTTTGAGAAGCGTAGCAGCAACTTGATCCATGTGGGCGGTGTCGGGATCGGAAACAGCTACGATTCGCGTGTTGGGCAAACCGGCAAATTGTTGGGCAAGACCACCGCCGCGCTGGCCGCAACCGATCAATCCGAGGCGGACTTGATCATTGGCACCAATGACATTCTGCCCCCGCAATGACATGGCCGCCGCGCTGTAGGCCGCAGCCTGAAGAAAGCGGCGGCGCGTAAGAGCGGGGCTCAGTGGAAAGTCCATGCGGGAATTACACCACTACCCTGGGCATTCTTTCAAGCGCTAGAAGGAGCTAAAACCAGCAGTAATCATCTTTTCCATCTGCGTTCATCCTGTCCATCTGTGGTTGGCTTCCCCCCAGCCTAGGAATCCAGCCACGGGAATCCAATTTTCAGCATTGAGTGTTGGGCGCAGTGAGAAGACTCTGCGGCACAGAAAACCGAAACCCGAATGCGCCTCAAACTCACAATCGCTTACGACGGCCGACCTTACAACGGATGGCAATCGCAGGCTTGCGGCAATACCGTGCAAGATTTCATTCTGCGCGGGCTCGAGGAAGTCGCCAAGCAACCCGTCAAGCTGCAAGGCTCCGGCCGCACCGACACCGGGGTTCACGCGCTCGGCCAGATCGCGCATTTTGACCCGCCGCCGGAGCTCACGATGAATCCCTTCAACTGGGTGCCCGCCCTCAACACCAAACTCCCCGCCACCATCCGCATTATGGCTTGCGAGGAGGTGGCCGATGACTTCCACAGCCGGTTCTCAGCGACCGGTAAAATTTATCATTACGATCTATGCACCGACCCGGTCCTGCCTCCGTTGAAAGCCGGACTGGCATGGCATTTGCCGAGATTGTTAGATTCCAGCGTGCTCGCGGAGGCGCTGGAATTGTTTCTCGGGCGACATGATTTTCACGCTTTTGCCGCTTATCGCGGAAACGAAAAGCCGGACATGGATTGGTGCCGCACCATCCATCGGGCGGACTTGGAAACCATGGCTGATGGTTTCCGGATCATATGGGTCGGCGATGGCTTCCTCTACAAAATGGTACGCCTGCTCACCGGCGCCGCAGTCCACGCCGCACAAGGCCGCATCCGCATCGATGACCTCACGGCCCTGCTCGATCAAGCGCCCGGCCTGCCGCTCGGAAAATCCCCGATCTGTGCCCCGGCCGATGGCCTTTACCTCCAGCAAGTCCTCTATTAGTTAATTCCATCGTCATGAGGCCACCACTCCATCCGACCTCCCGCCATGAGCCATTGATGTCATCGATCTTTATGAATCCGGGGCCTCCTGCCAGTTTATTCTTCATGGCAATGTCGGGATCTCGTGTTGATCCCGGTTTCCGGCGCGGCCCCACGCATCGCCGCGCTCTTGCCGCAACAAGTTGAGTTAGCGCCCGCGCTCGGCCATCTTGCTTCGATTTATCCGCTGCCGCTCAAACCGTTTGCCGGGGATTTCGCCCAACCCTCCGCCGCCGGCCGCGTCCGCATCGCCCGCGACGGCATCGCCCGCGACGGCATCGATACCTCCCGCTTCCAAGAAAAAGCTGCAGAGCGCGAAGCCCTCGAAGACATCGCCCTCGCCGACCTAGCAGCAGATCTCGGCATGGCCGTCCCCGGCGCGCCAGCCGCCGCCCCCACCAGATCAAGAAGGAGATGAATCCCCAGTAATGCGCAGAAAATAGCGGTTCAAGCGTGGCGGCATACATGGAGTGCGCCATTCTGAATTCCTGCCGCCGCAGGCAGCAGGTAAAATAAGCTGGAACAAAAGACCTGCTGGATTACTCTTATGACTGTGAGGAATATGAAACTAGCAATTGCGCTGATTTTTGGGCTGGCTCTCCAGCTTGCCCAAGTCATGCCGGTTGCCGCTGCGCTCGGTTCCTCATGCCGCGCAGTCGCCAAATCCTGCTGCTGTTCGGGCTCCCAATCGTGCCCTTGCATGAATGAGGGAGAGCCAAACCAAATACCCTCACCCGCCCCCATTCACAGCGGGAATGAGGTCAAAATCCCGGCGATGAAATCCACGGACACGCTCGTCTCCGTAGTTTCCGCCCGCAAAATCCCCTCGTTTTCCAACGTGGAGATCCCCTCGCTGACGGAACCATTCGTCGGCTTCGCCGGCCTCCGTTTGTCGGTGGCATTCTGTAGTTTCGTCATTTGAGAACGCGCCTTCCCAGGCGCATTGTGCCCGCTCATCTCCGCCGCCTTCCGCCGCGATGACTGACCGGGTGATTTGGAACCGTTTTTCCAACTCCAACTCTCATGACTCATGCATTCCATTTATCCATTACTTACCGGCATTCTTGTGGCCGGAAGCCTGCTCCATGCCGGCGAAACACAAGTAATCAATGACGGATTTCTCGCCCGTGTGAGATCTGAAGCCGCTCGTGCCCACCCATCCGCTATCGCGGGCAAACATAAGGCGGACGCGGCATCTCATGACGTCCGCTCCGTCCGCCTCTGGAACGATCCCATGATCGATTTCGGTTATATGGAGGCCGAGGAAATGATGCAAATGGACGATGGTGATATCATGTTAGGCATCGAACAAGCCTTGCCGAAGCCCGGCATGTTTGATGCGGAACGCCGGAAAATGGAAGCCATGAGTCGCGCGGAAAACGAAAATGCGCGTTCCTCCGCCCTCACTGCAGGAGCGGATGCCGCCCGCTCCGCGATCGAACTCGCCCTCACTGACGAATGGATCGACCTCCAACAATCGCAAATCACCTGGCTCGCCGCCATGGCGGAGAATGCCCGACAAATGGCCGCCGACCCCATGGGTTCCAGCGCCGATGCGCTGCGCATGTCGGTCGAGTTGGAGAAGGAACAACAAATGCTCGATGCCGCCCGCCGGAGTCGTGAGGGCTACGCCCAAAAGCTCAACCTCATCCTAGGCCGGTCATTGGATTCGCCATGGCCCGTGCTGAAACTTCCCGTCGTTCCGCCACCGGTCCCACTCGCCAAGGCGGAAATCGCCCGCATCCCCCACGCCAATCCAAAAGTACGCGCCATGCGCGAAATGGTCGGCGCCGCGAACGCCGAAACCCGCATTGCCGATCGCGAACGCCTGCCGGAAATCGCTGTTGGAATTGATACGAAAATCTATTCGGATACCCGCGACGTCCGCAGCACGACATTCGGCATCAAGATGAGCCTTCCATGGTTCAACGATCATTCCTATCAAGCAAAAATCGATGCCGCAAAAAGCCGCGAACTCGCCGCAGGGGATGAGGTGGAAAAGATGCGTCGTGAAATGGCGATGATGGTTCTTAGCGCGGCCACCGAGGCCGCCAACGCCGCTGCCCAAGCCCGCGCGTATTCCGGTAAAATCCATGAAAACACCCGCCAAGCCGCCCAAGCGACTGAAGCCGCGTGGATCAGCTCCAAAGCCCCGTTGTCCGCGTTGCTCGATTCCTCCCGCGCGCTCTTTACCGTCCGTCTTGAGCAACGCCGCATGATTGCCATGCAACTCGCGGCGCTTGAAGAACTCCAAACCCTTGTTCCCAACCATTAATCTCATGAAAACATTTCTAACAATTATTATCACCGCCCTGCTGGCTGCCGCCGGCACATGGTTTTACCTGAATCAAGCCACACCGACCTCCAAATCCGACGCCGCCAGTGGCGAGCGAAAACCGCTTTTCTATCAGAGCGCGATGCACCCGTGGATCAAGAGCGACAAACCCGGCCGCTGCACGATCTGCGGCATGGAACTCACACCCGTTTACGAGGGCGAAAAAGGCTTCGACGAATCCGGCGGCGGCAATGTCGTCGCGCTCACACAAAACCAAATCCAGGTGTTGCATGTGCAAACGGTCGAGGCGAAAACCCGCCCACTCACCCGCACATTGCGCGTGGCCGGGGTGGTCGATGACAACGCCATGCGCCATCGCATCCTCTCCGCGTATGTGGACGGACGTATTGATAAACTGCATGTGAATTTTGTCGGCTCCGAAGTAACCGAAGGCCAGCCGCTCGCGGAATTCTACAGCCCCTCACTGCTTCAAGCGGAACGCGAATACCGCCAACTCGGTGGCGAACTCCGAAAAAACACCGCGCTGCGGCTCCGCCAAATGGGCCTCACCCCGGATCAGATCGACGCGCTCGAACAAAAACCCGCCGACTCACTCACCTCGCAGATTCTCTCTCCCATCAGCGGCACCGTGGTTTCACAAGCGATCTACGAAGGCCAATACGTCGCCACCGGGCAGCAATTGTTCGAAATCGCCGACTTCTCCACCATGTGGTTCATGTTCCGCGCCTACGAGCAGGATATGCCGTGGATCAAAACCGGACTCACCGTCAAAGTATCAACTCCCTCGATTCCCAATAAGGAATTTACCGGAAAAATTACCTTCATCGATCCGAACTTTGATGAAGCCACCCGCTCCACCAAGGTGCGCGTCGAATTGCCAAATCCGCTGGTCAACGGTCGGCGTGAATTACTCCATCGGCTTTACGCCGATGGCATGGTGGAACTCGAAGCCCCCGCCGTTCTAACCGTTCCGCGCTCCGCCGTGATCGAAACCGGGCCTGAGGCGGTGGTTTATATCGATCAAGGCGGCGGTGCCTACGAACATTCGGTGCTGAAAACCGGCCGCCGGGGCGATACGCACATTGAAGTCTTATCAGGAGTCAAGGAGGGCGATGCGATCGTCACTAATGGCAACCTGCTGATCGATGGCCAAGCGGAAATGAACCGCGCGTTCATGAGTCCGCCGGAAGCCGTCGTGCCCGTCACGGCGCAAACCGGCCTAACCGAGGAACAAAAAAAATCCATCGATGAGTTTCTAAAAGTCGCCGATGCGATGGCGGCCGCTCTTGCGGAGGATGATCTTACGGCGTTCAACACCGCCAGTGAACCGGCGATGAAAACCACCGGCGATCTGGTGAAAATCCTGCGCCCGGTTGCGGAAAACCTCGATGCGCTCGACAAAGAACGGCACTTCCACGGCTTCAAGGATATCAAAAGCGCACGAGTCGCATTTCATGCATTCTCGGTGGCCGCCACCGCCGCCCTCGAACCTTTGCGAAAGGCCCGGCAAACACCGGATTTTCAAATCTATGAATGTGGCATGGTGAATGAAGCCATTCCCGACGTGCCGAACAAAGCCCGCTGGATTCAAACCGGCGGACGAAACATGGCCAATCCGTTTTTCGGCAGTGAAATGCTCGAGTGTGGCAAGGAAATCAAACCCTGAACCGTGGCCCGGGCATCCTGCCCGGAGCCAATCAAGTAAAAGGCGGCGGGCAGGATGCCTGCGCCACAATTCAAATCAAACGTTAGAATTTATGATCGAAAAAATCATTGAATGGAGCCTGCGCAACCGCTTTCTGGTTCTTTGCGGGTCGCTGCTGATCGTCGCGCTCGGCATCCGCGCACTTTACCTCACGCCGGTGGATGCCATTCCGGACCTCACGGAAAACCAAGTGCTCGTCTATGCGGATTGGATGGGACGCAGCCCGCAGGAGGTCGAGGACCAAGTGACATTCCCACTCTCCACCGGCCTTCAGGGACTCGCCGGCGTGAAGGAAGTGCGCGCCACCTCGATGTTCGGGTTCTCACTCGCCACGATTATCTTCGAAGATAAGGTCGATACCTATTTCGCCCGTGCCCGCGTCCTGGAACGACTCAATTTCCTCCAAGGCCAGATGCCCGAAGGCGTGACTCCCCAGCTCGGCCCGGACGCCTCTGGTCTCGGTTGGGTCTATCAATACTATCTGCATGTCGATCCAGCAAAAGCCAAGGACGGTGGTTACGACCTAGCGCAACTCCGTTCGCTCCAAGATTGGAAAATCCGCTACGACCTCGCAAGCGTCCAAGGCGTCGCGGAAGTCGCCAGCATTGGTGGTTTCGTGAAACAATACCAAGTCGAGCTTTCATCCACCAAGATGCGCGCCACCAACGTCACGTTGATGGAAGTGATGACCGCGGTGCAAAATGCCAACCTCAATGTCGGCGGCAAAACGGTGGAGGAAAATGGCGCGGAATTCGTCCTGCGTGGCATCGGCCTCGTCACTGGCCCGGAAGATCTCGAGCTGGTCACCATCAAGGCAGTGGATGGCACGCCGATCTATCTGAAAGACATCGCCACCATCCAGATCGGCGGTGATTACCGCCGCGGCACACTCGATCTGAATGGCCATGAAGCGGTAGGCGGCACCGTCGTCATGCGCACCGGCGAGAACGCCAAGGCGGTCATCGAGCGGGTGAAACAAAAGATCGATGAAATCTCATCCAGTCTGCCGCCCGGCGTGACGATCCGGCCGTTTTACGACCGCAGCGAGTTGATCGACCGCACGATCGACACGCTCAAGCACGCGCTCGTTGAGGAAATCATTCTGGTCACCCTCGCCCACATCATTTTCCTGTGGCATTTCCGCAGCATTCTCATTGTCACGCTGCCGTTGCCGATCTCGATTCTCGTTTCATTCCTCATGATGAAAAGCTTCGGAATCACCAGCAATATCATGTCACTAACAGGAATTGCAATCGCCATCGGTGTGTTGGTGGATGCTGCGATTGTGGTGACGGAAAACGTCATCCGCCACTGCGAGACGGAGGAAAAAGAAAAGGGCCGACCGCTCACCGCGATCGAGCGATGGCAGACGACGCTTAGCGCGTCCCAACAAGTCGGACGACCCATCTTTTTCGCGATGGGCATCATCCTGCTCGCCTTTCTTCCCGTGTTCGCGCTCGGCGGCCAAGAGGGGAAATTGTTCCACCCACTGGCCTTCACCAAGACCTTCGCGATGCTTGGAGCCACGTTGCTGGGCGTGACGCTGGTTCCCGTGCTCTGCTCATTCCTCGTGCGCGGACCCTATCATGAGGAAGACCGCAATATCGTGATGAGCTTTCTCATGCGCATCTACGAACCCGCGCTGTCATGGGCGCTGAATCATCGCAAGACGATCATCGGCGCCGCATTTCTTCTGCTAGGCTTTTGCATGCTGCTTGCTTTCGGCTTGCCTCGGGCCACCACCAAGCAGCTCTCCGATGCCGGATACAATCGCACGGCCGCATGGTTCGCGGGTTTCGGCAAGGAGTTCATGCCACCGCTCAACGAAGGCAGTCTGTTGCACATGCCGGTCTTGATGCCCAAAACCGGACTCAAGGAAATCCAGCGTGTGATGTCGTGGCAGGACAAGATCATTGCGGCCACTCCGGAAGTGGAAACCGTGGCTGGCAAGTTAGGTCGCTTCGAAACCGCCACCGACCCCGCACCGACAGAGATGCTGGAAACCACCATCATGCTCAAACCGGAATACATTCCTAACGGGAAATTCCGGGTGAAACGAAACTCGGCATGGCGCGAGGGCATGACCATGGAAAAGCTGAAAGCCGAACTCACCGAGAAGATGAAAGACGTGCCCGGCTATGTGCCCGCATTCCTCCAGCCCATTGAAAACCGCATTCTCATGCTCTATACCGGCATCCGCGCCCAAGTGGGCGTGAAGATCTATGGCGACAACCTCGATGCCATCCAGCGCAAAGCCTTCGAAATCGAGAAACTCATCAACGAGGTCCCAGGCGCGGCCGGAGTTTCACCATCCCGTGTGCAGGGAAAACCGTATCTCAACATCGAGGTGGATCGCGTTGCCATGGCGCGCTACGGCCTCAGTGCGAAGGACGTGTTGGACGCCGTGGAAATTTCCATCGGCGGAAAAAACGTCAGCACCACCATCGAAGGGCGCCAACGGTTCCCAATCCAGATTCGGGTCGAGCGCGGGGAGAGAAATGACATCGAGCAACTCAGCCGGATCCTCATCGCTGCCAAGCCCGGCATGGCTCCCATAAGTCCCATGGGTACTATAACTCCCATTGGTCCCATGAATTCAGCCCCCGCCAGCTCTGCCGCATCGGACAGCTCCGATGCGTCTGCCTACATCCCGCTCGGGATGGTCGCTAAAATCACGCGCAGCATCGGTGCGAATGAGATCGCCTCGGAGAACGGCAAGCTGCGGAGTTATGTGCAAGCAAACGTGCAAGACCGTGACCTCGGCGGCTTTGTCGAGGAGATCGAGCAGAAGCTAAAGACAGTAAACTGGGAAGGGATGACCTACAAGATGACTGGCGAATACGAAAACCAACGCCGCTTCACCAAGACCATGTGGTTGATTTTCCCGCTGGTGATGTTGGTGATTTTTGTGCTGCTGTTCATGGTATTTCGCAGTGGTATGGAGGCTGCCCACGTCATGCTGGCCGTGCCATTTGCGCTCAGTGGCGGAGTGATTTTGCAGAAACTGCTAGGCTATAACTTCAACGGCGCGGTTTGGGTCGGCTACATCGCGCTATTCGGAACCGCCGTGCAAACCGGGGTCGTGATGGTGGTCTATCTGGAGGAATCCGTGAAGGCCAGCATGGCGAAACTCGGCGCCGCGTTTTCCCAAGCGGATCTCGTCCAAGCCGTCAAAGACGGCGCAAAACTCCGCCTGCGGCCGAAAGTCATGACGGTCGCCACCACGGTCGCCAGCTTGCTGCCAATCATGTGGAGCAGCCGCCAAGGGGCGGAAATCATGAAACCGCTGGCCACTCCGGTCATTGGGGGGATGATTTCCAGCCTGATCCATATCCTGATCGTCACCCCCGTGATCTTCCTCTGGCTTCACGAACGGGAGCTGCGCAAAACCAAGCATTAACTAACAGTGAGGTCCGCTCACGGCGTCGGCAAGGTGGAAGGGGCGCTGCGGCGCAGCAGCCACTCGATGGCGAGCAGACCGATGAGCGGCAGCACGCGCGCATGGATGCGTTCGAACACTTCGCCGATCTGCGCAGCCTTTTCCGCAGGCGGTCCGTCGCGGTATCTTTCGGGCACGTGGCCGACGCGCGGTTGTCGTGCGCCTTTCCAGCTCGGCTGCAAATCGTTTTTCAAGTGCGCGAGTGCCACCGTGTGGTGGGTTTGGCCGTCGGATGCGTCGGCCTGCGCCATGCTCAACGAGTCGTCGCGCAACACGTGCAGCGCTGGCAGGCGGCAGCGATCTCCACAGGCAGATCATTCACGGGGATGGCGTCGGTTATTATGGAATGGATGGTGGGAGATGAAGTGATAGATGGAAACTGGATAGCGGGGAGCATTCACCCGGAGCAGCATTGTCAATCGGGTGATGGTGTTCTCGGGGTCGAAACGGTGTAGTTGTCTGGTCCCCATCTTGGACTGCGTGCAGCCTGCTGCCGCTTTGGTCTCGCAGCCTGCTGCGGCGAAATATCCGGATCACCGCCAGCAGGCTGCACGCAGTCCAAGGTTTCTCCTCGGTTTCCTTTCTCGGATTGAGAGCTTCAGATGTATTGGATCACCTGTTTGCGGTCGAAGCGGGCCTTAGGGGTGGCGGCGTATTTATCATCTGCGGCGCGATAGCCGAGGGCGCAGGCGACGACGGTTGCGTAGCCGGAGCCTTCGATGCCGAGGACGCGGTCGTAGGCGGACGCGCTGATGCCTTCCATCGGACAGGCGTCCACGCCGAGCACGGCGGCGGTGGTCATCAACTGGCCGAGGGCGATGTAAATTTGGCGGGAATTCCACGCGGCGCGGTCATCCGCGCTCATCCGTTCGGCGAAGCCGGCGATCATGCCTTTGAGTGGGGCGACGTCTTCAGAGGTTTTTTTCTGAACCTCCGCCATCCGGGAAATCCAAGCATCGATATCCGCGGCGGAGAGGTCGGTGCGGGCGGTTAGAACAACGAAGTGCGAGGCGTCGGTGACTTGTGGTTGGTTCCATGATTCGGACAACAACTTCGCGCGGAGTGCCGGCGATTGGACGACGAGGAATTTCCACGGTTGCAGGCCGAATGACGACGGGGTGAGGACGAGCGATTCTTCGATGGCGTCCCAGACAGATGCCGGGATTATGCGCGAGGCGTCGAATTGTTTGGTCGCGTAGCGCCAGCGCAGGGCGGCGATGAGTTGGTCGGGTGTAAGAGTCATGTTCGGCCGAGACTATTGCGAATCCAATTCGAAAGGCAAGGAGACCGACGGAAAATCCTTGAGAGTCAGGCTGAAAACGACGCCGTATTCCTGTTCGATTCGGTTATCGCGGGCCGTGACGCCCATGCCAGCGACCCAATTTCCGAGATCGCGGTGGAGGGTGTATTGTTGCGATTCGAGGGTGCCATCGTCGAGTTCCATGGAATGACGTGTGCCGATGCCCCAGTTTTCCGTCAGGCGGGTGTAGGATCTGAAGCTAACGAGGGTGGAATCAGGCAGAATGGGGTGGCCATTGAGCCAGCGGTAATCGAAGGAAAACTCGAAGCGATCGCTGGGCAGGAATCGCATGCGGGTGTTGAGTTCGCTGAAACCGGATCCGCCAGAGGCAATCGGGAATTGGGTTTCCAGATCGACGTTCATCCACGGGACAGGTTGCCAGCGGGCATTGTTGTAGAGGTTGGAATAATCCCGCTGGCCTTCGGGATCTTCGATGAAGGCGTCGAAATAGGTTTCCAGATAGAGCCATTCAAAGCTCTGGCCATCGCGTTTTGTCAGGAGCCGGTTGCGGGCGCCGAAACGCAGCACGTTCCAGCTTTGCAGCTCATCCACGGCGGTGAAGCGGACTGGGTCGAGTGGCCGTGGCCGGGTGGTGGGTGTGAGGCGATCCACGCCGGGATCTCCAGGTTCAAAATCATCGGTGGAAACCACGGACCAACCGGCATAGGGCTGCAAGATGTGGCGCATGCCATCGAGTCCCCAAGCATGATTCTGATAGCCTCCAAGATCCTTTGAAAACTTGACCGAGCTTTCCACGCCGGCGTGTAAATGCGTCCGGCCGAGCCCGTCTTCGGGTCCATCCACGGCACCATATTGCGAGTAACCCAAGCCGGCCTGCGGCGTCAGGCTGAGGAATCCGCCGAGCAACATCGGTTTTGAAATTTCCTGATAGGTGCGGAAACGGACATAACTGGAATCCAGCAGCTGGGTGCGGAGGGATTCCCGTTTCGGATCGCCCAATGGCAGCGCGACCATCGTTTCGGCCAGCCGTCGCTCGTAGCCGGAGAGCTGGTCGAGAAGGCGCCGGGTGTCTGAATCGGCGAGAGTGAGGCCCATCAATGGATCGACGATCGCGTCGCGGGTGTTGTCTGACGCCTTCTCGCCGATCAGGCCGAGCGAGGTGGTTCCTTCATGGAGCAAGGGCAAGCCGAACAAAGGAGCACGCGCCTGATCGAAGGCGATTTCCGGCAGCCGGGTGTCCGCCCGGTAGAAATCATTGAGTTGAAATCGGGTGGAAAGCGAGAGCAGTGATTTGTCGGTGCGGCGGTAAATGCCCAGGGTGTTGTCGGGCGCGGGATCGGTGCGGTAGCGGGAGGGATCGAAATCCTCGAGGTAGTAATCATCGCTGAGCCAGGTGAGATTCGAATCGATTTTCCAATCCGCATCATCGGGGAAATCAGGTTTGATGCGGTGTTTGAGTTCGATGCGATAGCGTTCCGGGCTGATGTCTTCGCGGGGGACGCCAGTGCGGGAGTCCTCGGGATCCAAGTCGTGGAGATAGTAAAGACTCAGACCGCTGATTTCATCGGAGTTTTCGGCACGGGTATCGACGAAATCGACGCCCAAGCCGACGCCGCGGGTAGCGCGGAGGTCGAGGCGCCAACGGGAAAGCAGCCATGCGTCATGGTTGTCACCCGTGACGGGGTCCTTTTCGCCGCCGAGCATGATGCCGTAGGTGTTGAGCAGGAAGGGCCCCCAGTTTGAGCGGGCGCCGGGCGTGAAGCGATAGCCGAGCTCCGCCTGGAGCGGCTGGCTCAGATAAGGCAGCCAGAAAATCGGCGTATCGCCGGCGTAGAGGCGGAGGTCGTTGAACACGATTTTTTCGCCCGGGTAGATCCGGGTTTCAGAGGCGCGGACCCAATAGTTGGGGTCCTCGACGTCGTGAGTGGTGATGCCTGCGTCATGGCCGATGAAGACCTGGCGGTCTCCTTGGGATTCCACCGTGAATTTTCCGGCCTCCATCAAGATGGGGTCCAATGAGGCGCGCAGGCCGCTGGTATCGAGGAATTTCCGTTCGTAGTAATAGACGGCCCGTTCGCCGCGTTGCATCGAATTTCCCTGATAGATCGTGACATCGCCGACGAGAGTGACGGATTTTGCCTTCGAATCGAGCACTGCGGTCCGCGAGAAAATCTCCAAGCCGTTGTCGCCCTTGATTTCTACCGGTCCGCCGAAGCGCAACAATCCAGTTTCGATATCGCCCTCGATGGGTCCGCCCTGATTGGTGATTTTCAGGTCCTTGGGGATCATCGGCTCGGTGGTTCCGAGGGCGCCGTTGGGGATTTCCGGCGCGGGGACGGGAGATATGGTGTCAATAATGGGCGGCTCGTTGACATCCGGCAGCACCTGAGCAATCAGAGTGACGGGTGGCAGGAACAGCAGAGGCGTAAGGAACCAAGCACCGGATTTCAGCATCGGCAGAATCAGAGAATGGACGCCGGGTGAAGTAAAGGGGGAAAGCCGGAAGTAAATTGCATTTTACCGGTGGGGAATCCAAGCGATGTTTCCCATATGGACGAACCACCACGCGCCGCGATCATTGGAGTCACCGGATTCATCGGCCGCGGGCTGCCGGAAATGCTCACGAAATTGGGGATTTCCAGCACGGGCGTGAGCCGATCTGGCGGCGGATTCGTGGCGGGAGTGGATCGCTGGCAGAAGCCGGATCGCCTTGATTTCGCAGGTCACCAAGCGGTGATCAATTTGGCGGGCTCGCCGATCAGCCGCCGCTGGACGGAGGAAAACAAGCGCGGGTTTCACGAAAGCCGGGTGGGCGTGACGCGCCAGTTGGTGGAGGCGATCCGGCGCTTACCTGCGGAGGCGCGGCCGAAAGTGTTGATCAATGGCTCGGCGGTGGGGATTTACGGCGACCGCGGCGACGAGGTGCTCACCGAATCCTCCGCGCCGGGGGACGGCTATCTGGCGGAGCTTTGCCGCGAGTGGGAGGACGCGGCGCTGGAGGCGGAAGCGCTCGGCGTCCGGGTCGTCCGGCTGCGGACGGGCGTGGTGCTCGGCCATGGCGGCGAGGCATTTGAGAAACTCGCGCGCATTTTCAAATGGGGGATCGGAGGCAGGTTGGGCGGCGGTCGCCAATGGATGCCGTGGATTCATTTGGAGGATCTCCGCGCTGCGATTCTCCATGCGGTGATCGCGGAGAACCTAACAGGTCCGATCAACGGTACGGCGCCGGCCGCCGAGCGCAACGTGGATTTCACCCGCAAGCTGGCGGCAGCTTTTCACCGGCCGGCGATTTTTCCGGTGCCTGGATTCGCCTTGAAACTCGGACTTGGAGGATTTGGCGGCGCATTATTGGCCAGCCAGCACGCGCGACCGGCGGCGCTGGAGGCGGATGGGTTCAAGTTCCGTTTTCCCACGTTGGAATCCGCGCTGGCGGATTTGGTGGCTTAGGCGGGGAAATCCGGATCAACCTCCCTAGTAAGTCGTTGATAAGACTTTGATAACCAACGGGGGTTTTTAACCACTGAAGCACTGAGAACCGCTGAAAGCACTGAGAAGAATTCAAAAAAATCAGTTTTCTCAGTGGTCATCAGTGGTTCAGTGGTGAAATTAGCCGACAGCACTTTTGTCATTTTCATTTTTAGGATCAGGGCTTGGCGGCGATGGCATCCCGGCACCAGGCGAGCGTCATGAGCGCGTAGCCGGTGCCATAAGCTTGGTGATAATCATAGAGTGGATAGTCCCACCATGAGCCATCTTTTTCCTGATGTCCGATCAGGATGGCCGCGATGCGTTTGGCGTATGCGGCGTGCGTTTCCTTAGGCATGAGCCTAACTGACTCGGTGAAATAATAGATGCCATAGTAATAGAAGTAACCCGCAATGCGGAATTGCGCTTCGTGCGGCACCGGGCGTTTGCGGCCATTGCTGAGAAACCCTTCGCGGGCCAGGAAGCGATCCGCCCATGTGGTGAGGACCTGATCGGTCACTGCGTTCTCGCCGAAGACTCTGAGACAGGCATTGCAAGCTTGCGAGCGGGCGAGCGAGCCGGCAGGGCGATTGATGTCAACGCGCGGATGCATCCGATGGCCAAACGAATAGGTGTAGGCGAAATCCGGAGTGCGCTGGTAGTTGATAGAAGTGAGGCTGCGTTTGACGATCTTCTCGTCGAGTTTCACTCCCATCGCATCGCGGGCTTCCGCCATGGCGAGTAACAGAGTGGCGGTGGTGAAGGAGGTTGGCATTCCAGAGGGCTTATCCGTGGTAAGCCCGTCAAAGACATCGAGATATCCCCAACCGCCATTGACGTCCTCATAGCGGTCCGCAAGATTGATTTGTTGTTGGGCGAGACGCACCCATCCGGTTTTTTTAGCGGGATCGATTTCAAGCCGATGGAGACGGGTGATGGCACGCAAGCCATAGGCATGGCCCCAGATATTATAAGTGGTGGTCTGATCGGCGCGGCGGAGTTTCGGCAACTCCGAAGCCGTCCATGCGGCGGCCTTGGCAATGCTGGTGGCGACCTCCGGCCGTGAATCCCTGGAATCGATGAGACCGGAAAGGGCGAGGCCGGATGCGCCGGCGCGGAAGGCATGGTGGCCGCCGGGGAGCGGGGAATAGATGTTGAGGGCCTTGGTCCGGGTGGCGCTTCCCCAAGAACCGTTAGAGTTTTGTTTGCCAACCAGGAAATCCACACCACGGCGGATTGAGGTTTCGAGGGATGCGGCGGTGACCTCGGGCAGCGGAGCGGTATCTGCGGCCCGCGCCTGCGGATATGCGGCGAGTGATGTGAGGGCAAGCGCACCCCGCACAATGGTGGTGATTTTTAGTCTGAATTTCATCGAAACCGGGCCGCCGGACTTTCGCCAGCAGCATGGCGTGATTCTCGGGCAGCGAGTCGTAAGACGCAACTCAACTCTCATCGGCGATGATTGAAACTTGCTTTAGTCAGGATTTTGGGGTAATAAAGGATTTCATTTTCATCAATAACACACCCTAATTGAAATGAAAAACCTCGCTATTTGGATTCCTGCCTTTGGTTTGTTAGCCTTGGTCTATACCTTCTGGCGTGCGGCGTGGGTGGCCCGGCAGGATCCTGGAACCGAGAAAATGCAGCGCATCGCCGATGCCATCGCGGTGGGGGCCATGGCATTTTTGCGCGCGGAATACCGGGTGCTGGCGGTTTTTGTGGCGTGCGTCGCCTTGCTTTTGCTGGCGGGCAGCTTCGCCTCGGAAAATAGCCACCCCATGGTGGCGGTTTCGTTTGTCGGTGGCGCGTTTTGTTCCGCCTTGGCCGGTTTTATCGGTATGCGCGTGGCGACCAAGGCCAACGTCCGCACCACCCAGGCGGCTCGCAAGAGTCTGGGGGGCGGCCTCGCGATCGCCTTCGCCGGGGGATCGGTGATGGGCTTGGGCGTCGTCGGACTCGGCTTGCTCGGGCTGGGCACCTTGTTTGCGATTTTCGGCCCCTCGATCACCGACCAGGATTCGGCCCGCAAAGTGATGAACATCATCACGGGGTTTTCCTTCGGCGCGTCCTCGATCGCTCTGTTCGCGCGTGTTGGCGGCGGGATTTACACCAAGGCGGCGGATGTCGGCGCGGATCTGGTGGGCAAGGTGGAGGCGGGGATTCCCGAGGACCACCCTCTCAATCCGGCCACCATCGCGGATAACGTGGGTGACAACGTCGGCGACGTGGCGGGCATGGGTGCGGATTTGTTTGAATCCTACGTTGGAGCAATCATCGCGACGATGGTGATCGGCACGACTTTTTTCACGGTGCGGGGGTTTGAGGCTTTTGGTGGACTGGGAGCGGTGTTGCTGCCGATGTTGTTAGCGGGTTTGGGCATCGTGGCATCGATCATCGGCTCCTTCCTCGTGAAAGTGAAGGAAGGAGGGAATCCCCATCGCGCACTCAACACCGGCGAGATCGCGGCGGGCGTGATCATGTTGGTTGGCACGTATTTCATCGTCCGGCACATGTTGCCTGAAAAGTGGATCATGGATGGTAGGGAATTCACCTCGATGGGTGTCTTCATCGCCATCGCCATCGGTCTCGCGTCCGGCATCGCCATCGGTTATATCACCGAATATTACACCGGCACCGGCACCAAGCCCGTCATCGGCATCGTCGAACGCTCAGTCACCGGCTCCGCCACGAACATCATTGCCGGCCTAGGCGTCGGTATGCTCTCGACCGCGTTGCCGATTCTCGTGCTGGCCACCGCCATCCTGACATCCCACCATTTCGCCGGACTTTATGGCATCGCGATCGCCGCAGTGGGCATGCTGGCGAATACCGGCGTGCAGCTCGCCGTCGATGCCTATGGCCCGATCTCGGACAACGCCGGCGGCATCGCCGAAATGAGCGGACTGCCCAAGGAAGTCCGTCAGCGCACTGACAAACTGGACGCGGTTGGAAACACCACCGCCGCCATCGGCAAGGGCTTTGCGATCGGCTCCGCCGCGCTCACCGCGCTGGCGCTTTTTGCCGCTTTCAAGACCACGTGGGAAGCGACTCATGGTGGCACAAAACTGGTCATTGAACTCACCGAGCCGAAAGTCGTCGCGGCATTGTTTGTGGGTGGAATGTTGCCGTTTTTGTTCTCGGCCTTTGCGATGGATGCCGTCGGTCGCGCAGCCATGGCGATGATCGAAGAAGTCCGCCGCCAATTCCGCGAAATACCGGGCTTGAAAGCCGGCCTCGACGCCATGAATCGCAACCAGGGCAAGGAACTTGAAACTTGGTCCATTGAGGATCGGAAGATCTACGACGACGCCCATGGCCAAGCGGAATATGGGACATGTGTGGAGATTTCCACCAAGGCCGCCATTCGAGAAATGGTGAAACCCGGGCTGTTAGCGGTCGCCGCGCCGGTGATCGTTGGTTTCGGCGGGAATCTGCTAGGCGCTGGCTCAGGCGCTCAGATGTTAGGCGGCTTGCTCGCGGGCGTGACGGTCACCGGCGTGCTGATGGCTCTTTTCCAGGCGAACTCCGGCGGAGCCTGGGACAATGCCAAGAAAATGATCGAGGAAGGCGTCGAAGTGAACGGCGTCATGCTCCGCAAGGGCAGCGATGCCCACAAGGCCGCAGTCGTCGGTGATACCGTCGGCGATCCGTTTAA
This sequence comes from Akkermansiaceae bacterium, assembly GCA_903919975.1. Lineage (GTDB taxonomy): Bacteria > Verrucomicrobiota > Verrucomicrobiia > Verrucomicrobiales > Akkermansiaceae > Luteolibacter. The sequence goes on along the minus strand of CAIXKE010000092.1, from coordinate 101,600 downwards.
AGACACATCCGGCCCCTCGCTCAATATCTTGCTCAAGCTGATGAGTGTTGTGGCACTGGTGATCGCCTCGATGATCTAACCTAGAATGAGGAATGAACCGCAGATGGACGCAGATGGACGCAGATGGACGCAGATGGACGCAGAAAATCATTGAGTTGTGTTGATATTGGCACTCACCCACAGGGGTAATGTCCAATTTTTTGCAAGTCTCTTAACATCAATGTTCATTTGACTCATTTTCTGAATTAAAGTGTTCGTCCATCTCGCTGCGCTCGGTTGCGTCCATCTGCGGTTCATTTTCCTCTTTGGGTCTAACGAATCAAGGTGCGCGGACTACTGCGGCGCGAACAACACTTTTCCGGCACGCTCCGGTGCATCCAGTCTGAGCAGCGCTTCTTGAAATAGTTCTAACGAAAACGTGCTGTCCACTTGCTGGGTGAGCCGACCTTCGGTGACGCGGCGGGCAAGTTCCTGATAGACAGCGATCACTTCCGCAGTCGGGGCGTGTTCCACCCAGCGGGTCACCCACAACCCGCGGACCCGGATATCGCGGAAAATGAGCAGCCCGTTAGGCATCGTGAGCGGCTTGCGGCCCATCGCGCCGTAGGTGATGTGGGTGCCGCCTTCGCGCAGCAATTTCATAACCCGCAACGCGCTTTCACCGCCCACCGCATTGAAAGCGAGCGCCGCATTTGAGCCATGGAGCACATCCTTGGCGGCGGCATAGCCCACCTCGTCATCGAGAAACACATGGTCGGCCCCCAGAGCGAGAAGCTCCTCCATCGCCTCGGCCCGGCGGACGAAGGAAATCGTGCGAATCCCCAAGTCCCGGGCGAGCTGGATCACGCAGCGGCCGACGGCGGAATTTCCGAGGTTTTGGACGATCCAATCGCCGCGGTGGAGCGTCTCGAAGCTGTGGAGCAATTGCCAGGCAGTCGCCGGATTCACCTTGAGCATCGCGGCCTGCACCGGATTGATGCCCGGCGGAAGTTTGAACAGCGATTCCGCGGCAACCGTCGCGTGGCTGGACCAAGTCGCGGCGCGGCGCAGAAACATGACGGATTCGCCGGGGTTGAAATCGTCCGATGCGCTGGCCACGACTACCCCGCATCCCTCGATGCCGGGCACCGCAGGCAGCGACGGCTTTATGCCGTAGGTGCCTTCAATTGTATTGAGGTCCGCCGGATTGATCGGCGCAGCCGCGATGCGGACTAGGACTTCACCGTCCTCCGGTTGGCGCGGGGAAAACGGGTGAAACTCAAGGACTTCGTTCGGTTTACCGGTACTCTGAAACCACAATTGACTGCCTTCGGAGATCATGCCGGGATTCTAGCGCGCGCATGTAGGCTCGCCAAGCTGGAAGAGAAGTTGACGGAATATGACTTGCTGTTGATGTTGGGCAGCAGAAATTCACAGACTCAGTGGACTTCCACAACGTGTCCGGTAGCGGACTGGTAGATGGAGCGGAGTTTTTTGGTCTGTGCTTCGCCGAGGGTGCGGCCGATGCGGCCGGCGAGGTAGAGGGCGACTAGGGCGATCGCGGCGGGGGCGAAGATCCAGAGGCCCCATGGGGTGATGTTGATTTTCCATTGGCAGAAACCGAGGATGCCGGAGAAAAGGGCGATGGAACTGGTGGCAAGGTAAGCGTAGAGGAAGGCGGACCACATGTTGGCGTTGGGGCCGAACGTGCCGGTGATGCGGGTGCCTTCGAGGTCGTCGGGCTCGAGGCTTAGGATGAGGCGGGGGGAGTAGAAGCGGCGATGGTTTTCCGGGATGCGCAGGGCGAGGTAACCAGAGAAGCTTTTGCAATCGCAGTCGGCACCGTGTTCGCGGATGCGGGTTGTCAGTAATTCGCGGACTTCCTCGGGGTTCATCGGCAGGGAATCGATGAAGGTGGGGCGGAGTCCGATATCACTCATGTTGACCAGTCAGTGCAACTCGGTGCCGAGTGTCAAGGAGGCGGATTCGCCGATGACAAGCCATGGTCATCGAAGCGCGAAAAAACATCGAAGAGGCAAAACGCAGGTAGGGCGAATAGCTTTTTTCAAAAGCCATTGCGGGAGAATCACGCGTCATATCCGCGAAATCGCGCGACCCTATTTGGCTCTGGGCGGAGACGCCCGGGCCACTATGGCGCGTATGGCGGCGCAGTGTGCGGCTACGCGTGAGGCGAGCGAGGCATGGCTGGGCGTCTCGAAAGTGAATGAGAGCGGACATCCGAGTTTGGCGATGAAGATCGCCTCCGGCCATCCTTCTGGCAGATCCGCTTCTGCCGCGTGGAAGATCCAGCCCGGACCGCGCGGTGAGTGGCCATCGATTTCATGCCCGGGATCGGGCAGGAACCAGGGCCTCACCGCTTCAAGGAGTTCATCGGCGCGGCACGGCTCATCCACTCCGAGATTGATTTCATAAAAATAAAATCCGTTCGCCTCCCAGTCCTCGTGCAGCGAGAGGAACATGGCGGGTGGGTCTGAAGCTTCGAGCCACGCCGCATGGGCGGTGACTTCCACGCTGCTCCGCTGCCAGTAGTCGCGATTCAAATCAATCCCAGCAGCATTCTCGCGGCGGCCCTTCGCCAGTCCCGTCGGATTCAAGGCCGGGCAAACCACCCAATCGATTTCCGGCGCGAAAAACCCGACAATCATCAATTCTAACAAAGCCATCGGCCCGGCGGGTTCGTCACCGTGGATGCCGGCTGATAGATAGATGCGCGGCCCGACGGATGGACGCCTCCACACCGCGAGCGGTCCGGCTTCGGTCTCCGCCAGAATCGTTTCCGAAAACCCGGCGTCCTCGGCCACGCGTCGGAACGCGGGTAGGAAATCCGGCCAGTGGAAGGTGTCTTGCATCGCCGTCATGATGAATTATAGATGGAAACTGGAAACCAAGAAACGCGGGAAACATCGAATCCTGCTCCAAAGCGCTCGACTCCCCGGGCTTTCCTGTTCCACCTTTCCCCGCATGAAACCTCGATTTTCCGCCCCGCACGGAGCCCAGGGCAAGCAGGCTCGCGAAAACCGCCACGTCCAAGTGGTGGAAAAAACCGTGCCTTCGCTGGATGAAGATGAACTCATGGCGGTCGTCGCGCAGCATCAAATCCCGTTCGTGCTCGTTCTTGATTGCGTGCAGGATCCGCACAACCTCGGCGCCATCCTGCGCACGGCGGACGCCGCGGGTGTCCATGCGGTGGTCGCCCCGAAGGACAAGGCCGTCGGCATCACGGAGACCGTGCGCCGTGTCTCGGTCGGCGCGGCCGATCATGTGCCATTCGCCCAAGTCACCAATCTCGCGAGGACCATGGAAAAACTCAAAGCCGCCGGCTTGTGGCTGGTCGGCACCTCGGATCACGCGACATCGAAGTCGATCTATGAACTCGACCTCAAAGGCCCGCTCGCCCTCATCATGGGAGCCGAGGAAAAGGGCATGCGCCGACTCACCGAGGACAACTGCGATTTTCTCGCCTCGATTCCGATGTCTGGGAAAGTCGAGTGTTTGAACGTCTCCGTGGCCGCGGGGGTGTGTTTGTTCGAGGCGGTGCGCCAACGCCGACCCGCGCCATGAACGAGCCGGTCCGCATTCTATCCGATCTTCATCTCGGTCACAAAATCTCGCGGATCGCGCAAGTATCGGCCCTCCGTCCGCTGATTGCGGGAGCGGGGACCGTAGTTTTCAATGGCGACACTTGGCAAGAACTCGCGCGGCCATTCCGCGAGCGTTCCGCCGTGATGCTGGCTGAGCTGAAAACGCTCTGTGCGGAGGAGGGAGCGGAGGCGGTTTTTCTCTCAGGAAATCACGATCCCAGCTGGCCCGGCCCCGGTTGGATCGGGCTGGCGGGAGGCCGGATCATCGTGACTCATGGCGATGCCTTGTTGTTTGCGGGAGCGCCATGGAAACGTGAGATCCTCAACGCAACCGAGCGGGTGACCGAGTTGTGGCAACAACATCCCGACGCTGAAAATGATGCGGATGAGCGCCTGCGGCTTGCCCGGGCCATCGCCCGCGACCTTTGCTCGGTGGAGCATCCCTTTGGCCGAAGCTTGCTCCAGCGGGCATGGGATGCGGCGATGCCACCGAAGCGCGCCCTGCGCATGCTGGAGTCGTGGTTCACCCAGGGAACGATCGGCTCGCGCTTCTGCGATCGCTATTTTCCCCAGGCGGAAATGCTGGTGATCGGGCATTTCCACTGTCCGGGCACTTGGTTGGCGGGACGCCGGCGCATCATCAACACCGGCTCGTTCATGGACCCTTGTCGCGCGCAATGGGCGGAGTGGAACAACGGGTGGCTCACCCGCGGAGCAATCGACGAATCCCAGGATTTCTATCGCATCGGTCGCACGCTGGATATTTGGAGATTCTAATTTGCCACGGAGCGCTGGCTTCAGCCGGCGAGTCTTGGGGTATTTGGCTTGTCGGAGCGCGTGCATTTTGCGCGCTGTTGGATGACGGACATACTGTCCGGCGAGTCGCTTCGCGTAAGACGGGTGACAGTATGTCCCCCGTCCGACAGCCGACAGAATGTCGGCGCTCCGTAGGATATCGGCGCTCTGTTAGATGCGCAACTTCGCTACGCCTCAGGTTTTCACCTTTCCGGGCGTGACGGCGATCATCAAACTCCCGCCATGATCCAGTCACGGTTTCAAGTCTTGGCATTACTGACATTCGTGGGCTTGACGAGCGTGAATTGGTCGCCGGAAGATGCCGGAATTCAACTTTCCGATCCCGAAGTAATGAAGCATCACGGCACGATGATCACACCTGTGTTGGATGATGTGATGCCACGAGGGAAGAACATCCTGTGGTGTGCCACATTCCAGATGGCATAGGATTCCGCCACCCGGGATTTCGGCGCGCCGATCCGACTCACTCCTGCGTCCGATCTTGCGGATTCGCTGAACCGGAATCCATTTGATCGACGCTGGGTGGACGAGGGCTCGGTCTTTCTCACCAACGGCAAAGTGAGTGATGGCGTGATGAAGAAGATCGACGACAGCGTGAAGAATCTAACAGGATTAAAATCCAAATTGGCAGCTCGCCTCAAAAAGAGCATTGCGCCGGACGACCTGGTGTTTTTCGCCTGCTTGAGCAAAAACTTGGAGTTTCCAAAACCTTTCGGGAAATTGGGAACTTGGAAACTCGGGAAGCGGAGTGTTCCATGGTTTGGTTTCACTCCCGAGCAACAGGATACCGGGCCGCTACTCAAATAAGTGCGGGTGCATCATTACGCCGCGAAAGATCATTTTGTCATCGAGTTACTGGGCAAGACGCCGGATGACCAAATCATCCTCGCCAAATTTCCAACCCTTCCGAAAACATCCGGCGAGGCAAGCCGCAACACGCTCAAGCACCTGCGCGCGAATGCCCCCCATGCTGAAGCCGCGGATCTGTTAGCCGTGCCCAATATCGTGGCAAAAGAATTCGTGGAATTTTCCCAACTCGAAGGCCGCAGGGTGACCGGCAACGGACTGATCCTTCGCAAGGCGATGCAGTCGATCGATTTCACGATGGACGAAAAGGGAGCGAAACTCCGCAGAGAAGGGGGCATAAGTTTTGGTTGCTCCATGCAGCATCACGTGGTCCCCCGGTTGATGATTCTGGATCCGCCGTTCGCCCTCATCATGAAGCGGAAAAACGCACCACAACCGTATTTTGTCGCTTGGTTCGCAAACACGGACCTGCTGGGCAAGCCGTAATGCAGGAATGGAAAATGTCAGCGCTCCGCATGCAGACGTGAGGAGCGCCGATATTCTATCGGCTGCCGGCGAGGGGACATTCTGTCACCCGTCTTTTGCGAAAACTCGCCGGACAGAATGTCCGTCATCCAGCAGCGCGCAGAATGCACGCGCTCCGCATGCAGGCGAACGGAGTCGCCGATATTCTGTTGGCTGCCGGCGAGGGGACATTCTGTCACCCGTCGTTTGAGAAGTGGCACCCAAAGAAAACCCCGGCGTCCTTGAGGGACGACGGGGTTTGAGAGGACTCGCCGGCTAAAGCCAGCGCTCCGTTACTTAGCTGCGCGCAGGGCCTCTTCCTTTTCCTTGGCCTTGGCGATGACTTCCTCGGCCACGTTTTTCGGGCAGGGTGCGTAGTGGCTGAACTCCATGGAGAACTGGCCACGGCCGGAGGTCATCGTGCGAAGGTCGCCGATGTAGCCGAACATCGCGCTCAGCGGGGCATCAGCCTTGACGCGGACGCCACCGTGGGTGGTCATCTGCTCCTTGATCATGCCCCGGCGGCGGTTGAGGTCGCCGATGACGTCACCGACTTGCGCGTCTGGGGTGAAGACGTCGATTTTCATGATCGGCTCGAGCACTTGCGGCGCGCACTTGACCATGGTTTGGCGGTAGGCGGCCTTGGCGGCGATTTCGAAAGCGATGGACGAGGAGTCCACAGCGTGGAAACCACCGTCCTTGAGCGTGACCTTGAAGTCCAAGCAGGGGTAGCCGGCAAGCGGGCCTTTGTGGATGGAGGTTTTGAAACCTTTTTCCACGGCCGGGATGAACTCCTTCGGCACGTTGCCGCCGACCACGGAGGCCTCGAACACGAAACCGGAACCGGCTTCGAGTGGCTCGATGATGTAATCGATCTTCGCGTATTGGCCGGAACCACCGGATTGCTTCTTGTGGGTGTAGCTGTCGGTGACGGCCTTGGTGATGGTTTCGCGATAGGCGACCTGCGGTGCGCCGACAATAACCTCAACCTTGTGAGTGCGCTTGAGGATGTCGATTTTGATATCGAGGTGGAGCTCGCCCATGCCCTTGAGGATCATTTCGTTGGTTTCCTCGTCGGTTTCGACGCGGAACGAAGGATCTTCCTGGACCATCTTGCCGATGGCGGTGCCGAGTTTCTCGGCGTTCGCCTTGTCCTTGGGAGCGACGGCGATGGAGATGACGGGATCCGGGAAAACCATCGGCTCAAGCGTGGCCGGGTGGTTTTCGTCACAGAGGGTGTGACCGGTTTGCACGTTCTTCATGCCAACCAGGGCCACGATGTCGCCGGCTTGGGCGCTATCGATTTCGATGCGGTCATCGGCGTGCATTTCGACCATGCGGCTGATGCGTTCGGTTTTGCCGGTGAAGGTGTTGAGGACGGTCATGCCTTTTTTGACCGAACCCGAGTAGATGCGGGTGAAGGTGAGGGCACCGTATTTGTCGTCCATGATCTTGAACGCCAAGGCACGGAACGGCTTGGAGGCATCGACGATGGCGAATTCGCCGGTCGGATTGCCTTCGAGATCCACTTCCGGTTGTGGCTTCACTTCGGTCGGGTTCGGGAGGTAATCGACCACGGCATCGAGCACGTTTTGGATGCCCTTGTTTTTGAAGGACGATCCGCAGTAGGTCGGGAAAAACTTGAGGTCGATCGTGCCCTTGCGGATGCAACGCTTGATGGTCTCCATGTCCGGCTCTTCGCCATCGAGGTATTTTTCCATCGCATCGTCTTCCATCTCGACTGCGGTCTCGATGAGTTCGGCGCGGTATTGCTCGACCTTGTCGACCATGTCGGCGGGGACTTCACCGATGGTGAAATTTTCCGGCTTGCCGGATTCATCCCACAGATAGGATTTGCGGGTGAGGAGATCGACCACACCGGCGAAGGCGGTTTCCTCGCCGATCGGCAGCACCATGACGAGCGGCTTGGCGCCGAGGATGGTTTTGACCTGCTCGACGACTTTGTAGAAATTCGCGCCGATGCGGTCCATCTTGTTGACGTAGATGACGCGGGAAACGCCCGAATCGTCGGCGTAGCGCCAGTTGGTTTCGGACTGGGGTTCCACACCGCCGGAGGCGCAGAACACGCCGACACCGCCGTCGAGCACTTTGAGCGACCGGTATACTTCGATCGTGAAGTCCACGTGGCCTGGAGTATCGATGATGTTGAACTGGAGGCCCCTCCAGAAGCAGGTGGTGGCGGCGGATTGGATGGTGATGCCGCGCTCGGCTTCCTGTTCCATGAAGTCCATCGTGGAGGCACCGTCGTGCACTTCGCCGATTTTATGGATCTTGCCGGTGAGTTTGAGAATGCGCTCGGTGGTGGTCGTTTTGCCCGCATCGACGTGGGCGAAAATGCCGATGTTGCGGTATTTGGTGAGGTCCTTCATGCCTGTAGTGTGCTTCTGTGTTGCCGACGTCGAGATCGCGCCGGGGGCGCATTGCTAGTCACGGAATGGGATTTGGCAATCCTAGAGTCGGGAAATTCCGCCGAAATCCCGGTTTGAGCATGATTAAGGGGCTTCAACGGCTTCAGGAGAGGGCTGCGGCGACAGAGGTGATCGGCGTCATCTTGATTGAATGATCGGTTTTTCGATCTGTGCTACGCTCCGATTGTGGTTCACGTATCCGGATTTAGAATGAATGCTCCGCGCATGGGGAAACTTTCCGGGTGGATGAAACTCATGGCGGCCGTGGCGAGCGGGCTGCTGGTCGCTGGCTTGTTTCCACCATTCCGGATGTCGGCGGCGGTTTGGGTGGCGTTGGTGCCGTTGCTGGCTGCGGTGTGGTCGCTCGATGGCAAACGCGCGGTTTGGAAAGGTTTTGGTCTCGGCTGGCTGGCGGGCACGTTGAGTTGCCTAGTGCAGTTCAATTGGCTGGCGATCGTTTCCCCGCTCGGCGTGGTCGTGTTGCCGCTCTATCTTGGATTGTTTTGGGGTGCTTTCGGGGCCTTCGCGGCGTCGCTTGGAAATCCATGGAGAAAATGTGGCGCGCACGTGACTGGAGATTTCGCGCAATATCCATCATTCGGGTTTTCGCAATCGGCGCTTCGCGATTGTTTCCGGAGCCTGCGCATCGCCGCCTGCCACGCTGCCGTGTGGGCGGGTCTTGAATGGCTTCGCGGCTGGTTGTTCACCGGCTTCGGCTGGAACGGACTGGGCGTGGCGTTTCATGAAGCTCCGGCGATGGCGCAAGCCGCGGATTTATTCGGCCTAACCGGTCTCGCCATGGTGCCGGTGTTTTTCCAAACCGTGCTGGTGCAGACTGCGCGGCGGGTCATGGATTCGGCGGGTGATGGTCTGAAACGGACGCGCCTCGATTTCGGCATCGCCGCATTGATGGTGGCCGTGCTCGTTTGTTATGGCCTCATCCGGATCGCTATGGAGGGCCGCGGAGAATCCGTTAGGCTCAAGACGCTGCTGGTGCAAATCAACATCCCGCAAGACGCCGCACGGGTGCTGTGGGAGCCCCTCGATGTCCACATGGCCTATGAGGAGGAAACCCTCAAAGCACTTCGTTCGTTGGCGGACAAGGATGCGGCGCGGCTGAAAGAAGCCATGGAAAAGTCCGACGAGGGAGCGGTCTCATTGAGTTGGCCGGACTGGGTGATGTGGCCCGAATCCGCCCTCACCGGCAGGATCATGCGCGCCTCCGACGGCAGCTGGGGCGTTTGGCAGGAAAATCTGGAGACCATCGCGCAAGTCCGCAGCGCCGGGCCGTTTCAACTCATCTATGGCACCAACGAATTGGAGGCCGTGAAAACCCAAGACGAGCAACTCGTCATGAAAGAGAAAGGCCAGGCCTGGAACTCGCTCGCCGTGATGAATCCCGAGGATGAACTCCAGACCTATCGCAAACACCACCTCGTCATCTTCGGCGAAACCATCCCCTTCGTGGATTCGATCCCGTTGTTGAAAAAAATCTACGAACAACAAGCGGGCGTCGAATATGGCGGATCATTCACGCCCGGCGAATCGTTCGAGCCACTGCCCATTTCCACCGCTGCCGGCACGGTGATCGGCGCGATCCCCACCATCTGTTTTGAAGATACCGTGGCGCGACTTCCCCGCAAGTTCGTGCGGCCCGGCCCGCAAGTGATTGTGAACGTCACCAACGACGGCTGGTTCAAGGAATCCGCCGCCGCCGCCCAACACTTCGCCAATTCCCGCTTCCGCGCCATCGAGTTGCGTCGACCCATGGTCCGTTGTGCGAACAATGGAGTAAGCGCTGCGGTGGATACCACCGGCTCAACCGCCCATCCGGATACCGGAAAACCTCAAATGCTTCGGGATGAAAATGGCAGCCACTTCACCCGTGGTTCCTTGTTCGCCGAGCTCAATGTCCCGCTGCATCCGTCGTTTTCACTCTACGCCATCATCGGCGATTGGGGGGTGATTTCCCTCGCGTTGCTTGGCCTGCTCACCGCATGGATGACACGCGCGAAATCAAATGACTAACATGCAGTCGCCGTAACTGTAAAATCGATAGCGCTCTTCCACCGCTTTTCGATACGCTTCTAAAATCAAATCCTGACCTGCGAGCGCACTCACCAACATGATCAAGGTGCTCTGCGGGAGGTGGAAATTCGTCAGCAAGCCGCCCACCACGCGGAAATCATATGGTGGATGGATGAAAATATCCGTCGCGCCCACATGTTCTTTTTCCTCAATCCGCTGGTCTCCTCCCACCGCCTGCCTGCCGATCGCTTCCAGCACGCGCGTCACCGTGGTGCCCACCGCCACCACCCGGCCCGCAGCATTCACCCGATGCGCGGTTTCCACACTAACCGCATACTTCTCCGAATGCATGATGTGATCCGAAACCACTTCCACACTCACCGGCCGAAATGTCCCCACGCCGACGTGCAGCGTGAGAAATGCATGCGTCAGATTTCCTAACATTTCAGGCGTGAAGTGCAGGCCGGCGGTCGGTGCGGCGATCGCTCCCTCCTCGCGTGCGAAGACGGTTTGGTAGCGGTCGCGGTCGGAAAGCTCGTCTTCGCGGCCCATGTAATGCGGCAGCGCGAGATGTCCATGTTCATTCAAATCCACTGGCGCATCCCAGCGAATCAAGCGGTCGCCATTTTCAAAAACCTCCGTCACCGTGCCGGTGATTCCGCCCACGCTCACCGTCCGGCCCGGTTTCATCCGCTTGCCGGGGCGCACGAGGCATCGCCACTCCAGCGGCGAGAGCCGATCCAAGCACAGCAACTCCGTCCTTCCGTCATCCGAAAACAAGCGCGCGGGAATCACCTTGGTGTCGTTGAGCACCAGCAAATCATCAGCCCGCAAAAACTCCGGAAAATCCCGAAACATCCGGTGCTCGATCCGTCCGGACTCCCGGTGGACCACCAGCATGCGCGATGCCGCACGCTCCGCCAATGGCCGCGAGGCGATCAACTCGTCCGGTAAATGATAATCGAAATCCTTGGTCCGCAGCGGCATGCCAAGCTCTTAGCCCGCCAACAAGCCGACGGCAAGCGCATCCCATTTCTTGGCCAGCCCGGTGCAATGAATCGGGATTTTCGGTATCCAAATGAACGGTTTCCATCTAGTATCGCTTTTGAAGAGGTTCCATCCGAGTTCGAAAAATTCACCGATCCCGCCCTCGGCGCAATCAAAGCCATCATCGAAGTCAACTAACCGGTTAATCGACTCGCCCATTCTTTATGCAATCTCTCATTCTTGAAATCTCCATTGTCTTCATCCTGCTAGTCGCCAATGGCTTGTGTGCGATGACCGAGATCGCAATCGTCTCATCCCGCAAAGGCCTGTTGCGGACGATGGCGGATGAGGGCAACTCCGGCTCGAAAAAAGCTCTCGTGCTATCGGAGTCCCCCAACCGTTTTCTTTCCACCGTGCAAATCGGCATCACGCTCGTCGGCATTATCGCGGGTGCCATGGGCAGCGGCAATATCGCCAACAGCCTGGCGGAAGTCATCGCACCGTTGCCGTTCATCGGCGATTATGCCAGACCACTGGCACTTGGCGTGGTCATCAGCATTCTAACGTATTTTTCCCTGGTCGTTGGTGAACTGGTCCCCAAGCGACTGGCCATGAAATTTCCCGAAGCCATCGCCAGCGCCATGGCCGGGCCGATGGCCGCCCTCTCGACCATCGCCGCTCCTGCCGTGAGTCTGCTTTCTTGGTCCACCGGGCGGCTCCTGCGCCTCTTCGGCATCCGAGAAGATCAGGAATCCACGGTTTCCCGCGAGGATATCACCGTGCTTGTCCGGGAAGGAATGGTCGCAGGATCGATCAATCGCGCCGAATCCCGCATGATGCAAGGAGTCATCGACTTCGAAAAACTTGTCGCCTATGACATCATGATCCCGCGCCCGCGCATCATCTGGATCGAGCAAAATGCCGATCACCAGACGATTTGGGAATCGATCATTCAAAGCACTCAGGAAGTTTTTCCGGTCTATCAAGGTCGGCGTGACAATTTGGTGGGAGCTGTTTCGCTCAAAGACATTTACGCATCTCTTGCCGCAGGGAAGCCCGTCTCATTCGGGGAAATCATGCATCCACCGTTACTCGTTCCTGAATTGCAACCCGCCCGCGTCTTGCTGGAATCCTTCCGTAAAACCGGCCAACGCGCCGCCTTCGTCCTCGATGAATTTGGCAGTCTGATGGGCATGGTCACCTTGATCGATCTCATGGAAACCATCATCGGTGATGTGCCCTCACGCGAAGAACAACTCGCCATGCCCATCCAAAAACGCAGCGATGGCAGCTGGCTCATCGACGGACTCTACGAAATCGAAAAACTCCCCGATCAACTCGAATTCTTCAAACTCCCCGAAGGCGGCGGCGATGAATACCAAACGGTCTCGGGCTGGCTGGTCAAAGAACTCGGCCGCACCCCCCAAGAAACCGACAAGGTCACCTCAGGCATCTGGACTTTCGAAGTCATGGACATCGACGGCATCCGCGTGGACAAAATTCTAGCCACCCGGAAACCGGCAATTGCCCAAACGCCCGATTCCGATGAGCCCTGATATTTACCGCTTTGCCAAATGCGGGATCGGCGCTAGTCTCCGCCCCTTCTCATGAGCACCGCCGATCTCTTTCAACAGCATGTTCTGCCCACCTACGGTCGTTTTCCGCTGGTTCCGGTGCGCGGCGAGGGCTGTCATTTGTGGGATGATGCGGGAAAACGCTATCTTGATTTTTGCACCGGCATTGCGGTTTGTTCGCTAGGTCACTGCCACCCGCGTCTCGTTTCCGCCATCCGCGAACAAGCCGGAAAGCTGCTGCATTGCTCGAATCTTTATCAAATCCCGCAACAAGCGGAACTCGCGGAGGAAATCAACACCCACCACGTGCGCCTGCCCGGCAAGTTGTTCTTCTCAAACTCCGGCGCCGAGGCGAATGACGGACTGATCAAATCCGCCCGCCGCTTCGGCCACCACCGTCCGCAGACCGATGGTAAACCGCGTTTCGAAGTCATCACCTTTCAGCAATCGTTTCACGGTCGCACGCTCGGCGCGATGTCCGCCACCGGCCAAGCGAAAATCCAGGAAGGCTTCGATCCGCTGCTGCCGGGTTTCCGTTATCTCCCGTATAACGACATCGCCGCTCTCGAAAACGGTGTGCATCCGGAAACTGCCGCCATTCTGCTAGAGCCGATCCAAGGCGAAGGCGGTGTGAACATGGCCACGCCGGAATTTCTGCGCGCCATCGCAGCCGTTTGTAAGAAGCGCGACTTGCTCTTGTTCTTCGATGAAGTCCAAGCCGGCTTCGGCCGTTGTGGCGACTCGATGGCCTGGCGCATGATCGCGCCGGAAATCAAGCCCGACGGCATTTCATGGGCCAAGGGCATGGGCGGCGGCGTGCCGATCGGCGCGTTCTGGCTCAATGACCGCGCCATCGATGATCAAGGCACCGCGCTTTCCTCGCTGATGGGCCCTGGCTCGCATGGCTCGACGTATGGCGGTAATCCGCTCGTCTGCGCCGCCTCGCTCGCCGTGCTCCACGAAATCCGCGAAAAGGAACTCGCTCAAAACGCGATCCTCATGGAAGTCCGCATCCGCGAGACCATCACCTCGTGGAAACTTCCCGTCATCACCGCAATCCGCGGCAGCGGATTGCTGCTCGGCATTGGTCTCGATCCCGCGCTCATTCCGACCCCGGAAGGAAAAACCCCGGCACTCGTGGTGGTGAACCAGCTGATGGAGCGCGGATTGCTCACCCCGCCAGCCGGCCCTAACACCATTCGCCTGTTGCCGCCGCTCAATGTCACTGCGATGGAAATCGACGAGGCGCTGAGCATTCTCAAGACCGCACTTGATGCGCTGGTGGCCAAGTGAAGGATTAACCATCGCGATGCCTATTCAATCTCTTCTCTAGCCTCACATTCGCTCTACGGTCATCGACCGATGCTACAAACCTCTCAATTCATGAAAAATCTCCTCTCCATCGAAGAGCTCAGCGCCAAGGAAATCCAAGGATTGCTCGAATCCGCCGCCTATCTCAAGCGCCAGCGCGGTCGCGACGGCACGCAGCTCGCCGGCCAGACATGGGCGCTCATTTTCACCAAGTCCTCCACGCGCACCCGCGTCTCGTTTGAGGTCGGCATCCGCGAACTCGGCGGATTCCCGATGTTTCTCTCGAAAAACGACATTCAACTCGGTCGCGGCGAGCTCATCAAAGACACCGCCCGCGTGTTGGGTCGCATGGTCCATGGCGCGATCATCCGCACCTTCGCCCAACAGGACGTCGTCGAGTTTTCCGAATACTCCGGCATTCCGACCATCAATGCGCTCACCGATGACGAACATCCCTGCCAGATTCTAGCAGATTTGCTGACCGTCCAAGAAAAACTCGGCGGATGGGAAGGTAAAAAAATCGCGTTCATCGGCGATGGTTTTTCCAACATGACGCGTTCCTGGATGTGGGCCGCCAAGCGCCTTGGCTTCGAGCTCGCCATTGCCTCGCCGGTTTCCTGCCAACCGCCCGCAGAGTTTCTCGCCGCGCTTGATGCCCCGAACGTCTCGGTCACCAGCGTTCCAGCCGAAGCCACTCAAAATGCCGACGTCATCAACACCGATGTCTGGCTCTCGATGGGTCAAGAAGATCAAAAAGACAAGGAGCGCGAATTCGCCGGATTCGAAGTGAACGCGGGATTGCTCGCCGATGCCGCACCCGGCCACATCGTTCTCCACTGCCTACCCGCCTATCGCGGCAAGGAAATCAGCGACGAAATCCTCGAACTCCACGCCGACACCATCTTCCAAGAAGCCGAAAACCGCCTCCACGCCCAAAAAGCGATCTTGGTCGCCCTAGCGCGATAAGGACGCACCACATTTCTGTGGTGCAAGCGGAAGAGACTCCAATGATTTCGCGCGAAGCTCCTCCCAATTGACTCAGCCTTCCTCCTTTGCACGCGCAGTCTCAAGATAGAATTTCACAGGAGCAAACAGAGTAAACGGAGGACAGATCGGCGTTTCTTTTGGCTTCCAAAAACAAATCGCAATGACTGTGGGCGAGACGCCCACGCTCCTTGAAAACGTTGCGTGCAGCTCTATTTTCCCGGCTTGCATCCGTGATTCCATTATGAGATGGTGTTAATGAGTTAAAAGGCTCATCACCGCCATGAAAGACATTATCAATGCATGGAAAACCGTTGACCGCGATAAGGTCGCAATTGTTTTGAGCGTGATCCCGGGTTTGGGTCATCTCTACAAACACCATTACCTCGCCGGTTTCGGCATCCTGACCCTTGGCAACGTGCTGATGGTTTTCATCGCCGTCCTCGCCTCGCTCGGTTCGTTCGGCATTTCGCTCATTGCCGTTCCCGTCGCGTGGTTCGCGGGGATCTCCTATTCAGCTTACATGGCCAGCGATGAACACGGCCACCACCCATGGCTCCACGTCTGGGAATACCACTGGGCCGAGTTTTTCCACCGCTCCAAAAAGGACTAAGATCCGGCTCATCTCCTGTCTTGCATCCGGCGCTTCAAATCCCGAAGCTCTCGCGCATGCAGCTTCTCGAATTCGAAAAACCTGCGTTCGAACTCGAACGCGAACTCGAAAAACTCCGGACCAAGTCGGCCTCCCAAAACATCGACATGTCCTCCGAGATTTCCCTCATGGAGGGGAAACTCGCCGAAACCCGGGCGCAAATTTACCAAAATCTCACCCCTTGGCAGCGCGTCCAGATCGCCCGGCACACGAATCGCCCGTTCATGCTCGACTACGTCTCACTGGCCTTCACCGATTTTTGCGAGTTGCATGGCGACCGCCACATCGGCGATGACGCCTCGATGCCCGGTGGATTTGCGCGGATCGGCGGTCAGCGGGTCATCGTCATCGGCCACCAAAAAGGCCGGGATACCAAGGAAAACCTCAAACGCAATTTCGGCAGCGCCCATCCTGAAGGCTACCGCAAGGCGATGCGCCTGATGAAAATCGCCGAAAAATTCGGCCTGCCGGTGATCACGCTCATCGATACTCCCGGGGCCTTTCCCGGCATCGGCGCGGAGGAACGCAACATTGCCGAGGCCATCGCCTACAACTTGCGCGAAATGATGCTGCTGAAAGTGCCGATCATCGCAGTCGTGCTCGGTGAGGGCGGCTCTGGCGGCGCGCTGGGCATCGGTGTGGCCGACCGCGTGCTGATGTTGGAAAACGCTTATTATTCCGTCATCAGCCCCGAAGGTTGCGCCGCGATTCTCTGGAAACACCGCAAACACGCGCCCGAGGCTGCGGAAGCCATGAAGCTCGTCGCGCCCGATCTCAAGCAACTCAAACTCATCGATGATGTCATCGATGAGCCCACCGGCGGTGCCCACCATGACCACCGCGCGACCGCCGATGCTTTCCGCGATTGCATTCTCCGCCACCTCGCGGAACTCAAGGCCCTGCCCACCGACCAATTGCTCGAAGCCCGTTACGCGAAGTTCCGCGATTTCGGCGAATGGCAGGGCAATGCGTGAAAAAGTTAGGAGAACCCGATAAATTTCACCCTGCGAATCACGTAGCCGTTTCTACCCGGCATCGACCCATCCATCCATCTCGCACACCACACAACCATGTCTAACAAGCCACTCAACATCGGCCTCGTCGGCGGAGGCAAAGGAGCCTTCATTGTCCAACCTCACCAGAAAGCCATCCACATGGACGGCACGCGGCGCATCGTCGCCGGGGCGCTTTTCCCCGATCCGAAAATCGCTCTGGAAGAAGCTGCCAACTGGCCATACCCGATCAAAGGCTACACGTCCTACGATGAGATGATCGCCGCCAACGCGACGCTTCCCGCCGACGAAAAGCTCGACTACATCCTCATCGTCACGCCCAATTTCGTGCATTACGATCCCGCGATGAAGGCCATGAATGCCGGCATCGGTGTGTTCTGTGAAAAACCGCTTTGCTTGGACCTCAAGGAGGCCAATGCCTTGGTGAAAGCCTCCCGCAAGCTCAACGTGCCATTCGCCGTCGCGCACACCTACCTCGGCCACTGGACCAGCCGTTTCAGCCGCTACATCGTGCAGAGCGGATTGCTCGGCGACGTCCGCTGGGTGGATAGTTATTATATCCAAGGTTGGCTCGCCTCCAAGTTAGAAGCCACCGGCCAGCAACAAGCGGCTTGGCGGGTGGATCCCAAGCGCGCCGGCGGTTCCGGCTGCGGCGGCGACATCGGCACCCACGCGCTGATGCAACTCCGCTATGTCACCGGTCTTGATGTCACGCACCTCTCGGCGCAGATGGAAACCTTCGTCGAAGGCCGCATGCTCGACGACCACTTCACCATCTACTGCAAATTGAGCAACGGCGGCAAAGCGCTCGTCCGCGCTTCCCAGATCTGCATCGGCCACAAGAATGACCTCGGCATCACCATCGCCGGCTCCAAGGGCACCTTGATCTGGAAACAGGAAGAACCCGAGAAAATCACCATCTGCCTGCCGAACCAACCGGACCGTGTCTATTGGCGCGGTGCGGTCGCCGCTGGAGATGGTTTCCTGCCGAAAAACCTCCCTGCCGATCTGATGGCCGAGCCGACGATCCCCGCAGGTCACCCGGAAGCTTTCCATGATGCCTTCGGTCGTCTCCATCGTTGTTTCGAAGCGGATGTCCGCAAATGGAAAGCCGGCAAAAAATTCGCCTGTGATGGTTCGAAATACGCCAACATCGAAGACGGTTGGACCGGCATTGCCTTCATCGACACTTGCATCAAGAGCAACGCGAAGAAAGGTGCCTGGGTCGCCATGCCGAAGAAGGTTTAAACCTTCTTTTTGGCAGCGGCCTGCGCAGTGATCCTGCCCATGAGTAAAAATTTCGACGTTCGGGTTTGGCCTCTTCCGCCGTGGCTCGATTGGCGCCGTTTGCTCGGCTCCGGCTCATGGAGTGCGAGCGAACAAGCGGGCGGCCAATTGGAGGCGCGCGCCGCGTTGGAGCGCGGCGCGGCCGCCGATCTAGCAGCTCGACTCCGCGGCGTGGGCATCGGCGGATCGCTCTTGTCCATTGAGATTTTGCCACCGTTGCATCGCAAGGAATTGCGCCGGGCATCGGACGAGGAAGCGCGGCGCTACCGCGAACGAAGCGTGGGATTCAGCCGGTCCGCCGCGCGCGTGGACGATGAAGGTCGGCGCTCGCTCACTCCCGAGGCCTTGGCCTTGCGGCTGGGGGAGCGCGCGGACGGCGTGCGTGTGATCGATGCCTGCGCCGGTGCTGGCGGAAATGCGATTGGTTTCGCGCGGGCGGGCTGCACGGTGGTGGCCATCGAAATCAACCCGGCGCGCTTGGCCATGGCCAGGCACAATGCGAAAATCTACGGGGTCGAGGACCGCATCGAGTTCATTTGCGGGGACGCCTGCACGGTCGTGCCTGAGCGCTCCGCCGACTTGTTGTTCATCGATCCGCCCTGGGGCGAGCGCTACGACAAGGCGCGAGTGACCTTGTCTGACCTTCCGCCTTGCCAACAAGTTCTCGCGGCCGCGCGGCACATTCCGCGGCGGTGGATCAAGGTGCCGCCGTCGTTTGATCCATCCACATTGCCCGGCAGCCGCGCCGAGGCATTTTTCGGCGTGGCCCACGGCGATGAGCGACGGGTGAAGTTTTTGCTCCTAGAACAGGATTCGTGAGGAACTCCGCGGAGCGGCGGAACATGTCCGCCGATGTCCATGAGAAGCCAATGAGATCAGCAAAGCACGTTTTATTGTCACTTCATGGGCTGGGCCGAACACCCGACTTCGCTCTGCGAGCTACGACGGGCAAGCTGTTTCGCCCTTCCTTGATTTTAAATCCGACAATGTGCCGTGGGAATCGCGATGAATTTGTTGGTTTTTTCCGGCGTCATGAGCTTGTCTTCCGGCCCACCGTCTTCATCCCCATGATTCCGCCCGCATCCACCGAGTCCGCCCCCAAATCCAGCAAACGCAAGGCCGCCAACTCTTGGAGCACGGAGCAATCCGCTGAGCTCTATGGCTTGGAGTCCTGGGGCCACGGGTTTTTCGGCGTCAGTCCAAAGGGCCACGTTACCGTGCGCCTTGAAGACGACGAGGCCAGCAAGGAAGTTTCGCTCTTCGAGGTCATCGAAGGCCTGCATGACCGCGGCACCCATTTGCCCGTCTTGCTGCGTTTCCGCGATCTCTTGCATTCGCGCATCACGGAAATCAACGAGTCGTTCCGCAAGGCGATCAAGGATTCCAAATATCGCGGTGAATATCGCGGGGTCTATCCGATCAAGGTCAATCAACAACGGCAGGTCATCGAGGAAATCGCCGAGTTCGGGAAACGCTACCACTACGGCCTTGAAGCCGGATCGAAGCCCGAACTCATCGCCGCCCTCGCCCACATGCATGATCCCGAGGCCTACATCATTTGCAATGGCTACAAGGACGAGGAGTTCATCGACCTCGCCCTCCACTCGCAGAAAATGGGCCTTAAAATCATGCTGGTGCTGGAAATGCCCAGCGAGCTTGAACTCATCCTTGAGCGTTCACGAAAAATCGGCGTGTTGCCCAATCTCGGCATCCGCATCCGGCTTTCCACCCGCGGCTCCGGCCATTGGCAGGACAGTGCCGGTGACAAGTCGGTCTTCGGGTTGAATGCCGCGCAGGTCATCGCCGTGGTCGATCACCTCAAGGACACGGGATACCTCGGCTGCCTGAAAATGCTTCACTATCACCAAGGTTCGCAGATTCCTAACATCGCCGCGATCCGCGAAGGGGCCACCGAGGCCGTCCGCATGTATTGCGACCTCGTCAAGGAAGGCGCGCCGATGGGCGTGCTCGACATCGGTGGCGGCATGGCCGTGGACTACGATGGCTCTCACACGAATTTCCATTCATCCTGCAACTACTCGGTCGCCGAGTATTGCACGGACATCGTCGAGGTGGTTTCCCAAATTTGCGATAAGGCCGGCATTGCGCATCCGAATCTCATTTCCGAGAGCGGCCGTGCCGTCGTCGCCTACTACTCGGCCTTGGTCTTCAATATCCTCGATGTCACCAGCGCCCAGACCAGTGAGGCGGCACCTAACATTCCCGAGCAAGCGCCTCAGAACCTGCTCAATCTCATCGACGTCAATAAAACCCTCAGCAAGAAAAACCT
The DNA here is from genome assembly GCA_903919975.1 of Akkermansiaceae bacterium. Classification (GTDB taxonomy): domain Bacteria; phylum Verrucomicrobiota; class Verrucomicrobiia; order Verrucomicrobiales; family Akkermansiaceae; genus Luteolibacter. The sequence goes on along the minus strand of CAIXKE010000092.1, from coordinate 81,337 downwards.
CCAGGAGTGTCTGAACGACGCGGTCTATTACCGCGATCAGATGCGCGCCCAGTTTTTCTATGGCAACGCCACCTTGCGCGAGCGCGGTCTTGCCGAGGCATGGTTCTGGCACATTGTCACCCGCATCTCCAATCTCATCGAGGAACTCGAAGACATCCCGGAAGACCTTCGCGAACTTTCGTCCACCCTTGTGGATTTCTATTACGGGAACTTCTCACTTTTCCAATCCTTGCCGGATTCATGGGCCATCGATCAGCTCTTCCCGGTGATGCCCATTCACCGCTTGGACGAAAAACCCCGCAAACGTGCGGTGCTCGCCGATATCACCTGCGATTGCGATGGCAAGATCGACCGCTTCATCGATAAGGAGGACGTCGCCAAAATCCTTCCGCTCCATGGACTGAATCCCAACGAGCCATACTACGTCGCCGTCTTCCTCGTCGGGGCCTATCAGGAAACTCTCGGCGATCTCCACAATTTGTTAGGTGATACCAACGTCGTCGGCGTTCATCTTGAAAACGGCAAGCCGGTCTATACCCACGAAGTCGAGGGCGACACCGTGGCCGACGTGCTGACTTACGTCGAATTCGACCCCAAGGAACTCGTGACCAAATTCCGGAACTTCGCGGAAAAGGCCGTTGCCGATGGCCGGATTTCTCCCAAGGAACGCCGCGAGATTCTCGATCTCTTCCGCGAAGGCTTGGCGGGTTACACGTATTTCGAGAGCTGATACTATATTAGTGACGCTCTCGCACGACAATTGGAGCGCCGACATTCTGTCGGCTGCCGGACGGGGGGCATTCTGTCACCCGTCTTCCGCGAAGCGACACGCCGGACAGTATGTCCGTCATCCAGCAGCGCGCAGAATGCACGCGCTCCGACATGAAGCGCCAATATCGGAGCGCCGACATTCTGTCGGCTGTCGGTGGGGGGGGCATTCTGTCACCCGTCTTCCGCGAAGCGACACGCCGGACAGAATGTCCGTCATCCAGCAGCGCGCAGAATGCACGCGCTCCGACACGCGAATTCTTGCAGACATTGGAATGAATTCCGCGCTCTTCAAATCGCGACCGGGGCCTTGATATGCGGATGCGGATCATAATCTTCCAGCCGGATGTCATCGATGGTGAAGGCATCGATGTCGCGGACGTTTGGATTCAGCCAGAGTTTGGGCAAGGCTTTCGGTTCACGGGCGAGTTGGATTTCCGCCTGTTCGAGGTGGTTGGTGTAGAGGTGGACATCGCCGAAGGTGTGGACGAAATCCCGCGCTTCGTAGTTGCAGACGTGGGCCACCAATTCGGTGAGCAAGGCGTAGGAGGCGATGTTGAAGGGAACACCGAGGAACAAATCGGCGCTGCGCTGATAGAGTTGGCAGGACAGTCCCGGTCGGCCGCCATCCGCGGCTTCATGGACATAGAATTGAAACAGCAAATGGCAGGGTGGCAGCGCCATTTGGTGGATTTGGCCGACATTCCATGCCGAGACGATGTGGCGGCGTGACGAGGGGTTTCCCAGCAGGCCGTCGATGAGTAGGCGGATTTGATCGATGGAGCGGCCTTCGGGAGTCGGCCAAGCGCGCCATTGTTTGCCATACACCGGGCCGAGTTCGCCCTCGTCATCGGCCCATTCGTCCCAAATCGTGACGCCGTTTTCCTTGAGGTAGCGGGTGTTGGTTTCGCCCCGGAGAAACCACAGCAATTCGTGGATGATCGACCGTAGGTGGAGTTTTTTGGTGGTCAGGCAGGGAAATCCTTCGCGCAAATCATACCGCGTCTGGCGGCCGAAGACCGATACCGTGCCGGTGCCGGTGCGGTCGGCGCGTCGCTCGCCATTGGCCATCACGTCGCGCATCAGATCGAGGTAAGTTTTCACGACGTGAGTATGCCATGCAGAGGGCCTCCGCCGCAAGAAAAACGCTGCGGGATGTTCATCGAGGGCAGGAGAAAACTTGGACTGCGTGCAGCCTGCTGCCGCTTTTCCACCGCCAGCCTGCTGGCGGTGAATGTCTGGACTTGGAATCTGATGTTTCGACGCAGCAGGCTGCGAGTCCAAAGCGGCAGCAGGCTGCCAGCAGTCCAAGACGCTGCTACAGGATCCTGGCGCGCAGCAATTCCGTTACCTGTTTGGGATTCGGTTTGGTGGCGGCGAGTTTCATCACTTGGCCGGTGAGGAAGTTGAGGAGTTTTTCATTGCCTCCCTTGATGGCATCCACTTCGGACGGGTTGTTGGCAATCGCTTGATCGACGAGTGCTTCGAGTTCGCCGGCTTCGGCTTTTTTGAAACCGAGGCTATCGGCGATGGCGGCGGGGGACTTTTCGGGAGTTTGATAGAGAATGGCGAAAACCTCGTTGGCCTGGTTTGAGGCGAGTGTTCCGTCTTCGACGAGCATGAGCAACGCGTTGAGTTGCGCCGGGGCGACCGGGCATTCGTCGATGCCGATTCCTTGTTCGTTGAGTTTGCCCATCAGGTTGTTGATGATGAAATTGGCGACCTTTTTCCCAGGAATGGCGGTGCCGGTGGCGGATTCGAAATAGGCGGCGAGGTGGCGGTTAGAAGAAAGGACTTCCGCATCGTAGGAGGTGACGCCGAAGTCTTTTTCGAAACGCGCGGCGAGTTGGTGCGGGAGCTCGGGAACCAGCGGGCGGACTTTTTCCAGCAGCGGTGCGGTGCGGATGGGGAGGAGATCGGGACAGGAGAAGTAGCGGTAATCGTGCGCATCCTCCTTGGTGCGCATCAGCTGGGTTTCGCCGCGATCATCATCCCAGCGGCGGGTGGATTGGATTTGCGGGATGTGGCGATCGAAATCTTCGGTCTGGCGGTGGATTTCAAAGTGGATGGCGCGGCGGATGGCGGAGATGGAGTTGAGGTTTTTGAGTTCCACCTTCGGGCCGAGCGGATCTTCGGCATTTTTGCGCAACGAGATGTTCACGTCGCAGCGGAGTTGGCCTTTTTCCATATCGGCATCCGAGACGCCGCCTTGTTGGAGGATCATTTGGAGTGAGCGGAGGTAGGCGAAGGCTTCTTCGGCGGATTCAAGGTCCGGCTCGGTGACGATTTCCATGAGTGGCGTGCCGGCGCGGTTGAAATCGATCAACGATGAGTTGCCGAGGTGGGTGGACTTGGCGACGTCTTCCTCAAGGTGGATGCGGTTGAGGCGGACAACCTTGTTCGGCGTGGCAATATTTTTCCGGTGATCGGTGGGGTAACAATGATCGTAGAGCGGGACGCCGCCGCCGATGCAGAGCGGAAGTTCCATCTGCGTGGTTTGATAGTTCTTCGGCATGTCCGGATAGAAATAGTTTTTCCGGTCCCACTTTGAAATTTCCGGCGAGTCGCAATCGATCATCAGTCCGGTGAGCAGGGTTTTTTCGATGGCTTCCTGATTGAGGACGGGAAGCGCGCCGGGCAGGCCGAGACAGACCGGGCAGGTGTGGGAGTTCGGTGTGTCGCCGAAGGAAGTGCGGCAGGCGCAGAACATTTTGGTGTTCGTTTTGACCTGGCAGTGGACTTCGAGGCCGATGGTGACGAGGTAGGACATGGTGGAGAGAGTTGGAAGTGATCAGTGAGCAGTGATCAGTGAGCAGTGATCAGTGATCAGTGATCAGTGAGCAGTGAGCAGTGATCAGTGAGCAGTGAGCAGTGATCAGTTGAAGAATCAGAGATTGAGATCTTTGATGAGGGCTTTGATTTTTGGGTCTTCGAGGGTCTTGGTGAGGAGTGGGTGGCGGAGCAGGGTGCTGAATTTTCCTTCGCGAGCTAGGTTTTGGAGTTCTGGGTCATCGACGATGATGGCGCGGGGAATGGCTTCGCCGGTTGCCGGGTCGATGACGGGTTTAGAGGGGGTTTTGGATTCGCGGGTGATGGCTTTGGCGAGCTCCAGGCGGGAGGGATCGGTGGTTGGATCAAACAGTTGAAGCCATGCTTGGGGGATGGATTTGAGCACGGATGCTTTGAGGGCAAGGGCGGTGTCCGCCATGCGCGAGTGCGGGGCTTTTCCGGCGCTGTCACGGATTTCCGTGATGGCTCCGGCATGATAGATCAGGATCGCGGCGATGGTGGCGACGAGACAGGTGGGGATCAGGGTGAAGAATGCCGCGCCGAGCAGACGGGTGAGTGTGAGCGGGGGCTTGGGGTATTCATCCGCCGTATTTTGAAATGGGCTGTAGAGGAATTTCACCAGCATTCTGCCGAGCAGGAAGGTGATGAGAAAGCCGACGATGGGCAGCACTCCCGCAAGCCATGGGACGTGGTTTCCGAAACAGGCCCTCACCAGATCCGGGCCGAGCTGCCAAAGGCGGAGGCCGACCCACGCGCTGCCGCCAAGAACCACACAGCCAAGAAAGATTCTCATGATTCCACGCAGCAACACAAAACCCGCGCAGATCACGAAAATGGCGAGAGCGATGGTGCTGAAACTGATGAGATCGGGAGACATGTGAAATGGGATCAGTGGACCAAGCTTTGATGCCTGAGCAGGTGATCGGTTAGGACGAGCGTCGCCATGGCCTCGACGATGGGCACGGCGCGCGGAAGGACGCAGGCGTCGTGGCGGCCTTTGCCGGAGAGTTCGGTGTTATCGCCGCCGGAGGTGACCGTTTCCTGTGAGGTCATGATGGTGGCGGTGGGTTTGAAGGCGACGCGGAAGACGATGTGCTCGCCATTGGAAATCCCGCCTTGCACGCCGCCGGAGCGGTTGCTGGTGGTGCGGACTTTGCCCTCGACCATGCGGTATGGGTCGTTGTGTTCACGGCCGGTTAGAAGAGTGCCTTCGAAGCCGGATCCGATCTCGAAGCCTTTGGTGGCGGGGATGGAGAGCATCGCTTTGGCGAGATCGGCTTCGAGTTTGTCGAAGATCGGCGCGCCGAGGCCGGGCGGGCAATTGCGGATGACACACTCGATCACACCGCCAACCGAGTTTCCGTCGGCGCGGATGGCTTTGATGCGTTCGATCATGGCCTCGACCATGGCGGGATCGCCGGTGCGGACGATGTTGGATTCGATGACCTCGGCGGTGACGACGGCGGGATCGACGTCGGCGTTGAGGTCTTGGATGGATTTCACCCAGGCGAGGATTTCGATGCCGGGATGCAGGGTGTTGAGGACTTGGCGGGCGACGGCGGCGGCGGCGACGCGGCCGATGGTTTCGCGGGCGGAGGCGCGGCCACCACCGGACGGGGCGCGAATGCCGTATTTCGCATCGTAGGTGTAGTCGGCGTGGGATGGGCGGTATTTGACGGCCATTTCATCATAGGAACCGGGGCGTTGGTCGGTATTTCTAACGATGATGGAAATCGGAGTGCCAAGCGTGACTCCGTCGTGGAGGCCGGAGAGGATTTCCGCGGCGTCCGCCTCCTTGCGCGGGGTGACGATCTCCGATTGGCCGGGGCGGCGGCGGTCGAGCTCGTGCTGGATTTGTTCCAGGGAGACCGGGATGCGGGGCGGGCAGCCATCGATGACGACGCCGACGCCGCCACCGTGCGACTCGCCGAAGGTGTGGATGCGAAAAACCTGGCCGAAAGTGGATGACATGCGGGGAAGACTAATGAAGCAGCCGATATGGGCAAGCGGGATTGGCGGGCGGGGGGATTTGAGATTTGGGAGCGCGCAGGCATCTTAACGGGAAAATGCACTTTGGTTCGCTGCATTTTCGTGGCAAGGTTCGGACATGAGCACAGAAATCGCTCTTCAATCCGTATCTTGGCAACGCATGGCAAAAGGCATCGATGATGTAAAAAGGCGGCTCGAACGCGCAGCTGCGGCTCTTGCGCAGTTGGGTGTGGATTACGCAGTGGTCGGCGGAAATGCCGTGGCCGCGTGGGTTTCCCGAGTGGATGAGTCGGCAGTGCGCAACACGCGGGATGTGGATATTCTGTTGCGGCGCGAGGACATGGCGCTTGCTTGTGCGGCGTTGGAGTCGGCTGGATTTGTGCATCGCCGGGTTGCGTCCCTAGGCAAGGCGGCTTCGATGGACGTCTTTCTGGATGGCCCGGACGCGAAGATTCGCGATGCCGTGCATGTGCTTTGGGCTGGTGAAAAAGCGGTGCCGGATGCGATTGAGGCGACCCCGGAGCTCGTCAAAACCGAAAAAGGAGATGGCTTTGAATTGATCCCGCTGGTGGATCTTGTCCGGATGAAACTGATTTCCTTTCGCGACAAGGACCGCATGCACCTACGCGATTTGATCGCGGTGGGACTTGTGGATGCAAGTTGGCCCGAGCAATTTCCGGCCGAGCTCAATCGGAGATTGCAGATGATTCTGGATGATCCCGAAGGGTGAAGGGTTTGATGTATGCGTTTACGACTTCCTGTGAGGGTGATTGAATTTCCCCGGCGTCCCTTGGTGATGGGGATAGTGAATGTGAACGATGATTCGTTTTCCGGGGATGGGACCTTGGATTTCGCGGCGGCGGTGGAGCAGGCTCAGGCGCAGGTGCGGGCGGGCGCGGATGTGATCGATGTGGGGGCGGAGAGCGCGCGGACGAATCGTGAGGCGGTGCCGGTGGCGGAGGAAATCCGGCGGTTTCGGGGATTCATTGAGCAGTGGGAAGATGTTTGGTGCGGGGTGGAGGCGAGGGATGAAATGCAGGTTTGGCCGCCGGTTTTATCGGCGAACACTTGGCGGCCTGAGGTGGTGGAGGGGGTTTTGCGGATGGGAAAGGTGGAATTGGTCAACGATATGGGGGCCTTGCCTGACGACCGCAATGCGCGTGCTTGCGCTCTGCACGGCGCAGCGTTGTTGATCATGCACAGCGTGGGCGAGCCGAAAATCCCGCACGTTTCCCAACAGTGGGCGGATGTGATGGGGGCGATGGAGCGTTTTTTTGAGGAGAAAATCGCGCTGGCGGAGGCCGCGGGATTGGGCCCTGAGGCGGTGATTTTGGATCCGGGAATCGATTTTGCGAAACAGCGGGATGATAACCTAACGGTCTATCGGGATTTGGCACGCTTGCAGCGCTTCGGGCGGCCGCTGCTGGTGCCGGTTTCTCGGAAAACCGTGATCGGCGAGGTGCTCGGACTGCCGGACCCGCGAGACCGGGATGCGGGGACGATCGCTTGCATCGCGGCGGCGATGGAACGTGGCGCGCAGATCTTCCGCGTGCACGATGTGGATGCCGCGTGGCAGGCGGTCAAGGTGTTGGCGGCGCTGGCGGAGGAGTCCTCTCATGTTGACCCGTGATCAAGCGGGCATCGCTTCAAGGTTCGGTCGGAAATGGGTTTGCCGACCAGCGCAGCTCGACTTCTGCTGCGGGGATGTCTGCGGATTTCGGATGTTTCCGTCCGATCATTGAAAGCGAACAAGCCGTTAGAATGCCGAGCAGGGCGAGTAGTGTGAGAGCTCTTGCGCTCAAGCTGCCGGGTGGCTTCAGCATCCTGCGAACGCGTGACTCTAACGATTTGGTTTCCGCCATGGCGGATGCGAGCGGGGATGGCGAGCATTGACTGGCGAAGTCACACAGCACGGTGGCGTAGGCTTTTGGATCGATGCCCTTGCCGAGCACCAGCGCGTCACAGGCATATTCGCATTGCATGATGAAACGGCGCTTCATCCAGTAGGCGAGCGGGTGATGCCAATGGACGGCACATGCCAGTTCCGCCAGCAGTCGCCAAAGCGGATCGCGTCTGGTGTGGTGCGCCAGTTCGTGGGCGAGAACGATGCGTTTGTGGTCGGCGTGCCAGGCGTGCCAGGACTCCGGAACGAAGACCACCGGATCCCAGGCGCCGGCCGCCACGGGGCCTCGTAAACCCGGCAGTTCGCAGATCGCCACACCGTCGATCCGGGCCACTTCCACCGCTTGTTTTTTCCAGCGGTGCAGGACCGCGAGCGCATGCGACAATCGGATGATCGCCAGCACGAAACCCGAAGCCCAGATGGCAGGTAGATAGTCGATCTATGAAACTCCGGGAGTGCTAACCGTGCCAGCATGCGATGGAGGCACCTCGATCTCCGGCAACACTGCGGCCACCAATGGGAATGCGCCTAACATGATAAGCAACAGGACCGTGAGCCTTGGATAACGCGCCGCATCTCTGCGGCCTGCTAGAAAAACCAGGGCGGCGGCGATGGTGGAAAATGTGAGGGCTGGAATCATATTCAGGCACGGGGGCAGATAAACATAACGCCGCAAATCCTTCGAATGCGTCACCAATTCCTTCTGCTCCAGCGTCAGTAGCAAGGCCCGCACGGCGGAATAACCCGGCGGATCCGGCAGTTCCGCGAGCACCTCCTCGGCGGTGGCCTTGCCCTTGCGGAAAAGGATGTCCATCACCTGACGCTCCCGGCGTGAAATTTGGCCGTCTTCAAATCGTTTCATGGGCGCATTGTGCCAAATGCAGGAAAATTCCTGTGCGCCGAACGTCGGATCGCCGGGGTCTCCTGCGCACCAGGCCTCATCGAAGCCGGCGGGCACGGACGCCATCTATTACAATGACTCCATAGGCGTGGATGCGATGAGTGGCTATAAGGAGCGTGTGTCGCCGATGCAAACGGCGGCCGGCGACTTGGTGGAGTGGGGCGTGAAGGGTGGGATTGGGTTTTTGCCGAGTTACAAAGAAGGTTGATACGGCAGACGTCTTGTAGCGGGTGATCATGGATCAAACTATTCGATCGTCGTGAAAAACCGCTGCAAGAGCGCGTTGGAAATTGTTGCGAGTGTGGACGGGCTGGACGTCCAAGACGGCCAATCCGCATCGTTCTCGAAGCGCGGATACATTGTTGAGCCCGGAAAAACTGTGGGAATCGAAGGTTTTCGGACGAGTTACAGCCGGGTGGCAGCGTTCAAGTTTTCAAGTGTCTCGAATTCCTATGCCAACATGCGTCATGGCAATACGCGGAACGTCGGCGTTATCGGAATCGCGGTGTTCACGCAGAAAAACGTCAATCCATGGACATGGATGCCGAACGAAGTTCACCAGCGCGTCACGGCGAAACCCTTCGCGACGGCCCCGTAACTTTCGATTTCGCACGGAGCGCTGGCTTCAGCCCAATGCCTTTAAGGATTCAGGCTTGTTGGAGCGCGTGCATTTTGCGCGCTGCTGGATGACGGACATACTGTCCGTCGAGCTTCGCGGAAGACGGGTGACAGAATGCCCCCCCGCCGACAGCCGACAGAATATCGGCGCTCCGTAGGATGCTGACGCGCTCCGTGAGATGGGTCGCTTCATTCCATGAAGTTTCGATTGCCCGAATTCCCGGCGGCGGACAATCTTCGCGTCCGACCATGCATCAGCGACCTCCGAAAAAATTCGTCCCGACTCCGTTTGAGTATCATCAGGAGATTGAGCTAACGATTGATTCCTTGACGAATCTGGGTTCGGGCGTGGCGCGGGTGGATGGCTGGGTGGTGTTCGTGCCATTCGCCTTGCCGGGTGAAACGGTGAAGGCGCGGGTCTATCGGAATGATAAAAACTGCTCGCATGCGGATCTGGTGGAGGTCTTGGTGCCATCGCCGGACCGCGTGCAGCCGGTTTGCCCGTTGTTCGGCGAATGTGGTGGCTGCCAATACCAGCACCTCGACTATCAGAAACAACTCGAATGGAAAACCCGCCAGGTGGGCGAGTTGATGAAACACATGGCGGGAGTGGTTTTTCCGGTGAATTTCTGTCTCACGACAGATCAGATTTGGCATTACCGATCGAAGATCACGCCGCATTTTGATACTCCGCGTCAGGGCGAGATTGGCACGATCGGGTTTTTGGCCAACGGCCAGCGCTCGCGCATCATCGATGTGCCGCAATGCACGATCGCCATGGAAACCATCAACACCGCGCTGCCGGAAATCCGTGCGGGCATCCGCGCGAAGGCACACACCTTCAAGCGCGGTTCGACGATCCTGATGCGCGCCACTGGCGACCGCGTGGAAACGGATTTTCGGGCGACCGCTACTGAGCGGGTAGGGGAGTTGACATTTCAATTTCTCGCGGGCGATTTCTTTCAAAACAATCCGTATATTTTGCCCGCGTTTACGGGATACGTGGCGCAGCAGGCGGCGGCGGATGGCGTGCGGTTTTTGGTCGATGCATATTGCGGTTCCGGGTTGTTCGCGCTGACATTGGCGGGACGCTTTGAAAAGGTGGCGGGGGTAGAGGTTTCCGAAACCTCTTGCGAATGGGCGCGCAAAAACGCGGCCGCCAATCAGATCTCCAACGCCACTTTTCTCACCGCCTCCGCCGAGGATATTTTTGCGGAAATTAACTTCCCTGCCGCCGCGACGGCGGTGGTGATCGACCCTCCGCGCAAGGGCTGCACTCCGGAATTCATCGCTCAATTGGTGAAATTCAACCCGGCTCGCGTCGTCTATGTTTCCTGCGATCCGGCCACTCAGGTGCGCGATCTGAAACTGCTGGCGGAGGGCGGATACCAACTTGCCGACGTGCAACCCTTCGACTTATTTCCGCACACGCGGCATCTCGAATGCGTGATGACGCTGGTGAAAGCGTGATGGATGGGAGTGAATGATCTTTTAGTATCAGCAGGTCTTCAAATATCCATAGGAAGGGATTGTGAATAACTTGTGATAAAGCGGCTTTTTGCCCGCCATTCCACGGATTGTGACATCGGTGTCACACTGAGCGCAGAGGCGATAGTAGCTCCAAACAGGAATTCACGTGAAAAGATTAAAATGGAATTGGCGGGCGTTTGTTTTCGCGGAGTCAACAATTTCAAGTCTCTTGTATGTTTAAGATCAATGGGTTACGTGGTTATTTGGAAGAGTCATTCACGAATATTCTCAGGTTATTCACAGGTCGTTCGCAGGCTTTATCCGGTGAAACAGGATTTTGGGTGAACTTGTAGTTGAATCATTGATTTTCAGTGTGCCTCAGAAAACCCATTTAATTCCGCATTGTGAACAACTTGGGGAAATCTGCGGAAACCACTGACCTGCGAGCCTTTGCGACGCTAAGCAGGATGAATTTTCCCAACGGGCGTCTGGGTCGGTTCTTTGCGCTTTACGCGGTCCCCTGCAGCCTTCAGACAAGAGGCGCTGACCGCGTCAATTTGCGGGTGGCACTTAATCCATTCAATCATCCATCATGGACATTCAAATCGCCACTCTTTGCGACTTCGCGGCTGACTACAACGGCAAGCTCGTTATCTCCGGAACTTTCGATACTCTCGCGGCCCGCGCCGTCCCGGTCGTGCACCCGACCTGCGCGCTTGCCATGCGCTTTTGCTTCACTCCGGAAGATGCGGGCCGTCACAAGCTCTCGATCAATATCATCAATGAGGATGGCGAATCGCTTGATCCCAACCACATGCCGATCGAGCCTGAGTTCGACGTGCAACTGCCGAAGAACGTGCCGTTCCTGACGCGCAACATCGTGATGAATCTCCAAGGACTGCGGTTTCCGGAGGCCGGCATCTATTCGATCGATATCGGCTGCGACGGCGAAATCCTCGTCCGCCTGCCGCTGCGCATCGTCCAAGTGACGCAAGACGCGAACGGCCCGACTCAGATCGCTTGATCCCTCACGGAGCGGCGGAACGTGTCCGCCGTGCCCATGAAAAGCCAATGAGTTGAGCGAAACGCTTTTCATGGTCACCTCATGGGCGTGGGCGAACCTGTTTCGCCCTTCCTTGATCCGGGCCGGATCTCCGGTCTTTGTGGCGCGTTTTTTGTTTTCACCCGGCGAGTCCCGCGATGAAGCGGGTGAAGAACTCGGCACCTTGTTTCAAGGCGTCGATTTCAATGAACTCGTCCACGGTGTGCGCTTGATCGATCACTCCCGGGCCGATGCAGATGCTCGGGATGCCGCCGTTTGATAGATGCGCGGCATCGGAAAACCATGGTGCGACCGTGAGTTGTGCGCCAAGCCCGAGCAATGCCTGGATCATCGGATGCTCCGCCGTCGTTTCCATCGGCGGATTTTCATGAGGATTGACGATTTCCACAGGGAGATCGTGAAATGCGATGGTGTCTGCTAGAAGTTTCAAGGCCCCGCCGGCGTCGGCGAGCGATGGAGTGAGGCGGATGTCTAGCTCGGCCTCGGCGAGGTCCGGCACGATGTTCGGGCGCGCGCCGCCGCGGATCAGTCCGATGTTGAGGGTCGAGTGGCCGAGTTGTGGGTGGGCGAAGCTGGCGAGCTCCGCGCCGAGGTGGCAATCCAAACGGTCGAGCGCGCGTGTCAGCTTGAGAATGGCGTTTTCCCCGCGTTCCGGCATCGAGCTGTGCGCGGCTTTGCCGGTGGCCCGCAGGGTGGCCCACATCGAGCCTTTGGTGATGTGCACGATCTGCATGGCGGTCGGCTCGCCGACCAGTGCGAATTGATAGTCCGAGCCATGGCGTTTTGCAAAATCCTTGGACCCCCACTGGCCGGATTCTTCGCCCATGAAGGCGATGAAATCGACCGCTACCGGCAGCTCCGCGAGGCATTCGCGGTTTTCATGCAGCGCCCACAGCATGGCGGCCATCGGCCCCTTGGTATCGGATGCGCCGCGGCCCCACAGTTTGCCCTCGCGGATCTCTCCGCTGAAGGGATCGATGGTCATGCCGCCGACTCCCACGGTATCGAGATGCGGACCTAACAAAATGCGCGGTCGGCCATCGAGTGGGGCGAAGCGTGCGATGAGATTGGGTCGGCCGGGTTTGACCTCTTCGAGTAAAACCTCCGCACCGATGGATTCCAACCAGCCTGATAGAAAGATCGCCAGAGTTTCTTCGCCGGTCTCATCGGTGCCTGGCGCGTTGTCAGGATTGACCGATGGGATGCGGACCAATTGCTGGAGAAGTGAAATCACATCTTGGCTCATGGCGGGAGAATGGTGTTTCCGCCGTGGCCGCGCAAGGGCGGATCGAACACCGATAGGAAAATCCCGGGTGGCGCAATGGGCGGCGGTGGTGTAGTTCCACGGCATGTCCGATGTTCTCTCATTCTCATGCGCCGTGGTGACGGGCGCTTCTTCCGGCCTTGGCGAGGAATTCGCCCTGCAGATCGCCCCTCGGGTGCGACATCTCGTGCTGGTTGCCCGGCGCGCGTCGTTGTTGGAAGACCTCTCGTTGCGGATCGGCGGGATGTTTCCCCAAGTGACGGTCTCGGTGGTGGCTGCGGACCTATCGGTTTTTAGCGAGCGCGAGCGTTTGGCGCAATGGTTGGCCGAGCAGGAGAGTTTGCCCGATTTGTTAGTCAACAATGCGGGACTCGGCGATTATGGCGAGTTTGCGACGGCGGAGTGGGAGAGGCTCGAAGCGATGCTGCGAGTCAACATCGAGGCGCTGACCCATCTTGCGCATGCGCTGGTTCCCGGCATGATCCGCAATGGCCGTGGCGCGGTGGTCAATGTGAGTTCGCTTGCCAGCTTGCTGCCGATCCCGGACTTCGCGGTGTATGCGGCTACCAAGGCCTACGTCACGAGTTTTTCGGAAGCTCTGCGGATTGAGCTGCGCGAACATGGCATTCCGGTGTTGGCAGTTTGTCCGGGGCCGGTTCACACCGGTTTCGGAGCCGTCGCTCATCGTGGCGAGCGCATTCCGGGCGGTTCGTTGCGCGAATTGTTTTATGTCTCACGCGAGCAGGTAGTCCGCGAATCGCTAACCGCTCTGGCGCTTGATCGCCCACGCGTCTATCCAGCGCTGAAAACCGCGGTGGCAGCAGTGGCGATCTCCATGTTGCCGCTTCTTCTATTGCGCCTCGCGATGGGACGTCGGCCACGGAGGTGAGCATTTAAACTTTAGCGTCGGTCTATGACCAATGCTAACTGGCCCCGAGGCCGGCAGTTGAAGGGGATGAAGAGAGCTTCGCGCGGTTCAGCGGCATCGACGCTCATAGAGCGACGCTACATGCGATTCATTGGCTCAGAAGATGGCCTGACCGGCTGAAGCCCAATGCCTTTAAGGATTCGCGTTGTCGGAGCGCGTGCATTTTGCGCGCTGCTGGATGACGGACATACTGTCCGGCGAGTCGCTTCGCGGAAGACGGGTGACAGAATGTCCCCCTACCGACAGCCGACAGAATGTCGGCGCTCCTGCATGCCGGCGCTCCATGTCGGAGCGCGTGCATTTTGCGCGCTGCTGGATGACGGACATACTGTCCGGCGTGTCGCTTCGCGGAAGACGGGTGACAGAATGTCCCCCGTCCGACAGCCGACAGAATATCGGCGCTCCATAATATGGTTTTACCCGTTGAGCTTGGCGAGCGCCTTGGGCAGAAAGATGCCGTTTTTGCGGATGAGTTTGCCGTCGAAGTGGATTTCGCCACCGCCCCAGTCTTTGCGCTGGATGCTGACCATGTCCCAGTGGACTTGCGAGCGGTTGCCATTGTCCGCGTCCTCATAGGCTTGGCCGGGTGTGAAGTGGAACGATCCGGCGATTTTCTCGTCGAAGAGGATGTCGCGCATCGGTTCGCGGATCAGCGGATGCACGCCGAGGGCGAACTCGCCGATGTAGCGCGCGCCTTCATCGCTATCGAGGATCTTGTTGAGCTCCTTGGTTTTTGAGCCGGCCTCGGCCTTGATGATTTTTCCTTTGGAAAACTCCAAGCGGATGCTGTCGAAGGGAATTCCCTGATAGATCGTGGGTGCGTTGTAGCTAATCACGCCTTCGACCGAATCTCTAACTGGCGAAGTGAAGACCTCGCCGTCCGGGACGTTGTAGTTTCCGCATGAAACCAATGACGGGATGCCCTTGATCGAAAAACGCAGATCCGTGCCGGGGCCTGTGATATGCACCTTGTCGGTCTGGTTCATGATCTTTTGGAGAGCATTCATGGCCGGTTGGATCGCCTTGTAATCGAGCAGGCAGACATTGAAGTAGAAGTCTTCGAAGGCCTCCGTGCTCATGCCCGACTGTTGGGCCATCGAGGGTGACGGCCAGCGCAGGACGCACCACTTGGTTTTCTTGATGCGGTGGTCGAGCACCGGGCGCATGTGCCGCATCGCGAGCTTCATTCGATCGGCCGGAACGTCCGAGGTTTCGGCGATGTTGTGGCCACCGCGGATGGCGATGTAGGCGTCCATGTCTTTCATTTCGGCCAGCAGGTGTTTGGTGAGCACGGCGTATTGCGTGTCATCCGCGCCTTTGAGCATCTCGCGGGTCAGGCGGCCTTGATGCAGGCGGATGAATGGCAGCGCGCCCTTGGCCCGCGCCTCACGGATCAGGGCAATGCCGATGGAGTCCGGGACGTCGTGTAGATCGATCAGGACTTTTTCGCCCTTTTTGAGAGCGGTGGAGTAACGGACGAGTTGGCGGGCGAGTGCGTCGATGCGGGAGTCGTGCATGGGTGGGTGATAGCGGGCGGCGGGCGGGCTTCCAAGTCAAATGAAACACGACCGTCTGTCTTGAGGAAGGAATGGAGTTGAACCGCCAAGACGCCAAGATCGCCAAGTTTTCAGAGCTGTGTAAAACCGTGTCTTTTACTTTATTTTACTTGGTGTCTTGGCGGTTCAATCATCTTTCCGATGGGTTTTGGATTTCATTTCGCTTTCCGCCTGCCACTTCCCGCTCTAAACCAAGCGCATGGTTCTCGGTGTTCTCGGCTCAGGTTCAGGTTCCAATATGCAGGCGATCCTCGATGCGATCGACGCGGGCACGCTGGATGCGCGGATCGCGCTGGTGCTTTCGGATAATCCGGATGCGTTCATTCTCGAGCGCGCCCGCAAGCGCGGGATTGAAACCGGCGTGATCGATTGCCGCGGGTTTAAAACAAAATTTCCCGAGGAAGCGCAGCTTGAAACCGCCGACCGTCTCCGCGCCGCCGGTGTTGAGTTGGTTTGTCTCGCCGGATTCTTGCGCCTCGTGAAGCGGCCGCTGCTGGATGCTTTTCCGGACCGTATCCTCAACATTCACCCTGCGCTGCTGCCTGCGTTTCCGGGGCTTGAATCTTGGAAACAAGCACTCGATGCCGGGGCGTCCGAGTCCGGATGCACCGTGCATTTTGTCGATGAAGGCATGGATACCGGCCCGATCATTCTTCAGGAAAGCGTTCCCGTCTTACCCGGAGACACGGCGGAAACGCTGCATGCCCGTATTCAAGTCGTCGAGCACCGGCTCTATCCAGCGGCCGTCGCCAAGGTCCAGCAATCTCTTTGAACGATCTTGATGTTTCGTCGTATCAGCGATTGAAGAGCAGGAAGAAAACGGCCGCGATCAGAATGACGGCGAGCACGGCTAAGGTTATTTTTACCCAGCTCAAGGGGTGTTCGCCGGCCATTTTTCCGGTGTATCCGTTGACGACAACCTGATAGGACTTCGTTCCATAGTTGTAAGTGGTCAGCCAGACGGGGACCAGAATGTGCTTGAAGGTTCTGTCCTGATAGACCGAGGAGACGCTCAAGTTGCGGTGGGTGTCGCCGGGAACCTCCCGCGCGCACAGCTGTTCGATCACGGCGTCCATTTGTTGCTGGCTGGTGGACGAGGCTTGGAGTAGATCCACCTGATAGCATTCGACCGTCCAGCCACGGACGTATGCCGGATCGTAGGGTTTGAGATCGGTCGTGGTGGGAAATGGCTCGACCTTGCGAAGCAGGGAGTTGTGGACGCCGACGGTTCCCGGGACGGCATCGTCATCGAAGAAATGCGAAAGGCTGCCCGCGCTGTCTTCCCATCGGGTGTGGCGCACCTGACGGGTTTGGGTTTTGCCGTTGGAATTACGGTAGGTCTCGGTGACGTAGTAATAATATCCGGATTCAGCGGTCCAATCGGCATCGACGTGGGCGTCGAATGTCCAGTAGGGCAGATAGATGCCATGCAGGGTGTCGGTGAGTGCGGCGCTTTTGAGTTTGTTAGGGGCCCACCAGCGGCTGCGGTACCACTCGCGGAGTTGGTCCCGGACCTGGGTGTTCGGGATTGCCGCCGGGAGGAGACTTTCCGGTGTGATGGTGTCGGACTGGTTTTCCAGAGGCACGATGGCCGGTGATCCACAGAAATCGCAGCGCTGCGCGGCGCGGTCGGCGTCGAACATGCTGATGGCGCGGCAGCTCTCGCACTTGACGGATTTTTTCTCATCACCCGGAGCGTGCGCCTCAGCGGGGGCGGCGGCGAGCGCGGCCTCCAGATCGTGTTCGACGATGGCGGCTCCGAACGCGGTTTCGGCATCGGTCCATGGTAGAATGGTTCCGCAAAACGGGCAGGCGAGGGCTATTTTCGATGCGTCCCATTCCGCATCCCCGCCGCATTCCGTGCAGGGATTTTTCCGCAATGCGCTGACTTCGGCCATGGCGGTTACTCGGCGAGGAAGGAGTCGAGGGCGGTCCTAGTGATCCGCCAGGCTGAGCCGATTTTCTTGCCCTTGAGCTCACCCGCATCGAGTGAGGCGATGACATCGCCCTCGGTGACGCCCAGTGCTTGGGCCGCTTGAGCGGGCGATAGCAACTCGGGCATCCCGGCGGCGGCGCTCGTCAGCGGCGGCGGGCTTTGAGAGCCGGTCTGTGTGGATTTTAACATTTCTTGGGCAAGGCCGAAGCCCATGGCCATTTGTGCGGGCATGGCGGCTGCGGAATCGCCGCCACCCTTGGTCATGGATTCGGCCAACTGGAATTTCACATAGTCATTGAGATTGCCAATCGCCGACATGCTTGAACGCTTGTCGAGCGCGGCTTCGACTTCAGGTGGGACGGACACGTTTTCAACCAGGAAACTGGTGATCTCGATGCCGTATTTCGCGGTGACCTGTGGGTTGATCAGGGGCAGCAAGGCCTCGCCGAGCTCGGTATATCGCATGGCGACGTCGAGCGCGGGCACACCGCAGGAGGCGAGCGCCTCGCTGAACACGCTGACGATGCGGGAACGCATGGTGTCGGCGAATTCATCCAAGCGGAAATGGTGGTCGGTGCCGGCGACTTCCTTGAGAAAGACCGGCGGGTTGACGATCCTGAAATCGAAGGTGCCGAAGGAGCGCAGGCGGACTACGCCGAAGTCCTTGTCGCGCATCATCACCGGGTTGGCGGTGCCCCATTTGTTGCCGGTGAACAGCCGCGTGGTGACATAATAGATATCCGCCTTGAACGGTGATTCAAAGCCGTATTTCCAACCCTTGAGTGTCGACAGGACCGGGATGTTGTCGGTGACGAGCGAGTGTTTTCCGGGGCTGAAACAATCGCCGTATTGGCCGAGATAGACAAACTGAGCGACCTGGCTTTCCCGAACGATGAGTTGCGCGCCGTTTTTGATCTCCTTGTCTTCATCGGGAAACCGCCACGACAAAGTGTCGCGCGAGTCGTCATTGAATTCGATGATTTCGAGCAATTCGCCTTTGATGAATCCGAGAATATCCATGGTGATGTGAATGTGTTTGCGATTCCGTTATCTGGAATCGTCCGCTGGGAAAAGTAAAAATAGGATTTCCTCAATTTTGAGCCGTTTCCGATAGCTCTTCCCCGCCGGCTCCTCGCTGCCCACGGAGTTAACTCCAAGCAATATACTCTCGCTCATCCCTATGCCGCCAATCCGCACGTGCCAGAAACTCACGAAGCGGGCGGAATAGTGTGAAGCCAAATGCCATGGCCCATCACGGCCAGCATCGAAACCGAATTCCGATAAGGCATCCAACTCGGCCATTCCATTCGTTCAACGAAAGAGAATTTTTTGACGCACAAGCTTACAGAAAAAGCTAGGCGGTCGGCGTAACTCATTGATAATGAAAATACACCCGGAGGAACTCGAATCCCCAACCTTCTGATTCGTAGTCAGACGCTCTATCCAATTGAGCTACGGGTGCCTTGCGTAAGGCGCGGGGCGAAAAAAGCCCGTTTTTGCGGGGAGTGTCAAGAAATTCGGCGTATTTCTTGAAAATGCATGCCGGCGGATGCGGTCACCCGCGCCGGACAACGTGGACTTTTAGTTCGGGGTCTTGGCGATGAGGAAGCCTTCCGCATCCAAAGAAGATCCGGCGGGGAGGAGGATGCCCAACACGTTGGCGGCGGGGCCATGGGCGCGGAGGCAACCGGTTTCGGCGCCTTCAAGCCTCCAACCGGGCAGCAATTTCCCCCAGGAATTGGGTTGATTGCCACTCTGTGCCGCAAAGTCCTCGATGGCGGTAGGCGGATGGGGCATCGACATCGCGATCACGAGGCCCTCCGCAGCGAGGCAAGGGAAATGGCGTAATCCGTCGCGCTCGACCGGAACCAAAGCGGCGCTTCCGAAATCGTAAAACACAATACTCCGGCTGATCTGGGCGAGGCGGATGCAGTCGCGCAGGAAATCGCCACCCACCCATGTGCCATCCACATCACCCTTGAAGTGCGCTTCGATCTTCAGTTCGGCATGGAACAGATCCGGGAACGTGGCGAAAACGCCAAGCAACTCATGGATCAAAGGATCCTCCGCCAAGACGTAAAACGGCTTCCGGCGCTGGAGGGCGTTGACCATGCCGATTTGGTGGCCGTTGACCCACATCCGTCGTCGGGTGGAATTCTCCAATTCGCTGAAGGCCCGGGTGGCGGGGTTTTTTGCCATGGGCATCCGCGACAACCATCTCCGGCGGTAGAATCGCCGGGCGATGGCATCGGCGGAGGCGGCAAGCATGCCGCTGCGGACGGCCTCGAGGTTCGCATCTTTGGGGGCGATGGCGGTTCCGAAAGCGATGATCATGCGGAGCGCTCCCAGATGTGGCATTTTGCGGAAAAACCGGTTTTGTTCGAAGGAGAAAATCGATCCCCACGAGCCATCGCACCACATCGGGATCAATGGATGGCCGGCCTTTTTGGCGATGAGCTCGAAGCCGCGCTGCAACGGACAGAGGGTGCCGGTGCGCGTCAGCTGCCCTTCAGGAAACAAGCAGACGGCATCGCCATGTTTCAGTGCCCGGATGATTTCACGGATCGCCTCCAGCGGTTGGTCGCGGCGGATGGTCAAGGTATCGAAGATTCCGGTGAAGATCCGAATGGATCGCCTAGCGAGGAAGACTTCATCCATTACGAAACGGATCGGCCGCGGGCTGGCGGCGGAGAGGAAAAAGGCGTCGGCATAGGTCACGTGATTCGGCAACATGAGGACGCCTCCTTTGGCGGGCATTCGCTCGGGATGGCTGACGCGGATCCGATAGACCGCGCGGATCAGCGCCACGCCGATCACACGGATGAAATGCGCGGGCAACAGGCGGATGATCAGCACGGTGGCAAGCAAACAGGCCAGCGCGACGAAGAGCATTTGATAGTGGATGCCATTCAGCGGTGTGATGCCGAGCAGCTTGGTGCCATGTTCAAAACCAAAGATGACGGCCACGGCGATGATGCCTGCAAAACAATCTTGAAGATTCACCGCAGACTGGAGTTCGCCGCGTTTAGCTGCCGGATAGCTGTCTTGCATCCATGCGTTGAGCGGTGCGAGGAACAGCGCGGAGGAAAACGCGAGCAAGGCAAGAGCTGCTAGAAACAAGTGGCCGCCCGCTGGAGCGAAGACGATCAACAGCGAAAAAAACGTCATCGCCACACCGGCCACCGGCACCCAGCCGAGTTCGATGCGCTTGCGCAGCAGGAATGAAGCAAAGCCGAATCCCGCCGCCATGCCCAGCGAAGCCGCCGCCATAAACGTCGATGATAGAGTCCCGAAGCCCTCGCCTCCACCGGTTAGTACCTTGGCGAGTTTCAGCGTCCAAAGATTGATGAACGCGGCGAATCCCCAGAAGAATGCCACGCCGAACGAGGCTTGCCGCAACTGGGAAGCACGCCATAATTCGGTTAGGTTTGCGAAGTGACTGACGGCGAGTTTGACGGAAAATTTAGCGCCGCCCTGAGCGGGCACCCGAGGGACGATCCAAGCGAGTAACAAAGCCGGCACCGACAGGACGGTGATGACAAGCAGGGGTCCAAGCGCCGCTTTCCACGCCATGTCAGGAGTGCCGCCGAATGCGGTGAAGCGGTGATCAAACAACCAGCCGGCAATGATTTGCCCGACGAGGATCGCCAACATCGCCGTCATTTGCTGAAATCCGGTGGCGAAGCCCAAGTATTTCGACCCGACGAGTTCTTTGTTGATCCCCATTTTCGCCGGGCTGAAAAATGCCGACTGCACGGCGAGTGCAAAAAACCCGCAGAGTGCGAGCGGCAGGTTTTTCAGGACGACCGAGCCGCAGATCCACACGAGCACGAGCAATTGAAGAATGGCGGCGCCGAGCATGACGTCGCGTTTTGAAAAACGATCGCTCATCCAGCCGGCGATCGGCGCGAACAGCACGAACGGCAGCGCAATCATCAGGCCTGCGGCGGATTCCACGGCAAAGCCGACAGCGCCGCCCAGTGGGATGAGGATGAACTGCGCCATCTTGTCGTTGAAGGCATTCTGTGTCTGCTGGACGATCATGCTCCAGTAACCTACCCATTGGCGGCGGGTCGGCACAAAAACAGACGGGTCATCGGGCATCGGCGCGAAGACTATGCGGCGGATTTCCATCCGGCAAGCCGCCGCATAGAACTTCCTGCCGGGCAAAGACTTTCAGAGAAATCGAACCTAGGAGACGAAAGGAAACAGCAACTGGGTCACACCGTTTTGCCGGCCTCTTCGACTTCCGCTTCCACGCGGGCGGCGCGGCGGAGGCCTTGGGCGCTCGAGTGGCCGGTGGCCTTGGTGACCATCCAATCGAAAATCAGATAGAAAACGGGCACGACGAACAGGGTGAGTACGGTGGAAATGCTGAGTCCGCCGACGACAACCAAGCCGAGCGGGTTGCGGGTTTCCGCGCCGGCTCCGGTGGCCAAGGCGAGCGGCAGGACGCCGCCGATAGTGGCGATGGATGTCATCAGGATCGGGCGGAAACGCAGGGTTGTGGCTTCCCACACCGCATCGAAGGCGTTCTTGCCATCGAGCTGAAGTTGGTTGGCGAACTCGACAATGAGAATGCCGTTTTTGGCGATCAATCCGATGAGCAGGATCAGTCCAAATTGAGCGAACAAGTTGTTGGTCATCGGATCTCCGAAAAAGCGCGAGGCGTAAAGTGTAACCACGCCACCTGTTAGAGCGAGGGCGACGCCGGTGAAAATGGTCACCGGATGGACCCAGCTCTCAAACTGCGCGGCGAGGATTAAGAAGGTGAAGAGGAGTCCGAGGATAAACAATTGGAATGTGGAACTGGCGCTCTCGACGTATTCGCGGGTTTCGCCGTCCCAAGCATACTTATATCCTTCCGGTAGCATGGCCGGGACGGTGTCATCGACGAAGTCCACGCCATCGCCGATGGTTTTACCGGGGGCGATGCGGGCTTTGATTGTGATCGACCTCAGGCGGTTGAAGTGCGGGTATTCCTCGGGAGTGATGGTTTCCTTGTGGGTCACCACATTGGAAAGTTGGATCAGTTCGCCATGGTCCGAGCGCACATAAACTTTACCAAGATCCACCGGTGAGACCCGCGCTGCGTCCTCGATTTGGACGATGACATCATATTGGCGGCTCAACCGTTTGAATTGGGTGACTTGGCGGCCACCGAAGAGCGATTCGAGAGTGGAGGCGATGCGGGAAACCGGGACGCCGAGATCGGCGGCGCGGGCGCGGTCGATGGTGACATCGAGCTGCGGCTTGTCGGTTTTCGGTTCGGCGCGCGCGCCTTCGAACACGCCGCTGGCACGCATTTTGGTAAGGATGTCTTCGCCGTAGGTTTGGAGCTTGTCGAAATCGCTGCCTTGGAGGACGAGTTGGAAACTCTCACTGAGACTGCGGCCGCCGAGTGGGTTTGGAATGATAGCGAAGGCGAGACCGCCGGTGATTTCCGCAGCATATTCGCCGTTGATTTGTCCGACGATTTGCTGGGTCGAGCGCTCGCGGTCTTCCCATGGTTTCAGGGTGGTGAAGACGAGTCCCTGATTACCGGAGCCCGGGCCTCCGCGGGCGAGCGCGGTGGCCGAGAAGTAGCGCTTGAGTTCATCTTTGCGCCCGATCACATCGGTCATTTTATTCACATAGTTCAGCGTGTAATCCGGGTGCGAACCGAGCGGGCCGCTGAAGATTGAAATGAAACTCCCGCGGTCCTCGACCGGAGTGAGTTCTTTTTGCAGGGAATTGAATGCGAAGGGCGCGAGCGAGATGAATCCCAGCGTGAACAAGAGCACGAGCGGCCATGCTTTCAGAGAGAAGCGCAGGAGTTTTCCAAAGAGGCGGTTGACGAATTCGAAGCCTGGCTCGGTGACGCGATAGAGCCAGCCGTGTGGCGGGTGGCCGGTTTTCGGATCGGTGCCTTTGAGCAGCAGCGAGCAAAGCATCGGTGTTACAGTTAGAGAAACCGCCAGTGAGACGAGCACGGAAACCGCCAGCGAAATTCCGAATTCGTAGAACAAGCGGCCAGTGGTGCCGGATTGGAAGGCCACCGGCAGGAAAACCGCGCATAGAGCGAGCGTGGAGGCGATGATGGCGAAGGCGACTTGTCGAGCTCCGAGGACCGATGCCTGGATCTTGGTTTCACCTTCCTCGATACGGCGGTAGATGTTTTCCAACATCACGATGGCGTCATCGACGACCAAGCCAATGGCCAGGACGAGGGCGAGGAGTGTGAGAAGATTGATGGAAAACCCGAGTGCCGAAATTGCGGCGAAGGAGCCGATGACCGAGATTGGAATCGCGGTGATGGGAATGAAAACCGCGCGCCAGTCGCGCAAGAAAAAGAAGATCACCACCAACACGATCAGGAAGGCCTCGAAGAAGGTTTTATAAACCTCGTCCACCGAGCGTTGGACAAAATCCGAACTATCATATCCGACCGTGACGGAAATCCCTTCAGGCAACTCCGCCTCGATCACCGGGATGAGTTTTTTCACACCATCCGCCACTTCTAACAAGTTGGATTTCGATTGGCGGACCACGCCGAGGCCGACGGTCGGCTTGCCATTGAAAAATGTGCGGGTGCGATAGTCCTCGGAGCCGAGTTCGGCCCTGCCAATGTCTTTGAGTTTGATTTGGCTGTTGCCGCGGGTGGCGATGATCAATTCATCGAATGCGGCGGGATCGATCAATTCGCCTTGGGTGCGGACGGTGAACTCGCGTGCGAACGATTCGATCCGACCGCCGGGGACGTCGACGTTTTGTTCGCGCAGGGCGACTTCCACGTCATTGGCGGTGAGTGCGTAGGATGCGAGTTTTTCGGGATTGATCCACAGTCGCATGGCGATGCGGCGCTCGCCACCGATGAAGATGGTGCCGACGCCGGGCACGGTCTGGACGCGTTGCTTGGCGATGCGATCCACCAAGTCGGTGAGTTCGGTGCGTGAGAACCGATCCGAGGTGAAGGTTAGCCATAGCACTGGATTCGCATCCGCTTCTTCTTTGGCGATGATCGGTTCGTCCACTTCATCGGGCAGTCGGTCGCGCGCGCGGCTGACGCGGTCACGCACATCATTGGCCGCTTCATCGGGATCGCGTTCAAGATTGAACTCGATGGTGATGCGGGAGATTTCCTCGCGGGATGATGATTTGAGGACGCGGATGCCGTCGATGGCGGAAAGTTGTTCTTCGAGCGGCTCGGTGATCCGGCTTTCCACGACCTCTGCGGAGGCACCGCGATAGATGGTGTTGACGGAAACCGTGGGCACGTCGGTATCCGGATATTCACGCACCGGCAGGTTGCGGAACGAGAGTGCGCCTATCAGAATGATAATCAGCGCGCCGACGATCGTGAGGACCGGGCGCTTGATCGAGGTGTCGGAAATGATCATTGGGAATTTGAGATTTGGAATTTCAAATGTGAGATCATTCCAGCTTGCGATCGGTGGCGACGGGTGGGCCGGGTTTGACGACGGGATCGACGGGTTTGAGTTTTACGCCGGGAAAAAGGATGAGTCCGCCGACGCCGGAGGAGACGATCTTGTCGCCCACTTTGATCGGCGGTCCGACTGGGCTGACTTGAACAAATCCCGGGACGCGGAGGCCGGTTTTCACCGGAACAAACTGCGCGACGAGGGCGCCATCTTTTTCGGTGGGGACGATGAGCACGGTGCCGCGGGTGGAACTGAGGATGGCGGTTTCCGGGACGACGAGCGCGTCTTCCACCACCCTGAGCACGAGTGTGATATTGGCGAACATGCCGGGTTTTAAATGCGGCGGCGGCTGCTTCACATAGCCCTTCACCAGCGTGGAGCGGGTATTTTCATCAATGCGCGGCGAGACAAAATACACTTCACCGGTCACATCCTCGCCGGCGGCGGAGGTCGCGGCGCGCAGCGTGAATGTGCCGCCGGGTTTCAGATTTGGCAGGTAGCGCTCGGGGACTTGCATCTCGACTTTCAGGCGCGAGAGATCGTCCACGGTGGTGATGACGGATTGTGAGGTGACAAAATCACCGATGGATAGAGAGCGCGCTCCGGTGACGCCGTCGAAGGGCGCGATGATGGATGACTTGGCGAGTTTGACGTTCAGCAAGTCGATGGCGGCTTTGAGTCTCGCGTGTTCGGCGACGGCTGCGTCCACTTCAAGTTTCGAGACCGCCTGATCGGCTAACAACGATTGATTGCGCTCTAGGTTTTGTTGGGCGAGCAGGAAACTGGCAGTCGCTTCGGCGAGTTGAGCTTCGAGTTCGCGGGTGTCGAGTTTGGCTAGGAGGTCGCCCTTTTTCACGGTGGCTCCTTCATCGAAATGGATGGAGTTGATCACACCGGGCATCTCCGGCCGAAGCTCGGCGCTTTCATTGGCGGCAATGCTGCCGACGAGGCCGACCGTTTCGCGCAGCGGCATCACGGCGATGGGCATGACTTCGACAGGCTGCACGCGGTCCATCGGATTCGGCGCGCCCGCAGGTTTAGCCGCGGATGGTTTTTTCCCGCAGGAGCAGAGGACAAAACACAAGACACAAGACGGCAAGACACTAGAGTGAAGAGCACGAAGCCTGTGGCATCTCTTTCTGAGATCCATGAACTGATAACTGATTGATTTCTTCATCTTGTGTCTTGTGTCTTCAAGTCTTGTGTCTCCCTACCACTCTCCGCCGATGGCTTTGATGAGAGAGACCGAAAGGGCGAGGCGCTCGGCGCGGATGGCATTCGCGCCACGCTCGGCATCGAGGCGGGTGCGCTCCGCATCCACGACATCGAGGAAGCTAACCAAGCCGGAGTTGAAGCGTTTTACCGAGAGCTCGAAGGTTTTGCGGGCGGCGGCGAGTGCTTGATCCTGTGCGATTTGGCGGCGTTCCAGGATGGCGGTTCCTTGCAGGGCGTTTTCCACTTCGCGGAGGGACTCGAGGACGGCTTGGCGGTATTCCGCGCTGGCGGCTTCGTGCGCGGCGATGTTGGCGCGGCGGTTGGCGCGCAACAACCGCTGGCTGGTTAGAGGTGTGATGGCGCTGGAGCCCAGCGACCAAACGAGGGCGGACGAGTCAAAAAGATTTCTGGCGAGGGTGGTGTCAAATCCGCTTGAGGCATCGATCACGACCGAGGGATAAAACGCGGCGGTGGCCACGCCGATGTTGGCATTCGCGGCGGCCACGTTTCGCTCGGCGGCGCGGATGTCGGGGCGCTGGCGCAGGAGTTCGGACGGGATGGTGGTCGGAATGGACGGGGGTTTGGGCAGTTCGGTTTTTTCCGGGATCTGGGATCCGGTGGCGAACGATCCGCCGAGAACGGCGAGCGCGTTGACTAGAGCCACGCGGGTTTGATCAAGCTGGATGCGATCCGCTTCGGCGGTGGCGACTTCAGTCTCGGCGCGCGCGAGATCGAGCCCGCTGATGCTGCCGGCGTCCCGGCGTTTGGTGAGGAGATCGAAGGCCTTGCGGCGGATTTCCAAGGTGCGGGCGAGCACGGCGCGGTCGGCGTCCACGGCGCGCAAGGCCCAATACGTCTGGGCCACATCGCCGGCGATGCTGAGGCGGAGGGCGTTGAGCATTTCTTGGGCGGCTTGTTCCGAGGCGGTGGCGGATTCCACCTGACGGCGGACTTTCCCCCAGACATCGAGTTCATAGCGGAAATCCACGGGCACGGTGAAGCTTTCCTGGACGCTCGATCCGCCACCCGGGCCACGGAAACGGAATTTCGAGCGCTCGGCGTTGATGCCGATGTCCACGGCGGGGAAATAACGCGAGCGCGCCATGTTGCTGAGCTCACGGGCTTGGCGGAGGCGGGCGGCGGAAGCTTCGATTTCCTGATTCCGTTGCAATGAGTTCTCGACGAGCGAGTTGAGTGTCGGGTCGCGGAACAATTTCCACCACGCCTGTGGAGTCGGCAGGCTATCGGGCGTGTGACGTTTCCACTTCACCCCCCCTTGTGAAAACGAAGCCGGCAACTCCATCGAGGGAGTTTCGTGGTCGGGGCCCACCGGCGCGCAGGCCGCCAGCACGGCAAATGTCAGGCAGATCAACAAACGGCGGGTGACTGGGGTGGTCGGCATGGGCGGGGAAAACCAAGCGGGTTTTTTTCTTGCATGCAAGTGATTACTTGCAGCATTTTTATGCCGTGAGCGAGATTCTAGCCAAAATCAAGACGCCTGAAAAACCGGGCATGCGCCAGCGGCTGATGGAAGCGGCGCGGGCGGAGTTCAGTGACAAGGGGATTGAATCCGCGACGACGCGAGGGATTGCGGAGCGAGCGGGCTGCAACGAGGTGACGATCTTCCGGCACTTTGAATCCAAGCAAAATCTTTTGGCGGCCGTGGTGCAGGAAACGTCGGAGGAATTCAGTTCGCTGTGCGAATGCCGGGGTGAATTCAGCGGAGATCCGCGTAAGGATTTGGAGCGATTCGCGCAGGTTTACAACGCCTCGCTCGAGCGCTGTGAGGGCATGGCCCGCGCTTTGGTGGGCGATGGACATCGGCGGCCCACGCTATGTAAGGAGCTGGTCGGCGATGTGATCGAGCCGTTTCACCGGAGCATCGCTTGTTATCTGGATCGGCTGAAAACCGAGGGCCTCGTGCGCCAGGATTTGAACTCCACGGCGTTCGCGGAGGTTTTTACTTCCTCGTTGTTCGGCGGGCTCCTGCGGCGCACTTCCGGGCTATCGGATTTGGATCGAGACGCATGGTTGCGGGAAACGGTGGACATTTTCGTTCATGGCATCGAGGTGGCGAAATAGGCGGAGTTTCTCCCGCACTCCGGAGATTGACTCGACGCCGGGGCTTGGTCAGTTTCGCCGCGCATGAGTCAAACACCACAAGTCGGAATTGTCATGGGTAGCGTATCGGACTGGCCGATCATGGAGCACGCCGCGCGCACGCTGCGGGATTTTGGGATTCCTTGGGTCGCCGAGGTCGCCAGCGCCCACCGCGCACTCGACAAGCTTCAGGGATTTGTGGGTCCAGCCCGTGAGAACGGCCTGAAATGCATCATCGCCGGAGCTGGAGCTGCGGCGCACCTCGCCGGAGTGACGGCCGCGATCACGGATATTCCGGTGCTCGCCGTGCCGATCGATTCCACTTCTCTCAAGGGCTTGGATGCTTTGTTGGCCATGGTTCAAATGCCGGGCGGCATCCCCGTGGCGACCTTCGCCATCGGTAAGGCCGGCGCGGTAAATGCCGCGCTTTTCGCCGTGGCGATGCTGGCCAATGAAGACCCGGAAATGGCTGCAAAACTTGCGGCTTTCCGCAAGAAACAAAGCGATAAGGTGAAAGCCGCAGTGCTGCCAGCGCTCGAGCCGCTAGATTGAGCCGAGGCGGAAAGGATGCAGAGTTTCCTCGTCTGGGGGAGAGGTCCCCGGTTTCAAAGAGGTCCTTGGTTTCACATTAAGGAGTTCATGACAAAAACTTTAGAGGTCGCACGAGTGTGCGGCCTCTTTTGTTTTCAGGGGTAGGGAGGGGGGATACATTAGGCAGAGCGAAGAGGTTTTTCACCGCCACCTCCTTCGCCAAGGCTACGGCAGGTCAAGAAGACGCCAAATAAGTGCGCCAAGTCAAATAGAAGATAGATCGTGTTTGTGAGGAATCGAAACTGATTTTAGAGACCTCATGTGGAGTTTTCTGGGCGTTCGTGGCGTCTTGGCGATTCAAATTCTTCCAGTTGGTGCCGATGATCCAATTCGTCCATCCCTTGTGCAGGGGGCTCTGGCGGTGGTGGGCGTTCCCGGGGCTGGACTTTCGTCGGCGCTTCTGCGATTTCCGGGGTCTCACCATGCCCACTCCGCACTCAACCATCGTCATCGGCGGCACCATCGCCATCGACCACGTCAAGACGCCCGAATCCGAAGCCGCCAATTTGCTCGGCGGATCCGCCGCCTATGCCGCGCTGGCCGCCTCGTTTTTCAGCCGGCCGGTTTCGTTGATCGGCATCATCGGGCATGATTTCCCGCAGGAGCATCTTGATATGTTAGAAAGCCGCGGAGTCGCCCTCGATGGGGTGGAACGCTCGGAAAACG
Source organism: Akkermansiaceae bacterium (assembly GCA_903919975.1). Lineage (GTDB taxonomy): Bacteria > Verrucomicrobiota > Verrucomicrobiia > Verrucomicrobiales > Akkermansiaceae > Luteolibacter. The sequence continues at coordinate 52,158 of CAIXKE010000092.1, read as the reverse complement.
AATCATTTACCTGGTCCGGCGAATACCACGCCAACATGAATGAGCGGACCACGCATCGCGTAGGCCTCAACGTGTTGGAGAACTGGCAAGTCAAAGTGCCGGCGGAATCGGCGGCGGCGGCGATCGTGGTGCTGGCGAACATGTCGCCCGACAATCAGATGGAAATGCTCGGGCAATGCGGGTTTTTTCCAGGCGAGTCGAGCGCCCAAACCGCCAATTTGGATTCCAGGTTTGTGATCGCGGACACGATGGATCTGTGGATCGAGATCGCCAACGAGCGGCTGCACGAGGTGCTGCCGCATTTGGATCTTTTCGTGTTGAACGAAGGCGAGGCGCGCGAGTTGGCAAGGACTTCGAATCTGGTCAAAGCCGGGCGATTGCTGCTGGAAAAAGGCCCGCGCCACGTGGTGATCAAGCTTGGGGAATTCGGGGCGATCTTGTTTTCCTCGAATTCCTCCGAAGCTGAAATCGAGCTCTTTCGCGCATCGGCATGGCCGTTGGAAGCGGTGGCGGACCCGACGGGAGCCGGCGATACATTTCTCGGAGCGATGGCCGGGTATTTGGCGGCGCAAGGGCCGCCGCCGTATGCGACTTCGGCATTGCGGCAAGCGATCGTGCAGGGATCGATTCTCGCCTCGTTCACCTGCGAGGCCTTCTCGACGCGCCGTCTTGAGGCCTTGTCCGCTGCGGATTTGGAGGAACGGTTAGAGCTTTTCCGTCAGACGACGGCTTGGTGAAAACGGATCGCGGCCAAACAATTGCTTTTCAAACCTCCCGAGTAACTTGGGATTAATTTTAGTCAGAAGGTTACATCACCAGGCTTCCTCGACCGATTATTCGTGCAGTCGCACGAATAATCGGTCGTGTGCTGAGTAACCGGGTGACTAAAATTGATTTCAATTGAGTCGGGAGGCTCAACCCTCGCCGGGAGGGGTGACGACCACGACCCTCTCGACGCCGTGTTTGGAAAATTCCTCCCAGTAGCGTTTTTCCCACGCGCTGGTGCGGGCGCGGCGTTCTTCCTCGGTGAGTTTTTCCCAGGTTTTAAATCCGATGGCACGGGCGAGGTCGCGGTCGGCTAGGCGGACGGCGAGCTCGTCCCAAAAACTTTCGTTGCGGAATTCCTCGTAGCATTCGTGGTAAAACAGGCGCTCCTCCATCTCCTGCTTCACACGGAACCGCTGCGTTTCTTCGTCGAACTCGATCCAATCGCCCAAGCCCGAGTGGCCGGCTTTTTCAAGGATTTTGCTCTCCAGACTCTCAAAGGCCGTCACCCGGTCACTGGCGGATTCCTTCTGATTCCATGACGCGACGTTCGCCGCAAGGCTGACCATCTCCACCAATGTGGCCAGTTCCTGATCTGAGAGCCGTAAGTGCATTCGTGTGGGCAACAAACCACCTCATTGCCCGGCCCGCAAGCCCACAACACGCAGGCCGTCACACTCCGGGCTTGATCCGGCGGCAAGCATCGCTCAATTTCCCCTTCCGCCCATGCACGAGTAGCTCAGCGGTAGAGCGACCCGCTTACACCGGGTTGGTCGGCGGTTCGATCCCGTCCTCGTGTACCATTTATTTTCAATCAGTTGCGTGCGAAACATTTCCCGCAGGAATTTCCTCCACAGCGGCTCCCTCATACTCGTTGGCGCGGCGTCCATGCCGCGCCTGATGGCGGAAACTCCGGGGAAAAAACTCTTCTCCGCCGTGGGCATCGCCACGCAGCTCGACAAAGCGGCGGCGATGAAAGCCGCAGGTGCGGAGTTTCTCACGGTGGGCGTGGGCGACTTGCTCGTGCCCGACAAACCGGAAGCGGAGTTCGAAAAAAATCTAGCGAAACTGGCAGCTTCACCACTGTCGGTGCTCGCTTGCAACGGTTTCATTCGTCCCGCCAATTTGCACTGCGTCGGGCCCGAGGCGAATCACGATCTGATTCTGGAGTGGGCTGAAACAACCTTCCGCCGGATGAAAAAAACCGGCGGCAAAATCATCGTTTTTGGCAGCGGCGGCGCGCGGAAAATCCCTAACGGGTGGACGAAGGAAAAAGCGGACGAGCAATTCGTCGCATTGCTCAAAGGCATGGGTCCGCTCGCCGAAGCCCACGGTATCACGGTCACCATTGAGCAACTCCGGGCCGAGGAATGCAATTACATCAACCACATCGGCGAAGGTGCCGCGCTCATCCGCGCCGCCGGCCATCCGAATATCCGCCTGCTCGCGGATCTCTATCACATGGCTGTCATGGGCGACACGCCCGCCGATCTGAAAGCGGCGATGGACGTGGTCGTGCATGCCGAGATCGCCGAGAAAAACGGGCGCACGGTTCCCGCGGTGAATGGCGATGATTTTCGGCCGTTTTTCCGGGTTCTGCGTGAGGCCAATTATCAGGGCGCTCAGCATCGAGGGCAAATGGAATGACGCCCAACTCGGCCCGGCATTCGCGGAGATCGCGAAACAGGCCGGCGAGGTTTGAAGTGCGTGATGGCAGGGGCGGGGACCGGGCCATGCGGATTCCTCCGACGATTTTACTGAGTTTGCTGGCTTTGCGATGAGACAATTCGGATGATCCCCGCATGAAAACATTGTCTCTGCCGCCATCGCCGAATGCCGTGCTATCATTTGATTTCGATGGGACACTGCACGATCCGGCGTCAGCGCCGCCGGTGCCGAGTGGATTTTTCGAAACGATCCGCCGCCTCCGGGAGGATCACCATGCACTCTGGGGCATCAACACCGGTCGCTCGATGGCGCATATGGTCGAGGGATTTCTCGAAAGCCGGTTTCCGTTTTTGCCGGACTGGGTGGTCGCTCGCGAACGCGAAATCTATCTTCCGAATGCGATGGGCCGCTGGATTCCGCATGCGCCATGGAACCAACGTTGCGAGCAGGAAATCCATGGTTTGTTCAAGCGTGTGCGCAAGCTACTTGCCCGCATCCGCCATGAAATTGAGGAACACACCGGAGCCCAATGGATGGAAATGGAAGGCGAACCGGCTGGCTTGATTTCCCGCACGGAGGAGGAAATGGAGTGGATCGTCGAACGCATCGCGCCGATGATTTCGGACGAACCCCACCTCGCCTGGCAGCGGAATTCGATCTATCTGCGCTTCGGCCATCGGGATTTTCAAAAGGGCAGCAGCCTCAGTGAAATCGCCCGGCTCCACCAACTACCACCAGCGCGGTGTTTCGCAATGGGCGATAGCCACAATGACATGGAAATGCTCGATCCGGCCCACGCCGGAATGACCGCCTGCCCGGCAAACGCGGTGGGGGAAATCCGGGAGAAAGTCACCGCTCACGGTGGCCTCATCACCCGCGGAGTGCATGGCGCCGGAGTGATCGAAGCGCTGGAACATTATTTTCCTCAAGTATAGTCACGCATGCGGCACGACGAACTGGAGCGCGGAATTCATTCCGCAAGGCCACGCTCTGATATTTCTCGCGGAATGAATTCCGCGCTCGAATTGAAGAGCGACCTCGTTCTATCAAAACGGCGTGGCGTAGGTCGCACAGCGGTTGTGCCAGCCGGGTTCCCAACGTTTTTCGCCGCGCTCAGGTGGAGAGTTGGCGATCCTGCGGGAAAGAATCCGTTTGGCGGAGGCGGCAAATTCTTTCGCGGCGGCAGGCCCGGCGGGGGCCTCTTTCATGCCTCCTAACACTTGCAGCAAACCCCAACCCATGCCCTTGTAGCGCTCCGAGACTTGCGTGCCATCGCCCTTAAAATTCACATAGTCGATCAAAGCATAAGTTCCTTGTGGGGTGGTGGCGACTTTGCGGTAGTTCGCCTCGATCCGCGCCTTCTCGCTGGCGGGCGCGGCGGCAAGGATTTTTGGCAGGGCGGCATGCGAGCGGGCGATGATGAAATCCGTCTGCAAGGTCACATTCGCCGCTAACCATTTGCGCAGCGCGCTGAGGCGTGGGCCATTGAAATCTTGTTGGAATTCCGTTTTGGATTTCCACGGGCTATGGCGCTCCAGCGCGACCGGTGGCGGCGTGGCGCCCTGTTGTTTCGCGAACGCAATGAATTGAGGCCATGTTTCGTTGAAGCGCCCGTTAAAACCCGCCGGATACCAGATGAAATGCCCGATGCCCAGTGAGGGAAATTCTTCGCCGACGTTCCAAGTCGTCAGGCCGTCCACGTTGCCTGCGCATTCATTCTGCCAGATTTTCCGGCCGATCGCCGCTTTTTGTGAATTGCTTGGATTTTCCGCAACCGCAGCACCGGCAGTTGGCGCGCCAAACGCGCACGAGGCGAAAAGAAATACCCCGAGGGCGAGGCGACAGACAGCTTGCATGGCAGAATACTAGGTTTAGTCTGCGCTCCACCGCAAGTGCGGTTCATCACCATGTCGCGCATTCCTTGGGATAAAATCCTCACCTTCACGCCCGCAGATATCGTCAAATTCCTGATCACCGCGGCGATCATCGTGTTCGTGAATAAAATCCAAATCGTCAACGATCGGCTCTCCGCCTTGCTCATCGCGTTGCCGTTCACCTCGCTCATCGCCATGATTTGGATGCATCAGGACCACCAATCGGCCCAACGCGTGGCAAATCACGCCGAAGGCACGTTTTGGTTCGTCCTGCCCACCTTGCCGATGTTCCTGATTCTGCCGTGGATGTTGCGCCACGGTTGGGGTTTTTGGGCCGCGCTCGCCGCCAATTGCATCCTCACCATCGGGTTTTTCTGGCTGACCGTTTTCATTCTGCGCCGTTTCGGAATCGACCTGATGCCGAAGTGAATGCCGGAATTCCCGTGAAACCGACCGATTTCCGGCAGATTTGCCAGATAAGGCTTGTCAGAAACCCGGATTCCTGCTTTCACCACCAGCCCGACAATTGTGTCGGTTCTTTCTTCACCTATTTGTTTTGAGCGAAAACGTCCCGCATCTGCTTCCCAAAAACGTTATACCGTTTGAGCAAGTGCGTCCGGATTCGCGATTTCCCGGCTCCACCATGAAAAGCGATCTCCTCGAAAAAGCTGCCGAAATTGTCACCGACCCATTGGTTTTGGTCAATTTGGTTTCCCAGCGCGTCCGCCAGCTCAACAGCGGCCGTTCGCCCTTGATCCCAACCCGTCCGAGCATGGGCGTGGCAGACATCGCCCTCCAAGAAATCATCGAGGGCAAAATCAAACTGATCGAAAAGGCGGCACCTTGAGGTGGCTGCCTGAGGATCGCCCAAAGACGCCATGAGCGCGGAAATCGCCACCAACCGCAAGGCCGGCAGGGATTTCCATATTACGGATAAATTCGAAGCCGGGCTCGAACTAAAGGGCACCGAGGTCAAGTCGATCCGGGCGGGAAAAGTCAATATTTCCGATGCCTTCGCGCGTGTTGAAGGCAACCAAGTTTTTCTCTATGGCTGCGATATCCAGCCATGGCAAACGGCGGGTGAGTGGTTTCAGCACACGCCCAAACGGCCGCGGCGCTTGCTTCTACACAAACGCGAGATTCTGAAACTCGCCAACGCCACCGCCGTCAAAGGTTGCTCACTGCCGCTGCTGCGCATGTATTGGAAAGGCCGGCGGGTCAAAGTCGAGATCGGCGTCGGCAAGGGGAAAACTCACTCGGACCAGCGCCAAGACCTCAAAAAACAGGTCGAACTGCGCGAAGCCCAACGCGAAATGTCCCGCTTCAACGCAAACGCGCGCTGAGTTTATTTGGCTCCGGGCAGGATGCTCGGGCCACCGTGGCGCGGGCATTCTGCCCGGAGCCTTTTTTCAACTCAGTTTCATCGTTTTGCATCCGACTTCAGGATGTCTGAGTCTATGGTTCACTCAGCCTTCGGCTTTGGCTTTGCGGGCGGCTCCGTTGGCGGACGGGAAATCACAGCACCCGAGTCTGCGTCACCACCTGCCGGGGGCTTTTTCGCGGCGTGGAATTCGTCATCCCCTGGCATCGTCTCCATGTCCGGCAACCGGAGGCCGTCATTTTGCAACGCCGGGATCTTCGGTTTGGTGGCGGGCTCGGAGATCGCCGCTTGCGCGAGTTTTGGCGCGAGGGGGGATTCGACCACGATCGCCTTGGGCGCGGCGCAGGAAACCAGCGCCATGACCGGCATCAAACACGCAAGAGTTGTGATCGTTGGTTTCAGCATGGGAGCCGCCGCAGCAAAGCGATTTGCCGCAGGCCGCGCAAGAGTATAGACGCCTACATTCGCCTGTCGGCAAATCGGGGGTTGCCGCAGCGGCTCGGGTTTCCGATCCTCGCCCGCATGCAAATCAAGTCCGCCGAATTCGTCACCAGCGCCAAAAATGTGGCGGACTGTCCCGCATGGGATCGCGCCGAATTTGCCTTCATCGGCAGATCCAACGTCGGCAAATCGTCGTTGATCAACATGCTTTCTAACCGCCACTCGCTCGCCAAGGTCTCCGCCACTCCGGGCAAAACCCGATTGCTTAACTTTTTCCTGATCAACGAGAAGTGGAGTTTGGTCGACCTCCCCGGCTATGGATTTGCAAGAACCGGCAAGAACGAGAAAATCAATTTCAACGAACTCGTCGGCGATTACCTCGAGCAACGGCAGAACCTGCGCCGGGTGTTTGTATTGATCGACTCGCGCCATCCGCCGCAGCGCATCGATGTGTCATTTGCCACTTGGCTCGGTGGAACTGGCGCGCCGTTTTCACTGATTTTCACCAAGATCGACAAACAATCGGCCGCGAAAACCCAGGCAAACATCGCCCTGTTTCAGGAAGCCATCGCACCGGAACTCACCACCACGCCCGACACCCTCATCTGCTCCGCCCAAACCCGCGCCGGGCGGAGCGAAATTCTCGGCATGATCGGCCACGCACTTGGCGGATAGACGCGAAAAAGCGCGATGGAGAATCGATGCATTCGATCCAAAAACAGAAATTGAACCACAGATTGCAGATTGACACAGATTTTGAAGAGACGGTGACAATCCAAATGGAAACCTGCTTGGTGGATTATCAAATCTGTGAAATCTGCGTAATTTGACTCAATAATGGAAGATTCGTGTTCGTCCCTCTCCGCTTCGCTTCGATTGTGGTTAAACTAGCACAAACATCAAACGACTTCGGAATTAGGGATCGCCGCAGCGGCAAAGGTTTGACATCGGCTGCTGGAAATCAACATTGGTCGGCATGTACGAAGCCGCAGGAAAAATCAAAGTCATCAATGAAACCCAGAGCTTTCCGAGCGGATTCTCGAAACGCGAATTTGTCGTCACAACCGCGCACGACAAGTTTCCGCAGGATCTTAAATTCGAGATCGTGAAGGACAAGTGCTCGCAACTCGATGCCTTCGAGGTCGGCCAAGACGTGCAAGTGAATTTCGACATCCGCGGCAATGAATACAACGGCAAGTATTTCGTGAACCTCTCGTGTTGGAAAATCCAAGCGGCCAATGGCGCCACCGGAAATTCCCGGCCAGCGGCAGCGCCCTCCCGCGCCCAAGGCGGCCCCAGCCCCGAGCCTAACTTGTCGGATCTCCGCAATGATGACGATTTTGACGACGACGTGCCATTCTGAATCGCCAGAATGGCACGCTAATCTCTTTCGCTTCAATTTGTAGAAAAAACCTCTTCACTTCGATGTCGGATATCCGATGTTCATTGACCGATGTTTAAGCACCGCTTTCGCTACCTCTTGATCGTGCCGCTGTTATTGGCGGGGCTTTGGTTTGCTTGGCCAAACCCGCCGAAGAATGATGACTCGGCGGCGAACCCGACGGCCGCCAAGCCCGGCTCGCGCGCCACATCCCCGTCGGATACGGATGACGCAGACAACCCCCGCACGACCCGCATCAGAGAACGCCCTCCCGCCGACACTGCCGAAACCAGCGCCCGGGTGTCTCGCATCCTCGCCGATGACAAGACCAGCACCACCGAAGCGGCCGTCATGCTTCACGCGCTCGCCGCCGATTCCTCCCTCCCTGTAGCCGAGCGCCTGGAGGCCCTCCAACATGGATTGAACCTCGACATGGTTCCCTTCGCCCGTTTTGCAGAGGCACCGGACTTGCCGGCGGAACTTGCCGCCCTGTTTCTCGACGCCGTGATCAATTACAACGAATCGCCTGAGATTCAGATTCAGTCCTACCTCACCCTGATCAACCATCCCGACCCGGAAGTCTCCGCGTCCGCCACCGACATGCTCGCGTTTCTAGTCGAGGACGACCAACGCTTGGCGGGTCCCGCGATTTTGGTCCAAATGGCCAAACAAAAACTCGCCGATCTCCGCAAGGCCCCGCCCATCACCCACTGACCGTCCCGAAGCAAAAAAATTTTAAAATTTCCTCACACTGGCGGATTGACAACCCGCCGTGTGTGCCTAGAGTTCGCGCCCCGAGCCACCCGGCGAACGGATTTACGAACCTTTATTGAGGCCCAAGCCATGAGCAAACGCACCTATCAGCCCTCCAAACGCACCCGGAAACAACAATTTGGCTTCCGTGCCCGCATGGCCAGCAAAGCCGGACGCGAAATCATTCGTCGCCGTCGCCAAAAAGGCCGCAAGCGCCTCGTTCCTAAGGGCGTCGAAATTCAATTCAAGCGTCACACGACGCAACACGGCTCCTGATTTCCCGGGCCTTCGCCGCTACGGGTGCCTTCAGCAACCCCGCCATGCGACTCCCACGGAAATGCAGCATGACGACCCGCGCGGATTTCGCGCGGGTCAAGAAGACCGGTCAGGCAAAAGCTGGCCGGTTTGTCATTTTAAGCACGCTGGCCGATCCATCGCTTGTAACCCTGCGCACCGGCTTCATCACCACCAAACGCAGCGGTAAAGCCCACGACCGCACACTGCTCCGCCGCCGCTTCCGCTCACTGGTCCAATCCCACGCCCCCGAATTCTCCGAAATCCGGCGCTTTCTCGTCACCATCGCCCGCCCCGGCGCCTCGCAAGCCACCTTCGACGAACTCGAAGCCGACTGGCTCCGCCAAGCCCGCCGCCTCGGCCTATTCCCACGCCCTGAAGAAAAATCGTGATCTCACGCATCCTCAGCGCCGTCATCCGAATCGCGATCCGCTTCTACCAACGGATTCTAAGTCCGATGCTCAAAGTGGTCTCCGGCCCGGGGGCCGGCTGCCGATATTCCCCGACCTGTTCGCACTATTTTTTACAAGCCGTCGAGCTCCACGGACCGTTTCGCGGCTCATGGATTGGAATTTGCCGGATTTTCCGCTGTCATCCATGGGGGGGCAGTGGTTATGACCCCGTCCCGCAGGCCAGTGACACGAAGGCCCGGCCTCATTCCTGCTCCTGCCACGGCAATCCGCCCCATATCTAACATTTTCCACCACCTATATGTACGATCGTAAAACCTGGGTCATTCTCGGCCTATGTGGCGCCCTCCTCGCCGCCAATCTCTATTACTCCGGCCAAAACCAAAAGGCACAGGCTGACACCCGCGCCCGCGAGGAAGCTCTGAAGAAGGCCACTGCCGTCGTGCAGGAAGTCACTGGCAAGAGCACCGCCGAGCTCACCGTCGAGCCCCCGCCCCCGCCGACCGAAGAGGAACTTGTCATCCTGAAAAACGATAAGGTGTCCTTCACCCTCTCGAACATCGGCGGCGGAATTAAATTCGCTGAAATCCAGAATGAATTCGATGTCGGCAGCAAAGACTCCCGCATCAAGATCAACCGCTTCGGGAGCGGCCCCATCGGCGGACTCGCCGGTGCCGGTGAAATCCTCGAAAACATCCCTTATGCTTACAAGGCCGATGAATCGATCGATGGCGTCAAAGCCGTTTACATCGCCAAACTCCCATCCGGACTGATCGCCAAGAAAACCTTCACACTCAATCAAGGCAACGAAGACGGTGGTCACTATCTACTCGATTTCGACCTGCACCTCGAAAATGCCGCCACCCTTGCCCTCAACCTCAACCAATGGAGCATCTTCCTCGGTGAAGCGGCGCCCCTCTATCAGGCGGAAGTCCCGCAGCAGACCGGCTTCTTCTGGCGCGAAGATGGCGGAATCAATTTCACCGACGGCGGCACCTTCAAGGGCGGCATGTTCGGCTCCGCGAAATCCATCGTCAACAGCCCGGAAGGTGAGCAAATCCAGTATGCCGGTGTGACCAACCAGTTCTTCGCCACCGTCTTGCGGCCCAAAGACCCGATCGCCACCTCAATGTGGGCGAAGTCCGAATCCGTCAACATTTCAAACGGTCAAAAACCCGTGACTTCCGTCCGCGCCGGCCTCCGTTTGCCATCCGAAACTCTTAATCCCTCCGAACTCAAGTCCTACAGTTTTCGGATCTTCATCGGCCCGAAACACAACCCGCTGCTCCGCAATATGGACAAGCATTGGGGCGAAGGCTGGGGCGATGTGATGCAATACGGATGGTTCTGGTTTGTCTCCCGCCCACTCAATTTCCTGCTCAACACCTATCATAGCTGGCTCGACGGCATTTCCAAAAGCTGGTCATGGGGCCTCGCCATCATCCTGCTCACCATCACCGTGCGTTTCATCATCTGGCCGCTTCACGCCAAGTCCACCCACACGATGAAGCGGATGGCCAAGCTCAAGCCGGAGATGGACAAGCTGAAGGAAAAATACGGCGACGATCCGAACAAGCTCAACACCGAGACGATGGGACTCTATCGGAAATTCGGCATCAACCCACTCGGCGGCTGCCTGCCGATGTTCATCCAGATCCCAATCTTCTTCGGCTTCTATCGGATGTTGCAATACGCCGTGGAACTTCGCGGTCAAGGATTCCTCTGGGTGGACGATCTCTCACAGCCCGACACGCTCTGGCACGTGAGCGGTGTCCCGATCAACTTGCTGCCCGTGGTCATGGCGATCTCGAGTTTCATTCAAATGAAGATGACGCCGATGACTGGCGATAAAATGCAGCAACGCATCATGATGTTCATGCCCTTCATGTTCTTCTTCTTCTGTTATAACTTCGCCTCCGCCCTCGCCCTTTACTGGACCACCCAGAACATCTTCTCGATCGGCCAGACCTGGCTGATGAGCAAAGTGCCGGAACCCGAGCTCAAACCCGTCAAGGGAGGCGGTAAACAATCCTGGGTCCAACGCATGGCCGAGAAACAAGCGCAACTCCAAAAGGCCCAAAAAGCCCGCCAACCAGGCGGCACCGCCCCCGGCGGCATGCGCGACGTCACCCCGGAATCCAAAAAGAAGCGTCCCCCACGCACCGGCGGCTGATCGGAATACCCCACCGCCTAACAAGCACCCGCCCACAGCCACCCAAAAGTAGCTGTGGCGTCCCGCCACAGGCCGTCCGAGAGGCGTCTCGCCTCCCGGCATCTTGGTCTCCTCACGCTCAATCCTAAAACCATGATCCAATCCTTCGCAGACCGGGATACTCAGGAGCTGTTTCAGGGCGAAGCCAATCGACGCTTTAGCGCAATCACGCGCGTGGCATTGCGCAAACTGATCCAAATGAACCGGGCACGGGTTCTCCACGATCTTGCAATCCCACCTGGAAATCGGCTGGAAGCCTTGAAGGGAAATCTGGCGGGTTCCCTCTCGATCCGCATCAACGACCAGTGGCGGATCGTTTTTACATGGACCGAACATGGCCCAGCCGAAGTCACGATTTGTGATTACCATTGACGCACCCCTATAACGCTATACGTTATACTCATGAACCCACCCATCACACCCGGAGAGATCCTTTTGGAGGAATACCTGATTCCCATGGGCATTTCCCAAAACGCCATGGCCCGGGCCATTGGCGTCGCACCTCGTGCCATCAACGAGATCATCCACGCCCGCCGGTCCATCACGCCTGCGATGTCCATCCGTTTTGGAGCCTTCTTCGACCAATCCGCAGAATTCTGGCACGGAATTCAAGTCGAGTGCGACTTCCGCGCTTTGGCCAAAGACCAACGAAAACTCACCGCCCACATTCAGCCTGCCATAACCATCGCCCGCGCTTCGTGAGTGTTCCAGTAGCTGTAGCGTCCCGCCACAGGCCGTCCGAGAGGCGTCTCGCCTCCCGGCTTCTCCACTCACAAGTCTCCGATTTTCCGCTTCACCCGTAATCCAAGAATCGAAAATGAAGAACTGGAGAGAAAATAGCCCGAGGACATTTCCCGAACTAGGTTACTCAAAAGCCTTCTTCCGCGCTCTCAAAAACCCCGCCGCCTAACAATCGGCCACCTTCGTAAAACGCGCAGATTTGCCCCGCTGCGATCGCGCGTTGTGGGCGTTGGAAAACCAGGCGCAGCTTGTCTTCGCCCAGCGGCTCCATCACCGCCGGTTCGGCCTTCGCACGGTAGCGCGGCTGGGCTTCGATCAGACGTTTCGTGTCGAACGGTTCGTTGAGCGCCGAAAGCGTGCCGACCACGCATTCCCGCGCGTAGAGCCCGTCGGAGTCCGGCGTGTCCCAGCCGACGATCAGTTGGTTTTTTGCAGGATTTTTCCCGACGACCACATACGCCATGCCCTCGCGCGGCGAGGCGACACCGTGGCCTTTCCTCTGGCCGAGCGTGTAGAGATGAAGCCCGTGATGCTCGCCTAACACCTTGCCGGACACATCGACAATTTTGCCCGGCGAGTCCGGCACATAGTGGCGGAGGAAATCGGTCATCTTCACTTGCCCCAGAAAACAAATCCCCTGGCTGTCTTTCTTTTCCGCCACCGGCAGATGGAAACGTTTCGCCACCTCGCGCACTTCCGGTTTGAGCATCTCACCTGTCGGAAACAACGCATGCGCCGCTTGCCGTTGGGTCATCAATGATAAAAAGTAACTCTGATCTTTGTTAGGATCCGCCCCGCGCAAGATGGCCGCCGAGCCATCGGAAAGATTTCGCCGCCGCGCGTAATGCCCGGTCGCCACCTGCTCGAATCCTTGCGATAGCGCGTAATCCAGAAATACGCCGAATTTCATCTCCCGGTTGCACCACACATCCGGGTTCGGCGTAATCCCGGCGCGGTAACCTTCAACGAGATATTCGACGATCCGATCGCGGTAGGCGTCGATCAAATCGATCACCCGAAACTCGATGCCCAGCGTCTTCGCCACCGCCCGCGCGTCCTCGATGTCTTGCTCCCACGGACAATCTCCCGGAATCCCCTCGTCGTTGATCCAATTCTTCATATAGCCGGCCGTCACCTCATGGCCTTGCTCCACCATCAATGCCGCCGCCACCGCGCTGTCCACGCCGCCTGAGAGTCCCACCAGCACCTTCGCCATGGCGGAGCTTGAAACATCAGACCCCGTTCGTCCAATCCTGATCCTGACTGATCTGGATTTTTCACGAAGGGGTGCAACAACTTGCCCGTCTTAGCTCGCAGAGCGAAGTCGGGTGTTCTCCGCTCCGGAGGGGCGAAACGTGTTCGCCCTGACCATGAAGTGACAATCGAAAGGCATCGCTCATCTCATTGGCCTTTTCATGGACATCGGCGGACATGTTCCGCCGCTCCTTATTGTTTTACCCTTCACCGACTCTCACAAAATACCAAAACTGTTCATTTGACCTGCTTTCTGAATCCTGTTACTCCCTTTTCCGCATCGCATCCCACCGTCCCTCATCATGACCACTCTTGCTCCGCCCAACTCGGCCGAACGGCTGACTGCGCTCCTCAAACAAATCTTCGGTTACGATGATTTCCGCCCGCTTCAGCAGGAAATCATGGCCGCCAGCTTGGCCGGACTCGACACCGTGGCCATTCTCCCCACCGGGGCCGGCAAGAGTCTTTGTTACCAACTGCCTGCCTTGGTGCGCGATGGGCTGACGGTGGTGGTTTCTCCGTTGATCGCGCTGATGAAAGACCAAGTCGATCAACTGGAGGCGGCTGGCGTCGCAGCGACGTATCTGAATTCCACGCTCGACCCCGCCGAAATGCGCGCGCGCCAGACGGGCCTCGACCAAGGGGAATACCAACTTCTCTACGTCGCGCCGGAACGCCTGCTCGCCGGAGATTTCCCCCGCAAACTCGCTGGTTGGAATGTCCGGGCGATCGCCGTGGATGAGGCTCACTGCATCAGCGAGTGGGGTCACGATTTCCGCCCGGAATACCGCCAACTCGCAAGCCTCCGCGAGCGCTTTCCCGGCACGCCATTTCTAGCGCTCACCGCCACCGCCACGCCGCGCGTGCGCGAAGACATCATCGCACAACTCCGGCTCGCAGATCCCCAGGTTTTCATCTCCAGTTTCAATCGACCGAATCTCAGCTACCGCGTGATCCCGAAGGAAAAGGCGATTCGTCAAGTGTGGGAATTCGCCACCGCCCGCCCGCTGGATTCCGGCATCGTTTATTGCCAATCGCGCAAATCCACCGAGGCGCTTGCCGCCGCCCTCCGTGCGGAGGGAATTTCCGCGCTCGCCTATCACGCCGGAATGGAAGCCGCCGAACGCTCGAGCAATCAGGATGCGTTTCTGCGCGATGAGGCCCGCGTCGTCTGCGCCACCGTCGCCTTCGGCATGGGCATCAATAAACCGAACGTGCGCTGGGTCATCCACGCGGATTTGCCGAAAAACGTCGAGGGCTACTATCAGGAAACCGGGCGCGCCGGGCGCGATGGCCTGCCGGCGGATTGCCTGCTGCTTTATTCCCGCGGCGATGTGGTGAAACAACTGCGTTTCCTCGATGAAATCAGCGACGAACAGGCCCGCGCAGTCGCCCAAGCGCAACTCGACCAGATGACCGGCTACGCCGAGGACGATGGCTGCCGACGCTCGCATCTGCTCGAATATTTCGGCGAGAGCTGGCCGCACGACAATTGCGGCGGCTGCGATTCCTGCCTGACGCCGCGTGAGACTTACGATGCCACGCTCGAATGCCGGAAGCTCCTCAGTTGTGCATTTCGGATTCGCCAACACAGCGGGTTCACCACCGGCTTGCAACACATGGCCGACGTCATCGCGGGTGGAAACACCGAGAAAATCCGCCGTTGGAACCATGAAACCCTCAGCACCTACGGCATCGGCCGCGAAACCCCGCGCGCCGATTGGGTCGCACTCGGCCGACAACTCCTGAAATCAGGCCTGCTCTGCCAATCGCAGGATGGATTTTCAACCATCGCTCTCACCAACGACGGACTCAACGCACTCAAAGACGGCCGCAGTTTCACCCTCACGCGCCCACCCGCCGCGGCCCGCGCGGATTCCGCCAGCGCCACTGCCGTGGCGAAAGCCGGAGACATTCCATGCGACGAAGGACTCTTCGCGGTTCTTCGCGCCGTGCGCAAGGACATCGCCGATGCCCGCGATGTGCCGGCCTACGTTGTGTTTTCGGATGTGTCCCTCCGCCACATGGCCCGCGATTACCCGACCCAGCCGGACGCCCTGCTGAACACCCCCGGCGTGGGAGAAAAGAAACTCGCCGAATTCGGTGCGCCAATCATGGATGCCATCGCCAAGTGGATCACCGAGCATCCCCGCCAGGCGTTCACCCCGCTCAAAGCCGCCGCCGCGCCCGCCCGCAAAATGCAGGCGGAAGGTGCCCTCAACGGGACCGCCTTGGCGACTCTCGAACGCTTCCGCGCCGGCATCTCGATCGAGGGCATTGCCAAAGAGCGCGGTCTCAGCATCAGCACCATCGAGAGCCACATCGCCCGCGCCATCGAAGGCGGCGAAAAACTCGAACCCCGCACCTTCTACACACTCGCCGAGGAAGAGGAAATGCAAGCCGCGTTCGTCGGCTATGAAGGACTCGCGCTCGCGCCTATCCATGAGAAACTCGACGGCAGAATCAGCTACGGAAAGCTCAAAATGTTGCTGGCTTTCCGCCACAGAAGCGAGGTTTGCTAGGCCGTTGCGGACCGTTGCGAAGAATAAATACGTATTTAACAGGCACAATGTGTCGTGTGAACAATTGTGCGCGGCAACCAATCTAGATATTGACTAGGCCCTCTTGCAAGAGGCTGTGACCCTTGGCCATCGCTCTCGCCGACCGAAGCCCAATGCCTTTAAGGATTCGGCCCAAGCGACGCATATGAGACAGTGCATCTCCTCAAGGATGTGGCGGAACGTGTCCGCCAATGCCCATGAAAAGCTAATGAAATGAACGAAGCGCTTTCCATTGTCACTTCATGGTCAGGGCGATTCAGAACGGGAGCGCAGCGGACATCTCCGGGCAAATCGCCCCTCCTTGCAGACTTGCACGCGGCCTGAATTGCCTTTTGACGGACCGTCTGTATTTTGTTGGATGTCACTAGAGAAATGAAGCGAGAGCAAGTCCAGAACCATCCGCGGGCCCGCCGCAGTGCATGCGCTGATGCGGCCTTGCGTGCAGAGATTCGGCAGCGTGGAGGGAATGACGATTGAACAACGGATGCGTGCCGCGCTGACGCTGGGCAAGGGGGTTTCAGGAACGCAGGCTGAGCATCAACCCAAGAATCCTCAATAACGCGGCACCTCTGCATCGACAAACGCCGACCAAGCATCGATTCCGCCGCTCATCGAGAAGGCGTTTTCCACTCCATGCGCCCGCAGAAATGCGGCGGCCCGCAGGGAACGCATGCCATGGTGGCAATAGACCACCACTCCGCGCTGGGTGTCCGCCGTGAGCCGGTCCAAAACTTCCGGGAAGGTCCCCAGCGGAAACCATTCATAGCCGCCGATCCGGCAAATCGTCAATTCGTCGCGCTCGCGGCAATCGATCAAGCGTGGCCGTTGGTCGGCAGGCAGGTGAACCCACTCCGCAACCGCGCCGGGGCTGATTTCGAGCGTGAACTCCGCATCCGGAAGCGATGGAAAGCCATCGCTCACTCGACGATCACCGGGGTTCCGAGTTCGACGTTTTCAAAAAACTTCTCGGACATTTGGTGCGGCATGCGGATGCAGCCATGAGACGCCGCGTAGCCAGGCAGATAGCCGGTGTGCATGCCGATGCCACCCGTGAAACGCATGAAATTCGGCATCGGCGCGGCATAATAGACGGCTCCGGAAGGGATCTTATCGACGCGGATATCGACGTTGTCGTTGAGCATCTGGCCCGTCGCCTTGTCCTTGAAAACCCCATAAATCGAGGATTTGTGGTCCTTGTTCTTTTGGATGATTTTGTAGCGTCCTGGCGGCGTGGCGTGATCTTCGTTACCGCTGGAAATCTTCGACACGCCGACGAGCACGCCGCTTTTATAAAAGAAGGCTTTTTGCTCCTTGCTGTTGATTTTGACCAGCGGACTGCCGCTGACGCCGTCGCCATCCCAATACGAAATATCATCGGGGATCGCGGGCGGCGGATGGTGGGGACCATTGGAAACCTGCTGATGGATCGGCCCGCCCACACCGGCCATATAGCCGGACGGCCGAGGGCCGCTCGGACCACAGGCATTCATGGCAAATACTCCAGTGAGCAAAGCCGCCAGCCGGAAGATGGGCGAATTCAAAAGCTTCATATGCCGCGGAAACTGGCGCAAGATGCCCAGTGGGTCAAGTGAACAGACGCTGCCTCCAAAGCCTGCGCGCGAAAATTGCCTTTATTGGACAAGATCGAAACGCGAAGTGGCAGAGATCACGGAGGGCTTCGCAGAGAAGAATGAATGCAATGTTATGGGACTCGGATTGATTCTTACGCTGACTTGGCTCCAAAGCCTAAAATCTCAGCGCTTATCTCTGCGACCTTTGATTCTCCGCGTTTCGTTAAAAACTTTTTTGATGAGTCGGCCCTATACGCCGCTCACGAAAACGTCAACCCGCACGACGCCCGCACGATTCCCATGTCGGTGCCGTGCACTTGCGCTTGGCGCAGGCGTGTGACGGCTTGTTTTACTAATTCCGCCGCCTGCCATGCCTCGGCGGCTTGGTTGAGAATCGAGAAGCTGAAACGCAGGCTGCTGCGGCCGCGCGCGCCATCCAAGCCCATCGCGAGCTGAACGTGCGACGGCCGGATTTTTCCGGCCATGCATGCCGAGCCAGCGGAGCACTCGATGCCGGCCTCGTCTAACAATTTGATCAAATCCACCGCTTCACAACCTTCGAAGGCGAGGTGGCTGGTATTGGGCAAACGATGGACGGGATCGCCGTTGATGGCCACCCCCGGGAGCTCGGCGAGCAACTTGCTTTCAAACGTATCCCGCATCAGATGCAACCCGGTGTGATCGCTGGCAATCCGCTTCATCGCCATCGCCGCCGCACCCATGCCGACGATTCCCGCGACGTTTTCAGTGCCTGCCCGGCGGCCGTTTTCCTGGGTGCCGCCTTTGAGAAACGGAAAAAACCGGATGCCGCGGCGCATATAGAGCGCGCCTACGCCCTTGGGTCCGTGGAATTTGTGCGCGGAGAGCGAGAGGAAATCCACACCGAGCTGGCGCACTTGCAAGTCGGTCTTGCCGGCCGCCTGAATGGCGTCCGAATGCACCGCGATCCCGCGCTCGCGAGCCATGTTGGCGACCTCGCGCACCGGTTGGAGGACGCCGGTTTCATTGTTGGCCGCCATCACCGAGATCATCGCCGCACCTGGCAGCAAGGCCGCAAATTTATCCAAATCCAGCCGACCATCGGAATGCACACCGGCATATTTTACCGGGCGCTGGAGATCTTCCGCAGAACGCAGCACCGCTGAGTGCTCGATCGCGGAAACCACCGTCGCCCCGTCGCCAACCAGGCGATCCATCGAGTGCAAGGCCGTATTCACGCTCTCCGTGCCGCCGCCCGTGAAGAGAATCTCATCCGCCTCCGCGCCGATCCACTCCGCCACTTGGCTGCGGGCGTCATCGATTGCCTGGCGCGCTTGACGGGAACCCGCATAGGCCCCCGAAGGATTGGCATGGCCGTTGCGCAGCCATGGCAACATCGCCTCCAGCACCTCGGGGAGCAGCGCCGTGCTCCCGTTTGCGTCCAAATGGATCATGGGCACGAGCATCCAGGAAACCCGTAAGATTTCAACCTCAATCCGGAAATCATCCGCACGATGTTCTACTAACGATAGCTGTGGGCGATAAGTCCTAAGCCTACCTTACAGAATGATTTGCCGCCAAAAGTCGCAAAAAATCGCAAAAACTGGAGGGGTTAATTTTTTGAGGCTTTTTTCGCCTCTTTGCGGCTGACCGCATGTATTCTATTTTGCGATTTGATCAGCAGCTCCAGACATTGGAAAATTCCAGGGATCTTCCAACGACCGGAAGCTTGCTTGTCCGCATCCGTCTGGCATAATCCAAACCGTGACTCGTTTTCTATCCGGCATTTTGGCGGCAGCGCTGGCGCTTCTGTTCGCCGGGCCGTCGCATGCCGCGGAAACCGCCGTGGAGAAAAAAACTCCCGCCAAAGTGGTGATCATTCCGATCCGTTCGGAGATCGCCAAGCCCGTGCTCTACGTCCTCCGCCGTGGCCTCAAGGAAGCCATCGAACAAAAGGTGGACACCATCGTGCTCGACATGGAAACCCCCGGCGGCGCGCTCGACGTCACCTTCGAGATGCTCAAGGCACTCGAAAAATTCCCGGGCAAAACCGTCACCTACATCAACCGTGAGGCGATTTCCGCCGGCGCACTCATCTCCGCTGGCACCGATGAAATCTATTTCGAACCCGGCGGCATCATCGGCGCGGCCGCACCCGTCATGGCCACCGGCGGTGAAATCGATGAAACAATGCGCGGCAAAATCGTCAGTTACCTCAAGGCCCGCGTCCGCTCGATCTCCGAAGGCAAGGGTTATCGCGGCCAAGTCATCTCCGCGATGATCGACATGGATTACGAATTCAAAATTGGCGACGAAATCATCAAGCCCAAAGGCGAATTGCTCTCCCTCACCGCTCAGGAAGCGGTCAAACTTTACGGCGATCCAGCGCAACCACTGCTCGGTGCCGGCATCGCGGCAAACATGGATGAATTGTTAGATAAGCTCCATGGTAAGGGGAATTACAGCTCGGTCCGGCTGGAAGTGACTTGGTCGGAAGAACTCGCGCAATACCTCACCGCACTCACACCCTTGCTACTGGCCGCCGGCCTGCTCTGTCTGTTTATCGAGTTCAAGACCCCGGGCTTCGGCATCTTCGGCATCACGGGAATTCTGTTGTTAGCCGTGGTCTTCTTCGGCCACAACGTGGCGGGGCTTTCCGGCCACGAACCTCTGTTGTTCTTCCTGTTGGGGGTCACCGTCGTCGCCATCGAGATCTTCTTTTTCCCGGGCACCATGGTTCCAGCGCTCACCGGAATCGCACTAATGTTAGGATCACTGGTGTGGGCGATGCTTGATCTCTGGCCCGGTGAACCGATTTCCTTCTCCGGCGATGTCTTGCTCCGCCCGCTCGCCAATGTCATGGCCGGGGTGGTGATCGCCATCGTGATTTTCCTCGCCATGCTCAAGGCACTTCCCAAGGGCGGACCCTGGGGAAAGATGGTTTTGGAATCTTCCGTCGCAGGCGAACCCGGCCCCATCCGCGAACTCAACGCCACCACATCCAATGCTCCACGCGGCAACGAATTGATCGGAAAATCCGGCATCGCCGCCACCGCACTCTTCCCCAGCGGGCAAGTGGAAATTTTCGGTAGGCGCTATGAAGCAAAGCTCGCCATTGGCTTCGCTGAGGCTGGCACGCCGATTACGGTGACCGGCGTCTCGGAATTCGGCCTCATTGTGGAATCCCTCTCATGACCTTGATCATACTACTCTTTGCACTCGGAATCGTGCTGCTCCTCGTCGAGGTGATCGTGCCCGGCGGCATCCTTGGCGCGATCGGCGGCTTGATGATGTTTGGCGGTTGCGTCATGGCCTTCGTGGAATTCGGCACTTGGGGCGGCATTCTGGCGGTCGCCACGGCAATAGTCGTCGCCACTACCGCATTTTACCTCGAGTTCCGCGTCCTGCCGAAAACCGCCATTGGCAAGCGCGCCTTCCTCACCAAGGAAATCACCGGTGTCAGCGCCGCTTTCGGCTCGGATGCCCAAGAACTCATCGGCAAGTCGGCCGAAGCCCTCACCATGCTTTCGCCCAGCGGCTACATCCTCATCGATGGCAAACGCTACGAAGCCTTCTGCCAAAACGGCCAAGTTTCCGCAGGAGCCCCGCTCGAAGTCACCGGTGCCGACAATTTCCGCCTCATCGTATCTCAAATCCCAACCAACTAATAACACCATGATTAACCTGCCCACCATCGTCCTAATTGTCGTCGCCATCCTCGGATTGCTGCTCTTCGGAATCGTCCTCTCCTTCTTTAGCGTCTGGCTCCGCGCTTGGCTCGCCGGAGCCTACGTCGGCTTCACCGATCTCATCGCCATGCGCCTCCGCCAAGTGCCCTACGGCATGGTGGTCGATGCCCGCATCACCGCGAAAAAAGCTGGCATCGAGATCGCCATTGACGACATCGAAGCCCACTTCCTCGCCGGCGGAAACGTGATCCCCACCATCCAAGCCCTCATCGCCGCCCAGAAAGCCGGGATCACATTGGATTGGAATCGCGCCTGCGCCATCGACCTCGCCACCAAAGGCTCCGGCAAGAGTGTCGTCGAGGCCGTTAGAACCTCCGTTGATCCGAAAGTCATCGACTGCCCGAATCCCGCATCCGGCCGCAGCACCATCGACGGCGTCGCCAAAGATGGCATCCAAGTGAAAGTCCGCGCCCGCGTCACCGTCCGCACCAATCTCGACCGCTTCGTCGGCGGTGCCAAAGAAGAAACCATCATCGCCCGCGTCGGCGAAGGCATCGTCACCACCATCGGCTCGGCGGAGAGTTATAAAACCGTGCTCGAATCTCCGGATAGCATTTCCAAAGTCGTGCTGCACCGCGGTCTCGATGTCGGCACCGCATTTGAAATCCTTTCGATCGATATCGCCGACGTCGATGTCGGCGAAAACGTCGGTGCCCAGCTCCAGGAAGCGCAGGCCGAGGCGAATAAAAACATGGCCCAAGCCCAAGCGGAAATCCGCCGCGCCGCCGCCGTTGCACTCGAACAGGAAATGATCGCCCGCGTCGCGGAAATGAAAGCCAAGGTCGTCGAAGCCGAAGCGCAAGTCCCGCTCGCCATCGCCGAAGCCTTCCGCAGCGGCAACCTCGGCCTGATGGATTATTATAAAATGGAAAACATCAAGTCCGACACCCTGATGCGCGGCAACATCGCCAAGGGCGAACAGTAGTCTCCAAATTTAAGCATTTACCCCCATGAACTGGCTTCTCGATCACCTCCAAATCGTCGTCATCGTCGTGCTGGCTTTCGGCTCATGGCTGAAGCACCGCGCCGACACCAAAAACGCCGAAGCGGAGGAACGTCGGGCTCGTGAGGAAATGTCGGAAAGTGAGGACATCTTCGGACCGAACAAGGAGTGGCGGGCGCCTCAGGAGCGCCCGCTGCTTCCCGCTCCACCTCCCTTGTTCCGCAATGCTCCTTCGCCATTGGCCCAGTTCGATGTTTCCGAAGTGGAATCACAGCTCAAGCGCCAGCAAGAGCTTCAGGATCGCCTGCGAAAAATCAAGGAGACCAAAGCCACCACCACCGGCGGAGCCTCAGCCACCCGCGTCCGCGTGGCCGCCGCCCAAACGCATGCCAAACCGCTTGCGCTTGGTGAAGCCAGCCTCAAAAGCAGCTTGAGAAATCCGAAACAAACCCGGCGCGCCATCATCCTCCGCGAGATCCTCGGCACGCCACTCGGCCTTCGCTGAAAGCAAAAAAGTAGTCCAGGACTTCAGTCCGTTCTTCGCGCAAAAGATCGGACTGAAGTCCCAGACTACTTTTTAAGATCAGAATTAAGGTTTCGGCAGCGTCTTGATCAGGGTTTGCACTTCAGACGCAAGTTGCTTCGCCATCACCCCCTCGATGTGACTCATGCCGCGCACCTCGGGGTCCGGGGCTAACAATCGATCCCGTTCCGTCCACTTGAACTCATCGGAACGGTGAAGCGCGAAGAGCAAGCAGGAAACGATCACCGCGCCAATCCACAGCGGGGCGAGAACCTCATGCAGCACGGCGCGGTGCAGATTCTGCTTCCGGAATTTCCGGGAGATCTTCGGCAACCAGAAAACCAGCGGCCAACACGTGGCGAAAATGGCGAGAACGACGCCGAGTTGAAACAACGGGCCAGGGAAGATTCCGCACACCAGCATCACCAGGATCGAGCTGGCAACACCGACCCATGGCAAGAACCGCCGCCACGAGCGGCGCGCGGGTTCCAGCATCGACAGGCGGCTGCGTGTCAGCCACGCGCCCAGCGCGATGCTCAAGTTGATCATCAGCACCGTGAGCGCTGCAAGTTGGCCTACAGGCGCTATAAAACCGCTGATCCGCATGCTCCAATCGCGGGCTGATAGATGGGGGATTTGAATCAAGGCAAAATAAAACCCGAGCGGCCCGAAGATGCAGACGACAAACAGCAGCATCCGATCGCATAGTGAAATGAGATCCGCCAGACGACGGGCGACGAGTTGAGTGGCATGCGGAACCATCGCTCGGGACAACAGAGCGCCGAGTGCCAGCAAACCGAAGCAGACAGCAGCGATCGTGGCGTGAGCTTGGCCGAGCAATGCGTGGTCGGTTAGGCGGCCAGGCTTAAAATCATCCTCGGTGAGCACGGCGGCGAATTGACTTGGCTTGTCACCACCGGCATCTGCAGGCATGCCATGAACGAACTCTTGGTTTCGATCCACCGTGATATTGGATCTTCTTTTCCTCTCGCTTTCCGTTGTTCTTTTTCCGCCACCAACTTTTCATCTAGCAGACGGAAATTTCGTGAAACGTCCTCGAGTCCGAGTCGGGCGGCGGCGTCCCGGAAATTCTTGAGTGGCGCTTGAATCATGGCCTTTGTGATCAATCCATCGATCATGGTCCAATTTGTCTCCGCGGAGCGTTCCACCAGCCAGCGCCACAACTGCACGCATTCCGTAAACTCCGCGATGTCTGCGGGGGCGTCAAAGGTCGAAGCTTTCGCGGCAAGCAGGTTGGCAAGATGGCGTATTCCAATTTTCGGCGAGGGAAGCGCCGCCGTGTAGGCCACCAGGGATATGCGCTCGAGAAAATCCCGGCCCGGCGGCAGATGTCGGAACCTTTGCTGATTGAGAGCGATGTTGTGATCGTTGAAGCGGGGAAGTTCCGCCGCTTTGCGGAGTGCTTCGTAGGCTTGATCGAAACGCGCCTGATCTTTGATCATCCACTTCGGCGCTTCAGGATTTTTGGACGTGAACGATGCCCCGGATTTTCGCTCCACGGATGAATCTGCTAGATGGCCCGCCGCCAAGGTGGCGAGATAAGCGTTTCCAGGATCAATCGTCTCCGCTTGCTTCAGCAAATCCAAGGGGAGTTCTTTTCGAGTCGAAAGACAGCCTTCGGCATAGGCTTGCAGTAATGCCGGGTTGGATCGATCGCTTTACCAAAGTGGCTGCCATTTTTCGGCGGCATTGTCGGCATCCGCATGGCCGAACATCAGCAACCGAACATCCGGCGAAAGTTTTTTGGCGAGCGGATTGAGAGGCGGCCCCTCATCGCCTGTATAAACAAGGGAAACCATGCCGATACATCCCCGAAACTGCAAGAAACGATAGCCCGTGGTTCCGACAACAACGGCCAATGAAACCAAAGCAACCGCGCCGACCAGCGGCAGGCCCCACTTCCGCCAGATCTTCCGCTCCACTAACTCCAGTTTCGCGACGGCATCCTCTAGCATTTCGTCAGTCGCCTGCGGGCTTGCTTCGATCAGATGCGCGAGCTCGTTTTGTGCGCGATGGCGCAGTTCATCGTTCGCCTCAAGCGGGCGAGTCACGATATCGAGAAAACGCTTCGAAGATGAGGAATCGGAAAGATCTGACACGGATCAGATTATAATAACAAAAGTTCCGGTGTGAAGGAAATGTTACGATGGAAATCCACCATGATGCGGCGACAAAGCCAATTTGCCCTTTCATCCTGGAATCCGCAGTTTGAACCACAGATTACGCAGAATACACAGATTTTAAAAGAGTTATGAATTTTTAGGGTTTCACCCAACAGGTGAGCCATTAACTTGATAGACTCAATCAAAAAACCTCTGTGAAATCTGAGTAATCTGTGGTCAATAGGCCCGAAAGCACCTTTCAACTGCGGATTCTAGGTTCATGCGGACTGCGCGCGGTTCACGGCGGCGTGGAAGATATCCTCGCGGTAAATGCGGGAAATCGAACCACAAGTGATCTCCGGCAGGGACCCGATCGCCCGCAGGCCGGCGAGAACCCATGAGGCCTTTTCGATGGTCGGGCGGTTCACGGTTTCACCGTGGAAAACGTGGAAGGAGTCGCTGTGAAATGTCTCCGAACCACCGTCGAAGTCCCCCGCCAAGCTGTTTTTAAGGACCTCCTTGGAGGCTCCGGTGTAAGCTTTCATTTCCAAGATACTGACGAGCTCATTGCGGAAACCCGGGTCCTGGCACATCCGGCAGGCGTCCAGAAGTGCGGCGACCAATGCGATGGTTTCCTCCTTGCGCTCTTTGATGAAGGCTTCCGCGACTAACAGAACTTTTTCGGGGTGACCATGTGACAACTCGTTGGAAGTGGCCGGACACCAACCGGTGCCATCAAGGATCGCCTCGGAGTTCCATGGCTCGCCGACGCAAAATCCATCGATGGTCCCGGCCTTGAGGTGGCGTGGCATGAGCGGGGGTGGCAGGAAAATAATCTCTACCTCATCCGGAACAACGAGTCCGTGCCGCCGCAGCCAGGTGTCGAGAAGAATGTGGTGTGAGGAAAAACGATGGGTGGCGGCGAGTGTGAATGGACGATTCTTTTTCCATGCATATTTCAGATGATCCTTCAAACCCTCGCCATGCTTGATTTCCGCGGGTTTCAGCGAACTTGAGAGGGTGATGGCATTTCCATGCAAATTCAGGATCAACGGGACCGCCACTTCACGGCGCAACTCGCTGAAGCCCAAACCAAGTTCCAGTGCGATGCCGGCGATGGATTGTGCGGCATCCAGCTCGCCATAATAAATTTTGTCCCGCACGCTGGCCCAACCGATTTCGCGGGACAATGAAACATTCAGCCCGTGGCGTTCGAAGAGCCCCATTTCGCGGGCGACAGCAATCGGCGCGCAGTCGCTCAAGGGCACGTAGCCGAGGCGGAGGGGAAAACGGGAGTTGTTTCTGGAGGCGGCGGACTTACTCATCGTGGCTCCATAAGCGCGTGGAATGCCAATTGCGCGACTTTGGCATAAGCGCTGCTATTTTCAACACGTGCTTTCGATGAAAGCGGTTCATTATGGATTGGGTACCTGACTTGAGACAATTGCGCGCATTTGTGGCAGTGGCGGAGGAAGGCAGCTTCACGTTAGCGGCGCGTCGGCTATTTGTAACCCAATCGGCGGTAAGCCACTCGTTGCGAACACTTGAAGAACAATTGTCGTGCAAGCTGCTGGATCGGAGCAGCAAGCGGGTGGTCGTGACGGCTGAGGGCGAATTGCTTCTCAAACGTTGTCGCCGTGTTGTGTTAGAAATCGAACAGGCGGGCAGGGATCTCGATGGCCTGCGGCGCTGGGGTCAGACGCGGATTCGGATCGGCGCGCCGCACACGCTGTGTCATTTCATGATCCCATCAGTGCTGCGCGAGTTCCGCGAATGTTTTCCGCGCTGTGAGGCGATGATCGAGGCAGGGGACACCACCCTGCTTCTGGAGCGGCTGACCGACGGGGATTTGGATCTCGTGGTAGGGCTCAAACCGCGTGGCAGCGGCACTGAGGGCTACCGACCCTTATTTCAAGATGCGCTGTCCTTCGTGGTTTCTCCATTCCACCCCTGGGCGTTCGATGAATCCACCGTCGCTGCCACGCTCGGAGACCAACAATTTATTATTTATGCAAAAGCGACGGAGACCCATCGTCTGGTTCAGGAATGGCTGGAGCAGGCGGGTGTCCGCGGGAAAAAGCCGATGATTCTGGGCGACATGCAGGCAATTAAGGAGATGGCCAAGCTCGGAATCGGCGTAGGCATCGTGGCCCCCTGGGTGGCGATACGGGAGGCCGACGATGGCGGCCTGAAAATCATTCAGATCAAGGAACCTGCAATTGAGCGGGAATGGGGGGTTTTCCATTCACCGAAGCGGGATCCCAGCTTGGTGGAAGAAGCGTTTATCGGCTTGTGCGAAATGGTTTTCGCCACCTTGCCATCCGGCCGGGAGCTGGATGCGTGAGCCGAGAATGGGCGGAAATCACCCCAATCCGCGTTCCGGCTTGACGGTGTTTCCCCCCGCCAACTAGCTTTCGAGAATGAAGCGCGCCCCGCCGGGCGGCTCATTTCAACCAACTCCCAACCTAGCCAGCACCGTGGACCTCCAGGAAATCCGTCGCATTGTCGAACTCATGAATGAGCACGGCCTCACGCTCTTCGATCTCTCGAAGAACGATTTTCATCTCAAACTGAAAAAAGGTCCGGATCTCGAAGATCTCCGCGGCCTGTTCGCCAGCATGCCGGCAGCACCCGCACCCGCTGCTGCACCCGTCGCCGCCCCGGTGGCCGGCAATCCAGCGCCTCCCGCCCTCGAAGGCTCGGAAATCACCTCGCCAATGGTCGGCACTTTTTATCTGAAACCCGCGCCCGACGCCCCGAATTTCGTTGAAATCGGATCCACCGTCTCGGTCGGCCAAACCGTTTGCATCATCGAGGCCATGAAGGTCATGAATGAAATCAAAGCCGAAAAATCCGGCACCATCTGCGCTCTCGTCGCTGAAGAAGGAAACGCCGTCCAATACGGCGATGTCCTTTTCCGCATCAAGTAATCAGTCTTTTCTGATCACGGTTCACTGATCACTTTCAACTTCTTCACCATGTTCAAGCGCGTCCTAGTCGCCAATCGCGGCGAAATCGCCCTCCGTATCATCCGCGCCTGCCGCGAACTTGATGTGGAATCCGTTGCGGTCTATTCCGAAGCCGATATCGATTCGATGCACGTCCAACTCGCCGATCAGGCGGTCTGCATCGGCCCGGCATCGAGCAAGGAATCCTACCTGAAGATGGATCGCATCATCGCCGCCGCCGAGATCACCGGCGCGGACGCGATCCATCCCGGCTACGGTTTCCTCTCGGAAAACGCCCGTTTCGCGGAAATTTGCGCCTCGTCCGGCGTCACCTTCATCGGGCCCTCGGCCAAGGTCATTTCCCAGATGGGCGATAAAGCGACGGCCCGCGCCACGGCAGTCGCCAACGGCGTGCCGATCACGCCCGGCACCGACATCATGCCGAATGCGGAAACCGCGTTTGAAGCGGCGAAAAAGATCGGTTTCCCGGTCATGATCAAGGCGACCGCCGGCGGTGGTGGCCGCGGCATGCGCCCTTGTTTCAAAGAAGAAGAATTCATTTCGCTATTCCAAGCCGCCTCGAGCGAAGCGATTGTTTGCTTCGGCAATGGCAGTTGTTATCTCGAAAAACTCGTGATCAACCCGCACCATGTTGAGTTTCAGATCATCGGTGATTCGCACGGCAATTTCATCCATCTTGGTGAGCGCGATTGCTCGATGCAGCGCCGCAACCAGAAGGTGATCGAAGAATGCCCGTCGCCGCTGCTCACCCCCGAGCTGCGCGCCCGCATGGGTGAAGCATCGGTCAATCTGATCCGCAACATCAACTATCAGAATGCCGGGACTATCGAATACCTCGTCGATGAAGCTGCGGAAAATTTCTACTTCATGGAAATGAACACCCGGATCCAGGTCGAGCACCCGGTCACCGAGGAAGTGATGGGCTGCGAGCTCATCAAGGAGCAGATCCGCGTCGCCGCCGGCGAGCCGCTCTCCCACCACGTTCTGGAAGCCACCCCACGCGGCCACGCCATCGAGTGCCGCATCAATGCGGAAGATCCCTTCAACAACTTCGCCCCCAGCCCGGGCACCATCGATCTCTGGTATGCCCCCGGCGGCAAAGGCGTGCGCGTCGATACCCACGTCTATTCCGGCTACACGGTCCCGCCGCATTACGATTCGATGATCGCCAAGCTCATCGTCACGGCCGCCACCCGTGAGATCGCCATCGCCCGCATGAAACGCGCGCTCGGTGAGTTTACCATCCGTGGCATCAAGACCACCATCCCCTTCCAACTCGAAATCATCTCCCACCCGGATTTCATCAGCGGAAAATATGATATTGGCTGGGTCGCGCGGTTTCTCGAAGAGCGAAAAGCATAAGGAGTGGGGACACTCTTGTCCCCACAAACATCGGCACATGACCCGGAATCCTAAACTCTACGCCATCCTCGACCTCGGCTACACCTCCGAGGAAAACGCCGCCGCTACGACCGCCTCGTTGTTAGCCGGTGGCGCGGATCTGCTCCAGCTGCGTGCTAAAGGAAAAGACCTCACCACCATCCGCAGCGTCGCGGAAACCCTTATCCCGCTCTGCCGTGAAGCCGGGATTCCGTTTATCCTCAACGACCACCCCGCGCTCGCTGCCGAACTCGGAGCGGACGGCGTCCACATCGGCCAGGATGACGGTCCGCTTACCGCCGCCCGCGCCACCATGGGCCCCGGCAAACTCATCGGCCGCTCGACCCATTCGCTCGAGCAAGCCCGCGCCGCCCTCGCCGAGGGCTTTGATTACATCGGCTTCGGCCCGCTTTTCCCTACGCCCACCAAAGCCGGCCGACCCGGCATCGGCCTTGAGGATATTTCCGCGATGGAGCGCGATGTCGGCAGCCGGATTCCCGCCTTCTGCATCGGCGGCATCAAGCGCGCCAATCTTGATCAAGTCCTCGCCGCCGGAGCACGGCGAGTGGTCATCGTCTCCGATCTTCTGACCGCCGCAGACGTGGAAGCCGCGACTCGCGAGGTATTGGTTAGGGTGGGTTCAGGCATCCTGATCTCTGCTGGAATTTCGGGGGATGCCCGTGAAATCGCATGACCCCATTTCTTTGGCAGGTCGTCCCATCTCCCGGCACTTCAGAATGTATGATGTTAGAAAATTGTATTGGCGAGTGAGCGCGAGATCATCTCCCGAACTCGTCCGCGCCACCTCCGAGTTGCCGCTTCAAAAAACGCAATTCACTCCTCTTTGAGAGGAAGTGCGATGCGCGCCATTCTTTTCATGATTCCCTGAACCAGACCTCGTGACCACAAACCGCCGCTCAGACATGCCGTCAGATGGTTGCGCAAGCCTGGGATCACGAAGGCCTTCCTGTTGATGCTCTTCAGCGCGGCATCGACCACCTCCTCGGCCGACATCCAAGTGATTGGCAGTTTTGAGTAATCGACTGGATAGAGATACTTTCCAGGTGTTTCCTTAGCACCTTGCGCCAAGACCAAAATATCAACTCCCGCATCTTTGCATTCGTGGTGGTGTGACTCCCCAAAATTCAGCAGATACCCTTTCGTTGCCGAGTAGTTCGCCATATACGGCACGCCCTGGAAGCCCATGAGAGAGGAAAAAAAGATGATCGCTCCCTTGCGACGGGCCAACATACGCGGAAGAAAGTGATGGGAAATTTCCACCGGCGCGATGCAATTCAACCGGATGAGACCTTTCTCAAGCTCGATATCGCTCTGACTAAAAAGCCCCGGCACACCGCTCCCCGCATTGTTAATCAACATCCCGACCTCGATATCACCACACACTTCAATCCAGCGCTTCAGAAAATCATCTTGCGAAAGATCGACCTGGAGACACCGCACTTGCGCCCCATACTCACTTGTCAGCCGCTCGCGTAAATCGTCCAGAAGACCGATTCGCCTCGCGGCAATCACAGGATTCATTCCCGCTGCGGCCAATTTTTTTACGAACATCAAGCCAATGCCGGATGAAGCGTCCGTCACAACCGCCCATTCACCATACCGTTCGCGCAGTTGATGTATGGTTATCATTTTTCCGTGTCGGCTGTGTCATGGCAGGATTCTGATAGCGAACGATACCAGTTCAGTGATGACGGGAAAGTAAAGCTGAACGGTGAAGCGGAACCGAACCCGCTCTTCCCGGTTCGCCGCAACGTATGGTTAAGCTTTGTGGCCATGACTGCGTCTTGTGACGCTTACAAATGACCCAGAAAATCATCACTCCAACAGCAACAAGCAGCGCACCAATGGCAATGACGATAAACGGCAGATAGTCACTTCCAATACTGTCGTATGCCTCGCCAATGGCAAGTGACTCACGCTCCTCGCGGCAAGTTAGCACGCAAAAAATAGCGAAGGCCGTCGCAGCTAAAACGATGAGAGCGCCAGCCGTGCTCAATGACCAACATCTCTATGCTTCAAGTGACAAAGTCAGGGCGTGATTTTTGTTAGTAATTCGTTAGGCTAATTTCTTCTATTTCAGATTCGTGCCATTTTCTGAACTATGAGTATGTCATGAAATATCGATGGCGAAATCGAGGCGCAATCATTCTTCATTCTTATGATCATGGTGTTGTATTGCGCCGCCAGTTCAATCTTCGAGCACCGCAAGCAGCTCGCGCAGGCGATATCTCCGGCAGGCCTCCGTGATGGCGTCGGTCATGAACAAGCTCCTCACCCGGAAAAATCTCCCATCATCATATCCAGATATGACGATTTGAAGCTTGAGTTGCCGCACAAACCCGCTTAAACTTCCACCCATGCCGCTTCTCGATCCCACTTCAGAACTCCAAAAAGCCCTCGCCGAGCGCATTCTCGTGCTTGATGGCGCGATGGGGACCACCATCCGCAGCTACGGACTGAGCGAGACGGACGCCCGCGGCAGTCGGTTTGCGGACAGCGAGAAAGACCTGCTCAACAACGGAGACATCCTCAGCCTCACGCGCCCGGATGTGATCGGGGATATCCACAAACGTTTCTACGAGGCGGGCTCGGACATCTGTGAAACCAACACCTTTTCCGCCACCAACATCGCCCAGAGCGAATTTTTCGTAGACGATCCACGGGAAAAAGGTGGCCGCAAGGATCCGGAGTTCTTCCAGAAAATCATCGAGAATCCCTTCCTCAACGAACTCGCCTGGGACATGAACGTCGAGTCCTCACGGCTCTGCCGAAAATGGGCGGACAACGTCGGCTCGGACACCGGCCGCAAACGCTACGTCGCTGGCGCGATCGGCCCGCTCACCGTTTCCCTAACCAACTCGCCGGATGCCAACGACCCCGGCTTCCGCGTGGTGAAATTCGATCAGGTGTTGGAAGCCTACAAACACCAAGTCCGCGCGCTCATTGAAGGCGGTTGCGACATCCTGATGATCGAGACCATCTTTGATTCCCTCAACGCCAAGGCCGCGGCCGTCGCGGTGCAGGAGGTCTATGCCGAACAAAAAATCCACCTACCCATCATCATCTCCGCCGCCGTCGGACTGGGTGGTGAAACGATGATTTCCGCTCAGAAAGTTGAGGCGTTCTGGAACGCCTTCGCCCACACCCATCCGCTCGCGATCGGCCTGAATTGCTCGCTCGGGCCGGACCTGATGCGTCCGCATTTGGAAGAACTCTCCGCCTGCGCAACCACCCACGTTTCCTGCTACCCGAATGCCGGTCTGCCCAACCCGCTGGCTCCCACGGGCTTTGATCTCGAACCCCACCACATGGAGAAATTCATGGCAGAGTTCGCCGATGCCGGCTTGCTCAATCTGGCCGGCGGCTGCTGCGGCAACACTCCCGAACACATCGCCGCCATCGCCAAAGGCGTAGCGAACAAAAAACCACGGGGAATTCCGGTGGTTCGTTAAGATTAAAATGAAAACTATTCCCCACGCACTCCGCCTATCCGGCACGGAGGCTTACAACCACACTTCCGACAAGCGCTTCCTGATGATCGGCGAGCGCGCCAACGTGGCCGGTTCGCCGCAATTTGCGAAGCTAGTCCGTGCCGGCGACCTCGAAGCCGCTGTGGAAGTGGCTCGCCAGCAGGTCGCCAACGGTGCCAATGTCATTGATATCTGTTTCGATGACGGACTCATCGACGGCAAGGCGATGATGAGTCGTTTCCTGCAACTCCTGCAAGGCGAGCCGGATGTCGCGAAGGTCCCGATCATGGTGGATTCCTCGAAGTGGGAAATCCTTGAGGAGGGGCTCAAATACCTTCAGGGAAAAGGCATCGTGAACTCGATCTCGCTCAAGGAGGGCGAAGAGAATTTCAAACAACAGGCGCGGCACATCATGCGTTACGGTGCGGCGGTGGTCGTGATGGCCTTCGATGAAAACGGCCAAGCCGCTTCTTATGAGGAGAAAATCCGAATTTGCGAGCGCGCCTACCGGATACTTGTCGATGAAGTCGGCTTCAA
Organism: Akkermansiaceae bacterium; assembly: GCA_903919975.1. Taxonomy (GTDB): domain Bacteria; phylum Verrucomicrobiota; class Verrucomicrobiia; order Verrucomicrobiales; family Akkermansiaceae; genus Luteolibacter. The sequence continues at coordinate 19,158 of CAIXKE010000092.1, read as the reverse complement.
TCCGGATGACATCATTTTCGACCCGAACATTCTAACCGTCGCCACCGGCATCGAGGAGCACAACAACTACGCGCTCGATTTCATCAACGCCACCCGCTGGATCAAGGAGAACCTCCCCGGAGCCAAAGTATCCGGCGGCGTTTCCAACATTTCATTCTCCTTCCGCGGCAACAACAAGGTGCGCGAGGCGATGCACTCCGCCTTTCTCTATCATGCGGGCAAGGCCGGTATGGACATGGGCATCGTCAATGCCGGGATGCTCGAAGTTTATGACGAGATTCCGAAAGACTTGCTCGAATGCGTCGAGGACGTGTTGCTCAACCGCCGCCCGGACGCCACCGAGCGCTTGCTCGAACTCGCCGAAAGCTTCAAGGGCCATGGCGGCAAGAAAATCGAGGAAGACCTCTCGTGGCGCGAAGAATCCGTGGAAAAACGCCTCGAACACGCGTTGCTGAGAGGCATCGACAAATACATCGACGAGGACACCGAGGCCGCGCTCGCGAAATACGGACGTCCACTCAAGGTCATCGAAGGCCCGCTGATGGATGGCATGGGCATCGTCGGCGATCTTTTCGGCGCGGGGAAAATGTTCCTCCCGCAAGTGGTGAAATCCGCCCGTGTGATGAAGAAGGCGGTCGCCTGGCTCACGCCGTTCATGGAAGCGGAAAAAGCCGAGTTTCTTGCTGGCGACATTGCGGCGATCAAGGAGAACGATCCTTATCTAACCGATGATGAGGCGCTGCGCCTCGCCGAACGCGGACGCTCCGCCGGACGCTTTCTCATCGCCACCGTCAAAGGCGATGTCCATGACATCGGCAAGAACATCGTCGGCGTGGTGCTTGCATGCAATGGCTTCGAAGTCACCGACATGGGAGTCATGGTTTCCTGCGACAAGATTCTCGCCAAAGCCATTGAGATCGGCGCGGATGTTGTCGGTCTATCCGGGTTGATCACGCCCTCGCTGGACGAGATGGTACACGTCGCCAAGGAAATGGAACGTCGCGGATTCAAAGTGCCATTGCTCGTCGGCGGGGCCACCACCTCGGCCGCGCACACCGCCATCAAGATCGCCGAGCATTACTCCGGGCCGGTGGTTCACGTGCTCGACGCCTCACGCTCGGTGCCCGTCACCACCTCACTGATTTCCAAAGACCAGCGCGAAGCCTTCGCTACAGAAAACCGTGCCAAGCAAAAGGTGCTGCGTGATAATTTCATCGGCGGCCCAAAAAAGGAAACGCTCACCCTCGCTCAAGCGCGTGCCGCCGGCCCGCAGTTCGACTGGGAAAACTACGCGCCGCCGGTTCCCTCGTTTCTTGGAACAAGAACGATCAGTGGCGCGGGCGTCCCGCCCGCAGCCAAAAAGCCATCCTTCATTTCCAATAACCGCGAGATCCAGAAATCACAGCGGGCTCTCCCTCACTGGACCCAAGACCAGGCGACCTATGCGGTCACTTTTCGGTTGGTGGACACGATCCCACAAAAAGCGATCCACGAATATCTGGCGCTCAAAAAACAGTGGACGGATCTCGAGGCTCAGGCTCTCGACAAGGGCGATGATTCGCTCGCCAAAGGTGCCCGGGATCGCCTCGCTGAATCCTATCATGAAACCATGGAAAAGGCATTGGAATGTGGCCATGGCCCCGCTTGGCTGAATAACCCGGAGATCGCTGAGATGATGGCTTCCGCTTTGCGCCATTTCGATGGCGAGCGATATGATCTGTTGTCTTGGTGCGTGATGCCGAATCACGTTCATGCGATTGTGCGGCCTCTTGGTAACCATGATTTGTCTGGAATTCTACAATCTTGGAAATCTTTCACTGCTAAAGAAGCGAACCGTATTCTTGGTAGAACCGGTAAATTCTGGCAGCAGGAAAGTTATGATCATTTGATTCGTGGCGTTGATGATTTTCACAATCAAAGAGCCTATATCTTGAGGCACGTCACTGAATGGAAAGGCGATCACAAAGAGATTGGCTGCGGGCGGGACGCCCGCGCCACTGTTTCGCTCCGCGAGCTCGCGGAATACATCGACTGGACGCCCTTCTTCCATGCTTGGGAACTCCGTGGCGTGTGGGACCGCGAGAAGAAGATTCTCAAAACCAAAAACACGGATGGTGCCGCCGAGGCTGGCAAACTCTATCTGGATGCGCTCACCTGGATCGACCGGATCATCGCCGAGGATCGATTTCAAGCGCGTGGCATGTATGGCTTCTTTCCGGCCAATGCCGAAGGCGACGACATCATCGTCTGGACCGATGAGAGCCGCAGCAGCGAGCGCACCCGTTTCCACACCCTGCGCCAGCAGATCAAGAAAGACTCTGGAAAACCCAATGTCGCACTCGCGGATTGGGTGGCAGGAGGGGAAATTCAGGACTACATCGGCGGCTTCGTGGTTGGCATTCATGGCGCGGATGAATTCGCGGCGGAGCTTGAGAAAGAGCACGATCCTTACGGCTCGATCATGGTCAAAGCCATCGCCGATCGCTTCGCCGAGGCCTTTGCGGAGTTGCTGCATCACCGCGCCCGCATCGAGTGGGGATATGAGACGGAAACCGAGCTCACCACTGCGCAATTGATCCATGAGAACTACCGCGGCATTCGTCCCGCTCCGGGATATCCCGCGCAGCCGGATCACACCGAAAAACCGATCCTTTTCGATCTGCTGGACGCGCCGGAGGCAACTGGCGTTACTCTCACCGAAAGCTGCGCCATGCATCCCGGCGCGGCGGTTTGCGGGCTGTATTTCTCGCATCCGGATAGCCATTACTTCATGATCTCGGAACTGCAGAAAGATCAGATCGAGGACTACGCCAAACGCAAGGGCATGAGTCTTGAAGAAGCCGAGAAATGGCTGGGTCCGTGGCTGGGTTACGTGTCGTGAAATCCCTCTGATTCATCTCGACGCATGATAGCTGGAGCATCAGGCTCCCTGCGCGATGAAACTTATCAAATTCACATCAACAATTTGTGTCGCGCTTATGGCGCTTCACGGCACCGCCTTCGCTGGTGGCGAAGGCTGGACCTCGGATTTTGCCGCTGCGAAAAAGCAAGCCGCTGAATCCAAGAAAGACCTGCTGGTCGATTTTACCGGTTCCGACTGGTGCGGTTGGTGCATCAAGCTCGTTGACGAGGTCTTCAAGCACGATGCTTTCAAGACCGGCGTCAAAGACACGTTCGTCCTTGTTGAAGTCGATTTCCCGAAGGACAAATCCAAGCTTTCCCAGGAAAGCCAGCAGCAGAACCAGGGACTTAGCACCAGGTATGGCGTGAAGGGCTTCCCCACCATCCTCCTGTGCGATGCCGAAGGACGCCCGTATGCCAAAACCGGTTATCAAAAAGGTGGGCCGGAAAGCTATGTTGAACATCTCAACAAACTCCGTGAGAACAAAGCCAAACGTGATGAGGCGCTTGCCTCTGCCGAAAAAGCCAAGGGCGTGGAAAAGGCCAAGGCACTACTAGCAGTGCTTGGAGCCATGAGCTTGGATGAGGAAACGGTGATGAATTTCTATGGCGATATCGTCGAGCAAATCAAAGCCGCCGATCCCAAGGATGAAACCGGATTCGGCAAGAAAGGCGCGACCCAGAAGCGCCTGAAGGATTTAGAGAAAGGCCTCCAGGAGCTTGCCGGGAAAAAGGACATGGATGGAGCCCTCAAGCTGGTGGATGACACGATCAAGCAAGGTGGATTTGAAGCCGTAGAGACCCAACAAATCATGATGACCCGCGCGGTGATATACGCGCAACAAGCGAAGTTCGAAGAGTCGCTCAAAGCCGTGGATGCCACCATTGCATTCGCACCGGATAGCCCAATGGTTCCGGGGATCAAGGGATTCCGGGAGAAAATCGAAGAAGCCATGAAAAATGCTGCGGATAAAGGCGCGAAGCAGGACGCCGAGCCCGCCGGGAAAGAGTAAGCTTACCCAAAATACAATATTTCATGCGCCGCCCTGTGCCAACAGAGCGGCGTTTTTTTGTGGCCGTTGCGCCTATCCGTTCTTGTGTCAGGGCGCTGGCGGAGGGAGTGTCCACAGATGCGTATCGAGATCCTTAACACCGGCACCGAACTCTTGCTCGGCAACACCGTAAACACCCACGCCGCATGGTTCGGGCGCGAGATGTTCCTGTTTGGCCTGCGCATTGCCCGCCAAACGACTGTGCCCGATGGTGAGGCAATCCGCGAAGCCATCACGGAATCGATCAGCCGGGCCGATGTCCTGATTGTGACCGGCGGCCTTGGTCCGACCAGCGATGATCTCACGCGTGAAATCACTGCCGAGGTTCTGGGGCTGGAGCTCATCACGGATGAGGCGGCGCTCAGGTCGTTGGAGGGTTTTTTCGCTTTGCGTGGTCGGCCGATGGCTCCGGCAAACTTGAAACAGGCGCTCATCCCTGTGGGCGCGGATGTCTTACCGAATGCCAATGGCACCGCGCCCGGAGTTTATATTCCGCCACGCCTGAATGGTCGCTCATCCTGTGCGGTCTTTCTCCTGCCCGGCCCACCACGCGAACTCTATCCAATGGCCCACGCCGAGGTGTTTCCCCGCCTGCGCGCGCTCTCCGGCATGGAAACTCCGCCCTCCGTGCTGGAACTTAAATTCACCGGCATCGGCGAGAGCGACTTCCATCAAGGCATCGACGCCGCCCTCGCGGAAATTCCGAACCTCGAATTCGGCTATTGCGCTCACATCGGGGAAGTCGATCTGCGCTTGATCGGCACCGCCGCCGCGCTTGAGGCTGGGCGTGCGATCGCACTCGCGAGCTTCGGGAATTTCCTCATCAGCGACGATGGTGCATCGCTCGAAGCTACGGTCGTCCGGTGGTTGAGTGAAAAACATATGACACTCGCCACGGCGGAAAGCTGCACCGGTGGCCTCATTTCCAACCGCATCACCGATGTTCCGGGTGCGAGTGCGGTCTTCACTCATGGTTTTGTGACTTATGCGAACGCCGCAAAAATTTCCCTCCTTAGAGTCTCACCAACCGATCTCGAAACCCACGGCGCGGTGAGCGAAACGGTCGCCTGCCAGATGGCCGCAGGGGCCTTGCTCTCCAGCGGCGCGGACATTGCGGTGGCCGTCACCGGCATCGCCGGTCCGGATGGCGGGACGCCGGAAAAGCCCGCCGGCACGGCGTGGATCGGCCTCGCCACAAAAGGTGCGCCACCCACCGCATTCAAAGTCTACCACCCGCGCAACCGCCATGACTTCAAGCTCGCCGTCAGCCAAGCCGCGCTCGAGGCGGTGCGGCAGCGGCTTGTCACTCCGCAACCTTGAACCTAAAATGATTCCGCGAATCACACTCCTTGTTCTAACATCCTTCTTCTGTTGCCGGGCGATCTCCGCCGCTGAGAAGAAGATTATCGATGGCGTGACTTACCATGTGCTCATCACCCCGGCGAGTTCCGTGAGGATCATCTGGAAGGACGCCGCCGACAAACAACTCAGGACCTTTCCCGAAGTCGCGCACTACCTAGCAGGTAAATAAGTGAAGGTGGACACCTTGATGAACGGCGGGATCTTTGAGCCGGGAGGCGTGCCGCGCGGGCTGCTGGTTCAGGATGGCAAGATGCTCAGGCCAGTGAACCGGAATAACGGCAACGGGAATTTTTTCCTGATGCCGAATGGCGTCTTCCTTGTGGGGGCGAAGGGGGCGGCCGTCATTCGGACGGATGAGTATCCCTTGAAGGATGTGAAAGTCGAGCATGCCGTATAGTCCGGGCCATTGCTTTTACGGCCGGGCCAAATCCATCCAAGTTTCAATGCGAACTCCCTATCGAGACTTCACCGCAATGGCGTTGGAGTCACGAAGGACGGCGACGTGGTCTTCGTTATGTGTGATTTTAATTCGCCAAAGTTTCCCGAACTCCAGGAATTTGCCCGGCTTTTCAGCGATCTTGGCTGCGCGGATGCCCTGTTTCTCGATGGAGACATTAGCCAAATGAAATGGGGAGAAGACATCACCAAGCAGAGTAACAACTTTGGCTCGATCATCGCCGTCACGGAAACGAAGAAGTAGTCTCCTCAACTGGAGCGCGGAATTCATTCTAATGCCTTTAAGGATTCGCCAAGGAGGGGCGAAACCTGTTCGCCCAGACCATGAAGTGACAATGGGAAGCGCTTCGCTCACTTCATTGGCTCCTCATGGGCATCGGCGGACGCGTTCCGCCGCTCCTTGAGGTGCTTCGCTGTTTCATATGCACTGCTTCGACCTATATCCTTAAACGTATTGGGATTAATACCTCAATCCTCGCGCGCTTGCACGGCGGTGATGGCGATGGTGTAAACGATGTCCTCCACCAGCGAGCCGCGTGACAAGTCATTGACCGGGCGATTGAGACCTTGCAGCACGGGGCCGATGCTGATGACGTTGGCGCTGCGCTGAACGGCTTTGTAAGTCGTGTTTCCCGTGTTGAGGTCTGGAAAAATAAACACCGTGGCGCGCCCGGCGAGCGGGCTGTCCGGAGCCTTGGTCGCGGCGACGTCCGCGATGGCCGCGGCATCGTATTGCAAGGGGCCATCTAGCAGAATGTCCGGGCGCTTGGCATGCGCGATGCGCGTCGCCTCGCGCACCTTATCGACATCGGCACCTTGGCCGGACTCGCCGGTGGAGTAACTGATCATCGCGACGCGTGCCGGGATGCCCAGCTTGGTGGCGGAGTCCGCGCTTTGGATGGCGATGTCGGCGAGCATTTCCGCATCCGGGTCCGGGTTCACGGCGCAATCGCCATAGACTAGGACTTGGTCGGGCAGGCACATGAAGAAAATCGAGGAGACGACGCGGGTGCCGGGCTTGGTTTTGATGATTTGGAGGGCGGGCCGAATCGTGTTCGCCGAGGTGTGGAGTGCGCCGGAAACCAAGCCGTCCACCTCGCCGAGGGCGAGCATGACGGTGCCGAGCCAGACGTTGTCCTCGAGGAAATCCGCCGCATCCAAATGCGTGAGTCCCTTATGGCGGCGCATCTCGACCAGCGGCCCGATATATTTAGCCCGGACATCCGCGGGATCAATGATCTCCACTTCTGGTGGAAGTTCTACTTCCACTCCCTTGGCGACGCGCAGGATTTCCTCGCGGTTTCCTAACAAAATGCAGCGGGCGATGCCGCGCCGGGCACACAGTGCGGCGGCGCGGATGGTGCGTGGTTCGCTGCCTTCCGGCAGCACGATGCGTTTGCGCGCTTGTTTCGCGAGTTCGACAATTTTGTAACAAAACGCCGCGGGAGACATCCGCGCCTCCACCGGCGCCGAAGATTTTTCCGCGAGCCAGACAGCATCGACGTGCGAGGCCACAAAATCCATCGATTCACGGATGCGTTGGATATCATCGGCGGGCACCTCGGTGCTCATGCGGCTAAGGTGGTTGGCGGTCTGCCAGCTGTTCGTTGAAACTTTGAGAACCGGCAGGCCGGTTTCAAGTGCGGGTCGGCAGAGATCGAGAATCCCCGATGGAAGTTCGGTGTCACCGGTGAGCACCAGCCCGGCGAAGGCGGTCTTGTTCACCGCCGCCATCGCCGCCGCCACAAAGACGTCGGCGCGATCGGCTGGAGCCACTAGGATATTTCCCGGCTTGAAAGCCCCTAACATATTAGGAACGGTGCGGGCAAGCAGGGTGAAATCCCGCACCCGGCGGGTCGCCATTTCGCCCTCATGGAGGATGGTGGCATTGAGATGGCGCGCGATGTCGACGGTGCGCGGCGCGGAGAGTTCGGAATGCTCGGGAATCGTGCCGATGATCGGAAACTTCGTCCGGCCGAACAACGGGCAGCGTTGCAAAACCGCACTGCGGATTTCCTCCAACGGCTGGCCGAGGGATTCCGGGGTGTGATTGATGAGGCAACCGAGAATCTTGCTATCTTTGAGGCCGCCGAACTCGCGGATCGAGAGTTCCATCCGCGACTCGAAATCCGCGAAATCCTCCGGGCTGTCACCTTTGAGTTTTCCCGCCAGAATCACGTGAGCACTGAGCGTTTGGGCCAGTGCGGGATTGATGCTCGCCGCGCTCGGCCAATCCTGAGAATGCACGATTCCCTCCACCACCACCACATCGGCTCCAGCACAGGACTCATGAAACAATGCGACCACCCGTTCCATCAATTGCTCTTCCTCACCTGCGGAAATCAGGCGGGCGGCTTCTTCCTGCGGGATCGGATTGGCCGGATTGAGCTGGGTGATGGCGCGGATGAAATGGGTCGAGCGCTCGGGCCCTTGATCGTGGTTGATCGTCTGTCCGATCGGTTTGCAAAAGGCGACGCGGACGCCCCGCACGTCCAGCGCGCGGACCAAGCCCAAGGCAAGTGTCGTTAGACCTACACCACTGCCACTGGGTGCGAGAAACAAGGTATAGGGCGCGATTTTGTTCATGATGACGGTGAAGTGAAGGATGGAGCGAGGAACCGCATGGCTTCACGGGCAATGACCAGTTCTTCATTGGTGGGCACGACGAGCGTGAGCAGGCCGCTTGTTGAGGCGGTAATGCGGCCGTCGCTGTCGCGGCCATGGATGCGGTTGTGCTCGGCATCGATCACCGGATGAAGGATTTGCAGATGAGAAAGCGTCTTTGCGCGCACCGCCGCCGAGTGCTCGCCGATGCCGCCGGTGAACACCAACGCATCGATCCGATCAAGACCCGCCGCAAGCCCCAGCAAGCCCTTGGCCAAACGGTAGCAAAAAATATCGATGGCCAAGCCTGCGCGAACGTGGCCGGTTTCAGCGGCGGCGGCGAGTGTGCGCATATCGTTGCTGAGCCCCGATATGCCTAACAAACCGCTTTCACGGTTGAGCATGGCGGTGATTTCCCCAAGCGATTTTCCCAAGGTGTTCGCGAGAAACTCGTGGAGGTTCGGGTCGATATCGCCGCTGCGGGTCCCCATCACCAAACCTTCCAACGGAGTGAAGCCCATCGTGGTGTCCACGCTATGGCCATTTTTCACTGCGCAGGCGCTGCAGCCATTGCCGAGGTGGGCGGTGATGAGTTGCAGGTTCGCAGGATCGCGGCCTAACAACCTCGTCGCCTCGGTGGAGACGAACCGGTGGCTGGTGCCATGAAACCCATAGCGCCGCACTCGGTGGTTTTCGTAAAGCGCATGCGGCAGGGCATAGTGAAACGCCTGTGGCGGCATGGTTTGATGAAATGCCGTGTCAAACACCGCGACGTGCGGCAACGTGGGAAAGCGCTCCATCGCCGCCTCGATCCCTGCCAGATTCGCCGGATTGTGGAGGGGAGCGAGAGGCACGCAGGCTCGGATGGCGGCCAGCGTTTCCCGCTCAATGAGGACGCTCTCTGAAAAGGCCTCGCCGCCGTGGACCACCCGGTGCCCCACCGCTGCGACGTGAAACTCCTCGATCACTTCAAGCACCGCCGCCATCGCCTGCGAGTGGTGAGCTCCGGGAATCGCCCGTGTTTCCTTCGCTTGGTCCGGCCGCGCGACGTGCAAGGCCGCATCCGCAGAACCGAGCGCCTCGGCCAAACCCTGCACCAAAACTGCTTCCCGGCTGCCATCGATCAACGAGAATTTCAGAGACGAGCTGCCGCTGTTGATGACGAGCACCGCAGAGTCGGCGCTTTCGCGGCGGCCATCCGCTGGGGAAATTGAAGGAGTCATTCCGAACATGAGAATGAAGAACCTCGGCAGTGTGACGGCATCGCCATCGCTTGCAAAGCATTCTCGCGCTAAGAATTAGCCTTGATTGCGGCCCTCAATGGGTTACCTCTTCAACAACCTCATACCCCTATGAAAACAACCATCCTATCTCTCACCTGCGCCGTATTTGCTCTCGCCCTCTCAAATTGCGCGGCTCCCGCCGGCCCCAACACCCAACGTGGAGCAGCGACTGGCGGGCTTATCGGAGCAGCCGCAGGCGGCATCATCGGCCATCAATCCGGCCGCGGCCTTGAAGGTGCCTTGATTGGCGGAGCTGCCGGCGCAGGAACTGGCGCCCTTTACGGCAACGCTCGCGACCAAGAGCAATACGGCGGCCGCTGATCCAAAAACACTCACAACCATCCCACGGGGCCCCGATCATTCGGCGGCCCCGTTTTTTTTGGATGAATTGGCCGGTTCATTCCTCTAAGAATTGTCGCCTTTCCAAAACGCCCATGCTCCGCACTTCTTTGTCCCTCGCCTCGTTGCTCGTTTTTTCACCGGCCGCGTGGGCGCAACTCGAGCGCGCTCCAAGCACTCCCGCATCGAGAGCGGAGCTGGTTTCCGAAGCCAAAACCATCGCTGCCGGTGCCACTTTCAGCCTTGCCCTGAAGCTCGATCACCCGGCTGGCTGGCATAGCTACTATCAGAATAGCGGCGGCGTGGAACAAGCGCCCGCCATCGAATGGAAACTGCCTGATGGCTTCTCCGCCGGGCCGATCCAATGGCCCGTGCCCGCAGTCAAAGACGGGGTTTTCGGCAAGAGTTTTGTGTATTCGGGCCGCCCGGTTTTTCTGATCGATGTGACCGCGCCCGCCACTCTGGAAACGGGGGAAACCCTCACCCTCACCGCCAATGCCAGCTGGCAAATCTGCGAGGACGCGTGCATCAATGAAGAAAAATCCTTCACCGTGACGCTGCCGGTGGGCGCCACATTGGAAAATGACCCGGCCGCCAGCGAGTTGTTCGCCAAAGCCCGCGCCAGCCAACCCGCCAAGCCCGCAGGCTGGACCTTTTCCGCACAATCCGATGGCGGCGAAATCCTACTCCGCGCGAAACCCAGCGGACCCTTGGAAAACGATCCCACCGATTTTGTTCCCGACCAACCATTCGTCAAATCCGTCAGCTCCGGCGGATCGATCACTCGCGACGGCGATGCCTGGCTGCTCCGTCTGCCCCGCGCCACCAAGGACGCGCTCGACAACGACCTTTTTCAAGGAAACTCGCTCTCCGGAATCCTCATCGGCACCCGCTCGATCGCCGTTCCGGAAACCAGGGTTGCCGGGGTCAGTCAGCAGGTTGAATCCCTGTCATTTTCCAAATTCATGCCGATTCTCGGCGGCATGCTGTTAGGCGGCTTGATCCTCAACCTGATGCCATGCGTCTTTCCGGTGATCGGGCTGAAAATCATGGGGTTCGTCCAACAAGCTGGCTCCGACCGGAAAAAAATCGCGCTTCACGGCGTCATCTTCGCGCTTGGAGTATTCGCTTCGTTTGGCGTTCTCAGCGGCATCCTCTTCGCGGCCCGCGAAACAATCGGCTGGGGGTATCAACTGCAAAACCCGTGGGTGGTGGCGGTTTTAATGCTCCTGATGTTCGTGCTCGCCCTCAACATGTTTGGAGTTTTCGAAATGGGGACGTCCGCCACTTCGGTGGGCGGCTCATTGGTGGCCAAACAAGGCCTCGCCGGATCGTTCTTCTCCGGGGTGCTCGCCACGGTGCTCGCCACCCCATGTTCCGGCCCCTTTCTGGGCGTCGCCATCGGCGCGGCTTTCGGATTGCCCGCCACCCAGTTCTTCCTGGCATTCGCCGCAATGGCCGCGGGCCTCGCGCTGCCTTATCTGATTCTATCCATTTTTCCTAAACTCATCGACTTCTTGCCGCGTCCCGGCGCGTGGATGGAGAGCTTCAAGCAATCGATGTCGTTCCTGCTCTTTGCCGCCGCCGGCTACTTGCTGTGGGTTTATGCCGGCCTGATCGATCTCGACAACCTCCTGAGCCCGATCCTCGGGCTCAGTGCGATCGCCGTGGCATGCTGGATTCACGGCCGCTGGAACCTACCCCATCGCAACCGGAAAACCCGCACGACTGCCCTTGCCCTATCCCTCGCTTTCGCTGTCGGAGGCTTGTTTCTCGTGAAGCCGCCGCAACCAAACTCCCTCGCATGGGAACCGTGGTCGCAGGAACGGGTAGAGGCATTGCTTGCCGAGGGCCAACCCGTTTACATCGACTTCACCGCCCAGTGGTGCGCCACCTGCCAAGTGAACAAAAAGCGCGCCTACACCCAGGAAGTCATCGCACTGATGAAGGAAAAAGGCGTGGTCGCCCTCAAGGCGGACAAGACCAAACCCAATCCGGAAATCGAAGCCGCCCTCAAAAAACTCGGCCGCACCGCCATCCCGGTGAATGTCTTGTTAGCCCCCGGCAAGGACCCCGTCATCCTGCCGGAATTGCTCTCGCCGAATGATGTGCTAAGCGCTCTAAAGGGGTTGTGAGCATGTGGCGCTCGCCGCACGACAAACTGGAGCGAGGAATTCATTCCGCAAGAAATCCTACGGAGCGCCGACATTCTGTCGGCTGCCGGACGGGGGACATTCTGTCACCCGTCATTTGCGAAGCGACTCGCCGGACAGTATGTCCGTCATCCAGCAGCGCGCAAAATGCACGCGCTCCGACAAGGAGCGAATCCTTAAAGGCATTGGTCTCAATCCCGATCCGCGACGAACAAGGTGTGGGTAAAGCGTTTCGCTTTCGGATAGGCCTTGGCTCCGATGCATTCGACTTTTTTAAAACACCTCTCCAATGAGCGGGCAAAGTCCTGATCCGGATTCGCCGACCAGAAAACAACGCGCCCGCCGGGATGCAGCGCGGCCTTGGTGCGCTCGATGCCGCCGCGGTTGTAAAGCCGCGCGTTTCCCTTCTGCACCAGCGGGTCCGGGCTGTTGTCCACATCCAGCAAGATGGCGTGGTAGCGGTTCTGTCCGGCGCGGTCGATCAACTCGGCCACATCGCGGGTGTGGATTCGCACCCGGGGGTCATCGACGAGCAGGCCGTTGACGGATGTTAGAAACTCGCGGTTCCAATCGACCACCTCCTGCAAGAGTTCCGCGACATCGACGATGGCGTCGGGCGGGCAGAGTTCCAAAACGCGCCGCAGCGTGAATCCGAAGCCGAGTCCGCCGATGAGGATGCGCGGCCTCGCCGGCATGCTGCCGCAGGCGAGTTCCGCCATGTGTTGCTCGGATGAGGAGGCGGTGGTGCTCATCAACTGCAAGCCGCCGACCTTGAGAAAATAGTGGCCGTCGTGTTCCTGAAGCACAAGCGGAGCACCGTCAGGCGTGCGGCAGGAGGCGAGAGTGGTGGTGATTTTCATGAAACGCGGTGGCCGGATATCTTCCGGATGCGCCGGATTGTCGAAAGGATTTTGGGGGCAGAGGCAATAGAGACAGTCGTCGGTTCCCCTGCGTTCCGAATGAATTGAAGAACGGACTGAAGCCCAATGCCCCGGAAACATGCAAAATGCAGACACAGAGAGCGCCAACATCCTACCGAGCGGACATCCTACGGAGCGCCAACATCCTACGGAGCGCTAACATCCTACGGAGCGCCGACATTCTGTCGGCTGTCGGACGGGGGACATTCTGTCACCCGTCTTCCGCGAAGCGACACGCCGGACAGTATGTCCGTCATCCAGCAGCGCGCAGAATGCACGCGCTCCGATAATTCGAATCCTTAAAGGCAGCGGACTGAAGTCCTTGGCTACTTTCCTTCGCCAAAATGATAGCGGCCACCTTGCACGGTGACATCGGGTGGAACGCGCCGCGTTTCAAACCAGTCATAGCCCTCCTGAAGATTCTTCCAGAAGTCTTCCCACTTCGCTCCGGTCGCTTGTTTCATGCGTCCGGCAGTCATGCGGAAGGGAAACACATGCGCCCGGAAAAATCCCTGCCCCCCCACGTGCGCGGCATTGCAGATGGTGTAAATCTCTTCGATTTTTGCGTCCGTCATTGCAAGGCAACCGATCGATACCTGGTTGCCATGGACCATGATCAAATCGCCCGTCCGCCCTTGTGCGTGGTCATACGCGTTCGGGTAACCCAGGTTGAATGCCAGATGATACCGACTGTCCGGTTTCATAGCTTTAGGTCCCACCGAATAAAACCCCTCGGGCACTTGGCCATCGCCTTCCAAGAGTTTCGGGCCGAGCTGGCCGGAAGCGGCGGCGATGGGATAAATGCGGAAAAGCTGGAATTTGCCGTTTTGGTGGTTCAGCAGGAAGAGTTCGACTTGTCGTTCCTCTTTGAAGGCGCGGATGAAAACCGGAGCGCCGAGTTTCAGTCCGGATTGTTCAAGATCGCGTTCGAGAGCGGGGCGGACTCGCGCGGCGGCGGCGGCGGCTCGTGGGTGGAGACTGGAGTGCGGGGGACTGGATGCCGCTTGCCCCAGAGCGATGCCCGGGAGTGCGACGCCAAGAATGATTGCGAGAAGTTTCATATTTCAATCTGCGAGCTTGCGCCACCTGACACCGCGCAATTCAGCATGGGTCAGCCAAGTGGCAAGGCCAAAGGGGGCGCATTCCTCGATCGGCCCGGAGCGCAGTGAGAGTTTTTGTTCCTCCGTATGCGCATCCACCACCTGCTTGTCATCGATCCATGCCTGCAGGTGCTCATCGCGCACCTCCACCCGGATTCGATACCACTTTTGTTCCTCGAACTTCTGTTGCGATGCGGTTGAGTTTTCCGAAGCGTCCATGCCATCGATTGAGGAAATGCCGACAAGTTCTCCTCCCCAGCCACCCACGATCAAGGACACGCTCTGGTTTCCGGTGCGGACCGGAAAAGTCAGGCCGCAAAAGAAGTCGCTACCGCTCATCCGCCGCGCTTCCAATTCCACCGCATACGGAGTGACCGGCATCGGCCCGGTCCAGCGCACCCCGTTGAGTTCCGTGCCGATCCCGATCCGCATGACGCCGCTCTCATCATCCCACCCAAGGTCCGCCGCGCCTTCAATGGCCGTCCACGCGCCCGGTGCCAATGGTTCCATTTTCATCCAAGCTTCGGAAGGAGCGGTCGCCTCTGCCGCCGTCGTCGCGGATTCAACAGGAAGGGGATCCGACGCCCCAATCGCCGCCGCGTTTTTCTCCCCGCATCCACACATCGCGCCTACGAGAATTCCCGCCGAGCACACCATGGTTGACAGCGGAAAACGACAGGGCCAATTCAAATGCAATTTCATGCTTGAATGCTGCGCCGTGCTTCCCCTCGTGGCAAGCGATCTCGCTCTGCTTGGCGTGGTAATGTCTTACTTGCCCCAAGTTCAAATTCCGCTGGAGGCCACTTCGAATCAATGATTTAGGTCAAATGGATCATCCAATCAAAAGTGCCGGGAACAGGACTCGAACCTGCACATCTTACGATACTAGATCCTAAGTCTAGCGCGTCTACCAATTCCGCCATCCCGGCCTGCGGGGGACTATTACCGAAGGGTGGGGAACGGCGCAAGGATGCAATCTGCGGGAGCGAATGGAATTTCACTCCTGCGCGCTGCCAAAGAGGCCGGGAAAGCAGCGGTGTGATCGCAGTGTGTTATTTTTCACTTCCCGCATCCTGATTGAGGATGCACCGCAACCACTTGGGAGCGGGTTTCCCTTCGAAGATCTGGCGACCTTGTTCATAAACCGCCACCTTGCGGAAAGGTTCGAGCAAATCGTTGTTGTCGAAGATCCAAACATGCGGCAGTTCGCGAATGGCGCTTTGCAGGTTGACCAAAGTCCGCGGGTAACGGGTTACGAGTTTTTCCGATGGCACATCGTGCCCCCCTTGGGAGACCCGCATCGCGACGCGCTGTTCCGACACCTCGGGCCCAGAGATGCCGATGAAGCATAGAACCACGGTGTATCCTCGGGCCACCGCATCTTTAAAGAATGCCAGTTTGTCGCCGACTGGATCGGAAAAGACGGTCTCGAACACAAAACTCTCTCTTTGTTCCACCAGCGCACTTCGCAGGGATCCCGCCACCCGTGCGGCGGCGTAAGACTCCATGTCCAACTCCAGCGCCAAGACGTCGGCATTGATAAAACGCAGCCCAGCTGGCTTGAGATGGGAGTGATAAAACGTGGTCTTGCCCGCTCCGTTGGGACCGGTCACGGCGACCATCAGCGGTCGCTGGTCGAGGGGGGAATTCATCGTTTCGCAGCTTGGATGACTTCAAACTGTCGATTCACAAAGCGCCCGGTGCTGCGTTTGCCATCGGCCGTGATACGGATCAGCAGCCCCGGCGTTTTTGAGGGTTCGTAATGGGGATACGGTAGGGTCTTGAGGTGCTCGGCAACGCGCCCGCGGCCCTGAGGTGAGTCAGCGGATTTCAGACATTCCGAGATCGGCCTTGCGGCACCAGAGCGAGATAGGGCCATCGCTTGGACGCCTTGGAGGAGCGGTTCGACGGCGCGCCCCAGTTTCGCCCAAAACTCAATTTGCCCGGCTATCGAGCGCTCCGCGGTCGCTGCTGTGAGGCGGGCATCAAGGACCAGCGCGTCGGAAAGCTTCACGGGTTGACTCATGGAGGCAGGGTAGCAAAAGGCTACTTTGTGTCAAGGATGCAATCCGCTGGGGCGGCGGGAATTTCACATCTACGCTTCGCCGAAGAGGTGGTGGGCGAGGTGCGCGGGGTTGGGGATATTAGCGGGTTGTTTCCAGGTGAGTTCGAGCACATGAAAACTGCCACCCAGATGACCGGGGTGGGTGAGGGTTTGAAATTGGCGCAGCAACGAGGGTTGCGGGGCACCATCTTGTTCGAGCAACCATTCGCGGGCGATCTCGGTCAGCCATGCACCTTGGTTGCGGAATTCAGTCGCCTGCCCGCCGAGCTCAGCCGCCACTTCGGCGACTGCGGTGAAATCGACGTGAGCGGTGATATCGGTCTCGCCGGGGAATTCCAATGGATCATCGCCTGCGCGGTGTTTGGAAAACGTGCGGAGTGTGCCGGAGCTGCGCTGCGGATGGTAATAATCCGATCGGGCAAACCCGTAATCGATCCACAGCATCCGACCGGCATCGAGACTCCGGACGAGTGGTTCGAGAAACGCTTGGTAACCGATGCGGATTTCCGTGCGGTATGCCTCCGGAAACTGCCGCCCGAGCGGGGCCAGCGCTGAAATGAGCTGCGGGTTGTCGATTTCTCCAAGATTCCAGATCAAGCGATCCTCCGCGGCAATCCCGACCCGGCATTCCAGCCAGCGGTCACCGCGCCACTCGACGAGGTGGCACGGCAGGGCGTCGAGGACTTCGTTGCCGAAGGCGATGCCGGGCAAGGGGTCGTCGGCGAGTTGGGCAGGAGTTTGGAAAAACCGGACAGTTTTTGGGAAATCGCGGAGGGTTTCCCGCTGGATATTTTGAAGGGTATCGAGGGGCTCGGGAATCACATAATCCAAGCCCTTGAGCGCGTGAGGCTCCAAGAGCGAGAGCGCGTTAAGCACATCGGCGGCGAGCGTGCCGTCATGAGCGCCGCATTCGATGATCCGCCAGCGCTCGGGACAACCCAGCGTCTGCCATTCCCGCAAAAACCGTCGGGCCAGCAACCCGCCAAAAAGCGGCCCCACGCTCACGCTGGTAAAGAAGTCGCCGCCGCGGCCGATCTGGCGGGCTCCGCGAGCGTAATAGCCGAAGCCGGGATCATAGAGCGCCGACGCCATGAATTCCGAAAAGGACATCGGCCCGTAGCTGGCGATGCGGTCCCGTAAAATCCGTGCCAACGAAGGAGTTGCGGAGATCGGCGCAATGGGATAACTCTGTGCGCGCTTTGCCGCTGGCAAAGATGACAATGGATCCGGTTCAAGCATGGCGAAATTTCAAAAAACCAACACCAAGAAGACCCGCGAACCTTGGTTCTTCAAGACCAAAGGCTTTTGGTTTGCCATCTTGCTGCTGTTGTTTGGCGTGCTGGCTTTAGCCGTAGTGGGTTGGCGTTTTTTCAATGAGTTCACTCGCGACTACCGCACGCGGGCTGAAACCTACGATTTAAAGCGGATCAACGACCTAGAAATCCCAAGCCTGATTGTGGATCGGAATGGCAAGGAGATCGGCCGGATCTTCGTGCAAAACCGCAGCGTGATCCCTATCGCCGAGGTGCCAAAAATTTTCATCGACGCCCTGCGCGCCGGCGAGGACCAACGGTTTGATACCCACGACGGCGTGGACTACATCGGCGTGGTGCGGGCGGCTTATCTGAACTGGAAGGCCGGTGAGACGACTCAAGGGGCGAGCACGATCACCCAGCAGTTGGCGCGCAATGCCTACGATCTGGAGGGCGAGCGACGGAAGTACAATGAGAGCGGCCTCCAGCGCAAGATGGTCGAGGCGTTTCTGGCCCGCCGGATCGAAAAACATTACAAGAAGCGCGAGATTCTGGAGTTTTACTTGAATCGGATTTATTTCGGCAGCGGGTATTATGGCATTCGCTCCGCATCACTCGGTTATTTCGGCAAGGAACCGGTCGATCTAACGGCTCTTGAAAGCGCGGCCATCGTCGGATGCATCAAGAATCCCAGCAACCTTTCACCCATCAACAACCCGGAAGGCAACCGCGGTTCACGCAATCTGGTGCTGGGGCGGATGGTCGATCTCCACGCCATTTCCAGCAAAGAGGCAATGCGCTTGTCATCAGAGGTCCTGAAGTTGAATCCCCGGCCATTGCGGCGCGGCACGACCCACCTTTACGAACGCGTCGCCGAAGCCGTCGGCAAAGCGCTGGGAGAAGATGCCTTGGCGTCCGGCGGATTTACGGTGCATACCACGATTCTGGCGGAAGCCCAGGAGGCGGCGCAGACATCTCTGTTAGAAAGTCTGGCGCAGGCGGAAATCCGTCCTGGATATCGACGCCAAAAATATCGGGACTACCGAAAAACCGATCCGAATCCTGCGGAATACCTGCAAGGTGCGTGTTTGATGGTGGACCATGAATCCGGCGAAGTGCTAGCCCATGTGGGCGGCCGCGATTACGCGCAGGTGCCGTATGATTTCATCGAGGCCGGAAAACGCCCGCTGGGCACAGCGTTTTTCCCATTCATTTACGCGGCCGCGTTGGAGGCGGGTCTGACGCCGGCGACGCTGGTGGAGGATGAACCGATGGACAATCGCTCGGTGATGGTGGGCGGCCGCGAGGGGATTCTCGGCGAGTGGGGAATGGAGGTTTCCTCGCCGGTCTATCAAGGAAAAATCCCGCTGCGGACGGCTTTGGAACAATCCAAGATCGCCGCCACGGTTAGGGTGACCGATCAGACTGGCCTGAAGCGAGTGGTGGACTCGGCTTGTGCGTTTGGTTTCCCGTTGCAAAAGGCCGAGCTCCTGCGCCGACTGGCGGTTGGATTCGAAGAGGTTTCCATGAAACAGGCCGTGCGGGCGATGTCGGTATTTGCGCTGGGCGGGAAAATGGGACCGGCCGACTTGGTCTATGTCGATCGCGTGGAAACCCCAACCGGACGCGTGATTTTCCGTCGCCCTGAGAAGGAGCGGCCAAAAACCGGA
>CAIXKE010000091.1 GCA_903919975.1 Akkermansiaceae bacterium | reverse complement strand
TGTTGTTTTTCCCGAAGTCGGACTGCCTGTTCAGCCCCCACGGGTGCATGGTTTCAGAACAATAAATCCCGTCGTGATTGAAGTAGGTCTTCGTGCGCTCCTTCAGCACGGGCATGGCCTCGCGATACATCTTCCAAAGCGGCTCCATCTGGTCGTAATCGCCGGAGTAGAGCATGGCCCAATACGGGAACCGCGTGTTCTGAAACCAATAGCAGCCACCCCACTTCCGCCAGTCAGGGCCCGTATCCGACCACTCGCCTGACTTTTTATTGAAGTCCATACCATCCACCGTGAAGAGCGAGCCATTGAACTTGATCGGATAGGCTCCGCGCCCGGCACCCGCTTGGATCCAGCGCTGCAAGGCATAGGCGCGGCCCACGGCCTTGGCTTCCTCAGTGCCCTCTGGAAAAATCCAACTGCGCATCCAAAAATCCTTCCACCATTGCTCATGGGCCGGGCGTGCTTTGGCGGAGGCGACCTTGTTGTTGGCGACGCGGAGGGTCTCGAGTTGCGAGACCCACGCGGCGGCCTCAGGCGTTTGCGCGGTGAGCGCGTGGATGCGGATGTCGAGGGATTTCACGGGCGCGGCGGTGGTCAGCGTCTTGTCATCCTTCGTGACCAAGCCCTCCCCCGCGATCAGTCCACCGAAGGTGAGGTTCAAAAGCGGGTCGTGGAATTTTTCCACCACGTGGCCCAGATGCTGGTTTTTCAAGGTCTCGGAAAAAACGCTCGTGGTGTTGCGATGACACCACCGGATCGCGTTGCCCTCCGGCGGCAGGATCGTGTCGTCGCGCCATGTCTCGAGTGTGACCTGTGCGGTGAACGCCTCGGCGCTCTTGATATCGACATTCACCACCGGGCGGTTGGCATCGATCCAAAAGTCCACCGTGGTTTTGTCATCCCCCACCCCCGACTCCACCACGATGCAGCCCCGGGCCAGATCGAGTTCCTGCCGGAACGGGCGACCTTCGCGCACGAATGGCTTGTCGAGCCGGATGCGCACGCGGCCGAGCTTGAGGAGTTCCTGATCGGTATCCCACGAATCGCTTTTGGAGAGGTAGAAAACCAGATCGCCACTCGGCTCGACCCAGAAATTCGCGGCGAGATCGCCATTGCCAATCGGCATCGAGCCGTGCATGTCCTGGCTGGGCGAATCCCACACGACATTATGCGCGGCGAGCTGCTTGAGGATCGGAGTGTCCTGCGCTGGCGCCGGAGAGGCTACCGCGAGGAAGGCGAGAAGTGTTACGGGCAGGAGTGATTTTATGAGGGATGCTTTCACGATTTTTGATGTCTCGTTGGGTTGAAGAGTGGCTGCGTTTTGTTCAGGGCATGAAGCAACGGAACGACGAGACATTCTAATCATTTCCATCTGCCGTCTATCGCGCGTTCGAGCGATATGACGGCGGATATTTTCATGATTGTTCGATGAGGTAAGTCTTCCCTGCGGCGGTCTCGAATTGGATCAGACCGTTTCCTTCGCTGGTGGCCTTCACGGGATTTCCACTGCCATCCTTGATGGTCGCCGCCCCAATGCCGGGGCTGGCAAGGTGGCATTTTCCGCCGCTCTTGGAGTGGATGGAAACCGTGGTGGGTTTTCCCTCGCTCCAATCACAGGAGACAACAAAGTTTCCACGCGCCACGAGGCCTTGGAAGGAACCGGTGTTCCATGCCTTCGGCAGGGCGGGGAGTATTTTGATCGTCCCTTCATGGCTTTGCAGGAGCATCTCCGCGACGCCGGCCATCGTGCCCAGGTTGCCATCGATCTGGAACGGTGGGTGCAGAGTCCAGAGATTCGGCACGGTGCGTTCGCGAATGAATTGCTGATAGACCTCATGGGCTTTGTCCCCCTCCCCCAAGCGGGCGCGGCTGTTCATCCGGTGCGCCAAGGCCCAACCCGTTGTCTTGTTGCCGCGCAGATCGAGTGTCTTGCTCGCGGCCCGCATCCACTCGGGGTGAGCGGAGTCAATCAGTGTCCCCGGATAGAGCGGGCAGAGATGGGAAATGTGCCGGTGCTTGGGATCTCCGATATCGCTGTAGTGCGTCTCCTCGCGGTATTCTTTGATTTGCCCATCCGCGCCGACCTGGATCGGATCCAGTCGGCCCATTTGCTCGCGGATCGTGCCGAGGAACGGATCTGTTTTGCCTAGGATGCGTGCCAGCGCGAGCGTGTCGGAAAAGGTTTCCCAGACGAAGCCTTGGTCGAATGTGCAGCCTGCGGTGATGAAATACTTCCCTTTGGCCGGACGACCCGTGACCTGTTCAATCTGCTCGGGAGTGGCTTTTTGCTCGGGAGAGGCGGAGGGTTCCACTAAAAGAAATTCACCGTGGGGCACCAGCGCCTTGGAGTAAAATTTGCTCAAGGACAGCATCGCCGGATACGCGACTTCCTCGAGAAACTTCTGGTCTTGCGTGAACAGGTAATAATCCACCAGCAACTTGGCGGTGAAGCCACCCGTTCCCGGTCCGGAATGCCCGCCCGAGGCACCGGGAATGAAGTAGGCATTTGCTCCGGTTCCGATGATCCAACCGTTGTCGCCGTCCTCGGACAGTTTCTCCTTATTGTGTTTGCGCACATAATCGGCGGCGTGGTTTTGCGCCACTGGGAGGTAGGCTTTGAAGTAGGCGTTGTAGGCTTCGAAGCACTCGGGGAGGTTCGTGCTCATCGCCCCCCAGTAATTCATTTGGACATTGATATTGTGCCAGAAGCCGCCCGACCACGGCGTGTTGTAATAAGCACTCCAGGCTCCTTGCAAATTGGCGGGCAGGCTCTTTTCGCGCGAACTGGCAATGAGCAGGTAGCGGCCATACTGGAACATCAATTCCTCTAGCCAGGTGTTTGCCTCGCCCTTTTTATATTTCTCAAGGAGAAGGTGGGTCGGATCGGTCGAGGGGGTGGAGTTGAGATTAACAGACACGCGGCCGAAAAGGTTCTGATAATCCTTGAGGTGTCTTTCCTTCAGCGCGGCGTAGCCTGCGGACTGCGCCGCATCGATCCTTGATGAAACTCCGTCGTGCGGGAATTGGTTAGGATCGAGTTTTTTTTCGGCGGGATTTTGAAACATCTCCGCATTGAGCCGGTAGTTCGTTCCCGTGGCGATCAGCAGAGTGACGGCATCGGCCTTCTCAACCTTGATGGATGCATTGGCGGGGTCGGCGGACACGGACCCACCTTCGTTGAGCACCTTGATCTGCCCCTCGTAGTTGCAGTTGAAATGCGGAATCATTCCCTTGAGGGTCAGCAGATTTCCCTCCACCGTGATCGTGCCGGTGCGATCTTTCGCATCGAGGTAGGGGATCTCGGCTCGCACGGCAAATGAGAGCGCGCCCTTTTGATCGGCGGTGAGCCGCACAACGACCACATTGTCCGGGTAGGAGGCCAAATACTCGCGTTTGTAAGTGACCCCGCCCTGCTTGTAGGAGACATGCGCGATGGCTTCGTTGAGGTTGAGTGAACGGCGGTAGCCCTGGGCGGCTTTGTGGTTAAAATCGAGATACAGCTCCGCAAAGTTCGTCAACCCGCCACCCCCGTAGATTCCTTTGTTATGAAGAGTTTTGTCGGTGATCTGGATTCGCTCGGAGTCCGTGCGGCCAAAGATGGAGGCGCCGACATAACCATTGCCGATGGGGTAGGACCACTGCTCCCAATCCTTGTCGTAGGATTTTGGCTTAGCATCGGATTTCGTGCTCGCCCAGTTACTCCCGTTGTTCGGCGCGGGGTCTGTCTCCCAGATCTCATAGACTCTCGGCGAGGCCCCCGCGAATGCATGAAATGTTAGAAAGAGAGCTAAGATAGGTAATATTTTCATAGGTGAATTTACTTCGAATTTTTGAAGTTCGGCTCATCCGCGACATTCGCGGGTGTCCTTGTTTCTTTCGGCCAGACCTTGATTTCATGCTTGCCTGGCTTCAGCCCGGCGAAGGGGCCGGCTCCGGGATTCGCAGGATCGCGGGGCTTGCCGAAGTAATCGGTGGCGATCGTCATTGGCGTGCCGTCGGGATTCTCGAAGGCGGCCTTTGAGACGAGTGTTTTGCCGAGGCGTTCGGCGGTCACCGGCTGTGTGGGCTGCGTTTCCGGCAATTCAAACGAGAGGTAAATCCCGTCGTCCTTCTCGAGGATTTTGGCGGATTGCACCGGCTGATTGCCTTCCACGACCATGTTCTTGATCGTTTTTTCGATCGAGTTGAAGGCGTTCGGCTGCGTCATCAGGTTGTTGAGATACCGGTCGTCCCCGCCGGCGATGCTGGAGAGTCCGAGCACTTCGGTGGTGTGCGGACGGTGGTAGGGGGTCTCCCGTGTCTGCGGTTTCACGGTGATCGCGCCTGGCAGGATGTTGTAGCAATACGCCCCGCCTTGGGACCAATCCCTCATGTTCGATCCGAGGAAAATGTTGTTATCCAACAGAAACGGGCCGTGGTTGACCTCCATGAAAACATTTGGATCGAGGTTGTTGTAGAACAGGTTCCCGGAAACCCTGGTTCCCTGCGCCATCCAGTCCAACCAGAGCAGACCATAGCCTCCAGATTGGCGAACCAGGTTGTCTTTGATCACCATATCGATCGGAGCGTGGAATTTGATCGCGGCCACTTCCGCTCCGCTGAAGATCTTGTGGGTGTGGATGTGGCGGAATTCGTTGCCCTCCACTGTGCTGAAAATGCAGCCGAGGCTGCCCACGATCCCGGCCTGCTCGCAGTGCATCACGGTGTTTTTCCGCACCACATGGCTGCCGACGGTCTTCTTGTTCCAACCATTCTTCAGCGCGCGCTCGATCGTGTCGTTGTAGGCGTTAGCTGTCGCGGCCTTGTTGTCCCATTCATCGCCGTATTTGCCGAGAGTGATCCCCACGCATTTCGAGTGGCTGATGGTGTTGTTTTCAATGATCCACCCCTTGCTCCAGTGCGTGCCGATCAACCCGAACTGCTCGGCTGTGGGAGGTGCCCAGTTGGTCGCGGCATGCATCATGGTGAACCCGCGCACGGTGATGAAATTGCGCCCCGGTTTGCTCGGATAGAAAACCGTCCGCCGCACATTGATCTCGGTGTCGCGTTGGTTCGGATCGATATCCTTGAACTGGGAATAAATCGTCGTATTCTTGTCATCCACCTCGCCGAACCAGAGGCAGGATTCATACAGGCCCTTGTAGTTTAAGACCTCTTCCGCGTTCGCCGTATCGTCGTTTTTAAAGACCACCGCGAAGTTGTTCACGCCCGTCAGCACATCGATGTTCACTTTCACGGTTTTCCACTGATCCCATCCGCCCGTGGCCGGGATGATGGCAGTGCCCAAAACCTCGCCGTCGATGTTGTCTTTCCGGATTTCGAGTCGGGAGGAGCCCGGCGAGGCGACGTGGAAGGCGAGTTCGTAGCTTTCGCTTCCGCAATCGACTCCCTCGAACTCCAGCCAGTTTCCGTTTCTGATTTTGCCAACAACCTGCCCGAGTTCGCCTCCGGGCATATTTTTGGCTCCATTGCGTCTGGTTGCGGAGGTCGCCAGGACCTTGCCAGCGGGATTTCCCCCAGGCTGTAGCCAGGCGAGGTTCAGGAGGAGGGCGCCGGGCTTGGCCTTGCTTTTCAATGTCGTTCCCGCCGGCTTGAGCACCATGTCTTTATTGGGGGCCTCCATGAGCCAGTGCCCATCGATGTAAACCGCCCCGGTGTGGTGGGTGCGGTCTTTGGCACCGAACCAATCCCCGCGGATCAGGTCGGCGTAGGGATTGAGGTTACCGAAGAAGCTGTTCGGCAGCGTGACCTTCCAAGTGTCGTTTTCGACACGGGTCCAGCCCTTGACGGGTTCCGAGCCCTTGATGACGACCTTCGCGCCCGGCGCGGCCGTGTAGACGATGCGCTGGGCGTCGGAGGTTCCGCCGCGCGGCGGGTTGACCTCCTCGCGGTAGATCCCCTCGTGGACAAGGATGGTATCACCCGGCTGCGCGAGTTCCGCCGCCGCCGAGATGGTTTTCAGCGGGTGGTTGGCTCCGACATTGTAGTCTTTCGCTGTGGCCAGAGTTGCGGCCGAAGCGATGGCCAGTGCGATGGAGGTGGTTTTTTTAATCATGGGTTGGTAGATGAGTTTAAAGCGGCGCGCATTTCTGCAGGCAGATCGGTGATGATGGCGTCCACGCCTTGGGCCTTGTAGGTGGGGCCGAGTTTGGGATCGTTGATCGTCCAGACATAGTGCTCCATGCCGGCGGCTCGGATTTGATCGAGCAGACCCTTGTCCACATCCCCTCGCCCGGACATGAGAGCGTGGGCTTTCATCTCCTTTAAGGTCTTTAGGATTTTTGCCGGGTCGATACGGGGCCTGCCGTTGGCTCTTTTTTCGAAGGAGCAAAGCCAGGCGGTCTGCCATTTCGGATCGCGCTCTTTGAGGGATTTGAGCAACGCGCTATCGAAGCCAATGACCACGACCTGATCGGGGGTCAATCCGCTGGATGCGAGTTCACGCAGGAGGGGATCGATGATTTCCGGGCCGCATTTGATTTCGATGAAGATCTTCTTTCCCGCGGGCACGGTGGCGAAGACCTCGGCGATGGTCGGCATCTGGACGCCCTTGTATTGGTCGCCGTTCCAGGAGCGGAGGGCGCGCTCAGAGTCTTGGGGCTGAATGTTGCCCACATCGAGTTGGCGCAACTCCTCCAAGGTGGCGTCGGCGATGGCGAGTTGCTGGCCATTGACGCGCTTCGTGTCCTTGTCATGGAAACAAACGATGTGCCCGTCCTTGGTCAACTGGAGGTCGGTCTCGATGGCATCGGCACCTTGCTTCCACGCCAGTTGGAATGCGGGCAGGGTGTTTTCTGGAGCCTGTGCGGAAGCCCCCCGGTGAGCGACGATCATAGGGTTCGGGGCGGTTGCTGTCTGGGACATGGCAGGCTGCTCGGCCAGGGTGGTCTGGACGAGAAACAAACTGGATGCGCCGATACAGAGGGTAAGTCGTGCTGTTTTCATGGTTTTAATTATCTCTTTGATATTACCGCGTCACTGGTTGGGAAGAGAAGGCGAAGGCCGGCCAGGCATCCTTGTCCTTCAGGTTCGGAATGGCGATATCGCGCCAGCCCATGCGGACAAATTTCGGCTCGGGGATCGCCTCGGCGGAGACAAGCACGGTGTTGCCTTGGAGTTCCGCCTGTGCGGGGACAAAGGACACGCCATCGCTCGACAGCTCGAACCACGATGGCACCTGTCCATCGGTGGTGGTCAAGCCGTTCAAAATACTGCTGAAGGAGACGACCACCCGCGATCCCACACGGGAGGCGGATTGGAAGCGTGGGGCGGATGCAAGCACTCCCTCTTTTTGATACTGGTTTTTGAGGGCCGCGGCGGCGAGACGCTCTCCCACGGTGCGCTTGAGCTTGGGATGGATATTCTTGATATCGATGTTCGTGTCGTGGATGGGAACCACTGCGACTCCGGGGATCGTTTCGGCCGCCTTGTATTGAGCCGCCCAAACCGTATCCGCAAGGAGGCTCGCGCTGGGATCCTTGCCTTTCGAGAAGTCGTATGGGGCGATTTGCACCATCAGGAGCGGGATGTCCTTCACACGAAAAACCTGCGACCATCCCGCCGAGAGGGCTTGGAGTTTCTTGAGGTAGTCTTCGGAACCACGATTGGATTCGCCTTGATACCAGATCGTGCCTTGAACCGCGTAGGGGGCAAGGGGGGCAACCATGGCGTTGTAGATGAAATTTTCCGCTTCGCCATAGGGATTGCGGGGGGCATTGAAGGCCATCTTGAGGCCTTTTTGGGCGGCTTGAGAGGCTTCCTCGATCGATGCCATGCCCGAAGCGATCTGCTTGGCGGCTTCTTGAGCGCTTCTGGATACCCGGCGATCGGGTTCTTTGAAAGGCAAGTCGGCAACCTGATACCCCTCTGTAGCGAGGAATGATTCAATCTTTTGACCGCCCCAGTTCACATCGAGAATCGCCACAGGAATTCCCAGCGACTTGGCCAGGTCCAGCGCGAAGAAAAAGCCGACCGCCGAGACGCTGTTCGGTCCGGCGACCATTTGCGCGGCATCTTTCCAAACGCCCGCTGTGTCATCCATCGGGATTCCAGCCATGAGGTTCCTGTGGACATGAAAGGCACGGACGAGGGAATTTTCCTTCTGGCTCTCCGCAAACTCCCGCTCGGCCGGATCGATTTGGTGGAATGTCCAATCCATGTTCGATTGGCCCGCAGCGATCCAGACCTCACCCACCAGAATGTTCTCGAGGAGAATCTTGTTTTTCCCGGAAATCAACATGCCCCGAGGCGTGGCGGACGCCTCCTGCGGATCGAGTTCCACCATCCACTTGCGGTCGGGGCCGGGCATGGCCTTTTTGACCTGCCCGGCAAATTCGACCGTGACCTCCTCGCCAGCATCGGCCCAACCCCAGACCGGAGCCTTCACCCCGCGCTGGAGCACCATGCCGTTCGAAATAATCGAAGACAGAACCACATCCGCCCGGACGGCCGGCAAGGAAAGCGCGAGGACCGTCAGGGATGAAAAAAGAATACCGATTTTTTTCATGGAGTGATTAATAAGTGATGGTCGGGACGATTATTACTTGGCCGCCGCTCCGAGCGGAATCGCGCCTCCGGCTTGGGGATAGCTCACCATGAAATTGTTTTCATCGATGAGATTGATGAAGGAATGCGTAGCATCCGGCGGGAGGGTTCCCTTGAGTTGACCATTGTCGATCTCGGCGAACGCGCGGAACCACTCCTGACTCTCTTCCCCGCGCTTTCCGGGGATCTTGATCGCGTAGATCAAATCCGCTCGGACGACGCGGGCGCCATTTTCCTTGAAGGTCGCCGTGACCGTGTGGCCATCCACCGTATGCCCGGTGACGGCGGGCACTTTCTCATGGTTGGTGACTGGGGTTTTGCAGGTGGGATTCCAGTAGGGCAGGCTCGCCTTCATCTCGGTGAGGATTTCGGTGAGGCGGGCATTCATCGCCGCGGCCTTATCGGGTTGTTCCGCAGCGAGGTTTTTCGCCTCCTCGATATCCACACGCGCCGACTTGCCGCCTTTGGTGTCGACGAGGCGGTAGAGTTCAAGAGTCGGCGGTTTTCCGCTATCGGTATCGTAGTTGCGGATGAGTTTGAAATCCCCCGCGCGGATCGTGCTTTGGTTCTTGCCGTGCGGGTAGTGCCAAATCATATCCGCGCGCGGCTTGCCGTGTTGGTTGAGCACCAGCGAGGAGTCACCCAACGCTCCGGTGAGTAAGGGCTGGAGATTGGCGCCGTCGAGGTTTTTGCCAACGGGCTTCTTAACTCCCGCCAGCGAAAGAATGGTAGGATAAAAATCGAGGCCGTTGACCACGACATCGCTTTCCTTGTCGGCGGGAATATTCGGTCCGGCGACGAGGAACGGCACCCGCACACCACCCTCGCGCGGCGAGGTTTTGCCTTTGTCGAGCGGAGCGTTGTCAGTGATGGCTTCCCCACGGCCACCTTCCGCACCGCCGTTGTCGGAAGAGAAGAAAATATAGGTGTTGTCGATCAGCTTGTGGCCGGGATTGCGCGGGTCGTTGGTGGTTTCAAGAAAGGTGACGAGCTGGCCGACATAGTGGTCGAGCGTTTCCACCATGGCACAGTAGTAGGGGTTCTTTTGGCCCTCGAGCGACCACTCTTTGGAATTGGCCGGGTCGACGCCAAGCTTTTGGCAGTATTTGTCGAGGAGCGCCTTGCTGCGGGACTGGATGGGGGTGTGGACGAGCCAGGTCGCATAATAGAGGAAGAAAGGCTTGGCCTTGTTGGTCTCCATGAACTTCAACGCGGCAACGGTCACAGGATCGGTGGGGAAGCCCTCGGCATCGAGACGGTAGGGATCGCCGGGCTTGTCCGTGGCAAAGTTTTGAAGGCGGTTCGGCATCCCCTGCTGGATTCCGCGCGCAGCGCCACCCAGAGATGATGTATAATCAAACCCTTGGTCCAACGCGCTCGGAAAGCCAGAATGGGAAGCGGACATGTGCCACTTTCCGGTGTGTCCGGTGGCGTAGCCGTTTTCGCGGAGCGTTCTGGCAATCGTCTGCTCGTTGGCCGGCATGCGTCCGCTGAACCACGGCGTGATCATTCGCTGGTTTTTATTCGCCCCGGGCGGGCGTCCGCCGGAGACATGGGTGGTCTGGGCGCGGGCAGGGTGGTTGCCACTCATGATCGCGCATCGGCTCGGTGTGCAGCTGGGCGCGGGGGAATAGCCATGGCGAAAAAGGATGCCGCGCTTGGCGAGCGCATCGACATTCGGCGTCTCCATCGGGCTCGGCGCGTCGATGTCGTAGCATTTCACATCCTGCCAGCCGAGGTCGTCGACCAGCATGAGAACGATGTTTGGAGGAGGTGCGGCGTGGGCGGGAATGGCCAGAGCGAGGCTGAGGCCGAGCAGGGTGCGTTTAATCATAGGGAGTGTGTTTTAAATTTCGGTGAGGGTGGGGCTGGGGCGTCTGCCCTACGAGGCTTGCTTGGCCGCCGCTCCGAGCGGAATCGCGCCGCCGGATTGGTCGGCTTGATTGTTTTCGCCTTCACCCTCGGCATCGTCTCCGCGACCCTTCGTTTTGGCGCCGGATGCTTGGGGATAGTTCACCATGAAATTATTTTCATCAATGAGGTTGATGTAGGTGTGGGTCGCCTCCGGCGGGAGAGTTCCCTTGAGTTGACCATTGTCGATCTCGGCGAACGCACGGAACCACTCTTGGCTCTCTTCCCCGCGCTTTCCGGGGATCTTGATGGCGTAGATCAAATCCGCGCGGACGACGCGGGCGCCGTTTTCCTTGAAGGTCGCCGTGACCGTGTGGCCGTCCACCGTGTGCCCCGTGACGGCGGGCACTTTCTTATGGTTGGGGATCGGGAGTTTGCAGTTAGGATTCCAGTAGGGCAGGCTCGCCTTCATCTCGGTGAGGATTTCGGTGAGGCGGGCATTCATCGCGGTGGCCTTGTCGGGCTGTTCCACAGCGAGGTTTTTTGCCTCCTCGATATCCACGCGGCCCGACTTGCCGTCTTTGGTGTCAACGAGGCGGTAGAGTTCGAGCTCCGGCACTTTTCCGCTCTGGGTGTCGTAGTTGCGGATGAGTTTGAAATCCCCCGCGCGGATCGTGCTTTGGTTCTTACCGTGCGGGTAGTGCCAAATCATCTCCGTGCGCGGCTTACCGTGTTGGTTGAGCACGAGCGTGGAATCATCCAGCGCCCCGGTGAGCAAAGGCTGGAGATTGGCGCCGTCGAGGTTTTTCCCATCCGGCTTCTTAACTCCCGCCAGCGAAAGAATGGTGGGATAAAAATCAAGTCCGTTGACCATGACATCGCTTTCCTTGCCAGCGGGAATGTTCGGCCCCGCGACGAGGAACGGCACGCGCACACCCCCCTCACGCGGCGAGGTTTTGCCTTGGTCGAGCGGGGCGTTGTCGGTGAAGAATTCCCCATGTCCACGGCCCCCTTCCGCGCCGCCGTTGTCGGAGGCGAAAAAGATGTAGGTGTTGTCGATGAGTTTGTGGCCGGGATTGCGCGGGTCTTCGGTGGTTTCAAGGAACTTGACGAGCTGGCCGACATAGTGGTCGAGCGTTTCCACCATCGCGCAGTAGTAGGGGTTTTTCTGTCCCTCGAGCGACCACTCTTTGGGATTGGCCGGGTCGACGCCGAGCTTTTTGCAGTATTTGTCGAGGAGCGGCTTGCTGCGCGACTGGATGGGGACGTGGACGAGCCAGGTCGCGTAGTATAGGAAGAACGGCTTGGCCTTGTTAGTCTCCATGAACTTCAGCGCGGAGGTGGTGACGGGATCGGTGGGGAAGCCCTCGGCATCGAGACGGTAGGGATCGCCGGGCTTGTCCGTGGCAAAGTTTTGAAGGCGGTTCGGCATCCCCTGCTGGATTCCGCGCGCATCACCTCCTTGAGATGATGTGAAATCAAAGCCTTGGTCCAACGCGCCCGGGAAGCCAAAGTGGGTGGAGGCCATGTGCCACTTTCCAGTGTGTCCGGTGGCGTAGCCTTTTTCGCGGAGGACTCTGGCGATCGTCTGCTCGTTGGCCGGCATGCGGGCGCTGAACCATGGCGTGATCATCCTCTGGTTGGTGTTTGCACCGGGCGGTCTGCCGCCAGAGACATGGGTGGTCTGGGCGCGGGCCGGATGGTTGCCGCTCATGATCGCGCAACGGCTCGGCGTGCAGCTGGGCGCGGGGGAATACGCGTGGCGAAAGAGAACGCCGCACTTGGCGAGCGAGTCGATATTCGGAGTCTCCATCGGAGATGGCTTATCAATATCGTAGCACTTCACATCCTGCCATCCGAGGTCGTCGGCGAGCATGAGAACGATGTTCGGAGCGGGTGCCGCTTGGGCGGGAATAGCCAGAGCGAGGCTCAGGCCGAGCAGGGTGCGTTTGATCATACGGATTGGTTTTTTAAAATTTCTGTAAGGGTTGGTGGATTATTCGGCTTTGTTCTGTTTGGCGGCCTTGGCGGCCTTTTTCTTGGCAATCAAATCGGTTTGAACCTTGCTCCAGACGATTTCGGCATCTCCGCCGCGCTTGACCATCACAGGGTAGGTGGCATCCCACCATTTGTCATAGGCCGCGCCCATCGCCGCCACGCGTTCGGGTTCTGCGGAAGCGAGATCGTTCATGCAGCCGGGGTCTTTTTTTACCTCGAAGAGGGCCCAGCGTCCGGGAGGAGTCACGCCCCAGTGGAATTGGGCATTTTCCGCAGTGTAAGTCGCGCTTTTGCTTCCGGCCTCGACGCTCCGGAGGGTTTCGCATTGCTGGCCATTGGCTTCTTCGCAATTCGGGTTGTCGCAGGGACGGCTGCGCACGAGGAGGTAGCTCCCCTGCCGCGCTCCAGCCATGGCATATTTGTGGTCGGCGGCCATGCCTCCCGGCCAGCGTGCGACATGGTGGTAAAGGTACCGGTCGTCGTGCCAGGCGACGGGGCCTTTGGCTTCGAGAACCGGCAGCAGGTTGAATCCTTCGATCTCCGGTTGGAGGGCCTCAGGAATCTTGGCACCTGCCACCGCGCAGAGGGTCGGGAGGACATCAATGTGCGCGCTGAGATTGTCCACCTGGTGGGGTGGCCAATGGTTGGTCCAGCGCCAGTAGGAAAAGCTGCGCAAGCCGCCCTCCCAGACCGTAACTTTGCAGCCGCGCATGTTGGCGTTGTAGACATCCAGGCCATAGGTCTGGCCGTTGTCGGACATGAGCACGACGATGGTATTTTCATCGAGGTTCTTCTCTTTCAGAAACGCCATAATGCGGCCGATGTTGTAGTCCAGGTTGGCGACCATGCCGAGATACTGGGCTTGTTCCTCGGTGACCTTCCCGCGAAAAGGAGCGACGAACTCCTCGGGCGCTTTGAGCGGATCGTGGGGCGAATAGGTGGAGAGATACATGAACCACGGCTGATCCTTGGTTTCCGTGATGAAATTCATCGCGTCGCTAAAATAGATATCCTCGCGATAGCCGGTCTCCTTGGTTTTCTTCCCGTTGCGGACCATGGTGGGATCGAAGTGCTCGAAGGGGCCGCCCTGGTTGGAAGAGCACCACTCAAAACCATGCTCGGACGGGGGTTTGCCAAGATGCCATTTACCTACGAAGCCCGTGCGGTATCCCGCAGGGGCGAGCAGTTCCGGCAGGGTGGTGGCTTCCTTTGCGAGATTCACCCGGGGCCATTGCGTGTGCGTGATCCCGCTTCGGAATTCATGCATGCCGGTGAGCAAGGCCGCGCGTGTGGGAGAGCACGAGGCGCTCACATAGAAATTCTCAAGGCGCACGCTCTCGGCGGCCAGTTTGTCGGCATGCGGCGTCTTGAGCAACGGGTGTCCGTTGACGCTCCAGTCGCCGTAGCCCTGATCGTCTGTGATGACAAAGAGGATGTTCGGCTTGGCGCGCGCGGCGTGGGCAGGGATAAGTAATCCGATGCCGAGGGCAAGCAGGGCCAGTGTGCGTTTGATCATCTGGGTTTCGGTGAGGTTGGGTTTGGAGGCGGCTTAGTTTTTCGGCCAGACCTTGGTGCGGATGGTGGATTTTCCGTCCCACGCGAACGGCCCGGGTGCGGGCTTGTCGCCGCCGCGCTTGTTGCCGAAGTAATCGGTGTCGATCAACAGAGGCGTTCCATCGCGGTTCGCGAAGGGCGCTCCGGAGACGCTGGACTTGCCGAGCAGCGCGGAGTTCACCACCGGGCGCTTGGGCTCGGTCATCCAGGCCGGATCGACCTTCATCTCCAGCCACCACTGCCCGTCTTGGTTCGTGAGTTTGATATTGGGATTGAATGCCTTGGCCACCACGGCGTCGGTGTCGCCCGCAGAGGGTTGACCGCCTTCTAGGTAAACATTCCCGGCCGCCTTGATTTGCAACTTGAATTCATCGTAGGCGGAGAGGCCCTTCGGTCCGACGAAAAGGTTGTTATAGAAATGGTCGTCATTCTGGTCCACGGCCGAGTTGTCGATAATGTCGATGCTGTGGGGCTTGAAGAACGGCGTGGTGCGCCCCGCGATGTCCGCCCAGATCGTGATGGCGTCGGTCCAGAGGTTGTATGCATACGCGCCGCCGGAACTGGCTTCGGTGACGCGCGTATTGGAAAGCAACAGGTTGTTGTCCACGACATGCGGCCCGAGGTTGACCTCGAACATGAGGTCCTGGCTGTTGTCGTGAAGGAGGTTTCCGGTGACACGCACGCCCTGGCCCATCCAATCGATCCAGATGCCACCCCAGTGCTCGCAGCGGTAAATATGGTTGTCGGCGATCAGGGTGTCCACGGCCCCGTGCAGCTTGATACCGGCCGTTTCGCAGCCGCCGTATTCATGGACTTGCCGGATCTCGTGGATTTCATTGCCGCGAATCTCCGAGAACGCGCTCCCCATGCTTCCGACGATGCCCGCCTGCCCGCAGTGCTGGATGTGGTTATTGCGGATCAGGTGGTGGCCGATATTCTCGCGGTTCCAACCGAATTTCTCCACGGCGATGGGAATGGCGCGGCGATATTCCTTGGTGTTGTCGAACTCGTCGCCGTGCTTTCCGAGCGTGATGCCGGTGCAGGTGGAGTATTGGATCGTGTTGTTCTCGATGATCCAACCCTTGGACCAGTTTGTACCGATGAGACCGATCTGCTCGGCGGTCGGCGGGGCCCACGGCGTGGCAGCTTGCTCGAGCGTAAAGCCGCGCACGGTGATGTAATTCCGCCCAGTCTGGCGCGGGTAGAACACCGTCTGGCGCACATTGATTTCGACCAGTTCCTTGTTGGGGTCGACTCCCTTGAATTGGGCCACAATGGGTGTGTTTTTATCATCCACCTCGGCGAACCAAAAACCCGGATCGTCCTTCTTCACTGGCTGTTGAGGGTAGGATTTGAAGACCAAAACAATTTTTTGCGGTCCCGAGAGCGGCGTTGCGATCGGTGCCGTGTAGCGTTGGAATTGCGTCCATTCCGCCGTGATTCCGACCTGAAATTTGCCCAGTAACCGTCCGCCCAATGATCCCTCGCGGACTTCCACGATCCCTCCGTTGTTCGGCGAGCCGGCGTTCAAGACTAGCTTCCGGGCGTTCCCGTCGAACTCCACCGCGTCGAATTCCAGCCAGTCGCCATCCTTCAACCGTCCGAGGCAGGGCTGACCACCGGGCACATCGACCACGGCGGCATCGCTTTTCTGTTTCGAGCGCTTCACCGCCATCACGGGCTTCTGACCCAGCACCTGCAGGGAGAGGATATTCATCAACTCCTCCGGACCTTGGGCCGCCTTGTCCGCACCGAGCACAACGGATTTGCGAGGAGCCTGCTTCAGCCAGTGTCCGTTCAAATACACGGCACCTGTGTGGTATTTCTGCCGCGCCTCATACCAATCGCCCTTAATGAGGTCGCTGTAAGGATTGAATTTCCCGAAAAACGAATTCGGCAGGATGAGTTCCCAGACATCGCCTTCGAGCTTTTTCCAACCGGTGACAATCTCCGATGCCTTGACTACGACTTTCTCCCCGGGAGCTGCCTGGAAGACGATCGGCTTGCCCTCGACCCCTCCGCGCGGCGGATTGATCTCCTCGCGGTAGATGCCCCCGTACACGGTGACCGTGTCACCGGGCTGAGCCTTGTTCGCAGCGGCTTGGATTGTTTTCAACGGACTGCCTGTGGAGCCATCGTTCTCGTTACTGCCGGACGGAGAGACATGGATTTCCGCAGCTTGTAGTGACATGCCGGTGAGTGAGGCGGCAACGAGGATAGTTTTCATCAACATGGGCATGGGGATGCGAGGTGGCATGGGTTTATTTGGATGGTTGCTGGTTGTTTTTCCGGGTGTCGGATTTCCAAAGAACGATCTGGTCGGTGTCGTTGGAGGAATCTGGGCCGTTGGTGCTCCGGCCTCGGTGGATGTCGTTTTTAAGCGCGGAGAGAAGTTCCTCGGCTTTCGACGGGTTTGTCTCGTAGAGGTTTGCTTTTTCGGCTGGATCCTTGGAGAGGTTATAAAGTTGGGCTTTCGGCAGTTTCGGATTTTTTGCCAGATTGCGCTCGGATGCCGTTCCGCCATCGCGGGCAAGCAGGAGCTTCCAATCACCCAAGCGATACGAGAAGAACCCGAGGAAGGAATGATGCACGATGCCTCGGCGGGTGCTGCTGATCGGCTTGTTCTGGAATGCAGGAAGGAAACTCACGCTGTCCTCGCAGCTGTTAGGTGGCGTTTTCGTGCCGAGCATTTCCGCGCAGGTAGCGAAGAGGTCGTTCAAACAAATCGTGCTGTTGTTCGTGCTTCCCGTTGGGATTTTTGCGGGCCAACTCGCAAGGAACGGCACGCGATGGCCGCCCTCCCAGAGTTCAGTTTTGTAGCCGCGCAATCCGGCGCTGGGAAAGTGGCCGTGTTTGTTGAGTTCTTTGACATTTGCATCCTTCGCGGAGCAACCGTTGTCGGAGCTGAAAATAATGAGCGTGTTCTCGCGCTGGCCGTTTTTCCCAAGGGCTGCGAGGATTTGTCCGACCGAGTCGTCGTTTTGCATCACGAAATCAGCATAGGGATTGATGCCGCTCTTGCCCTGCCATTCCTTGCTGGGAGCGATGGGTGAGTGGGGCGATCCGTAGGGAAGGTAGAGAAAAAATGGCGTGTTTTTGTCCTTGGCTCGCTCGTCGAGGTAGGCAACCGCTTTTTTGGTGAGGCGGGGCAGCATGTTGATTGGATCGTCATGTTCGACCACGGCGTCGTTTTCGATCACGCACTCCATGTCTCTGGCATGGTGAAACCCATGGAAGTAGTCGAATCCCCGGCTGGTGGGGCCGTCGGGGATTTTCGAGCCGACGGGAGCGAGGCCTTTCGGAAACTTGCGTTCCTCGAGTTTCACTCCGGTCGCAGGATCGGTGTAGAGGAAGTTCAGATGCCACTTGCCGAGGATGGCGGTGTGATAGCCTTGGGATTTCAGGAAACTCGCCACTGTGGGGCGGTCGGCCGAGATCAGAGCAGGAGCGAAGCCCTGCACGACCCCTTGCTGGAGCGTGGTGCGCCACGGGTAGCGCCCGGTCATGAGGCCGTAGCGGGTCGGCGTGCAAACCGCCGAGGCGGAGTGGGCGTCGGTGAAGATCATCCCGGACTTGGCCAAGGCATCGAGGTGCGGCGTGGGGATTTTGCCTCGCTCGGGATTGAGGCATTGCACATCCCCGTAGCCGAGATCGTCGCAGAGGAGAACAATGATGTTGGGCGGCTTCTGTCCCCCACCCTCGGGCGGAGGAGCAACAGCAAAGGCGCTGGCTCCCAAGGAAAGGACACCGGCTAGGGTAGAACAGAACTGACGCATCGATATCATTTCTTCTTTTCGTCGGAGTAATCGGTGGAATCTTCGCTGTGGATTTCACTCCGGCGTTTTTCTTTGAGGTCCGTGCCAAGAACCGCCTGGGTGTGCTGCGCCTTATGGGTGAGGATCTCGAAGGCCCATGCGTGTTGGGACGCGCCGAGGTCGGCGGGAGGGGTGATGCGAAGCCCGTTCTCATCGATGGCCCACTCGACTTTTCCGTTCGACCCGAGGAGGCGGACGGATTCCACATCGGCGGCTGTCCAGCCTTTGGTGGCCTCGATCGTGAAGGGCTGGGGCTTTTCCAGACAGATGGCGTAAAGTTTTTTGCC
>CAIXKE010000090.1 GCA_903919975.1 Akkermansiaceae bacterium | reverse complement strand
TGGCGCGGGCATCCTGCCCGTAGCCTCTTAGAATTTTTGCAAGCCGTTTTCATGATCGTAATTTCTAGATATGATTCTTCACTGCGGATCAGTCACCCGTCCGAGAAACAGACAAGCTCCGCTGTCGCGATGCTGGATGGCGAAGGCGAAGGGGCGGTCCGCACGAATTTCCAAGGGTTCTTCGGGATCGATCCTTGCCGAAGTCGCCCGTATCATGAGCACGGCAGTGGCGGCCGCGGCTTCGGTGCCGTATTGGTCCACGGCAATGAACGCTTTGTGGATGACCTCATCGATCAAGAGATAGTCATCAGGCTTGCGCGGCGCCATGCGCGAGAAATCCGCGCTACCTGCCGGTTTATCGAAGGCGGTGGGCATGCCCATGGCGCTGAGCTGATCAGCCAGGCGGATGCTGTCCGGTTCGAGTTTGAATTTAGGGAAATGCAGTTTGATTTTTCTGAACTCCGCGCCGGCGACCTGACGCAGCGTTTTGGCGCTAAGGGTTTTCTCCAATGCTGCGAGTCCTTGTTTTTCCTCGGGAATGATGAGGAGAAATTGTAAGGTCTCCTCGGCGTAAGGAATCGCGACGATGTCACCGCCCGGGATCTTGAGATGACCTAATGTGCGCTGGCCGGTCAAACCGGGAACTTTGACCTCCTTCGTGCCATCGACGAAGAACGGAGCGGCGGCTTCTTCTTGGAACTCACTGGCCCAAGTGGCTTTCATATACACCGCATTGGTAAGGACAAGCCGGGTGCCGTCAGTGATGATCCCCGCCGGAATGAGTTCCTTGATACGATCTTTGGTCTGCGCAGCCACCCAGCCATTGATGCGCCGGCGGGATGGCTCGGGCGCGGTTTTGAAATCCATGATTTCGAGCGGAGCGCCGTAGGTCGTTTTGACCAGATCGAGGAACGGTTTCTCAAAAGGATAACCATCCTGACCGAAGAGTCGGTTGGCGACGTTGATTTCAAGAGGCGTATTCGGGCCGCCCTCGCGGTTAGGATTCGCCACACGCTCACGGCTTTGGCGGGCGACATCGGTGAGGCTCTTGGCGATGGCTGCAAACCCGGCGTGCACGTCAGCTTCGTCCTTGGGAAAATGCAGGGTCGCGGCCATTTCCTCGCGGGTTTTCCCGGAGGATCCGGCATAAGTTATAGCCAGTGCGCTTTGAATCGACCACGGTGAAGCGACGCGGTTGCCGCCTTCCGCCGCAAGGCGTTGGTGGAGTTCGAGTCCAAAGGTGTTGATGCCATCAGCAACCGCCGATGGATTCGCGGAGACTCCGTGGCCGAGTAAGACAATACCAATGAGAGCAGCTCGAAGCCTATTGGAATGTATGCAAGATTTTTTCATGATCGTTATTTCTCTTTCTTTTCTAACAACGTAATCACCCGTTCAGGAGACTTTGATCCACCACGGGTGACGTAGTCGTGGTTCCATTTCATATGGACGGTGTCGCCGGGTTTTAGCCCGAGAATCACCGCATGGATCCCGGCCGGGACTCTCAGGTTCTTTTGATTATCCTCGATGAGGATCTGGAATCGCTCCTGTTTCGGGTCTCCATATTCACCGGGTTTATCGTATTTGATATATTCGATAATATCGAAAGTGGCGAGTTTGCCAGATTCCCCGCAACGATACGGGCACAGGGAAGTGCGGCCCATGCAGGTGTGTTCTTTCAGTCCAGTGAAGCGGGCCGTGGTTTCGTGGGCGGACAACAACTCGCGCTGTTCCTGAGGCTTAATTTTTTTCTCCACCGCTACCCGCCATTCGTCGGACTTGAGATCGGGTCCGTGGCTTGCGGCATCAATGATGCCGAGCCGTTTCGCCAAGGCATTCGCCCATTCGTCGGAACCGACGTCAGGACCATGGCCTTGATCATCGGTGATAGGGTAGATTTGCTCGGCCCATTTCGCCCAACTAGACCAGTCTTTGGGAGCGGCTTCTTGAGCAATGGTAAGACCGGTTATGAGAAGGATGGTGGCTAGGATTTTCATAGTATTGTAGAGTGATATAAGTTCTATACAATAATGACTTCAATTCTGTAAAATCTGATTAATTTATCACTTCAGCGCATTGACCATGCGCAACATCTCTGACACGCGAGTGTCTTGCCCAAAGGCCTGCTTCACGGTGGCATGGGCTTGGGAGAAGTTATTGAAGTCGATTGCATCGGCGAGCGGTCCACCTTTGAGTTTTTCGCCTGCGAGCATGGACAGCACGGCGAGCTGCATCGATGGTGCGGCGCGGTCGACTGAGGGTGTGGCGGGATTGTGTGTGATGGTCCACATGCGTTCGACCATTTCGCCGCTGGCGGTGTCGCGGAACCGCACACTCACCTCGCCGATCTCGCCGCTGCCTTCGGCCAACGGTTCAACCTGATAGATCGCCACTCCCGCTTCCTCGGCGGCGAGTTTGGCGGTGTTCCCGGCATCATTGCGGAAGTTTTCGGTCTTGAGGCGGTCTTTTTCGAAACCGATGAGTTTATAGCGGGCCACGCGTTCTGGGTTGAAGCGCACTTGCACTTTAACGTTCTCTGCGACGGGTCGGAAGGGTCCGGCGAGTTGTTTGGAAAAAATCTGGTTTTCTCCCTTGCCGACTACGGAATACCGGCCGTTCCCCTTGCGGGCGAGTTCGGCTAACAACTCGTCGTTCAAATCATCGGCAGCGATGCCCGCAATGTCGAAGGCGATGCCTTGTTGGCGGAGTTGCTCGACTTTCGCCGCGAGCCGCTGCGGATCGGCATCGCCGAGATTGGCCGCTCCATCGGTAAAGAGCACGATGCGATTCTGCGCGCCCGCGAGTTTCTGCCTCATGGCTTTTTGTTCGGCGAGCTTGATGGCTTCCTCCAGGTTGGTGCCGCCCTCGCTGACCGCCTGGTTCACCAAGCCCGCAAGGTTTTCCCCGACCTCGTTGCCCTTCATGTCAACGGCCAGCAGACGCGATGTGCGGGTGAATCCGATGACCGTGACAAGGTCCTTGTCGGTGAGCAAGGAGCCGAGGCTGCGCATCGCCGCTTCCATCGCCTCGCGGCGGTTGGCGCGCACCATCGATCCGGATTGATCGACTAACAACGTGAGCCGCAATGGTTGCGCGGCGGAGCGACCGGCAGCAGCGGTTTTCAGCGCCACGCGCACCAGGATGCGCCCCGGGATCACCGGATGCGCGGCTTGTTCGATGACACAGGAAACCGGTTCACCCGCAGCGGATGCGGGATCGCCGTAGTTCACGGCATTGTAAAACTGCTCCACCTTGATGCCCGCCGGATCCGGGCGCTCGCCCTTGGCCAGCGCAGCTTGCGCGATTTGAAACGAAGCGTCGCTGATGTTGAGGGAGAAGGTGGAATACGGATCTTCAGAGGCGGCGATTTCCTCCATCAGCTTGGTGAGATCGACCTTGGGCGTTGCCGCCTTCGCCATTTTCTTGGCTTTCACCGTATTATTGATCTCCGCCTTATCTGCAGGAGCTTCCAATTCCCATGCCTTGTCCACTTCAGCCAAGAGCTTCGCCCGTGCATCATCTTCACCCGCAATAGGTGCACCATAATTGATAAATCCTTCCAATTCCTTGTTCTTTAAATCTTCATTCAATGCCAACTCTGTTTTTTCGGATGGCGCACGATCTTTGTCTTTGCCTTCGGCTAGTGCTTTCGGCTCTTGTGCCGCGTCAGTCCCAGTGAGCAACTCTGCCCGTGTGTGATCATAGGCAGCGCGATAGTAGTCGGACTTTGCGGATGCGATTTGCTCCATACCCTTGCCGGTTGCTGCGTTGGAAGGATCCTTGCGCAGCATGTCTTCATATTCGCGCTTCGCACCTTCTTTTGCATCCGCAAGGACACTGACGCTTCCCGTCACGATGGTTCCATCATTGCTCCGCTCACTCTGCGCGGCGGGCACGTTTGCTAGGCCTTCGCCACTACCAGAACCGCCCCTGCCATCTCCAATATCACTACCGGCTCCAAAGTCGAGAGATGGAGTGGCCACATCGACATCCGGAGTTGGAATCGCCACGGACGAAGTTTCGCTCGCCGCAATCACCTTTGCCATGGATGACGATGGCGAGGAGGGTTTGAGTGAGGACTCAGTCACCGCTCTCTTTGACATCGAGGCATCTGCTTCCATGTGATAACTGGCCGCAGGCGCATCCCGCTGGGCTTTTTCATTCGATGGCGTTTGTCCTGGAAGAACGATCGGCTTCGGCGTGCCTTCGATGAGTTCTCGCGGGAGGTCGGTGCGAAGGGCTTGCATCCCTTCACTCATTTCCTGATCTTCCATCGCTGCCATCTCGCGTTGTCTTGCCATGCTCTGCGCCTCCGCGACATCAGCCTTCCTGCTCTGTCGCATCGTCATGGGAGCCATGAGTCCTGCCACCACCACCGTTAAAATCAAACACGCGGCAATCGCTAGAAACGCCCGCCTTCCACTATGGCGGCTGCGTTTTTCTTTTTCGAAATCCACACAAACCGGTTTTTCCTCTCCGATGATCTCATCGAGAGGCCGACGTTTTTCCGCCGGGAGTTTCCATGCATGATTGAAGCGCGGTTTCTCCGCCTCGGTGACTAAGCCATGGACCGCAGCCATGCGGCGTTTGAAAACCATCAACTCCGGCCGCTCCTCGCAAAGCCGTTCCAACTCCGCCACCTCGAAGGCGGATGCCTCGCCAAGCACCCAGGAAACAATCCGGGCTTCAACCGGTTCGTCGCCGTGGGCAGTGAATGGAGTTTCGTCGTTCATGTTCATCTCTTGTGTCTTGTGTCTTGTGTCTTGTGTCTTCACCCCGCAGCGGATTCGATTCCGAGCCTGCGCAACGAGTCCGCTAGATTCTTCAGGGTATGGTGGATTTTATAACCGACGTTGCTGACGCTGAGGCCGGTGCGTTGGCTGATTTGTTCGTATTTGAGGTTTTCGTGGTATTTGAGGGCGATGAGTTGACGGGCGTCGGGATCGAGTTGAGAAATTAGGAGTTGCAGGGTGCCGACCGCTTCGAGGCGGCCGAGAGTTTGTTCGGGATCGGGTGAGTCGCTGTGCCATTCATGGCCGTTGTCGAGAGGGGTTTCGCGTTTGTGATCGCGGATGTGGTTGAGGGCGAGATTGCGGATGGCTCGGAAAAGCCAGGCGCGGGGATTTTCGACATCGTCCCAGTGGGCGTGGAGTTTGAGAAAAGCTTCCTGGACGAGGTCTTCGGCGGTCTCCCGTTGGCCAACAAGTCCGTAGGCGTAGCGGAGCAATGGGGATTCCTCATTCTCAAAGACCTGCCGGAGGGTGGGTTTCACCGCCATCGGGTTTCGGAATAGGAGCACCGGATTGTGTCCGGCATCAACCTTGGGTAAGGTGCTGGTGGTCTGAGTTTCCATGAATCGGCGCGCGCTGGATCATGCTTTTCACCTATGAAGACACAGCCCGCGGAATTTATTTAGAAAAAAAATACGGATTTTCGATACCCGATTGCTTGCCATGACTGATAAAGACCGATAAAAAACGCTCATCTACCCATAAAACCATGAGCCAAACCGACACGGACAAACCCAATATGGCCCTTTTCTGGGGCTGTTTCATCGCCCTGATCACGACCGCATTCGCGTTCATCACCCGCGCATTCCTCGTCAACGACCCCAGCCTCTGGCCCAAGGCGTTTGGTCTTGATGGCGTCCAAGCCCAGCAACTTTTCGGAGCCGGGATCTGGCCTTTCGCGATTTCGATCATTGTCTTCTCCCTGATCATCGACCGTGTCGGCTACAAGACCGCGATGTG
This sequence comes from Akkermansiaceae bacterium, assembly GCA_903919975.1. Lineage (GTDB taxonomy): Bacteria > Verrucomicrobiota > Verrucomicrobiia > Verrucomicrobiales > Akkermansiaceae > Luteolibacter. The sequence goes on along the minus strand of CAIXKE010000090.1, from coordinate 28,591 downwards.
GTTCTCTTTCATTTGCTACGCACTCTATGCCGTGCTCGCCCTCAAGGCCCACGGCGTGATTTCCACCGACCCAAACGCCAAGGCCGAGGCCTACAAACTTCTCTATTGGGGATCGGTCATCCTGGGCTTGGGCAATGGCACCGTGGAAGCCTATATCAACCCGGTCGTCGCCACCATCTTCCGCCGCGATAAAACCAAATGGCTCAACATCCTCCATGCCGGCTGGCCAGGTGGATTGGTCATCGGTGGACTCATCACTCTCGCCCTCGGCACCAAAGCGCATGAAGACTGGCGGGTGTTGGTCTATGTCATCGCCATTCCAGCAGTCGTTTATGTGGCCATGCTCGCAAAAGCCACCTTCCCCGTGAACGAGCGCGTGGCCTCCGGAACCACCTATCGCGAAATGCTTGCGGAACTCGGCATCCTTGGCGCGGCGATCGCCAGCTACCTGATCGCCAGCCAACTCGCTGAAGTGTTTGCTTGGGCCCCAAGCATCAAATGGACACTCTTCGCCGTCATGGTCATCGCTTTCGGTGCCTACTGCAAATCGCTCGGCCGTGGTTTCCTTTTCGTGATGTGCATCATCATGATCCCGCTTGCCACCACCGAACTCGGGACAGACGGCGCAATCTCCGGAATCATGCAAAAGCCCATGGAAGCCATTGGCGGCAACGGCCTCTGGGTGTTGATCTACACCTCGGCCATCATGATGGTTCTCCGCTTTTTCGCCGGTTCCATCATCCATCGCACCTCCCCGCTGATCCTGCTTGCCATGTCCGCCGCCCTCGCGGTCGCCGGACTGACCTTCCTCTCGCATGCCACCTCGCTGGCTGCTATCTTCATCGCCGCCACTGTTTACGGCATTGGTAAAACCTTCTTCTGGCCGACAACGCTCGGCGTCGTTTCCGAGCAAACCCCCAAAGGCGGAGCGCTTACCCTCAACGCCATCGGCGGTATCGGCATGCTGGCCGTCGGCATCATCGGCGGCCCGGTGATCGGGGCCATCACGGAAAAAACCGCCCAATCCGCCATCGAGCGAGATGTTTCCACGGAGGCTTATCAAAAAGTCACCAAAGAGGGCAAATACGTGCTCGGATCCTACAATGCGGTCGATACGGACAAAGTGGCAGAGTTGGCGAAAACCGATCCTGCGACTGCTGAGAAAATCACCGCTTCCCGAGACGGCGCAAACCAAGGCGCACTGGCAAAAGTCGCCATGTTTCCAGCATTCATGCTCGCCTGCTACATCGGCCTAATCCTCTACTTCAAAACCCGTGGCGGTTACAAACCCGTCGATATCCACGGCCAAGAGAAAGCGATCGCCTCTGAACCGGGCATGTAACCCTAGTTTTCCAACGTCTTATGACTAGCGGCGTGATCTCGCGATCACGCCGCATTTTATATCGATAAGCCCATCACAGCGCGGGGCTCAGGGTATTTGCCCTGAACCCCTGTTGCATTTTCTGGCAATAGAAACGCCGGGTTGCCAGAACCAGCCGCTTCTAGTAATTTTCCGCCATGACCGCTCTCAAACAAACGGAATTCATCAGCATCGACGACTATCTCGACGGCGAAGAAGTCAGCGAGGTGAAACACGAATATCTCGACGGAACGGTCCACGCCATGGCCGGAGCCACAAATCAGCACAATACCATCGCGCTGAACAGTCTGGCATCACTGCTTCTTCAACTCCGCGGAAAACCCTGCCAATCCTTCAACAGCGACACCAAGATCCGCATCCAATACCCGGATCACACCCGCTTCTACTACCCGGACGCCATGGTCGTCTGCCAACCGAATCCCGGCACCGATCATTTTCAAGACCAACCGGTCGTAGTCATCGAAGTTCTCAGCGACTCGACCCGCCGCGCCGACCTCGTCGAGAAACGCGACGCCTATCTCACCATTCCTTCGCTCAAAGTCCTGATTTTCATTGAGCCCGAATTGCCATGGAGCACGCTATACCGCTCCAAGCCCGGTGGCGGCTTTGCCATCGAGAACCATTCCGGCCTTGAATGCGTAATTCCACTGCCAGAAATCGAGGCCTCCCTACCACTCGCGGAAGTCTACGAACGAGTGGAACTCACCTCTTAAGTCTCCTCCGCAACCTCCGGAACGTGGCTGCGTGTATTGCATCAATCCCGCTCTTGCCCTTCCGCTCCCGCTCATCTAGGAATCTCCCCGATGAAACGTTATTTCTCTCTGCTTATCCTCGTCCTACTTCCCACCCTCGTCTCGTGCGAACCCGCCAAGGAAAAGGCGAAACCCGCCGCTGACCCAACTCCTGTCGCCGAAAGCACGGTCACTAAAGTCCGCCTCAACACCAGCCATGGCGACATCGTGATCGAACTCAACGCGGAAAAAGCCCCGATCAGCGTGGAAAACTTCCTCGGATACGTAAAAAACAAGCACTACGACGGCACCATCTTTCACCGTGTCATGAATGGCTTCATGATCCAAGGTGGCGGATTCGCTCTCACCGATGGCAAACTTATCGAAAAATCCGCAGGCAAGGGCATCAAAAACGAAGGCCAGAACGGCCTCAAAAACCTACGTGCCACCATCGCCATGGCGCGCACCAGCGACCCGAACAGCGCGAAGGCCCAGTTCTTCATCAACGTCGTCGACAATTCCGCACTCGATTTCCCCAATAACGGCGGTTACGCGGTCTTCGGCAATGTCATCGAAGGCATGGACGTCGTGGATAAAATCAAAGCCGTGCCCACCGGCACCAAGAATTTGACAATGCGCCATCCCGCCACCGGTGCTGCCATCGAAATGCCCTCCGAAAATGTGCCGGTCGAAAACGTCGTGATCATTTCCGCCACCATCGTGAAATAATAGGGGCCCGCATTCCCTCTCGCACCCATCTTGAATCCCGCTCCGCCTCTCGATGCAACTTTGGCTCTGCCCGATCTTCGCCTTCCTTCTGGGCTCCATTCCTTTCGGCCTGCTCATCGCGCGAGCCAAAGGCATTGATATCCGCGCCCACGGCTCCGGCAATATCGGAGCTACCAACGTGCTGCGCGTCGTCGGAAAAAAATTCGGCATCGCCTGCTTTTTGCTAGACGTGCTAAAAGGCCTGATCCCTGTCATCCTCGCCGTGAACCTGATCCAGATCGAAGGAAAAAAAGTCGGGCCTTTCCACATCGGCGCACTGGATCAATTAGCACTGATACTTCCCGCCGCCAAACAATTCACCGGGCAATTCATCCACGTGCTGGCGGCACTCGCCGCCGTGCTCGGCCACAATTATTCGCCATGGGTCGGATTCAAGGGAGGCAAAGGCATCGCCACCTCCGCCGGTGCTCTAATCGGACTCATGCCTCCCATTGCCATACTGCTACTTGTCGTCATCTGGATCCTGATTTTCATCACGACTCGTTACGTTTCCATCGCTAGCATCGGGGCATCTGTAGCTCTACCACTGCTTACTCTTTGGGGTTCATGGCACCACGGCAGAATTCAAGACGGCACTTGGAACAAACCCCTGTTTTTCTTCACCGTCGTTATCGCCATACTCGCCACATGGAAACACCGATCTAACATCCAGCGGCTCCGCGATGGCACCGAACACCGTTTTTCCCGCAAGCCAAAACCCGACCATGTCTGAATTCCAACTCACCTCCACCGCCATCCTCGGCGCGGGTTCTCTCGGCACCGCTCTCGCTAAATTGCTCGCCCCCAAGCTTGACTCCATCCTCCTCGTCTCGATCGATCGCAATTGCGCCGACGGCATCAACCGCGATCACCGGAATCCCAAATACCTCTCCGACTTCGAACTCCCAACAAACATCCGCGCCACCACCGACCACCGCGAAGCGCTTCCGATGCCGCTCATCATCTTCGCCGTGCCAACCCTGGCAATCCGCTCGGAAGCGGAAAAACTCGCCGCCCTCGGCCTGCCGGAAAATGTCGCCCTGCTCTCCTGCTCCAAGGGCATCGAACGCAATACCGGCGAACGCATGAGCCAAATCCTCCGCGATGTTTTTCCTCGTAACCCGATCGGCATCCTCACCGGCCCGAACCATGCCGAGGAAATCGCCCGCGACCTCGTCACCTGCGCCGTCGTCGCCTCCGAAAACCCCGGTCTTGCAGAGGCCTTGCAAGACGTTTTCACCCTCCCCCACTTCCGCGTTTACACCAGCGACGACGTAGCCGGCGTGGAACTTGGTGGAGCCGTTAAAAACGTCTATGCCATCGCCGCCGGCATGGCCCATGGCCTCGGCCTTGGCGATAACGCGGTCGCCGCCCTCGTCACCCGCGCCCTTGCAGAAATGACCCGCCTTGGAGTGGCTCTCGGCGGTGATCAGGAAACTTTTTCCGGTCTATCAGGCGTCGGCGATCTCATCGTCACCTGTTTTTCCGAGCACTCGCGCAACCACCGCGTCGGCCTCGCGCTCGGCGCCGGCAGCACTTTGGAACAAGCCGTGAGCTCACTCGGAATGGTCGCCGAGGGCGTTCCTAACACCCTTTCTATCTACGATGCCGCCCGCAAAGCCGGCATCCGCACTCCAATTCTAGACTCCGTTTACTCGGTGCTCTATCAAGGCAAACCTGCCGCCACCGCCATGCGCCAACTCCTCGACCGCGATCCACGGCCGGAAAACACTTAATCTATGAAGGAAACCATCGATTTCATCCTGCACATTCAGGAACACCTCACCACCTTCACCAGCCAATACGGCCTGTTGATCTATGGCCTGCTCTTCCTCATCGTTTTTTGTGAAACGGGTTTGGTCGTCACCCCCTTTCTGCCTGGTGACTCGCTGCTCTTCGCTGTAGGTACCCTAGCGGCTGATTCCTCTTCCGGGCTGAACTTCTGGCTTGCCGCCTTGGTCCTGCTCGTGGCGGCCATTCTCGGTGACTCGGTGAACTATTGGATTGGCCGGAGATTCGGCAGTTGGACGATGCGGACCTTCCCGCGCGTCGTGAAACCCGAGCATATTGCCAAAACCAACGAATTCTTCGTCCGCTATGGTGGCAAAACAATCATCCTCGCCCGTTTCGTCCCGATCATTCGCACCTTCGCTCCCTTCGTCGCGGGCACCGGCGAAATGGATTACAAGCGCTTCATGTTCTTCAATGTCACCGGTGCCATCCTCTGGGTCGGACTGCTGCTTCCAGCCGGTTGGTTCTTCGGTAACATCCCAATCGTGAAAGCGAACTTCGAACTCGTAGTCCTTGGTATCATCCTCATTTCCGTCATGCCGATGATCATCGAAATCGCTCGTGCCAAACTGAATGCCGGAAAGACCGCCAAGTAATACCCTGATTCCAGGTCTCGATTCATGAACTTCCCCACCGCCTCCGATCTCGCCGAAATTCCGGGACTCGTCCCCTGGCTCACCGGAAATCTCTGGCAAGAGGACTACATTTTAGCCACCCTGAAATCCGGCACCACCATTCCGGTGAAGTCCATTCGCCTCATTGATGACGGCAATATTTTACAGGATGAGGATTGTGAATTGATCGTGGAAGCCGCCTGCCACAACAACCTAAAATCCCACCGGACGCGCCTATTTCTCGATTTCCCATACAACCGACTTCTCCGCCGCCAAACCGTCGAATTTGCCTCGGAATGCACCTGCTCGGTGGGCCTCCATTGCAAGCATTCCGCCGCCGTTTTCGAAACCCTCAAATCCATCGCCGCCGAGACCCCCCGCCTCACCCACACGCAATCCATCGCCGCCATCTCCACATGGCTCCGCAAAATCAAGGAAGCGGAAAAAATCGCTAAAATCCCCAAAAAACCCGTCAAACCTGCCCCGCCCTACAACAAGTTCCTCGCCTACTGCATCGCTCCCCACTCGCATCCCTTCTCGAACGAGGAAAATATCCTCCACTTCACGACCCGAATCGGAAACCTCAACAAATCCGGGTTTTCCATCGAATCCAGAACCACCACCGCCGACCCCTCACGCCCGGCCAAATACATCTCCGCAGAAGATCTCCCGATCTGCGCCAAAATCCACCACCGAAGCCGCAAAATCCGCCACTGGGGCAGCCATATCCCAATCGTCGGCGATGATTGGGAAGACATCCTCCCCGCCGCCCTCGCCACCGGTCGTTTATACTTCGGTCAAGACGACGAAGGCTACAGCACGATCTCACCCTTCCAACCGCTCACCGAAGGCCCGCCGCTCGCCGTCGATCTCTCCTGGGAATTGCTCCCACGCGGCGAAGCCCGACCCACCCTCAATTTGCCATCTCCGGAAACACTCCTCATCCACACCGAGCCGCTCCGCTACCTCGATCCCGCATGCCTCCAAATCGGCTTCATCCAAAGCCCCCTGCCCGCCGCCCTGATCCGTGCTTGGCACGAAGGCCCCACCGTCCCCGCAGAAAGCATCCCCAGCCTCAGCAACGAGCTCGCCTCCATCAGCCCGGAAAACCCGCTCCCCCTCCCCGCCGAGAAACCCGCCCGCATCCTCTCCGGCCTAACGCCAAATCCCATCCTCCACATCACCAACGTGTTGGTCGGTATCTATCAAAAACGCCACATCGGCGGAGTCCTGAAATTCCAATACCCCGGCAGCCAACCGTTTTTCCCTCTCGGCGAAAATGAAGCACCCAAAACCAATTGGTTCGATGGCGAACACCGCGTCATCCTCGAACGTGATGCAACTGCCGAATCCCAACTCGCCCAATCCCTCAAGCAATACGGTCTAACACCACTTTACGAGGTCGTCCCCGCAAACGAACTCAACGAAAAAAACCGCCACTCAGTCGTCCTCGAACACCCCACCACTCGCGTCACCGACTGGCTGGAATTCCTCGATAGCCCGCAATGCCACGCGCTCGCAGCCGCCGGTTGGATCATCGAGGCCGATCCAAAACTCAACCTAACCATCCACGACGTCGGCGACTTCTTCCCCGCCATCGAAGCCGATTCCGACCGCGGCATCGATTGGTTCCGCTTCGATGTCACCGCGGAATTCGACGGCAAAAAAATCAGCCTCATCCCGCAAATAGCCCGCGCCATCTCCGAGGATTGGCACCTCCGCTTCCAGGACCCCGACAATCTGCCGGAAACCATTCTGCTCACCTGCGACAAACCCGCCGACGGTCACATTCGCTTTCCAGCCAAGCGTTTCCTCGAAATGCTCAATCAAGTCCGTCACCTGTTTCACGGCAACACCAACGGCGACGAACCCATCCGCATGGACCGGCTCAGCGCTGCCGGTATGGCCGATTCTCTCGCCATCGAGTCCTCCGAAACCACCCGCGCCCTCGCCGAACTCGGCCGAAATCTCCGCGATCTCAAAGGCTTGCCGCCAGCTGAAGTCCCCACCTCCCTCAAAGCCGATCTCCGGCATTACCAGTTAGACGGCTTCCGCTGGCTCCAATTTCTCGCCCGCCACGGCCTGCATGGCATCCTCGCCGATGATATGGGCCTCGGCAAAACCGTACAAACCCTCGCCCACCTCACCGCCGAAGCCGAGAAATTTCCGGGCATCCCCTCGCTCGTCATCGCCCCCACCTCGGTTGTCCCAAACTGGGCCGCCGAAACCGAAAAATTCACCCCTCACCTCAAAGTCCTCGTGCTCCACGGCGGCGACCGCGCTGACAATTTTGATCAAATCCCCACTTCCAATATCGTCCTCACCTCTTACCCGCTGCTCGTCCGCGATTTCGACATTCTCTCACAACACAAGTGGCATGTGCTCGTCCTCGATGAAGCACAATACATCAAAAACCCGAAAGCCATCAGCGCCCATTGCGCCTGTAAACTCAAAGCCGCCCACCGCATCTGCCTCTCCGGCACCCCCATGGAAAACCACCTCGGCGAACTCTGGAGCCTCATGCGCTTCCTGATGCCCGGCTTCCTAGCCGATGAAAAAACCTTCAACACCTTCATCCGCAGACCCATCGAGCGCGACCACAATTCAAACGCCCAAATCGCCCTCAACCGCCGCGTCTCACCACTCATCCTTCGCCGCACCAAAGACCAAGTCGCCACCGAACTCCCTGAAAAAACCACCCTCATCCACGGCATCGACCTCACGCCGAAACAAACCGACCTCTACGAATCCGTCCGCGCCGCCATGGACGAACGCGTCCGCTCCGCCATCGCCGATAAAGGCCTAGCGAAGTCCCACATCATCGTGCTCGATGCCCTGCTCAAACTCCGCCAAATCTGCTGCCACCCACAACTCCTCAAGAGCGAGGCCGCCCAACGCGTGCTGGAATCCGCCAAACTCGAATACCTGACCCAAGAACTCCTGCCAACATTGTTAGATGAAGGCCGACGCATCCTCATCTTCTCCCAATTCACCTCAATGCTCGCGCTCATCGAGGAACATCTCGACCAGGAACAAATCCCCTTCCTTAAACTAACCGGGCAAACCAAGGAACGCGCTCAACTCGTCAAAAAATTCCAATCCGGCGAAATCCCGATCTTCCTCATCTCTCTCAAAGCCGGCGGCACCGGCCTCAATCTAACCGCCGCCGACACCGTGATCCACTACGACCCCTGGTGGAATCCCGCCGCCGAAAACCAAGCGACCGACCGAGCCCACCGCATCGGCCAGACCAAGCCCGTCTTCGTCCACAAACTCGTCTGCCGCGGCACCATCGAGGACCGCATTCTTGAACTCCAAAAACACAAATCCGCCCTCGTCGAAGCCCTGCTCTCCGAAGAAACCACCAAACTCAAAATCGACGCGGAAACCCTCTCGCATCTGCTCTCGCCGCTCAGTTGAGCCCCCCCAGCTCAACCGATCACCTTTTTCACGAAACAGGCCTTCAAGGCAATCGCCAGACCATCCATCTTGCAATCGATTTCATGGTCGCCGTCCACCAAGCGGATTGGCTTGGACTTCGCCCCCACCTTGAGAACCTGTGACGATCCCTTCAATTTTAAATCCTTAATCATCGCGACGATGTCGCCGTTTGCCAGCACATTGCCGTAAGCGTCTTTCACCACCCGCTCGCCGGAAGATTCCTCTTCCAAAGCCGCTGCATCGGCTTGCCACTCATGGCCGCAAGTCAAGCATTCCAAATGATCCGAAAGTTTCAAAACTTCGGTCATATCACAAATCGGGCAAGTCAGGTCGCTCATGCGGCGCAGCAAAGACCACCCCCCTCACAAACTCAAGCGCTACATTCGCACAGTGACTGGAGCGTCTTACTCCGTTCCGGCGATGACCCGTCACAACGGCCACTCGCCACCATCTGTGGACTGCGTGCAGCCTGCTGCCGCTTTAGCCACGCAGCCTGCTGCGGCGAAAATCTCAGATCACCGCCACCGCTGCGTCCAACTCAAAGCATAGGCGCTTCCCACACCGAAGATTTCCCTTTATGAATGGCCCGTGCTGCGCTCGCTTCGATTGTTGGATTTCCGCTGTTTCAAGGCCTTGGACCTCGAAGTCCCGGCTGCCGGCGCTATTCTGATCGGCGAGAACGCGCAGGGGAAAACCTCGGTGCTGGAAGCCATCTGTGTGCTCATCCGCCTGCACTCGCCGCGCACTCACCGAATGGCCACGCTGGCCCGCATCGGCAGTGGCGGATTCGGCATCGCGGGCGACCCATGGGGCTGCGATCGGCAAGTGCGCCACTCCCGCGAGGGCCTGATTTTAAAGGTCGGCGATGAATCCCGCGCCAATCGCAGCGCCTACCTGGAGGACGGCGGACTCGTCGTCTGGATGGGCAACGAGGATCTCGAACTTATCCGCGGCCCCGGCGAGGGACGTCGGCATTATCTGGATTTCATCGGCGCGCAAATCGATGCCAACTACCGCCGCTCATGGTCGCGTTACCGCCGTGCTCTGCGGGCGAAAAATCTATTGCTCAAAGAAGGTCGGCCGCGCGATACGGAGATCCTTTCCTACGAGGAAATCCTCGTCGAACACGGCACTGTGCTCATGGAAACCCGCGCCCGTCTGATCGAGGAACTCTCACCGCTTGCCGCCACCGCGCAACTCGCCGTCAGCGGCAGGGATGAGCCACTCACCCTGCAATACCTGCCCGCCAGCGGCCCGGACCTTCGCGAATCCATGCTCCAAGCACGTGAGCGCGAAACCCGCCTGCGCCAATCCGTCGTCGGCCCGCACCGCGATGATCTTGCCCTGCGCCTTCACGGCATGCCCGCCGCAGATTACGCCAGTGAAGGCCAGCAACGCACCATCGCTCTCGCCCTCAAACTTGCCCAAGGGCAATTGCTAGCTTCGCGTGGTGGTAAAACTCCGATCTACCTCATGGATGATATCTTCGGCGAGCTCGATCCCGGCCGCCGCAACGCGCTCATGTCCCATCTCCCGCCAAACGCCCAAAAGTGGATCACCACCACTCACCTCGATTGGCTCAAGGAAACTCCGGAACTCTCGGAAATCGGCCGCTTCACAGTGAACGCTGGGTCCTGTGCGCCTTCAGACACTTAATTGCCTCCGCTTGAATCGGCGTTCGTTTGTCGCTTTGTATGAATTTCGCTCATATATGGAACGAAAAATGCTGCATTCCGTGCATGTTTCGAAATCCATTTCTCAAAACTCATCATGCCATTATCGCTGTCACAACCCTTGGAAGCTTGATCTGCCGGGCCGAGGAGGTATCTCCCCCCACCGTGGACTCCGGCCATACGGCATGGATCTTGGTGGCCACCGCATTAGTTCTGTTCATGACGATGCCGGGTCTGGCGTTATTTTACGGCGGGCTCGTGCGCGGGAAAAACCTGCTTTCAGTGATGGCGCAATGCGCGGGCATCGCCTTCATGGCGTCGCTGCTGTGGGTGGCCGGACTCTACAGCCTGGCGTTCAAAGGTGATGGCGGCTGGATCGGAAATCTGGACGCGGCGTTTCTCCAAGGCATCACTCCGGACACCATCGCACCGGGCACCAAGCTACCCGAAACCCTGTTCGTGATGTTTCAAATGACCTTCGCGATCATCACCCCCGGCCTCTATGTCGGCGCGGTAGTGGAGCGCATGAAATTTGGAGCCATCATGATGTTTTCAGCACTGTGGCTGGCCGTGGTTTACACTCCTGTGACGCATTGGGTTTGGGGTGGCGGCTGGATGCAGGACATGGGAGTTAAGGATCTGGCCGGCGGCATCGTCGTCCACGCCACAGCGGGCGTCTCCGCATTGGTTCTCGCGATCATTTTAGGAAAGCGCCAAGGTTTCCCCGAACATCCGCATCCGCCGCATAATCCGGGCATGGTGTTCGTAGGTGCCGCCATGCTATGGGTCGGCTGGTTCGGCTTCAATGCCGGTAGCCAGCTATCCGCAGGCGGAAATGCCGGAATGACGATGCTGGTGACTCACCTATCCGCCTGCGCCGCCGCCCTCGTTTGGTGCCTGCTGGAACGCTTGCGCAATGGCAAAGCCGGCCTCGTCGGTATGGTCACCGGCCTCGTCGCCGGATTGGCCACAATCACCCCTGCATCCGGCGATGTGGGACCGATGGGCGCAGTGGCGATCGGCTCGCTGGCGTCGGTGGTCTGTTATTTTTCCGTCAGCCTGATCCGCGAGAAACTCCACATCGATGATTCACTCGATGTCTTCGCCGTCCACGGCGTCGGCGGCATCCTCGGCACTCTTCTGTTGGCGTTTTTCGGCCAAACCTCGCTCGGTGGCTTGGGCGCGGTGAAATCCGCTTCGGTCCAATTCGGAATCCAAGCCACGGGAGTCGGAGTGACGGTTCTCTGGTCCGCGGTGGCCACCGTCGTGATCGCTCTGTTAGTTAAAGCAACCATCGGCCTACGGGTCCGCAAAGACCAGGAATTCGATGGCATGGACCGCTCCGAACATGGCGAAAACGCCTACCCGATGGAACCCTGAACGTTTCAGCTTAGCTTCGGTGCGCGGGTTCAAAACCTGCCGCCTCGGCAAGCAATTGCTTCACCTCGGCATCCGTCGTTTGCTCGAAATTCTCATACCATTGGCCGACCGCGTGAAAATAGATCGGTCGGATGAGCGTGATGAGTTCGTCCACCAACGGGGCCAGCTTATCGCAGGTATCCGCCGCAGCCGTCGGCACCCCGATGACAATCCGCGCCGGGCCTTGCTGGCGGAGTGCCTGCACGGCCGCGCGGATCGTGGATCCGGTGGCAATTCCATCATCAATGAGGATCACGGTCTTATCCTTCACGTCAGGCGCGCCCGTGTGGCCGCGATAGGCGATCTCACGCCGATGCAGCTCCTGCAGCTCCGCCGCAGCCGCTCGTTCGACACTTTCGGCTGATATGTTAGATCCGCGGACAACTTCGTCATTGATGACACGCACGCCACCACTGGCGACGGCTCCCATCGCGAGTTCCTCCCAACCGGGAACGCCGAGTTTTCGCACCACCATCACATCCAACGGCGCGTGCAAGCGTTTGGCCACCTCATAGGCCACCGGCACCCCGCCACGCGGCAAGCCCAGAACAATGACATCCGAACGGTCGGTGTATTTCCTGAGGGCACCGGCGAGCAATTCACCGGCATGCACCCGATCCGAAAATATGAGCTGATTCATAGTGGCGCACCTCCATTTTGATCACTTGTCATGTGATAGCCAAACCACTCGGCACTGGTGTATGCCACTTCCTCCAGTTTGCCGCGCTCTTCAAAAAGATGCGTGGCGCCTGGAACGATTCGCAACTCCTTCACGCAGCGAAGCTTGAACAAGGCTTGCTGGTTCAACTGGATGACGACATCATCAAGCCCGCCCACGATCAGCAGTGTCGGAGATTTGACGTTCGGTAGCGCATCGCCCGCAAGATCGGGACGCCCGCCTCGTGACACCACCGCAGCGATCCGCTCACCCAAAGCCGCAGCCGCCATCAACGCCGCCGCACCTCCGGTGCTCGATCCGAAGTAACCCAACTTAAGACCGCGAGCTTCGGGCTGATCTTCCAGCCACAATGTGGCACCTAACAAACGTTTCGCGAGCAATTTGACATCAAAACGAAAAATACCGGTATCCTCGTCTTCCTCCTCTTCTTCGTGAGTCAGGAGATCGAACAACAAAGTGCCGATTCCCGCTTCGCGCAAGATGCGGGCGACATACTGGTTGCGCGGACTATGCCGACTGCTGCCGCTGCCATGGGCAAATAAAACAACACCCAAGGCTCCGATCGGCACTTCCAGTTCACCATACAAGTCCACGTTGTCGGCGCTAATGGTGATTTCAGGATGCATCACGGAGGATTGAAAAGCATTCGATTTCATGATTCGTAGGAAGGTTCGGGGCTAATCGTCAGGCCGGCATCTCCGGCAAAATCGCGGATTTTTTGCTCAAGCTCACGCCGGGCGGTTTCGGTGGAGATGAGATCTTCCGGTTCCGGCGCTTGTGGCAAACCTCCAGGTGCTGGACCTTGGATGGAAGCGAGGGCCTCCAAATGCAGCCGATGATCGGGCTTTTGCCGCTCAATGCTCTCCAGGGCATCCTTCGTGTATCGAGTCCATGGAACAACACGCAACCGCGACTCGGAAATCGACTCTCCAGTCACTTCACAAACACCATAAGTCCCATCAAAGATCCTCTGGATCGCCTCATCCAATTCATAAAGATCATCTTCCTCATGGGACAGGATGGCCAGCGCGAGATTGTGGTCAAACTCATCGGTGGCGCTGTCGGCATCATCCATGCTATGGACTTCCAAAGGTTCGGAAAACTCGGCCGCTTGCTCATCACGGTTCGCCATCAATGAATCACGAAGAGCCCGGAGCTTTCGATAATGCCAATACCACTTGGTGGGTACATGGAGTGCGGCTGGATCTGGATATTTAATCTTCATGGGGAATTGTAGTGCTTGATGATCTGACTGTTTGGATGCTACCCCCGCTCACGGTTCTGTAAATTCGCCGTCCCGGATGTTTAGGCTGCGGACTTCTCTCATTCATACTCACGTGAAATCGCCTACGACGGATCACGACGAACCCCAATTCACAACAAACCGATGTCGGCTATGCTTCCACTGCGTTCGCGATTCGGTGGGACACATCCCCTCCCCCTATTTCCCCCCGCTAGAATGGGAATTGTCCACCCGGTCGCGAACGCCACATGAAACCAATTTCCTTCGCCCCGCCATGCCAGCGGCCGGTGCCAAGGAACAAGTGAGAACGCCGCCGGCAACCAAAAATAAAATGAGCCTACTAACCAAATGGAACCCACTGGGTAAATCCGAAGAACTCGACGTGTGGCGGCCAATCACCCGATGGGATCCGCTACGCGAGATGGAAGAACTAATGCGAGGCATGCAACGTTCATTCGCTCTTCGGCCTCAAGGTGCTGAAGAATCCATGACCATTGCCGGTTGGACTCCATCCGTGGATATCGGTGAAAATGAAAAAGAATTTGTCGTCAAAGCCGAACTCCCGGAAGTCAAAAAAGAGGACATCAAGGTCAATGTCGAAGATGGAACACTCTGCATCAGCGGCGAACGCAAGGTGGTGAAAGAAGAAACCGACATGAAATTCCACCGTGTGGAACGCGCTTATGGCCGATTCGAACGCACGTTCAGTCTGCCTGATCAAGCCGACGCTGACAAAATCACTTCGGAATACAAGGATGGTATCCTTACCGTTCATCTTCCGAAGAACCCCGCCATCAAACCAGCGGTTCATCAGATTCCCGTGCACTGAATAATCGTCGAATGTGCGCAAAGCCATAACACCCGCGCACGTTCGAAATCGCAGGGTGGGTGTCGATTGTATCGACACCCACCCTTTTTTTGATCCATTCATGAGAGCGAAGCCGTCAAAAACGATCCGCTTATTCCTTTGCGGCGATGTGATGACCGGGCGGGGTATCGATCAGATATTGTCATCCCCAGGGAATCCAAAATTGCATGAATCCTACGTCAAGGATGCGCGACGATATGTGGCACTCGCCGAATCCATTAATGGAAAGATTCCACGGCCCATTACGTGGAATTATATTTGGGGCGACGCTTTGACCGCGCTCGATCAAGCCGATACGGACATCCGAATCATCAACCTTGAGACGGCAATCACCAGCAGTAATGATTACTGGCGCGGCAAATCAATCCATTACCGGATGCATCCGCGCAACATCCCTTGCCTGACCTCTGCGGCGATCCATTGCTGTTGTCTTGCCAACAATCACATCCTCGATTGGGGATATGAAGGCCTAACTGAAACACTAATCACCCTCGACAGAGTTGGAATCGCCCATGCCGGTGCCGGATGCGACTCAGCAGCGGCATCCGAACCCGCAGTGTTGGAAATGCCGGAAAAAGGCCGGGTTTTGGTCTTTTCCTATGGCATGACCAGCAGCGGAATACCGCAGGAATGGGCCGCTACCAGTCATCGACCGGGAGTGAACTTGCTTGAAAACGCTTCGGAGAGCACTGCAAAACGCATCGCCCGGGAAATGATCGATTTGTCAAATTCAGGCGATGCAATCGTCGCCTCGATCCACTGGGGCGGCAACTGGGGCTATGCGATACGCCAGGATGAATTGGATTTTGGAAGAAGTTTGATCGATCATGGTATTCATGTGGTTCACGGCCACTCTTCCCATCATGTCAAAACCGTGGAGATCCATCGAGGAGGATTATTGCTTTATGGTTGCGGCGATTTCATCAACGACTACGAAGGAATCCGTGGGCATGAGATCTATCGGCCGGATCTGGCAATAATCTATCTGGTCGATATCAATCTACCGAAGAACCGGATTTCCGACCTGCAAATGCTTCCAATGAAAGTCAGGCGTTTCCGCCTGGAACGTGCATCCATCGAGGACGCCGCATGGCTGACCCGATTGCTCAAGCGGCTTGGTTCGGATTCTTTCACCAGAGTGAATCTGGAAGATGATTATGCGATTGCCGCCTCCTCCAATAATTCATGATACTGAGATGAACTCCATGGTTCGTCGGAATTTTCAGGACTTTTGTAATCGATCAACGGACGAGCCAGCATCGCCTCGTATTGATCCATGTAATGGCGTGCCACCTGCTCGTGGGAAAACTCCCGTTTGCTTTCAATCATGATCCGCCGGATCTCGCGCTCGCGAATCCATGCGGGCTGTGTGAAAAATTCAACCGCACGATCGATTCCCCAGCGGAGCCCGCCGGAGTCATAATTTTCAAATCTGAAACCATTGCCCGTCGACGCATCCAAATCGAGCGGACGCACGGTGTCATACAACCCGCCCGTGGCACGCGCCACCGCCAGCGTCCCGTAAATGGGAGCCACCATTTGAGGCAAGCCACAGGGTTCGAACAACGAGGGCATGATCATGAAATCCGAGCCTGCATACGCCAAGCGGGAGAGTCCTTCATCAAAACCCCAAATCGCGACCCGATTGCCGAGTCTGAATTCATGCACGATCCGATGAAACCACATTTGATGGGGCCCATCCGCCACCACCACGATTTGAAGACCGATTTGATCGTGATCCATGATCACTCGGTGAAGGATGTCCGTCAGTAATTGCGGTCCTTTCTGCTGCGGATCTAACCGAGATGGCCAAAAAAAGATCGGAGCCTCCGGATTCACCTCAAGACCAAGTCTTTTTTGAAGCTCCGCTTTGTTAGCGGCTTTGCCGATCGCGGAATCATCAGGCCCATAGTTTCGGACCAATGCGGAATCGGAGATCGGATCATAAGATGCATCCGGTGCGTTCAAAATCCCGGATGCGCAGCCAGCCACATATTTATTACGAACCTCCGCCCGCACCGTCTCCGACACCACTGGATGTTGGCCATCCACAATCTCCCATAAAAAACGGGGGCTCACCGTATTGATGAAATGCGCGGAAAATATGCCGGATGTCAGCATATCCACGGATAAATCCGAGCGGGCCTGTTCATAACCATGCGATGGAATCCCGTTGAAAAACAGATTCATCCAGAACTCCGCCGCATCAATCCCGCTTTCCTCGATATTCACCAACGGCACATCGCGGGTGTGAATATTGTGAATCGTGAAAATGCTCTTGATGCCACGGCGCCTGGCCATCGCCGGAATCAGCCCGGTCATCCAATCATTGCAGTGGACCAAATCCGGTTTCACCAGCGGGATGATGTGGTTGATCACCTCACGTTGAAATGCGAGCGCGATGCGCATGGCTTCATCATGGTATCCACTGTAAACTTGCTCCCTGTAATAAAAAATGCGGTCCTGAGCCAAATGAATCCGCGCATCGGGCAGCACCTCATGATATTTCCTCAACTCCGCCTCATGCAGATGAAAAATGCTGCCGTTGAACAAACGCCGATAGTTTGGCAGAGCGACGTGAACATCAGCTCCCTGAGAAACCAACGCGGAGATTAACGCGGCCGAAACATCCGCAAGGCCGCCAGCCTTCGCCGCAACACATTGCGCGCTGCTTCCCATTTCTTCGGGAAGATAACTGATTTCCGGAGTGACCAATAGAATTCGCGGTGTCCGAAAATCAGTTTTAGTGTTCATATTTGCTTATGCCAGTTGGTTTTTCCCTACGAAAAAACCAAGCTGGAATCGCGTGATTCCGGTCAGCACAAGGCAGCGGTCGGACATGGTGTTTCGGATGGATGCTTTACCTTAGACTTTCCATCCGTGATTTGTGAATCCGTTGGTTTGATGATCCGCTATGAGTGATCCTAGCAACCCCATATACGGAATCTCACGAGATTCAGGCAAACGAGCGCCTCAAAACCCTGTCAAATCAATCCAGCAACTCGCCGTAATGCTTGCGGGCCAGAGATAACGAAAGATCAAGAATCCCCTGACTGCGAGTGTGGCGAAGCGCCTCATCCGACATGGCGGCGCACTCGGCATGACTCAGCGAACGGATCGCCTGTCCGACCCCTGAAACTTGTTGCGGGCCGACGGAAAGCTCTTCGACACCCAAGCCAATGAGCAACGGTGTAAGGCGGATGTCACCCGCCATTTCACCACAGATTCCTGTCCAAATGCCATTATCCGTGGCCGCGTCGATGGTGCGTTTGATGAGACGGATAACTGCCGGATGAGTCGGCCGGTAAAGATCCGCGACGTGTGGATTCACACGATCCACTGCGACGGTGTATTGAATGAGATCGTTGGTTCCAATTGAGAAAAAATCGACTTCGGGTGCGAGCATGTCCGCACACAGTGCGGCGGCCGGGACCTCGATCATGACGCCGACGGGGACGTTGGGATCGAATGCGATCCCCTCTTTCTCCAGCTCATCCATGCAGCGACGGACCATTTCCTTCGAGCGCCAGACCTCTGACAAACCCGAAATCATGGGAAACATCATGGCCACTTTGCCAAAGGCGCTCGCCCGAAGAATCGCACGAATTTGCTCGCGGAACATCGCCGGGCGGGCCAGTGAAACCCGGATGCCACGCCAGCCCAAAAAGGGATTAGGTTCGGGTTCCGTCAAGGGCTCCACCGGAAGTTTGTCGCCACCCGCGTCCAAGGTCCGGATGATCACACTGTGAGGTGCCATTTCCCGCGCGACCCTCGCATAACACTCCGTTTGTTGGTTTTCATCGGGCATTTCCTCACCATTATTCAGGAGCAGAAATTCCGTCCGATAGAGTCCGATGCCTTTCGCCCCGCTGCGTTTCACCAGCGGCAGTTCTTCGACGATTTCGATGTTCGCCGAGACCGTGATGGCACGACCATCGATGGTTTCAGTGGCGGCACCACGTTTGGCTTCGAGTTCACTGCGGACTTTGGCCTTTTCATCGCTGAGTTTGCGGTAGCGTTCCAGCGTTTCCGGCGTGGGATGCAGGATGAGTTTTCCACTGTAGCCATCGAGAATCGCCGGAGCGAGAGCCAGCACTTCGATCACCGCGCCCTCAAGACCAACCACCGCCGGCACACCAAATGCTCGCGCCAAAATGGCAGTGTGCGAGTTCACGCTGCCCTGCTCGGTCGCCAAACCCAGAACATGGCGGCGGTTCATCGAGGCCGTATCCGATGGCGCTAGATCGTAGGCAACCAGGATATGCCTGTCATCGGGCACCTGATGACGCGCTTCGCTGTCGGGTGAAAAATTCCGCAATACCCGCTGAGCCACATCCTCGATGTCCGCCGTGCGCTCGCGAAGATACGGGTCCGGAATCCGGCGCATCGCCTCGAGGAAATTCTGCATCACTGCGTAAAACGCGTATTCCGCATTCTGCAATCGATTCTCGATGGCTGTCAGCACCCGTCCCACCACGGCGCGGTCCTCGATCATCATCACGTGTGCCTCGAAGATGCCGCTTTCGTTTTCCCCGGAAAGATCCTCCAAGCGGCTTTGAAGCTCAAGCAATTGGCGCTTGGTGATTTCAATGGCCTGCCGGAAACGCTCCTGTTCGCGCGCAACCTCGGATTCCTCGATCTGATACACCTCCGGCGCGGAAAACCCGCGGGCAATCACGTGCACCGGAGCGATGGCGATTCCCGGAGAGGCGGGGATCCCCTCATAGATGACTTCTGACTCGGTTCCGGGCTTCGACATGGACTTGTACTTGATGCACCCTGATTCCATCGAAGAATCCAATCAAGACGCAATTTTCGGCGTTTTTCCGCGCTCCATAAGGAATTCTCCACATCGTCTCGCTCGCCTCTTGCCGCGGGCTCGGAACCTGCTTTCATTTCCGCTCTTCACCGCCCCATGACGCATCATCTCGACACCATTTCCCGGGAAACCGGCATCTCGCTTTCCTCAGTTTCCTCCACCGCCAAACTGCTTGCCGAAGGTGGCACGGTCCCATTCATTTCCCGCTACCGGAAGGAACAAACCGGCTCACTCGACGAGGTCCAAATCACGACCATCCGCGACCGCATGCTCCAACTTGCGGAGCTCGATTCGCGCCGCGGCACCATCCTCAAGTCGCTTGAGGAACGCTCGTTGCTCAGTCCGGAGCTGAAGAAAAAAATCGACGGCGCTACGACGATTACCAGCCTTGAGGATATCTTCGCCCCCTTCCGGCCGAAGCGCCAGACGCGCGCCACCAAAGCGATCGAGCGCGGCCTCACACCATTGGCTGACTGGCTGCTAGAAAACCAGCACGCCGACCCAGCGGACGAGACCGCCAAGTTTGTGGATGTGGAAAAAGATGTCCCCACCGCCGAGGACGCACTGTCCGGTGCCCGCGATATCATTGCCGAGCGCGTGGCCGATGATGCCGCGCTGCGCGGTCGCGTCCGCTTGATTTATGAGGAGGAAGCGACGGTTTCCTCCAAGATCATGTATGGCAAGGATGAGGAGGCGGATGCGCAGAAATTCCGCGATTATTTCGAATGGAACGAGCCGTTCAAATCCATTCCTTCTCACCGGATGCTCGCCATCCGCCGTGGCGAAAAAGATGGGTTCCTGTTGATGCGCGTCGAGGTTCCGCTCGAACGCGTCTGCTCGCAAGCCTTGCCAGAGTGGGTGAAATCCTCCGGCCCGGCCGCCAAGCAGGTTGCCCTCGCCACTGAAGACGGTTGCAAGCGCCTGCTCATGCCATCGATGGAAACCGAAGCCCGCCTGATGGCGAAAAAGCGCGCCGATGAGACCGCAATCCAGGTGTTTGCTGAAAACCTCCGCGAACTCCTGCTTGCATCACCGCTCGGTGAGAAGCGCTTGTTAGCCATCGATCCTGGTTTCCGAACCGGTTGCAAAACCGTGGTGCTCGATCGCTCCGGCAAGTTACTCCATCACACCGTGCTGCACGCCACCGCAGGTTCGAACAACCAACTCTATGAAGCGGCAGTGGAGGTCACCACTCTGGTCAAAAAGCACGACATCGAAGCGATCGCCATCGGCAATGGCACCGGCAGCCGTGAGACCGAAGCGTTCATCAAAAAACTCAAACTCCCCTCCTCCATTCCGGTGGTGATGGTCAATGAAAGCGGTGCCTCGATCTACTCCGCGTCGGATGTGGCGCGCGAGGAATTCCCCAACGAGGATGTCACAGTGCGCGGTGCGGTTTCCATCGGCCGCCGGCTGATGGACCCGCTGGCGGAATTGGTGAAACTCGATCCGAAATCCATCGGCGTCGGACAATACCAGCACGACGTCGAACAGCGAGCGCTCAAAACCAGCCTCGATGATACCGTCGTTTCCTGCGTGAACGCCGTGGGCGTGGAACTCAACACCGCGTCGAAACAATTGCTCTCCTACGTCTCCGGGCTCAACTCAGCACTCGCCGAAAACATCGTTGCCTGGCGCAATGAAAACGGCGCCTTCCAATCCCGCGAGCAACTCAAGAAAGTCCCACGCCTCGGTGAAAAAGCCTTCGAACAAGCGGCCGGATTCCTCCGCGTGCGCGGCGGCGGTCATCCGCTCGATTCCTCAGCCGTCCACCCGGAACGCTACTCACTCGTCGAACAAATGGCGGCTGACATCGGCTCCAATCTGGAGGATTTGTTAGCTAATGAAGTCGCCCGTAAAAAAATCGATTTAAAAAAATACGTCAGCCCGGATGTCGGCCTGCCCACCTTGCAGGACATCCTCGGCGAGCTCTCCAAACCCGGCCGCGATCCACGCAAACAATTCGAATTGTTCTCCTTCCAGGAAGGCGTCGAGAAACCTGCAGATCTCCAAGTCGGCATGAAACTCCCGGGCATCGTCACCAACGTCACCGCCTTCGGTGCCTTCGTCGATGTCGGCGTTCATCAGGACGGACTCGTCCACGTCAGCCAACTCTCCGACCAATTTGTTAGAGATGCTTCGGAAGTGGTGAAAGTCGGCCAAAAAGTCCAGATCACGGTGATGGAGGTGGACCTCAAACGCAACCGGATCGCGCTCTCCATGAAATCCAATCCGGATCTCGACAGCACACGCCGCTCGGCTCCCGGCGATCGCGAAACGTCCCCTCAGTCAAACCGCAATGTTCGGCCACCCGCAGGCTCACGCCCCGCCGCAGCGCCGACCAATGATTGGTTTTCCCAGGCGATGCAGAACGCAAAGAAGAAATAAGATCCGGTCTTACTCCTCTCCGCCCACCGCATCGTCACCGTAGAAGCTCTTGATATAACCAAATTCGACGAACGTGTCCTGCCATGGAGCTATGACATTCGGATCACGAAAAATGCGGGATGCCATGGCCAACCATTCCTCAGCCTTGACTAGATTCTTGTCATCATAAGCCAAGGCGGCTTTGGCATAGTAATAAAATGGCGAATCATCGAGAAAATCATATTTCTCCGAAAGCACGATCGCCTCATTGGTTTTCCCGAGTTTTTTCTTACAGAGAAAAATTTTAAACTCCACTAAGCGCCCCAGCGCGATATTGGAAGGCGGAATCAATTTCAGGACCTTTTCGAAAGCATCCAGGGCCTTCTGCCACTCTTTGGTCACGAAATACACCTCGCCGATATTGAAGTCGATACTCGCATTATCCTTTGAGAGCGCGGCGGCGCGATCGAACTCAGCGAGCGCCTTGTCGAAGGCACGCATTTCCACATAACAACTTCCTCGCAAGTTGTGAATCTCCGGACTGTCCTTGAAAGTCGCCGAGGCCTTTTCGAGTTCGTCAAGCGATTCGAATATCCGTTTTTGCTGGAAAATCCGATTGGCCTCGCTGAAGTGTTTGATGAAATTTTTGCGGTTTTCCTCCGGAAGATTGAGGAAAGCCTTCTGATTCGCAAGCAAGGGAGCGGTCTCGTTCGCCGATGCTGGATTCACCGGCGGCGTCTTGTCCTTAGCGGCAAGCGGCGAGACCAGGAAGAGTAACGAAAATAAGGTTCTAGCGTTCATTGGAAGTATTAGGTGCGGACGCTAGCTGGAAAAACCACAGACCGCAAGCCCATCGTGATTTTTCATGTCGTAGGGGAAATGCATGACGACGACCTTCCGTCTCCGAATATCCGCAAATCTTTCTTCTTGCAGAAACAGCCCGATTCACTTTTGTTCTCAAGAACACTGTTCAAAAACCATGCAACCCGAACTCACACACCGCCAAAAAGAAATCCTCGCCTATCTCCGGATGTCGCAGCGAAAAATGGGAATCATCCCCTCGACCCGTGAAATTCAACATTACTTCGGCTTCGCCAGCCAAACCGCCGCCATGAGTCACCTCCGCGCGCTCGAGCGCAAGGGCGTGATCCAGCGACTGCCCGGCAAGGCACGCGCAGTTATTTTCCCCGAAGATTTGGATCGGGGCGATATCGTCGATGTCCCGATTTACGGCACCATCGCCGCCGGCATGTCCCAAGACGCAGAACCGGAGCAAGAAGGCAGTGTCGCCGTGGACGTCTCAGCTCTCGGAATCCCCCGCCATGCTCGGACTTTCGCCCTCAAAGTGCGTGGCAATTCGATGATCGATGCTCACATCTGCAGTGGAGACACCGTGATTCTTGAATTCCGTGAACCCCGCAAAGGTGACATCGTGGCAGCTCTGATCGATGGAGAAACCACCCTCAAACGTTACCTCGTCACTAAGGGGCAGCCATTTCTCCGCGCGGAAAACGCCGATTTTCCCGATCTGATTCCAGCAAGAGAACTCGTCATTCAAGGAGTCATGGTCGCGCTGCTCCGGCACGCAGCCTGAACCTTTTGCTGAAAACAGATTCAAACATTCCGAGCTCTTTCGGATTTTCCAGCAATCTCCCTGAAATTGCATGGCCACTTGTAGCGGTGGCGCGGGCGTCTCCGCCCGCCGCCATCCCTTTTGTTGCTCATTCCCTTATGCAACGACGGCCAAGGCGAATCGCCCAAGCGCGTTCATGGCTTCACCTCGGCGGGTGATGGTTTCCGGATAATCCCGAAGGCCTGCTGGGTCCGATACTTGGCAAGCTCACAATCCGTTTCGATCCTGAGAACCGCCAAACCAGCGCTGGTCATGTCCACCGGAGTCACAATCAAATCATAGCTTTTACCCTCTTCGATGGGTTTGATCACCAACTTGAAATCCTCGGAGGACGATTTTGCATCAATAACCCGTATGGGGCTCGTGTGATTCATCGTGATTCGAATCGTCTGCGGTTCCGCCTTGCCGCCGATCTCCCACTTGACGCTCTTCGGCTCAAGAGAAATCAACACCGGTATGTGCACCCGCACGGTAAGCGACAATGTGGGTTGATCATCGGGATCGTTATCCAGCCATATGGCCACTACCTTGTCCACGGTGCCGGAAAAGTTTCCCATGTCGAACTCCGCGCGGATCAATCCGGACTCGCCGGGCGCATACTGGAGTTTGCCATTCTTGATTTTCACCGCGATGCAGGAACACGTTGGATTCACCTTGGCCACGGTGATCGATTTTTCTGTGCGGTTGGTGAACTCGAATTCGGCCGTCACGACCTTGGCATCCGCCGGAGCATGGATCTCCTTAAGGGTGGCCGGAAAATCCAATCCCGCTTGAACCAATGCCATCGAGGCGAACCAGATAACAAATGTGAATTTCATAACGGCAGATTATTTGCCCGATTTTCGCTCCTGCACAAGGGCAACTGCAATGATCAGTCGGCCGCCGCGCCATTCAGGACCGAGGACGTAAAGCGGTAGATCGATTTCAAGCCGAGCATCGGTTTTCACCGTCTTATTCCGAGCGAGCCACAGTTCGAGATCAAGGACGGCGGTCTGTTGGGTAGGCTTTCCCTGCGCCTCAAACCTGACCATGACCTCATCGGAAGGCTTCAAGGGCTGCGCCCAACTCTCATAACTCCTCAACAAAGCCTGAGTGTCCTGACCGAGCATCCGGTAAGTTTTGAAACGAAGCTTCTCCTCTTTGCGCAAACGTTCGGCGGTTTCCTGCGGAACCGCAACCGTCTTCTCGCCCGCCGCCTTGGCATCGCCATTGGTCGCATAATAAACCGTCACGCTTACCAATCCGATCTTCTCCTTACCCGCGTCCTCCTTGCCAAAAGCGATGCCAGCCATGGCAAACCCTAGACACGCAATCATCCATTTACTGCCGATCATAAGTCGGATATTCCCTCCGGTTCAGTTCCCGCCGTGGCATCAATGTCACGCGGCGGTGGTGTCGCTGCGGTAGCTGAAAAATCCATCGAATCCGGGATGGCATCCACCCCGTCCAAGACTATGACCGTGGCTGAAGCATCCAAACTAGTGAACCACTCCGCCCTCACGCCACTCTCTGGAGTGTATAAAATCCGATCGACCGGAATCGCTTTGGGCGCTCCAGAGACGTCGATATCGACTAGATCCGGTCGATGGTCGGACGTTTTCACTCCCAGCAGAAAGGTGAACGCCATGCCTATGCAAGCCGCCAGCGGATAGAGCACCGCATTCCAAGAAACCCGGCGGACCGTGACCGGCATTGGCTCGGGAGCCGTTTCGCGGATCGCACGGGCGATGCGGCCGTTGAAAAACTCGGCGTAAGGCGGCTCCTTATTTGCAGGGATTGCCGCAGCTATCATTGCACGCCAGCGCCGGGTTTCCTCACGCGCGGCGAGTGAGTCCGGATCACTCCCGAAGCAAGCCTCGGCAGCGGCGAGTTCCTCACCCTGCAATTCATCATCCAGCCACAAGGCCAACCTGTGTTCATCGTGATTCGTATTCATGTTTCAGCATGGTTTGGAGTTTTTGGCGGGCGTAAAACAAGCGGCTCATCACGGTGCCAATCGAACAGTCCATCACGACCGCGATTTCCTTGTAGGCCAGCCCCTGGACGTCTTTTAGAATAACCACTTCCCGGTGTTCGGCGGACAATTTCGCAATAGCGGCCTCAATCTTTTCGCGTAGCTCGCCGGTAGCTATCATCTCATCCGGCGATTCACCTCCGGACGGAGTCGTGAACGATCCGGAATCAATCCGCTCCCGTTCGAAAATCTCATCATTGAATTCGCCTGCGCTCTCGATCTTGCGCTTCCGCGTCCAGTCATAGACCACGTTGTGGGCGATCCGATAAAGCCACGTAGAGAACCGCGCCCTAGCCTCGAAGCGGGGCAGTGCGTTCCACGCCTTAATGAAAACCTCTTGTGAGAGATCCCAGGCATCGGCTTCCTGATGTATCATATTGCGGATCATGGCGAAAATTCGTCCTCGATGGCGGGTTACCAACGCATCGTAGGAACCGAGATTCCCTTGCTGCGCCAGCGCAACCAGCCGGAAATCATCGTCCAGATCATCATTTGATGCGTCCGGCTCGACGGAACCGACAGGTCCCCGCACTTTGTTTAACGGATCATCGCTGGATTTATTCATCGTTAGCGGGAAAAATTTCACCGGATCGCCGGATTGCGGGGCCAGACTGCCCTTGCATAGCCCCGTGTGCAACCCGGAATCTTTCCTCCTTACGCTACCATAAAACGAAGAAACCCATACGACCGATCATTTATGCGGCCGTACGAATAATCGGTCACCTGCGGAGATTCCCGACGCATTCTTGTTAAGCAAGCGGTGACATGATCACCGGAGTCGCTTTACAAGTTCTGCTTCGTCGATCACTTCCACCCCCAGCTCACGGGCTTGCTTCAGCTTGGTGCCGGCTTCTGTTCCTGCCACGACGCAGGTCGTTTTTGAACTCACCTCGTTCGCCACCGTTGCTCCGGCTTCGATCAATCGGCTCGTAACCTCCGCTCTCGTCCAACGCGTGAGGGTGCCGGTCATGACCACAATTTGCCCCTGAAAAACGCCACCTGATTTCTCAGCCACGTCCCATTTCAAGCCCATTCCCAACGTGGAAAGCGCAGTCAATTCGGCGGCAACATCATCACGTCGCAAATAAGCATGCACCTCGCGTGCCGCAGTTTCTCCCATGTCCGCATCCCGCCGGAAATTCGACTCATCCGCTTGTATCACCTGCTCGAAACTCGGCATGGCTAGAACCAAGTGTTTCGCCGTGCGCATACCGACGCCCGGAAATCCCAACCCGTAAATCAAGCGCGATCCGTCGGTCCGCGCTATGATCCGGCTTGCCGCCACCGCCGCGATCACTTTCTCCGCCGTCCGAGCTCCCATGCCCGGCAAACCCGCCCACTCGGGTGCTTTCATCCGATAGAAATCCGCCGGTCCATGCATCAATCCGCTGGCCACCGCCGCCTCCAATGCCGCAGGCCCCACGCCACGAATATCCATCGCCGCTGGCGATGCGAATTGCGCCAACCGCCGCACAATCTGAGCCGGGCAACCACGATTTTCGCAAAGCAGCATCGCCACATCAGTCTCACATTTTAATCGACTCTTACAAGCAGGACAGTTTTCCGGAACCACACAAACGACCTCCTCCCCGGTGCGTTTGCTTAAATCCACTCCGGTGATTGCCGGAATGATTTCACCCGCTTTGACCACCCACACCCAATCGCCGATGCGTAGATCTTTCCGCGCGATTTCCCCCGCGTTGTGCAAACTCGCTCTAGCCACCTTCGATCCGCTGATCATCAACGGCGCAAGTTCCGCCACCGGAGTCACCGCGCCGCTGCGACCAACCTGCCAGATGACCCCTAACATCTGAGTGGCCGATTGTTCCGGCGCAAACTTACGCGCCACCGCCCAGTGCGGCGCGCCCGGTGCGAGACCGAGCACTTCCTGATCCACCGTGCGCTCGACCTTGATCACCACACCATCTGTCGGCACGCCTTGTTTTGCGCCAATTGCCCGGACATCCATCACCGACTTCTGCAAATCGGCAACGCCCGTCGCCATTCGATCCGCCGCCACCACAGGCAGTCGCCATTCGATCATTTTTCGTCGGAAATCCGCCAATGTCGCCGGTCGCGTCGCAGTCGGACTCCATGCGCCCCAACCATAACAAACTAAGGACAAATCATTCGCAGCCTCCGCATCTTGCGCCCGCAACAGTCCCACCGCCGCATTGCGCGGATGGCTTAATTCATCCTCTCCTGCCGCGGAACGAGCCACGTTGACGCGTTTGAAATCAGCCAGCGTCATGAAAATCTCCCCGCGCAACTCCATCACCTCCGGCCCGCTCCATTCTTCGCCGTCCGCCACGAGTCGCTCGACGATTCCGGAAACCCTCTGCCGCACATTGGCTGTTAGATCATCGCCCGCCACACCATCACCACGCGTCACCGCCCGCACCAATTGCCCGCGCTCATAGGTCAAACTCACCGCCAAGCCATCGTATTTCGGCTCCACGCGCAATTGCACGTCGCCGCGCCCTAACTTCGCCTCCACCCGCGCCATGAATGCAGCCACTTCCTCGTCCGAATAGGCCTTGGCCAAACTTTGCATCGGCTCCCGATGACGATAGGCGGCATAATTCCCTGTCCGATCATCTCCCACAGCAACTCCACCCACTGACTCACCAGTCCGTTCTTCCAACTCCTTCAACTTGATTTTCAACGCATCATACTCCGCATCGCTGATCACCGGCGCGGCCTTGCGGAAATACAGCTCGTCATGCCGCGCAATCTCACGGCGCAGCTCCAATAATTGGGTGTGCTCCGCTTCCGAACCATGTAAGAAACCACAAATTAGAGTAAAAAAAATTCTGACAACAACCCAAAAACTATTCCCAATACGCGTTTGTTTTATCATGATAGATTACCAGCCTTCCCTGAAGAATCATTTACCGCAAAAATCAAAAAGACACGCAAAAATATTGATAGTCTAATATTTTTGAAGATCCCTGGAAATCCATTTAGCACGGAGCGCTGGCTTCAGCCCAATGCCTTTAAGGATTCGCGTTGTCGGAGCGCGTGCATTTTGCGCGCTGCTGGATGACGGACATACTGTCCGGCGAGTCGCTTTGCAGAAGACGGGTGACAGAATGTCCCCCATCCGACAGCCGACAGAATGTCGGCGCTCCATGACGGAGCGCGTGCATT
>CAIXKE010000089.1 GCA_903919975.1 Akkermansiaceae bacterium | reverse complement strand
TGCTACGTCCTCATCGACCTCAAGCGCGACAAGCTCACCCATCAGGACCTCGGCCAGATGCAGATGTATGTGAACTACTTCGACCGCCACGTGAAACTGCCGGACGAACTCCCCACCATCGGCATCGTGCTTTGTCACCGTAAGAACGACGCACTCGTCGAACTCACCCTGCCACCGGACGCCAACATCTTCGCATCCAAATACCAGCTCTACCTTCCCTCCAAAGAGGAACTCAAAGCCCGCCTCGAACAAATCACCCACGAGATAGAAAGGATGAAGGATGAGTTATGAAGGATGAAGGGAATACAGACTTGGTTGAGCGCACTACGGAGTTTGCGCTTCGGGTAGTGCGGATGTTCGTGGGCTTGCCAAAGACTGAGGAGGCGCGGGTCTTGGGCAAACAAGTGCTTCGCTCCGGCACTTCGGTCGGCGCAAACTACCGCGAAGCCCAACGCGCCCGCTCCAAAGCCGAGTTCATCGCCAAAATCGGTGACTGCCTCAAGGAACTCGACGAAACATCCTACTGGCTCGAACTCCTCGTCCGCTCCGAAATCATCCCAGAAACCAAACTCGCATCCCTCCGAGACGAGAATGGTCAACTGCTGGCGATATTCACGACCATTTCAAAAAAGGCAAAAGGATGAAGTATGAAGGATGAAATCGTAACAAACCAAAACCACATGAATACATTATCGCCTTCCTCCCTCTCCGCTTCAGCCCTTCTTTTCTTTTTCTTTCCTTCAACATTCAACCTTCATCCTTCATCCTTACCATGATCCCTCCCGGCTACAAACAAACCGAGGTCGGCGTGATCCCGGAGGACTGGGAGGTGAAGACGCTCTCGCGAGTGGCCGATATTCGAGGCGGCATTGCAAAGAACTCAAACGCAGCCACCACGGACCCAATTTCTGTTCACTATCTCCGAGTAGCTAATGTTCAGGATGGTTTCTTGGACCTCGCAGAGATGAGCAAGATTCATATAAGCCGTGCCGATCTGCCACGTTACAAAGTTGTGCCTGGCGATGTTTTGATGAACGAAGGAGGAGACCTTGATAAGTTAGGTCGCGGCGCAATCTGGCGTGGTGAGTATGCTCCCTGCGTGCATCAGAACCATGTTTTCGTGGTGCGATGCAAAGCAAACTTGTTACCCGAATACCTCAATATATGGACGGCCACATCACCTGTTCGCAGATTTTTCCTCACCGCAGGCAAACAGACCACGAACTTAGCTTCGATCAGCAAATCGTCTCTGGGAGAGCTACCTGTCGCCCTTCCATCCCTCCCTGAGCAATATGCCATCTCCACGGCCTTATCGGACGTGGACGCCTTGATCGCCGCGCTGGACCGGCTCATCGCCAAGAAGCGCGACCTCAAACAAGCCGCCATGCAGCAGCTCCTCACCGGCCAAACCCGCCTCCCCGGCTTCAAGGGCGAGTGGGTGGTGATGACGCTGGGGGAACTTGGATCTTTCACTAAAGGAAGCGGCATAAAGAAGGATGAATCCCAGAGCGGCCCGATTCCATGCATCCGCTATGGTGAGATTTACACGCGACATCACGACTACATCAAAGAGTTTCATTCCTTCATTTCCGCTGAAGTTGCAGTGACGGCTTCGCTGCTAAAACAGGGCGATATTCTGTTCGCTGGCTCTGGTGAAACCAAGGCAGAGATCGGCAAATGCGTTGCCTTCGTGAATGATTGCGAAGCGTATGCTGGCGGCGACATCGTTATTCTTCGGCCGCAGGGCGTTGATTCGTTATTCCTCGGTTTCAGTCTTAACACGCCCGCCATCAATCGGCAGAAGGCTAGTCGAGGTCAGGGCGACGCCGTAGTTCATATAGGCTCTTCGGCTCTCGCTGACATCTCGCTGAATCTCCCACCCCTCCCCGAACAAACCGCGATCGCTTCGGTGCTGAGCGAGATGGACGCGGAGCTGGCGGGCCTGGAGCAGCGGCGGGAGAAGACCCGCGCCCTCAAGCAGGGCATGATGCAGGAACTCCTCACCGGCAGGACGAGGTTGATGGGTTGATGGTGCTTTTTGACACTTTTTTAAGATTTCCATTGCCTAAGGTATCAAAAGACACCAATTTCCCCTCGCCGCCCGATGTCCAATCCCCACCGGAAAGCGCCTGTCTCCATCCGCAGGCAAGTCGTCGAAGCCCTGCGCGATCCCGGCAGACGTTTTCTGGATCCGAAGTCCTCATCCAGGAACTACTTGGATCACTGGGATTTGAAGGCAGCGGGCTTTTATGCCGATCTGGCCGACGGGCTGGAGGCCTCCGAAAACCTTTTCCTGAAACCAAAGAACCATCCCAACAACGCGCAGCGCTACCAATGCGTGCTGGCCTACCCCGAAGACGATCCTTACCCGGCGCTCGACATCCATGTGACCCTGTCCCCCAAGGGACAGCCCCCGAGGGTGATGATCGCCGTCCATGAAAGCGACACCGTCCGGACCCTGCCACGAATCCACGTAGATCCCTGAAATTATGAAAACCATCAAGAAGCTCAAAGCCCTGCCTGAGAGCATCCCCTGCTTTGAGTGTGACAAGGGAACGCTCCAGCCCCTGCTGCTGGACCACCCTACCACCCACCCTCGGCTCGGCCACCTCACCATTCCCGCCGTGCCGATGCTGCGCTGCAACTGCTGCGGCGACACCGTGATCGGCGAGGAGGGAAACACCCACATCGACGCCTTTCTGGACAAGGCCCTCAACGCCATCTCCCCAAGGGAGATCCAGGCGTTTCTCGACAAATACAAGCTGACGCAGAAGCGGGCGGCGGAACTCACCGGCTACGGCGAGAAAAACATCTCGCGTTGGCTCAGCGGCCACTCCCGCCCATCCGAATCGGTGAGCAACTTCCTGCGGGTGTTGCTGGCCGAGAACAGCGCCTTCGAGCGACTCAAGATGAAGAATTTCCCGGATGTCCCGAAGTCGGCCCATCCGGCCGAGGAGCGTCAGCCGGATGCGGAAGAAAAGGAAATCCTCAAAGGGGTGGACTACCCGGCTCTGGTAAAGATCGGAAAGGTGGCGCAGACCTCCAGTCCCGTTGTGAAGCGCACCGAGCTCTGCCGACTGCTGCAAGTGGCGGATTTGACGACCTTCCGTGATGAGGCTACAAACAAGCACCTGGCGATGGCGGCATTCAAGGATACCAACCAGCAGTCGAACCTGGTGAGCGGGGCCATTTGGATCGAACTCGGGTGCCAAGCGGCTGATAGCATCAAGGTGCAGCCTTATGACCGTGACAAGCTGAAGGAATCCATCACTCAACTGCGCGAACTCACCCAATCCCCTTTGGCTGCGGTGATCCCGAAAGTGCGGCGGATTCTGGCGGATGCGGGCGTGGCCCTCGTTTTCATGCCCATCATGAAACAGTCGGCCTACCGCGGTTGCACACGCCTCCTGACTCCCGAGAAAGCGGTCATCATCCACAGCCTCAAATATCGAAACGTGTCCCAGTTCTGGTTGATCCTGTTCCATGAGATCGCGCACTTGGTTCTGCACATCAGTGACGTGGCCGATGTGTTCGCCGAATATGACGACCAGTCCGCCGATCCCCGTGAAGCCGAGGCAGACGAGTGGGCACGTGACACGCTCGTTTATAGCGACCGGCTGATCGCCTTCCGTGCCCGGCATGGGAAACCGGAATACTGGCAGCTCCAGGAGTTCGCCCAGGCGGTAAAGGTCCATCCTGCGATTGCTGCGGAGGTATTCAACAAGAAGGCGGGGAGCGAAGTCATCAAATACTCGTTGCTGAAGCTGAAAGGGATTTTCCCCAACATTTCCGAGCCGGAAGCACAGGAACTGTGGAGAAGCAACGAGCTTGCGGTGAATGGTTGAGGCATTGGTAATTCACCTCACCCGCGAGGGATCACTACCCGCTCCCGAACAAATAAAAATCCGGTGGGTATAGGTTTCACCGGCCAAAAGACCCGAAACACACGGCATAAAGCCGAATTTCAACCACCGGACACAAGATCGATACCGCCAGCACTCACCGCCGTCAAATCCCACTTCCCTATGTCCGAATTTCCCCGCTCCGAACGCAAGACGCAGAACCGCGTGGTCAAACTCTTCACCGACGCGACCCGCACGGATCACCTCGGCTACCGCTACCTCGGAGAGTGGAGCAAGCGGGATGGCAACCGTCCCATCGAGCGCGAGCTGCTGGAGGCCAACCTGAAGCGTCGCGGCTACTCCGACGCACACATTTCCGCCGCCCTCCAAAAGTTGGAGATCGCCGCCGATGCCTCGGGCATCACGCTCTACCAGGCGAACCTCCGCACCTACCGCCTGCTGCGCTACGGGGTCCAGGTGCAGATCGCCGCCGGCAAGCCGTTTGAGACGGTGCACCTGATCGACTGGACAAACCCGGAGAACAACGACTTCGCGCTGGCCGAGGAAGTGACACTCAAGGGCGGCTACGAACGCCGGCCCGACCTTGTCATTTATTTCAACGGCATCGCCATCGTGGTCATCGAGTTGAAGCGCAGCTCGGTGGAGGTGGCCGATGGCGTGCGTCAGCTCATCACCAACCAAGAGCCGATCTTCAACATGGGCTTCTTCAGCACGGTGCAGCTCGTCTTCGCCGCCAACGATTCGCAAGGACTGCGCTACGGCACCACCGGCACCCCGGAAAAATTCTTCACGGAGTGGAAGGAACCGGGCGATCACTCCGCCGAGGGTGCGCTGCTTGACGGACCGCTGGCCGCGCTGTGCGACAAAACCCGCCTGCTCGACATCATCCGCAACTGCATCCTCTTCGACGGCGGCCAGAAGAAGGTGCCGCGCAAACACCAATACGAGGGCTTCAAAGCCGCGCAGGAACGCATCCGGAAACTGGAGGGTGGTGTCATCTGGCACACTCAGGGCAGTGGCAAGAGCATCCTCATGGTCATGCTGGCCAAGTGGTTGCTGGAACACGATCCGGACGGGCGCGTCCTCATCATCACCGACCGCGACGAACTCGACAAACAGATCGAAGGCGTGATGCGCAACGCCGGCGTGATCAGCCCGGATTCCCCATCGCCACGCATCACCTCGCGTCAGGAGTTCGAGAGCAAACTGATCGCCGCGACACCGCGGTTGATGTGCGCACTGATTCACAAGTTCAATCTCGACCTCACCGGGACTCCGCCGTCGGTCCAAGGACGCTTCTACATTTTCGTGGACGAATGTCACCGCACCCAAGGCGGCGGCATGAACAAACAGATGAAGCGCTGGCTGGAAGGCGGGATTTTCATCGGCTTCACCGGCACCCCGCTGCTGCGTAGGGACCGGGAAACGACCCGCGAAATCTTCGGCACCTTCATCCACACTTACAAGTTCCACGAGGCCGTGGCGGACAAGGTGGTGCTGGACCTCAAATACGAAGCCCGCGATGTGCCGCAACGCCTGACCTCGAAAAAGGCCATCGACGATTGGTTTGAGAGCAGCACCAAGGGCCTGAACAACTATCAGCGCTCCGTTCTCCGCAAACGCTGGGCGACGATGGAGGAGCTGATGAGTTCCGGCGAGCGCAAGCAGCGGATCATCGCCAGCATCATCCATGACTTCGGCGTCCAACCACGCCTGAACAACGACCGCGGCACCGCAATCCTGGTGGCCGCCAGCATCTACGACGCCTGCCACTACTACCGCTTGTTTCAAAACTCGCCCTTCGGCCAATACTGCGGGATCATCACTTCCTTCGAGCCGAACCCCACCGCCATCTCCAAGGAGCCGGCCGACAGCGACGAACGCTACAAGTTTGATACCTACACCCAGCACGTCCTCAAGAACGGTCAGGCAACCAAAGCGTATGAAGATGAGACCAAGCGACGCTTCATCGAGGAGCCAGCTAATCTGAAACTGTTGATCGTGGTGAGTAAGCTGCTAACCGGATTCGACGCCCCCTCCTGCACCTACATCTACCTCGACAACGAGATGCGGGACCACAACCTGTTCCAAGCCATCTGCCGCACTAACCGTCTCGACGGCGACGACAAGGACTACGGCCACATCGTGGATTTCAAAGAGCTGTTCGAGAACGTCCAGAACTCCATCGCGGTCTACACCTCCGACGAGCTGGACACCGAAACCTGCGGCAGCGACTCCAACGTGGAGCTCAAGGACTGGCTCAAGGAGGGCAAAAAGAAGCTCGATGAAGCCCGGGAGGCGCTGTCCTACCTATGTGCCCCAGTGGCTCACCCTCGCGAGCAGGAGCAATTCCTCCGCTACTTCTGCGGCGATGCCTCGGATGCCAATGCCCTAACCGAAACCGAGCCGCTCCGGATTTCCTTCTACAAATCCACCGCCACCTTCCTGCGAGCCTACGCGGACATCGTCCAAAACCTCGACAAGGCCGGCTACACCTCTGCCGAGATCACCACGCTTGAAACGGAGACCGTGTTCTACGCCGACATGCGCAACGCGACCAAGATTCACGCCGACGAGGTACTCGACATCAAGCCCTACGAGGCCGACATGCGCCACCTCATCAACACCTACATCCAAGCCGATCGCGCGGTCGATCTGGGCAACCTGAGCTCGTTGTCGCTCACCGAGTTGATCATCGAGACCGGCATCCACGACGCCATCGCCAAACAGCTCAACCAAAAGGGTAAGCTTTCGAAGAACGCCATCGCCGAGGGCATCATCAACAACGTCCGTAAGACGATCATCCGCGACCAACTCACCGACCCGAAGTTCTACGCGGAAATTTCCAAGCTGCTGGAAGACCTCATCAAGCAGAAGCGCGACGACGCGGAGTCCTACGAAAAATTCCTCAAGCAGGCCGAGGAGCTGGTGAAAAAGATGGCTGGAAAGACGCCATCCAGTGGAGTCCCAGCAGCGCTGCACGGCAAGCCTGAGGCCACGGTCATCTTCAACAACCTACCATCCGTTATGGCGGACCCGATGTCCTCGGTATTGAGGGATGAGAGCCTAAACGAGATTCAGGCCCGCGCCGACCTTGCGCTGGAGATCGATCTCACCATGCGGGAACAAGCCCCAGCCGGGTGGAAGGAAGACATCGATGGCCCCCGTGGCAGGCAGGTAATCAACGCCCTCTATCCGCTCATGGCCAAAAACAAGGCCGCCACCCAGAGGTTGTTCGATATCATCAAAAACCAATCCGGCTACTGATGACCGAGACGATCCAACTGGGCGAGATTTTCATCGAGGTGACCCGCAAGGCCATCAAGAACGTCCATCTCTCGGTGCGTCCGCCGGATGGTCATGTGACCCTCGCCGCCCCGCTGGCGACCCGCCTGGAGGTGGCCAGAGCCTACGCCATCGCCAAGCTCGGCTGGATCCGCGACCAGCAAAAACAGCTCGCCTGCCAGGCACGGGAAACACCCCGCCAGTTCATCACCCGCGAGAGCCACTACCTCTGGGGCCGGCGCTACCTCCTGGATGTCGAACACCGGGAAGCCAAGCCCTGCGTGACCCTGGATCACAAGCGCATGACCCTGACCGTGCGCCCCGGCAGCAGCGACACCAAGCGAGCCGAAGTCATGCACCAGTGGCACAAGGAACTTCTGCACGAGGCCGTGCCGCCGCTCATCCGTAAGTGGGAGCCTAAACTCGGCGTCCAAGTCCACGACTACTTCCTCCAACGCATGAAAACCAAGTGGGGTAGCTGCAACCACCGTGCCGGCCACATCCGTCTCAACACCGAACTGGTCAAGAAACCCAAGCACCTCCTCGAATACGTCATCGTCCACGAAATGGCACACCTGCTGGAACCAACCCACAGCGATCGTTTCCTAGCCATCCTCGACAAACACTACCCGACGTGGAGGGAGGCACGAGCGGAACTAAACGAGTTGCCGCTGACGGCGGAAAACTGGAGGTAGTGAACCTTACGCGTATCCATACTGCTGCAATCCAACGGCTCCGGAGTGCCTTCATAAGGCCGATTTGAAGGAATACAAACTTCCGCCGGGCACCTCATTTCCAACACCTCCTGGGCACCATTATCCTGAGGACAACCTAACCGCGCCGATGCTGGCAAATGGCTGAAGTCGGGCGTGTGGGAGAAATGGGAAGCGAGGTAACATCTAGCTCAGGTCATACTTTCCGGAGCGTGCAGGCGGCGGTATGCACCCGGGGTGACATTCGTGATGCGGCGGAATGTGCGTGTGAAATGACTGTGATCAAAAAATCCGGTTTCAAGTGCGATAGCAGTGACGGTTAGGTCGGTGGTTTCAAGCAAGCGGCAGGCGGCGTTGGTGCGCACCCTCAGTAAGTATTCGCGAGGTGTGGTGCCAAACAGCCGTGAGAATTTCCGGTTGAACTGGCTTTTCGATAGGGAGGCGGACGCTGCTAATTCTGCCATGTGCAAATTCTCGGAATGCCGCTTGTGCATCGTGTGCAGGGCTTCGGCCATTTTCCCGTAAGCATAGGGAACAGCCCCCTTGGTGCCCAATTCGCGGTAAATGCCCGCCACGCCGATAATTTTTCCGCTGCGGTCGCGCACCGGCACTTTGCTGTAAAGGATTAGGTTTTCGGATCCCGCCTCCTCGGGGGCGGCTGCGATGGTATTGAGGATCGGCTGGCCGGTGGTCATCACGCGGCGGTCACCTTCCACATAACTTTGCGCACGATCGGACGGCCAGAAGTCGAAGTCGGTCTTACCAAGGGTCTCTTCTTCCGAGGCCGCATGGCAGAATTCGCAAGCCCGCCGGTTGTGCATGACGAAGCGTCCCTCCAGATCTTTCATGAAGAAAGCCACGTCCGGCAGTAACTCAAGCAAAGGCCTGAAGGTGCTTTGCCAATCCATTTTCCCGAGGAATTCCTCCTGCAACTGGTGTCTATCCATGCGTCAAAAATACACAAAAATTCCCTCTTCATACAAGCGCGGCTTTGGCAAATAGCCTATTAAAGAACTTCATGAATATCCCGTATCCACTATCTCGCCGCAGTTTCATCCACAAGGCAGCGGCTACTGGTGCAATTATCGCCGCCCCTCAGATTGTATCGTCCTCGGTGCTCGGGCGCGAGGGGAATACGGCACCCTCGGAGCGCATCCGCGTCGGATTTATCGGCATCGGCCAGCATGGATTCGATTGGAACCTGCCGCCCTATCTCGCGCACAAGGACGCGCAAGTCGTCGCCGTGTGTGACGTGGACCGCCAACGCATGGAGCGCGCGGCTGCCTTCATCAACCGCCGTTATGGCAATACGGACTGCAAGTCGTTCCCTGATTTCCGCGAACTGATCGCCCGCGATGACATTGATGCGGTGATGATTTCCACGCCAGACCACTGGCACACACAGATGAGCATGATGGCCATGCTCGCGGGCAAGGACGTGCAATGCGAAAAGCCCACCCTCACCATCAACGAAGGCAAAGCGCTTGTTCATTGCGCCCGCAAGCTCAACAAGGTGTTCCAAACTAGCACCGAAGACCGCTCGGTTCCCGTTTACCACCGCATGGCCGAGCTCGTACGCAACGGGCGCATCGGAAAACTCCAGCGCATCGAAGTCATTTTGCCGAAACAACCCGGAAAGCCAGGCGATCCAACACCCCAGACGGTGCCGTCGCATCTCGACTATGAAATGTGGCTGGGGCCCGCACCACAAGCGCCCTATACGAGGGACCGAGTTCATTATAATTTCCGTTGGATCGAGGACTACTCCGGTGGCATCATCTGCGATTGGGGAACCCATCTCTTCGACACGGCGCAGTGGGCCAATAACACCGAACTCAGCGGCCCCGTGGAAGTCGAGGGCACTGGAAATTATTGGAGCGGTGGCCTCTTCAACACCGTCAAGGACTACGATGTCACCTTCCGCTACGAGAACGGTGTCGTCATGACCTGCAAGCCAGGAAACCCGAGCATCAAGTTCATTGGCAGCGAAGGCTGGGTCGGCAACACCGGTTGGCGCGGCCCGCTGCAAGCCAGCTCGGATAAAATCCTCAACTCGGTCATCGGAGCGCAGGATATCCATCTCTACACCAATCCAGCCGGCGAGCACGACGACTTCTTTCAATGTGTCCGCTCCCGCAAAGATCCGTATTTCCCCGTCGATATCGGTCACCGGATCAGCACTGTCTGCCACCTCGCCAACATCGCCATCAAGCTCGG
The DNA here is from genome assembly GCA_903919975.1 of Akkermansiaceae bacterium. Lineage (GTDB taxonomy): Bacteria > Verrucomicrobiota > Verrucomicrobiia > Verrucomicrobiales > Akkermansiaceae > Luteolibacter. The sequence goes on along the minus strand of CAIXKE010000089.1, from coordinate 16,017 downwards.
CCGCAAACTCAAATGGAACCCAGCGACTGAAGAATTCATCGGCGATTCGGAAGCACTCGCGCTTATGGACCGCCCGCGCCGCGACCCCTGGCAGCTGCCCAAGGTTCCCTGACTTCCCCTGACTGACAAACTCAACTACATCATGATCCACAATTCTCTAAAACATTTTGCCAGCCGCACCTTGGCCATCCTCGCCACCAGCCTCATTGGCACCGCCTCCGCAATAGCGAATCCCTTCTTCGCCTTCGACAATGGACTCGGCAGAAAGTCACCTAGCGAGCAGGCCGCTCTCCTAAAAGAACTCGGATACGATGGCATCGGCTACACCGGCACAGGAAATTTCGTAGCGCGAAAGAAGGCGTTCGATGAACAGGGGCTAAAAATCTTCAACCTCTACGTTCACTCCTTCGTCGACAATCCAAACGCCTATGAGGCGGGCCTGAAGGAAGCCGTTCCCCAACTCAAGGGCACCGGCGTGGATCTTTGGCTCACCCTGCGCGGCAAGGCTCCCGACGACACTGCAGCAGTCCGCGTCGTCCGGGAAATCGCCGACCTAGCCGCCGCCTCCGGAGTGCGGGTCGTCCTTTACCCCCATTTGGACTACTTCGCCCAAACAGCGGAGGAAGCGCTGCGCATCGTCAAGCAAGTCGATCGCCCGAATGTGGGTCTCACGATCAACCTCTGCCACGAACTCATCGCTGGCAATGCGGATCGCATGGACGCAATCGTAAAAGCCTGCGCGCCCCATCTCTTCTACGTCTCTATCAATGGCGCGGATCGCAAAGGCACGTGGCGCGAATTGATCCGCCCACTCGACGAGGGAAATTTCGACGTCCCCGCATTCCTCAAATCCCTCGATGCCGTCGGCTACAAAGGCCCGGTCGGCCTGCAATGCTTCCAAGTCCCCGGCGCATCCGAGGAGCACTTGAAGCGTTCCATCAGCCAATGGAAAAAAATCCGCAATCCAACCGCAATTAATTCAACAGGGGATCGCTTTAGAAACTATGAATAGATTTCGCACCAGACTTCGTTCGGTCGGGCGATGGAGTCGCACCAGGAAGCCTGCGCTTGTGGATCCAGACACGCACCCAGAGTATGAAACGCTGCGTCCGCTGAGCGACTCTGGTGAGGCGTTGGATGACGTAGAGTTTGGGGATGGCTGTAGTTTTCTTGGTTCGCACCTCCAGCAACCAGTTCTGAGCGGACACAACAACCCCGGGTGGGGTGGTGCGCCGCCGGTCAGGCAGAGATTCACACTACCGGATGTTTGTCTTTTTTCTCGAATTTCTCCCGCTGGTCCCATCTGAAATTTTCGTAGGAATAGCGCATCATTTTATCGAGATTCGACCGTTCGATCTCAAGCTGACGCTATGCTCGCTGGCTTAGCAGGTTCTGTCTTGTTGCCTGAATAATGGCTTTCTGGTTCTGGATCATCTGCTCGGCGGCAGCGGCGACTTCGAGCAAACCGGACTTTTCCGCAGACCGTTTCCATTCTCTCTCTGCGGCCGCCACCTTTGGCTCTTACCGGATCAAGTCTCAAGGCTCGTCATAACCCGTGGTGACATTCAAAAAAATCCCCCGGTCCGCATGGCGAACCGGGGGATTTTCGTGTAAAACTTCGCTTGGGAAATCAGCCTTCCTCGACCACATCTCCGGCATCCACCGAGATGGTGAGAGTGGCGATGACTTGTGGGTGCAGGCGCACGGTGACTTCGGTCTTGCCGGACTTTTTCACTGGCTTGTCGAGCTCGATGGCGTGGCGGTCGATCACGATGCCAGCGGCTTCGAGTTCCTTGTGGATGTCCATGCTGGTCACCGAACCGAATGCCTTGCCGCCTTGGCCAGTCGAAAGCGTGAACTTCGGCTTGAGCTTGGAAAGCTTGGTGGCGATTTCTTGGAAGACGACCAGTTCCTCGGCCTCACGGCGGGCGCGGGACGTTTTGAGAGCCTCGACGTGGCGGAGATTCGAACGATTGGCCTCATAGGCCTTGTCTTGTGGAATCAGAAAGTTGCGCGCATATCCGGCGCGGACTTTGACGACATCGGCTTCGGCACCAAGGCCTTCGATTTTTTCTTTGAGGATAACTTGTGCGTTGGCCATGGGATCAGTAGTAAAAAGTTCGTTTGGGGGCGGCGATTTAGGACTCAGCCGAAGGCGAGTCAAGAAGAATGAACCCTAATTCCGTTCTGACCACTTCAAACCCCGCGGCGGTCGCCCCAAAGGCGAATGTGGAGGCGATCGCAGAAACGGAAACCCAGATCGCGACAGGTCTCGGCGAGCCATGGGGCGTTGCGATCCAGCTCGGTGGAAGTCCGGCCTTCCGGCATCAGGAGAATCCGGGTGTGCGGGATTTCGAAACGGCCGCGGAGCGATTGGATTTCGACCAGATCCGCCGGGTGGGCGACGACGAATTTGAACCCCGCCTTGGGCGATTGTGCAAAATGCCGGAGAGCCGCCTCATTCAAGCGGAGGGATTCGGTCACGCCGGAATTCGTCAGTTTGGGTGAAACGTTGAATTGATCCACGGCTTCGGCGAACGCGGGCGATGGAATGCGGGTGGCGTTGGTTTCCACTTCAAACACGCATTCGGGCATTTCCGCGCGGATGTGGCGGATCATTTCGAGAAACTCGGCTTCTTGGAGCAGCGGCTCGCCACCCGTGATGACCACTCGCGGGCAGGCGAAAGCGAGGATGAGGCGGGCGACTTCCGCAGGAGCGAGTCCAAACGTGACATCGGATTTCCGGTGTTTCGCATAGCCTGCGACGGCGTCTTTTTCATGCGGCCAGGGAGTGCCCTCGAAGTTCCAAGTGTGATCGGTATCGCACCAGACGCAGTGCAGATTGCAGCGGGACGCGCGAACGAAGACGGCCGGGCACCCGGCGCTGGGGCCTTCGCCTTGGATCGTGTGGAAAATTTCCGGGCCGTCGCCAAGTTTTGCAAGTTTCATGGACGCCCCATATGAAACACGGATGAACGCGGATGGACATTGATTTTTCTCGCGATTAGTTTTCCGCCCATGAGCATCATTACTGGTCGCGGGGATTCGGGGGAGACCGATCTCTTGTTTGGAAAACGCATTTCGAAAACCTCATTGCGCATCGAGTCCTTGGGCTGTGTGGACGAATTGAACGCCGCTCTCGGCGTCGCTCGCGCGTCGGCCTCTAATCCGGAGTGGGTCGCTCTCATCGACGCGCTTCAGGAAAAACTCATCGGCCTGATGGGCCAGCTCGCCACCTTGCCTGAGGACGAGGCCCGTTACAGCGAGACGAAATTCCCGCTGATCGAGCAAGCCGACGTCGATTGGGTGGTGGCGAAGGCGCACCAATACGAAGCGCGCGGCATTCGTTTCACCGGTTGGGCGAGGCCCGGTGCGGAGGGCAGCTTGGCACGGGCGAGCGTGGATTTCGCCAGATCGGTGGCCCGCCGGGCGGAGCGCAGCATCCTAGCGTTGCACGAATCCGGCGAGCCCGTGCCGCAGACGGTGCGCCTGTTTTTTAACAAGCTGGCGGACTTGTTGTGGATTCTCGCGCGAGTGGAGAGCGAGTGAGGATTACAAGCTGCGTTTCCGCCGCAGCAGCACCATCGTGCCAAAAGCCATGAACCATAGGGTGCTGGGTTCTGGCACCAGAGCGACACCGGACAGTGCGGTGTTGATCGCTGAACTATAGCTCGCCACGTCGGTAAGCAGGCTCAGATTCCCAAACGCTGAAGTGTTTCCCGCCTGCCCACCAAAAGTAGCGACGCTGGTAAAAATCCCGGATAAAGACCACTGACCATCAGAATAGTAGAACGCGCTACCGCCGGAATCCCCGAGCGACCCTTGGGCTTCGTTGCTGGTGAGCCACTGGCCGCTTCCCGGTTGGTCGAAGTCCGTCATGTAGCCAATCGTGTTGTATGACCCGAGTGAAAACGTGCCAGTAGTGCCCGTGACGGCAGTCGAAACTTCCAACAAGTTCAGAAAATCGGCTTCGATCTGATTAACACCCCAGCGTTTGATGTTCGTCCCGGACCAGTGATAGCCGGTGCCCACCGCCGTGGATGTGGCGTCTGAAGTGAATGCGTCCCCAGCAGCAGTCTCGGTCCGGTTTTGACCATAACCGACCATCAACAGTCTCGTTCCCGCCACTGGCACCGTAGTGGAAATCGCAATTGCCGGCAAACTCGGAACCGAAAGATCCACTCGGTTGTAGCGCACCAACCGAAGGTCGCCACCGACCTGGACACCATAGCCGTCGAGCCCTGCCGCCTGGCGGTTGTAGGTGAGTCCATCAATCACCACCGTTGAGCCTGCGGAGACATTTGTGGTGACGTGTCGGGCAGTCAGCACCCAGACATCTTTCGTAGAGGCGTTGAAGCCCAAATAGATTCCTGAGGCGTCAGAGTATTGAATCACATTGTCGTAAATCGGAAATGAGATTTGATATTCGCTCTCGTACTGGGCCTGCGTCGTATTATTGGTGATGTTACTTCCGCCGCTGGCGCCTGCCACGATCACGGCAGAAGCGTGTGGACTGAGAAGCCCAACGGTGAGCATGGAAATGCGAAAAAGGATTTTCATGATGATGGCAAACAATCCAAATCACTTAGAATGGCAAATTATACGAGGCAAGGCAAATTCCAGCCATTGACGCCGCCGCCCGGATCGTTTCCCATCCGCACATGTCCGAACTAAAACCGAAGAAGTCCATTTCCTCCCAACGGTGGATTGCGGGCTATCTGATGAAGGAAAAGGCGATTTTTTTCCCGTCGCTGGCGGCGCTATTCTTCACCGCTATCCTCTCGCTGGCGTTTCCATGGTTTCTCAAGGAATTGATCGGAAATCCCACTGACGCGCTGAAATATGGCGTCGATCCGCAGCAGGTGCTCGCCAAGTCGAACCGGGTGGTTTTGGAATTGATGGCGGTTCTCAGCCTTCAGGCCTTTATCGCATTTTTCCGGGTTCAGGGTTTCATCCGATCCGGCGAGTCCGCCCTCAACCGCCTCCGCCGGGATCTCTTCTCGCATCTGGTCCGTTTGCCCATGTCGTATTTTCATGAACAGCGATCCGGCGCGCTCAGCAACCGCGTGTCCTCCGACCTCGGCGTGGTGCGCGAGACGCTGCTCACCACCGTGCCCCAAGCGGTCCGGCAAAGCGTCATCATGGTTGGCGGCCTGATCTTTATCTTCGTGGCCTCGTGGAAACTCTCGCTGATCATGCTCGGCAGCGTGCCTCTTGTGGTGCTAGCCATCGCCGTATTCGGACGGAAGGTAAAAGGCTACTCGAAGTCGGCACAGGATTCACTTGCCGATGCAAGCAGTGTGATCGAGGAAACCGTTCAAGGCATCGCCGATGTGAAGGCTTACACCAACGAATCCTTTGAATCCGACCGCTACGGACGAGCGCTTGAGACATTTCTCGGCGTCACCATGCGCGGTGCCAAATCACGCGCGGCCTTTCTTTCATTCGTCATTTTCGCTCTATTCGGGACCATTTCCTTCGTCGCTTGGCATGGCGCGCGAATGATGGCCAATGGCGAAATCGACGGTAAAAACTTCGTCTCGTTCATCCTCTTCTCGATCTTCGTCGGTGCCTCGCTTGGCTCGTTCCCCGAGATCATCTCCCAACTCCAACAAACCGTTGGCGCGACCGAACGTCTGCGCGAGTTGCTCGACCTAACACCCGAGCGGGCCGATGGCGATGCCGACGCGAAACTTGGCGGCTATCTATCGTTTGAGAATGTCTCATTCCGTTACCCATCACGGCCGGATATCGAAGTTCTTCACGGTCTGGATTTCCTCATCACCCCCGGCCAACGCGTCGCTCTTGTCGGCCCGTCCGGCGCGGGGAAATCCACAACATTTTCCCTCATTCTCGGCTTCAACGATCCCGAAAAAGGCCGCGTGTTTTTCGACAATCGCCCGGCCTCCGAGCTATCGTTGCAAGCCATCCGCTCGCAGATCGCAATCGTTCCGCAGGAGGTCCTGCTCTTTGGCGGCAGCATCCGCGAGAACATCGAATACGGGAAACCCGGCGCATCCGATCAGGAAATCCAAGATGCCGCGCGCTTGGCCAACGCCCATGACTTCATCGCCACCTTGCCGGAATCCTACGAAACTCTCGTCGGCCCGCGCGGCACCAAACTTTCCGGCGGCCAACGCCAACGCATCGCTATCGCCCGCGCCATCCTTGCCGATCCTCGGATTTTGTTGTTAGACGAGGCCACCTCCGCCCTCGATTCCGAGAGTGAGCGCTTAGTCAATGAAGCGCTTGAGCGCCTCATGGTCGGCCGCACCAGCCTGGTCATCGCCCACCGCCTCTCGACCGTCCGGCATGCGGATCGGATTCTGGTCTTCAACCACGGCAAGATCGTCGAAAGCGGGACTCACGAGGAACTCATCGAACGGGACGGCACATATCGCTTCCTCGTCGAGACGCAGTTGGTGTGATAAACCGCCTCGCCCGGAAGCTAGGCTTTGCAAGCGGCCAACCCCATGCTATGAAAAAAACTCATGGCGGAACCCACAAAGAAAAAATCCAGCGGCAGTTGCCTGGGCAAACTGTTTTTTCTGACGATCGTGGCGCTCGCCTGCGGTTTTGGAACGGCGGTTTATTTCATCACTCAGCCACAAGACTTGTCGGACATCGACGGCTACGGGCCATTAACCCAAGCCGCACCAGCCCGCGACATGCAAGAAGTTCTCCAAAACTCGATCAAGCGCGGGTATCCACTGACGCTCACGGAAATGGAGATCAATCAATGGCTCGGGCGCAAGCTCGTGGTCAAACAAGGCGGATTACTCGCAGGCGTGGTCTCACTGGAACGTGTCTGGGTGCGATTGACCGACGGCCAGGCGGAGGTCGTCATGGAGCGTAGGATTCTGGGCCGTCCCTTCACGGTTTCGATCTTTCTTCAGATCGAGCAAACGCAGGGCGCCAAGAAAATAGGGACCGAAGTGTTGCTGCATGGAGGGCCTTATCATGAATTGCTACCGCGTCCGACACGCGGCGGACGTTTCGGAAAGTTGGTGATGCCACAGGGATTCCTCATCATGGTGCTGCCGGCCTATCAGAAATTAGCGGCGGTTTTCAAAGAGGAAATTCATCTCGGATTCGAAGAAATGGCCCGCATCACAATCGAGAAAAAACGCCTGGTCTTGAATCCACTGGCACCATCCAGCGGTCCGGAGAATCTGCCGCAGACGTTTTAGTATTTCATGATCGCGCGCTTTACGATTCTTGGCTTCTTGCTTTCCACGTGCGTCGCCACAGCACAGGACGCGCCGCGTGCGATTCAGGTGGTTGAGCCTCCTGCGCAAGCACCGTCACCCGATAATGACAAGGTGGTCAGTCGCACAAACCAATTCCGGATTTCCGGCGGAAGCAGTCTCGATCGCGCAACCGTGGCGATGTTGGCGGAAGAAACGAAGGATGAACTGCTTTCTCTGACTGGCGAGAAAGATGAATGGAAAGTGCCCGTCGCCATTTTCTTGCATGGCAAAACCGGTGATCCCATACCCCCAAGAACGATCGCCACAGGTCAACTGATTGTAGAAGGCGCCCGGCAACTCCGCATCGACAAGCACCTCGGCCCCGGACTCGAACAAGAGCGATTCAAGCGCTCCGTCACCGCCATATTGCTCTATGAGCGCGCCTTGAAAGCACTCCCGGCGGGAGGGGCGGAGAACCCGCTGCGCGTCCCCACTTGGCTAACCGATGGCTTGCGCGAAGCCACCGCATGGCGTCTCAACCAAAGCGAACGCCGTCTTTATGAGGCGCTCTTCAAACAAGGCGGGCTGTTCAAAATCGACGACCTTTTTGCCACCACCGACCATGAATTCGAGAATCTCGATGGTGCCACGCGGGCCGCTTTCCGCGTGTCGGCCGGCGCGCTGGTCATGGCCTTGCTAGAACAACCGCAGGGCAAGGAGGGATTCCGCGCATTTCTCACCGACGTCGCCGGCTACGAGGGTGAAATGCCCGGCTTGCTGCGGCGGCATTTTCCCGAACTCAATCTATCGGAAACCAGCCTCGCCAAATGGTGGGCACTGCAACTCGCCAATAAGGGCGGGCTCAACTTGCTGACCGATATCTTCACGATCGCACAAACCGAAGCAGCGCTGGCCGAGGGGCTGCTGCTGAATTTCCGCACGGAGGAAGAAGGCTTGCAGCAGAAAGAACTCGCCGCATGGCCGGAACTCGCCCCACTACCGGAGGCCGAGCGCGCTGCCGCGGTGCGCCCCGCACAAGACGCGCTCGTTCGACTCAGTTATCGGTGTTTCCCATCTTATCGACCGTTGTTAGTCCAGTATCAAACCATCCTCGGGGCTGTCGTCAAAAACCAGACCAAGGACGTGCTTCAGAGGCTTGCGGAATTGCAGGAAAACCGCACGACGATGGTAGCCCGGGCAGCCCGCGCCCGCGATTATCTCGATTGGTTTGAAATCACCCGTGCCCGTAAAACCAGCGGCGCATTCGATGATTACCTTCGCCTCAAGGAAGGGCTCAAGTCGAATCCGCGCAGTCGTCAGGATGATCTATCCAAATATCTGGATCGCATGGAAACCATTTTCCATCGCGACGAAAACCAACGTCGTCCAGGCATGAACGCCCCGCCACCACCGTGAATTTTTGCAGGCATTTTGCCTATGCCTGACGCACCAAACAGCCATCGAAATACTCCACTCATGAAAGTAGCTACCCTTGCCGGGCGATCAAGTCATTCAAATGGCCGCCGCGCGCAGTGACCCACTTGCCTTTTTTGATGACCTTGGTGAAGCCTAATCCGTTAGACGCAGCGGCGGTGAAAACTCCCCACGCTTGCGTATCCAGAATTCCAGAAACAATGAGATCACCGCCGGCGGCGAGGGATTTTGCGATGACCGGCCACGCCTCGATGAGCACCGTGGAAAACAGGTTGGCCATGACGAGATCATAGCCATTTTTGCGCGGTTTCCATTTCAGAACATCTTGCTCCTTGATGAGGATTCCCCGCGCGTGATTGCGCTCCGCATTGCGACTGGCGGCAGCCACGGAAAATGGATCAAAATCACAGGCAAAAATTTCTTCCGCGCCGAGTTTTTCCGCGGCGATGGCCAGGACGCCGGTGCCGGTGCCAAGATCGGCAACCGACCACTTCCGGCCCTGGCTCTCGCGCTCGCGGGCGATATCGACCAGCAGGCGCAGACAAGTCGAGGTGGTGGCGTGATCGCCGGTGCCGAAAGCCATTTCCGGCGGAATCGAGATGATTTGGCGCTTCGGGTGTGCGGCTTGGATCGCCGCGAGTTCCTTGGCGCGGGCTTCAGGGGTAAGGAGAAAAACATCCCGCACTTTGAGCGGACGTGGCTGAGCGACTGGCTTATTCCACTCGGCATTGGCCATTTTCCGGATGCTGCCACCGAATTGCTCGAAAACCGCCATGGCTTCCTTTTCCGTGTTACAAAACAGGCGAACTCGAATCGATTTCCCACCTTTGAGATACTCGATGACCAGATTGGGGTTTCCGGCGAACCGTTCTTCCCATGCGTCCATCCACTGTGCTCCTGAGAGTTTCGACCAAACAAACATGGGGGAATTCTGCGTTACTGATGCGGCGTTACTAAAACGTAATGAAAACCTAGTAAGCGCGATCCAAGAGTCCGAGGGGAAAAATTGGAGCGGGCGATGAGATTCGAACTCACGACATCCACCTTGGCAAGGTGGCGCTCTACCACTGAGCTACGCCCGCGTCAGGAAACGCGTCGCCGCTTTCTACACGCGCCCTGATCACCGGCAAGCCAAATTTTGCAAAAAATTCCATGTTCATTTGGTCGGTAGTCGGTTTCTCTCCCCGCGCGTATGTCCGACAAACTCGCTGAAATCATCGCCACCAAACGCCTCGAAGTCGAAGCTCTGATGCCTCGTGCCGCTCTCCTTCGTGCCGCAGCCCTGCAACGCAACGACTTCGGTGGATTCCGCGCCGCGCTAGATCATGGCCCAGGCCGCCTCGGAGTCATCGCGGAAGTCAAAAAAGCCTCGCCCTCCGTCGGCCTGATCGACCCAAATTTTGATCCGGTCCGCCAAGCGAAGCGTTATCTGGAAGGCGGGGCTTCCTGCTTGTCGATCCTCACGGACGAAAAATATTTCCAAGGCTCGCTTAGCTACCTCACACAGATCTCAAAATTTTCCGGAGCTCCCCTGCTGCGCAAAGATTTCACTATTCACGAGGTGCAAATCCATGAAGCCGCCGTCTCCGGTGCGGACGCCATCCTGCTGATTGTCGCAGCACTCGATGATGAAACGCTGCGTCGGCTTTACGACGAGGCGAAGTCGATGATGCTGGACGTGCTCGTCGAAGTCCATGACCTCTGGGAAATGGAGCGCGCACTTGAGCTCGGCGCGGATTTGATCGGCGTGAACAATCGAAATTTAAAAACCTTCGAAGTGGATTTGGAAACCACCGTGCGCCTCGCCGAAGAAGTGCCTGATGATGTTTTGTTAGTTTCCGAGAGCGGCATCAAGACGCTATCCGATGCGCAACACGTGCTCGATGCCGGCGCCAACGCCGTGCTCATCGGCGAGGCTCTCATGCGCGCTCACGATCCCTCACGGGAAATCGAAGCGTATCTGGAGTTGGTCGCTTCTTAAGGAGATGGCGACGCCTTGTCGCAGCCAGCCTAAACCAACAGAGCGATCTGCTCGCCGGGGCCGTGGACGCCTTCGATGAGGATGCCCTCGACGTCGGCGGTCTTGGATGGGCCGGTGCACCAGATGATGTTCGGGCTATCGCCGAAGGCGGCGATCGCATCGGACATGGCGCGGTGGATTTCCTGGCGCTCAAGCACGGCGACGTGGACCCATGGCGAGAGCGCGGCGAGGCGGTGGGAAGTGCGATTGTCATCAAGGATGACAGTGCCGGATTCGGCGATGGCGCCGGTGGCGCGCGTGATGCCGAATTGATAGTCATCGTAACGCGAACGATCGTAGGTGGTTTCGACCGTTAGACCGGCAGCGGCGAGTTTTGAGCCGATGGCATCGAACAATGCGGGATCGCAGTAGCCGTGATGTTGCTGGGTGGATTTCAAGAATTCCGCCAGTTCATCCACCGATGACATCGGCTTGCCATTCACCGCCTTGAAATTCCGGCAGAAGATTTCCCAAAGATCCGAGCCTTCGAGTTTCGGGGCCGAGTGGGTGACCGTGACGTCGTATTCCGGCAACGGGGTCTTGGTTTTCAGGGCCGCCGTTGCGGTTTCGATTTTGGAGAAGATGGTGTTTCTGGATTCGGAGGTATTCATGGGATGTCGGCTTTTTTTGACCACGGAGAGACGGAGGAAACAGAGTTCACTGAGGTGGTTGAGAAGGATTGAATTGAAAACCGGGGCGGAGAATTCGCTTTTTGCCCAGCGGCCAGGTTTTAAAATTTAGAAGAAGAGCGACATCAAGACCCGTGATGTTGAGATAACCGATCATCTGGGCATCATGCACAGACCCAAATGCATCCACGCATTTGGCGTCAACGATGAGAGTCCGCTCAATCACCAGATCCGGAATCAAATGACCAAGAAAATGCCCTTTATAGGTGGCCTCATATTTGGGTTGCTGTTCGAAGAAAATTCCTCGTTCTGCGAGTTCAATACACAATGCCCGTTCATAAAGTTTTTCATCAAGACCGGGACGCATTTCCTGATGCACGGCGATGGCTGCCGCTATCACCTTTCCGGTCAATTCCTGATATGGCAAATTCATGCAATATTCTCTGTGAACTCCTTCTCCTCCGTCCCTCCGTGGTAAAAATATCCGCCTACGCAGTCGCGATGGCCAGCGCTTGATCGAGATCAGCAGTGATGTCGTCGATGTGCTCGATGCCGATGGAAAGGCGGATGAGTTCGGGCGGGATGCCGGCGGCGAGGAGTTGTTCTTGATTGAGTTGCGAGTGAGTGGTGGTGGCCGGGTGGATGGCGAGCGACTTGGCATCGCCGACGTTGGCGAGGTGTCTGAAGAGCTTGAGGGAATCGATGAACTTCGCACCGGCTTTCGCGCCGCCCTTGATGCCGAAAACGACCATCGAGCCACCTTTTCCGCGTAGGTATTTGTCGTTGAGCGCCGCTTGCGGGTCGCCGGGCAAGCCGGGGAAACGCACCCAATCGACGGCAGGGTGGTTTTTCAGGTGTTTGGCGACGGCGAGGGAGTTTTCACAATGGCGTTCCATGCGCAGCGGCAACGTTTCGATGCCTTGCAGGGCGATCCATGCGTTGTCCGGCGAGAGGCAGGCGCCGAGATTACGCAGCGGGCCGGTGCGCATGCGCAGAATGTAGGCGAGCGGCGCAAGCGGTGCGGGCAGGTCGTGCCCCCATCGCAGACCATGATAGGAATTGTCCGGCGCGTCGAAGAGCGGGTGTTTGCCAGCCGACCAATCGAATTTCCCGGAGTCGATGACGATTCCGCCGATCCCGGTGCCGTGGCCGCCCAGCCATTTGGTGAGGGAATGGACGACAATATCAGCGCCAAATTCGAGGGGTTTCGTTAGGTAGGGAGTGGAGAAAGTCGAATCCACGATCAGCGGCAAGCCGAGCGCATGAGCGCTGTTGGCGATCACTTCGATATCGGAAATTTCGAGGGCAGGATTCGAGACCGACTCACAGAAAAACGCACGGGTTTTTCCATCGGCGGCGGCGGCGAAGTTTTCCGGGTTATTGGAATCCACGAAGCGCACTTCGATGCCGAGCGCGGGCAGGATGTCTTTGAACTGGGTGTAGGTGCCACCGTAGAGATTGCGGGCGGAAACGATGTTATCGCCGGCTTGGGCGAGGTTGATGATCGAGTAGAAAATCGCGGAAGTGCCGGAAGCGATGGCCAGTCCGGCGGCTCCACCTTCGAGCGCGGCGACGCGTTGCTCGAGCACGTCGTGAGTCGGATTCATCAAGCGGGTGTAGATATTCCCCAGCTCTCGCAGAGCAAACAAATTGGAAGCGTGCTCGGTGCTGTCGAACACGAACGAGGCGGTGCGGTAAACAGGAACCGCACAGGCGTGGGTGGTGGGATCCGATGAGTAACCGGCATGAAGGCAGAGGGTCTCGAGTTTCATGGATGGAATATTATGGCTGGACCCATCAGAGGACGGACGGCAAGCAAGATCAAGCAAGAAGCATGGCAGGGACTCACAGAGCCATTTCATCTGAAAGAGGCGTGAGGGGCTATTCCACACTGGATAGGACGGGATGATGAAAGCTGCGGAGCTTGAGACGCGCCGGATGCCAATGCTAGGTGGTATCCGGCGTCTCACGATCAACCGCAGGGTGGTTGACGACAATGATTGTGAATTACACCGATCTTGTCTCGTGATTTGCTGTGAGGCTCCGTCGAGTTGACTCAGTTTGCTCACTCTTTCTGCAAATCCCGCAGGCTCCACAACATGCCTGCTGCGGCACCCGCATTACCTTTCATCCGCCTCGCCCCGCTCTTCCGCTTTGGCCCGAATCGATCCCGCGCGCGCTCAAACATTTCATCCACAAATCCCCGACTCCCAATCACCGCCCCGGCCGTAAAATACCTCACCCGGCACCGCAACATCCGCCCGAATGGAATTTCTCCCATCCGTTTTTCCTCGGCTTCGATCAAGCGCGCCTTTTCCGCATCAAGCTGCTCTTTGGTCAGTCCTTTACGTTTGGTGATCCGCTTCATTTTCCCACTTTGCTCCACCCGCTCCTCAACACGTTCACCCGCGCCTGCTAACAAAATTTTCCGGTATTCCAACGCCACCTCACCCTGCCACAAATCCGCATCCGCCGCCACGCCCTTGTGCGCCCGCAGCGCCCTCACCAAGCCAGCCCGCGCCTTTTTGCCATCGCCCTTCGCCCCGCCGCCAATCGCTTCGCCATAACTGCTCCAGCGATATTCCTCCGGATTCTCAACCATCCCGGCGCGAACCGGATTCAAATCAATATAGGCCGCCATGGTCTTTGCCGCCACACCATCCTCCACAATCACGCTCTTGAAGCGATCCTCCCACAAATGCCCCTTCCGCTTGTGCTTCCCATTGTGCCACTGCGTATAGCGTTGCAAAAATCCCTGCATAAATTCGGATAGATCATGCATCCGCCGCGTAAACCGCTCGTGTATCGCTTGCACATAAGCTTCGCCATCCGGCACCCGTCCCTCCGCCACCGCCTCACGCGCATCCGCCAATTCCTTGGCCACCAAAGCCACCCGCACCTCCGATTGAATCCACTTCAATCGACCCAGCAACGCCTCATCCGACAACCCGCCCGCCGGTCTCGGCGTGATTTCCAACAGCAGATGAATGTGATTGCACATGAAGCAGTATGAAAGCACCCGATTGCCCGAAAAATTCTCATACATCCGCATGAAAGTCCGCAGTTTTTCCTTCTCATCCGGCCCAAGCACCAAGCGCCGATCCACCACTCTCGAAATACAGTGAACCAAAACCGCCCGCGAAGCCACCGCCCCCTCAGGACGGTGCGGAGAAATAGACCAACGTGAGCGTCTCATGCGGCGATCTTACTCCTACCGGAAACTAAGTCGAGCAGATTCTTTATTATTTGCATGGCCCTTTAAATGATTTGGGATCGGTGTGGAAAACTAAGCTGAATAATCTCCACTGCGGCACTTCCCATTGCTGCCAAACCCGCTCATGGTAAAGCCATGTTGCCACGGGGGCGTTGGGGTCAAAATCCGGCTGCGCGGCCGATATATCGCGCGCCACGACCATTTAGTGCTTGCGTAAGATTCTGTTAGGTCGAAAAAAAATTATGGCTTCAACGCAACACATTGACAATGAGTTTTCCGCGCGGTTTTTCGCGGATATTTTTCAACTCTATCCCAAGTCCTCACGCCAATACCGATGCACCGACATCTCCGACATCCATTACTGCCAACTCGGCGTGTTGCGCTGTCTGAGCAGTGCGAGCACCGGCCAGGAGTTTCTCCAGCTTCATGCCGACCATGGCATCGCCAACATCGAACCAAGTCATTTTTTCAAAGCTCTCAAAAGCCCACGACGACTCGCCAACATCACCTCTCTCAACGACCTGCTCGCCGGACCCATGAAGTCGCGCCTCGCCGACCCCTACGCCCAGTGCGAGGAACTCGACGACTGGGATCTTTACGCTGTTGATGGTCATTATCACAAAGCCGCCTGTTTCGATCCGAAAAGCATCAGCTCAAAGGGCGAACTCCGAGCCATCGCCACCGGACACTTCTTCCGCATGAACATGCGCAACCACCACATGAGCTGCCTCGGCATGGCCAATCCCGAGGATGGCAAGAAGAAGGCCCATGACATGACCGTCATCAAGCGCAGCAGCGCAGACCAGCTTCGCAACGGCGCGCCAAAAGGCCGTAAAGTCATGCTCATTTGGGATAAGGCCTGCATCGACTACCGCCACTGGTTCAAACTCAAACACACCTACGGCATCTACTTCGTCACGCTGGAAAAAGCCAACAGCGCGGCCGAAACCTGCGCCATCGATCAAGTCGACCGCAGTGATCCAAGAAACGAGGGCGTTCTATCAGACAATCTGGTGACCACATCCACCGGAGTGACGCTGCGGCGCATTGTTTACATGAATCCTGAGGATGGCGCGATCTACTCTTACCTCACCAACGACAATACCCTACCGGCCTATCAGATCGTCCTGCTCTACAAACACCGCTGGGACATCGAGAAAATCTTCCACCAGTTCAAAAGCAAGATGGGCGAACGCAAATCCTGGGCAAGCTCCCTTGATGCCAAACAGAGCCACGCGATTTTCGAGTGTCTTGCCCACAACCTGCTGTTGCTTTTCGAGCAATACCTGAGTCAGAACGAAGGTCTGCGAGATGAGGTAGAGGAGCGAAAGCAAAAGGGCCGGGCCAAAGCCAACCTGATTGCCTCCGTGGCGGCGGGGATCATCCGGGTCGCCGGAAATTTCATCAACACCGCGCTCACTAGAGCCACTCAGCGGACACAGCGTTTCATACGCTGGGTGCGGGTCTGGATCTACAAACAGGCTCCCTGGGGTGACTCCATCGCCCGTCTGAAGAAAGTCTGGGGCGGGA
>CAIXKE010000088.1 GCA_903919975.1 Akkermansiaceae bacterium | reverse complement strand
CCGAACATCATCGTTATTCTGGCTGATGATCAGGGTTACGCGGACCTCGGCGTGCAGGGACAAGTGAAGGATGTTTGCACGCCGAACATAGATGCGCTGGCGGCAGGCGGTGATCGTTGCACATCCGGTTACGTCACCGCGCCGCAGTGCTGCCCCTCCCGCGCCGGTATGATCACCGGACGCTATCAGCAAAAGTTTGGGCTCGACACGATTCCCGACGTTCCGATGCCGTTGGAGGAAGTGACCATTCCCGAGCGGCTCAAGCGCGTCGGCTACGTCAGCGGCATGGTCGGTAAATGGCATCTTGATCCCAATGAGCTCTGTCTCAAGTGGGCGCGCACCCATCTGCCGGATGCCATACAGAACGCAGAGGGCCGGATAACGATTCCTGAAAAATATACGCGTCAATTTTCCTCGCTGGCCCAGGGTTTCGATGAATGTTTTCAGGGTGAGATGCAACACTACCTCGCCACGTTTGATCTGGCTGGCCATACGCTGAACCCGCAGGGCAAACCTGTAAACGAAACCGGTTACCGTTTGGACGTTCAGACTCGGGCAGCACTGTCATTCATCCAACGTCACCATGGCCAGGACGGAAAACCTTTCTTTCTCTATCTCGCGTATTATGGCCCGCACGTTCCTCTGGAAGCGACGACCAATTATCTCTCCCGCTTCCCCGGTTCGATGGCCGAACGCCGTCGCTACGCGCTGGCGATGCTCTCCGCGATTGATGATGGCGTGGGACAGATCGCTGCCGCGCTCAAGCAATATGGCATTAGCGACAACACCTTGATCATTTACACCTCCGACAACGGTGCGCCACTCGGGGCGCATGATGGCCGGCCATTGGCAGATGTCCTGCCGGTGAACAAACCGGGAGCGGCCTGGGACGGTTCGCTGAACACTCCCTGGCTGGGTGAAAAAGGGATGCTGGCCGAGGGCGGGATTCGTGTTCCATTCATCATGAACTGGCCGGGCCAACTGCCCGCCAGCAAAATTTATGATCAACCCGTGAGCACACTGGACATTGCTTCCACGGCCGTCGCCCTCGCTGGTCTGCCGCACGATGACGGATTGGATGGCGTGGACCTGATGCCGTTTCTCACCGGCAAAAACGCCGCCTCGCCGCACGCGGCGCTCTACTGGCGTTTTTGGGATCAGGCCGCCGTGCGGAGTGGCAAATGGAAATACATTCAGGCTGGCAACGCTGCGAAGTATCTGTTCGATGTGACCAGCGACGAACAGGAAAAAAAGAATCTCATCAAGCAGCATCCAGAAATCGCGGAGACCCTCGCGGCAAAACTGGGCGATTGGACCCGCCAACTGGCTCCGCCTGGCGACCCTGACCGGCCGCTGAACGCTCAGGAGCAAAAATGGTATCAGTATTATTTTGGTTTGCCGGATGATTAATAAAAGCGGTTTGCAAAGTGGCGTCAGGCTTCCCAAGTCAACAATCTTTGCCCGGTCCAGATTCTCCGCGAGACGGTTCATGAAAAGGTAAATGAAATCTGCCGACTATTCTACTGCCCCTGCAACTTGTCATGTGACGCAAACACGTCACATGACAAATGTCGACGACCATGTAAATACTGAGACGGAGTCATTCAACTCCCGACAAGTCCAACAAACATGAGCCACCGCTTACAGACTCAGACATCCGCTCATCCCTATTTTCCCACGCCCCGACATCTCGGATTCACGCTGATTGAAATGCTGGTCGTCATTGCGGTGATGTCCCTCTTGCTCACTGCGGCGGGACCGGTTTTTGACAGCCTTGCGACATCCCGGAGCCCGTCAGCGGCGGCGGCTGTGATTTCAGGCCAGCTTGAAAGAGCGAGAAGCCACGCAATCACCAAGAACACCTACGTCTGGGTGAGGTTAGGCAAGGTCGCAGAAGAGCCAAACGACTTTTTCATCGGTGTCTATGAATCGCTCGACGGCACCGATAAAACTACCACAGTCAAAGGAATCTGGTCCGCGCCCCGCCTCCCCAACTTCCGCCTGAGCAATTCGCTGAGTCCATCTCTCGTCCGCCCTTCAGTCCCGTCTGCGGCTCAAGCGAGCGAGGCCAGTTGGGTCCGCTTCAGCCCCTCGGGTGAGGCGCGGATCATCCCAGCGGTGGCGACTGAGAGCAGGATCAAACTGAAACCACCCAGCGACCCTGGCGTCTTGGCGCGATGGACCGAATTTGGCTTGCAAGCCACCCGCCGCGGGCAAGTGGCGGAGTCGCTGAAAAAGGATGTCGCCGCCGTCCAGCTCAACGGCCTGACCGGCCAGACTTTGGATTTTTCGCGATAGATCGAGTCCCAGTGCTCATGAAAATCCCTCATTCGATTTCACCTTCCAGTGCTTCAGGCTTCACGCTCGTCGAAGTCATCGTCGCCCTTGGCATCTTTGTTTTTGCAGTCACCGTACTGATGGGAGTGATGCCATTCGGCATGAAGCAAGTGCAAACCACTTCCAACGAGAACTTCGCCATGACCACCATGGAGGCCATCCGCGATGACCTGGCCCTGGCATCAACGGCGAAAATGACCAAAAGCCTGCGCTACGGTCTCACGCCTCCAACCGCCGGAACGACCACTCCCGTAAACTT
>CAIXKE010000087.1 GCA_903919975.1 Akkermansiaceae bacterium | reverse complement strand
CGTGTTGCGCCAATGAAAGATGACACCGGAGGGTTAAGGTCGTTGCGCCATGATTCATGACACCCGGACTTGGTTGGTTTTATGGCTTTTAGTTGTGGATTTGGCGAGAACTTCCGCTGGCGGGGGCGGAGTGAAGGCGTCGGGAGCGATAGCGACCAGAGCCGTAGCGCAGCCCCCGCCAGCGGTCGCCGCCGGGGAGATGGCTCTCGCCGTCTCGCCCGCTCGCCATCTTTCTTCGGCGCGGCGCTCTTCGATCTCCTCAACAATTTGCTGGATGGCCTGTAGCTTGCTTTCGATGAGATCGGAGAGGGCCAGAGGATCAATCTCCGCCCGCTTGGCCCGCAATTTCTGTTTGGTTT
This sequence comes from Akkermansiaceae bacterium, assembly GCA_903919975.1. Classification (GTDB taxonomy): domain Bacteria; phylum Verrucomicrobiota; class Verrucomicrobiia; order Verrucomicrobiales; family Akkermansiaceae; genus Luteolibacter. Next base: position 39,332 of record CAIXKE010000087.1, on the reverse strand, counting down.
CTTCACTGACATGCTCGCAGGCCAGCATGCGGTCACATGGCGTTTGCGGGCTGTCGTAGGTCTTTCTAACTTTGCTGCCCACGCGTTTCTTTTCGATGAGTTTCATGGCAGGCGTGAAGATGTTGCGCATGGGAAGCCAAGCATTTTCGTAGAGGTCGTTGACCATTTCGACGAGCTGGAGTTCGTCGAAACGGCCGTATCCTAACAATTGCCGGACGTGGGTGAAGTTCTTCTGCTCTACGTGGGCCTGGTCGTTCTTTTTGTAGGCGCGGGAGCGGGTCCACTTGGGCGGGCGTCCTTGGCCCAGGAGATGGTTTTCGACAACGGTGTTGAGGAACTCACTGCCGTTGTCGCAATCAAAACCGAGCATTTCAAAAGGCAGCCGGGCTTCGATCCGGCGCAGGCCGACGCAGACTTCTCGTCCGCTGTTTCCCCACAACCCGGCGAGTTCGGTCCAGCCGGTGTGGATGTCCGTGAGCGTCAGGCTCCACATGAACTCGCCGCTACTGCTGCCTCCTCCGTGCGAGACGGTGTCGACTTCCAGCCAGCCGGGACGGTCCACTTCCCATGGGCCGCAACGCACGGCGATGGTGCTCTTGAGGCGGTGGCTGGTGCGCCCGGTGCTTCGTCCATGGCGGCCTGCGTCGCTGAGTTTATGCGGGGCGGTGATGCGGTCGAGCTGGCGGGAGCTGCATTGCAGAACCTTGCGGCGGGTTTCCTCCGTGAGGCTGCCGTGGTGCGTTTCATAGCTGTCGAGCCACAGCGGGATGGTGGGCTTGAGCAGCTTGCCACAAGGCTGCTCGCTACGCTTCCAGATCTCGACGATGACTCGCTTCTCCTCCTCGGCATAGGTGGCTTTTGATCCTCGTTTCTGAGCCCCCTGACCAAGGCTAACCTTGCCGTTGAGGGCTTTGATGGCGTGCTTGCGATCCCAGCCGAGGGTGTCGCTGACCTCGTCGATCATCGCGCTTCTGCCGACGCGGTTTCGACTCGGATAGCGCGCCCGGCAGCTTTCCAAATATTCAATTTTGCTCTTCTGACTCATGATCCCCGTAAGTGTTCTCATCCGGGTGTCATTCTTTCTGGCGCAACAACCTACTTCAGCTTCTTTCTCGCTGGTCCGCCGGTGTCATTTAATTTGGCGCAATGCGACACTACGCCGAACTCCTAGTTTAGACTTGCAACAAAAAATCTTCCCCCTTAAATAACCGCCCGCACGGCTTCTGACGAAAGAAAGGAGTGGGTCTCGCACCCACTCTTTTGCGTCTCCAGACATCAGCAGCGGATTGCAGATCTATTTTCGCCATGACCAACGATATCGTCGCCCTCATCGAGTATTACGAAAAGGAAAAAGGCATTGACCGTGACAAGGTAATTGCCGCGCTCGAATTCGCCTTCATTTCCGCATACCGCAAAATGGTTCCAGGTGCTGACGCCATCGAAACCATGCGTGCCGATGTCGATACCCGCAAAGGAGAAACCCGGATTTTCGCCTCACTCAACGTAGTCGCGGATGAGGATTACAAGGATAAGTTCAACCAAGTGCCGCTCTCCACGGCCGTCAAAAAGAACCCTGCCGCCCAACCCGGCGATACCCAGGAATTCAACGTCACCCCCAAAGACTTCGGCCGCATCGCCGTCCAGACCGCCAAGCAGACCATGATGCAGCGCCTCCGCCAAGCGGAGAAGGAAATGATCTACGAGGAATTCAAAGACCGCGCCGGCGACATCGTTTCCGGAACCGTCCGCCGCTTCGAGCGCAACGACGTGATGATCGACCTCGGAAAATTTGAAGGCATCATGCCCAACCGCGAACGCGTCCAGGGGGAGGACTACAACATCGGCGATCGCATCCGTTGCTACGTGCTCGCCGTCGAAAACGAAGGCCGCGGCCCCGAAATCATCCTCTCCCGCAGCCACCCGAATTTCGTCCGCCGCTTGTTCGAGGCCGAGGTCAATGAAATCTCCGACCACACCGTGGAAATCCGCGGCATCGCCCGCGAGGCCGGTTTCCGCACCAAAGTCGCCGTCTGGAGCATGGACCCGAAAGTCGATCCCGTCGGCGCCTGCGTCGGCATGCGCGGCGCTCGAGTCAAAAACATCGTCCGCGAACTCAACAACGAAAAAGTCGATATCATCCGCTGGAGTGAAGACCCCACCGAATTCGTCCGCGAGGCCCTCAAACCCGCCGAACTCCGCTCCATCACCGTCGATGCGGCAAACAAAGTGGTCCTCGTCACCGTCGATGAGGAAGACCTCAGCAAGGCCATCGGCCGCAAGGGCCAAAACGCCCGCCTGTCCTCACGCCTCATGGGCTGGGACGTCCAAGTCCGCCGCGACGAATCCAAGGAAGAACAATTTAAGGAAAAAATCGGCGGAGCCGCCCACACGCTCGGCGAACAACTCGGCATCACCGACGAACTCGCCGGCAAACTCACCGTCGCTGGCGGCATCGCTCCGGAATACATCATCGGCATGTCTGCCGAAGACATCGCCGAAATCCTCGAAATTCCTCTCGACGAAGCCGAGCCGATCCTGGCCCGCGCCAAGGACATCGTCAGCGCTGGCGAATCCACCGTTTCCAACGCCTAATTCTCCCACTCCCCGCTCCACGAACTTTGCAGACACCACGGATGCCCGAAAAAAGCGATAGCTCACCCAAAAAAGAAAAGGTTCTCGATCTACTCGATACGACCAAGAAACCTTCACGCCGTGAGCGCCAGCGCAAGGATGCCGAAGTCATTCCCGCCGCCCCCAGCAAGCTCGATAAAGCCAAAAGCGAGGCTCTCGATCTCTTCTCCGAGGAAAAGAAACCGAAAGTCCGTAAAACCAAACTGACTCCAGGCACCGTCCTCGGATCGATTTCCAAGATCCTCGATCAAGACGATCCCAATCTGGTGGTCGCCCCGGAACCCATTCGGCCGGCACCCGCTGCCCCGGCCGCGATCGCCGCAGCTGATTCCACCGATGAAGAACCGCCGGACGATCCCAAGCTCATCGTCATCAAACCGCCGATCCTTGTCCCCGAACTGGCCGCCCGTCTTGGGCTGAAGCCGTTCAACGTCATGGCGGATTTGATCAAACTCGGCGTTTTCCCCGCCCCCAACCAACCTCTCGAACCGGAAATCGCCGCCAAAGTCTGTGAAATACACGGCTTCACCTTCGAACGCGAAAAACGCGACAAGGACAAGGGCTTCCACAAAGTCGAGTCCGTCATCAAGGAACCGGAAGCCCCTGTCAAGGAACCCGAAAATCTCCTCACCACCCGCCCACCCATCGTCACGATCATGGGCCACGTGGACCATGGCAAAACCTCGATTCTCGACTTCTTCCGCAAGTCGAAAGTCACCGCCGGCGAAGCAGGCGGAATCACCCAACACATCGGCGCCTATCAGGTCATGCATGGTGATCAGGAAATCACTTTCCTCGACACCCCGGGCCACGCGATTTTCTCCGACATGCGCGCCCGCGGCGCTGACATCACCGACATCGTCGTGCTCGTCGTCGCCGCCAATGACGGCATCATGCCGCAAACGATCGAGGCGATCAAACACGCCAAAAAAGCGAAAAAGACCATCATCGTCGCCATCAACAAGTGCGACCTGCCGTCCGCGAACGTGGACCGCGTGAAATCCCAACTCGCCGAACATGGCCTCCAAACCACCGACTTCGGCGGCGATACGGAATTTGCCGAAGTTTCCGCCGTCACCGGTCAAGGGATGGAAACCCTGCTGGAACTCATCGCCCTGCAAGCCGAGGTGCTCGAACTCAAGGCCAACCCGAAAGCCACCACCCGCGCCTCCGTTATCGAAGCCCGCGTCGTCCCCGGTCGCGGCACCACCGCCACCGTCATCGTGGAATCCGGCACTCTCAAAGTCGGCACCCCATTCATCTGCGGCCCCTTCGCCGGCAAAGTCCGCTCGCTCATCAACGACCGCGGCGTCGCCATCAAATCCGCCCACCCCGGCATGCCCGTGGAAGTCATCGGCTTTGAAGAACTCCCCAACGTCGGCGACCACCTCACCCAGATGAAAACCGAGCGCGAGGCGAAAACCCTCGCCACCGAGCGTCAGGAAAAACAACGACTGACCCGCCTCAAACCGCAACACCGGAACCGCATGCAGGACCTCTACTCGATGGTCCGCGACGGTGCCGGCAAGGCCCAGCTCAAGCTCATCCTCAAGTGCGACGTCCAAGGCTCGGTCGAGGCCATCAAAAAAGCCGTGCTCGCCATCGAGTCGGAAAAAGTCGATTGCTCGTTCATCACCGCCGCTGCCGGTCCGATCACCGAGTCTGATATCGCCTACGCAGCCTCCACCGACGCCATCATCCTCGGATTCAACGTCAAAGTCGAAGCCAAGGCCGTCAAATCCGCCAAAGCTGCCAACGTCGAAATCAAACTCTACTCGGTCGTTTACGAACTCATCGACCAAGTCCGCGAAGCGATGCTCGGCCTACTGGAACCGCTCACCCGTGAGTCCGTCATCGGCCATGCCGAAGTCCGCCAGATCTTCAAACTCAACCGTGGTCGCGTCGCCGGAAGCTTCGTCACCGACGGCCGTGTCCACCGCAAAGCCCACGCCCGCGTCATCCGCGGTGGAATTCCAGTATTCGATGGCCGCATGTCCACCCTCAGGCGCTTCAAGGATGAAGTCGAAGAGGTCCGCACCAACTTCGAATGCGGCATCCGCCTCGGCGAGTTCAACGAATACCAGGAAGGCGACATCATCGAGTGCTACAAACTCGAAAAAGTCCCGCAGACGCTCTGATGGTAAAAGCTGAAACTCTGAAATGCTGAAAAGCTGAAATTCAGAGTTTAGCATATCTTCAATTTCAGCATTTCAGCATTTCAGCTTTTACCCCACCATGTCCCGCCGCCTCGATCGCGTTAACGAACTGCTCCGCCGTGAAATCGGCAACGTCATTCAAAAAGATTACGAATGGCATGGCAAACTCGTGACTGTCAACGAAGTGGAAGTCACCCAAGACCTCAAGGAAGGGAAAGTCTGGACCAGCATCCTTGGCGGCGACGCCCGACCGGTCATCGACAAACTCAACCGCGATCACGGCGCGATCCAAAGCAAAATCATGAAACGCGTGGTGCTCAAATCAACACCCGTGCTGCGTTTCTTTAGCGACAACTCCGCCGCCCGCGGCGTCGGAATCGTAAACCTGCTCGAAGAAGTCGACAAGCTCCCCAAAGCTCCCGAAGAGGACAACGATTAACGAATCCCCTCGAAACCGCCTCCAGCGACCTGTATCCGTCGCAGCCCATGAAAAAAAGCGATAGTGTAAAGATTCGTCTGTAAAAGCCTGCTCGCTACACAGCAAAGGGATCGGCTGCCAGTGCGGCAGCGCGCCGACCTCCCCGGGGTTGTGGGCGTCCGTCCAAGACCGGATACTGAAGGTGCTTAAACCAAAACAGCACCAGCCATGGACGAACACAAACAGACTAACCACCAAGATCCACTCATCAATCTACTTTTCGACGACGGCCTTCAGAACGCCCTCCCCCAGAATCGCCGAAATCCTCATGAACGCCGCCATGCTGCTCGAACGCGAAAAGCACATCGGAGCCGCCCCTTACCAGCGCGGAGCCGAACGCAACGGCGAGACCATGGGCAAACAGGTGGTGGAGGTGCTCGCTCCTTGATGTCAGGCGTGCCGGGTGGAATTTCCATTCGGATTTCCAATAGCTAGTCACCTGCAGGCGCCTGCATGCTATGAGGATGATTATTCCATGGCTGGTTTTTATCGGATTCGTGCTCGTGATGCTGGCACTGGATCTTGGCGTGTTTCATCGGAAATCCCACGCGGTCGGCTTCAAGGAGTCCATCGCTTGGTCGGCTGTCTGGATCACGCTCGGGCTGGCGTTTTCAGCGCTGGTTTACTTTGCCTATGAAGGCCACTGGTATGGCCTCGGCCTCATCCCTGACGGGGTGGATGGCCTGATAAACAACGGCAGGTTGGCAGCCACCAAGTATCTCACGGGCTATGTGGTCGAGAAATCGCTCAGCGTGGATAACATCTTCGTGATTGCGATGATCTTCGGTTCGCTCGCGGTGCCCGCCAGATACCAGCACCGGGTGCTGTTCTGGGGCATCATCGGCGCATTGGTCCTGCGTGGCGTAATGATCGGCGTGGGCTCCGCGCTGGTGCACCATTTTCACTGGGTGCTCTATGTCTTCGGCGTGTTCCTGATCCTGACGGCTATCAAAATGCTCTTGATGAAAGACAAGGAAGAGCACCCGGAAAACAACCGACTCGTCCGCTGGCTGAGGAATCATTTCCCGATCACCCGTTACTTTCACGGTCAGCATTTCATGGTCAAGGCCGGCAGCACCCAGTCTCACGAAGCTGCGGAGCCTGGCGCGTTGATCGAGGTGGATCCCGTGGTGGAAAGTGCCCCCAAGGGCAAATGGCTACTCACGCCGCTGGCCGTCGCGCTCGTGCTGGTGGAGGTGACCGACCTGATCTTCGCCGTGGATTCCATCCCCGCGATTTTCTCCATCACGGCCGATCCCTTCCTAGTCTTCACCAGCAACGTTTTCGCCATCCTCGGCTTGCGCTCGCTGTATTTCGCGCTGGCCGGGATGATCAGCCAATTCCGCTACCTTAAGCCCGCGCTATCGCTGATCCTACTGGTAGTGGGCGTGAAAATGCTCGCCGCCAAATGGCTGAAACTCTGGCTCGGTGACTCGTTCAACCTAACGATTCTCGCGGTGATCCTCGGCATCCTCGCGACTGGCGTGATCACCTCATGGCTGGTGAGGCCTAAAACCGATAACTGCTAACTATGCCCCGAGGTAGGCGGCCCGCACTTGGGGATCCGCCTTCACTTGGGCGGACGGACCTTCGATGAGAATCTTCCCGGTTTCCAACACATAGGCGTAGCTGGAAATGTCGAGCGCGAGATTGGCGTTCTGCTCGACGAGCAAAATGGTCAGCCCCTGCTCGCGGTTGATCTCCACGATCCTTTCGAAAATCGTCTTCACCAGCAGCGGCGCGATGCCGAGCGACGGCTCGTCGAGCATCAGGAACGTTGGCTTGCTCAGCAGCGCGCGGCCGATGGCTAACATTTGCTGCTCGCCGCCGGAAAGCGTGCCGGCGGATTGGCTCTCACGTTCCTTGAGCCGCGGAAACAGGCCGAAGACATATTCAGTCTGCTCAGCGATCCACTTGCGGTCGCGCTGGAGATATGCGCCCATCATGAGATTTTCATGCACCGTCAGGTTCGCAAAAACCATCCGGCCCTCGGGCACATGGCAAAGCCCGCCCGCCACAATCTTCTCGGGCGGCAGCTTGGAGATTTCCCGACCGTCGTAGCGAATCGTGCCGGACGCAGGTTTCACCAACCCGGACAGCGCCCGCAGCGTGGTGGATTTCCCGGCGCCGTTCGCGCCGATGAGCGTGACGATGCTGCCCTGGGGCACCTTGAGGCTGACGCCGTGAAGGGCTTTGATAGCACCGTAGGCGACGTGGAGATTTTCGACCTCAAGCATGGGCGTTTTCGATAGGTGTTGCTGCCACGCCGAGATAGGCTTCGATGACCTTCGGATGACACTGGATTTCCTTCGGCGTACCCTCGGCGATCTTGATGCCGTATTCGAGGACGGCGATACGCTCGCAGATGCCCATGACAACTTTCATGTCGTGCTCTACGAGCAGGACGGCGAGGTTGTAGCGCTCCTTGACGAAGCGGATGAGGCGCATGAGGTCGTCCTTTTCGGATGGGTTCATGCCGGCGGCGGGCTCGTCTAGCAAGATGAGCCTGGGGCGGGTGGCGAGGGCGCGGACGATTTCAAGGCGGCGTTGGTCGCCATAGGGAAGCGAGATGGCGAGTTCGTCACGCTGTTGGGTGAGGTTGAAGATTTCGAGGAGTTCGAGGGCGTTTTTTTCGGTTTCGGCTTCGGCGGTTTTCCAGCCTTTGCCGCGCCAGAGCGCGCTGAAGTAGCCCTCGCCATTGTGGAGGCGGGCGGCGACGCGGATGTTGTCGAGCACGCTGAGGCTGCGGAAGAGCCGGATGTTCTGGAAGGTGCGGGCGATGCCGGCGGCGGCGAGGCTGTTCGGCTTGATGCCGAGCGTATCTTTTCCGGAGAAGCGGATCACGCCCGAAGTGGGCCGATAGACACCGGTGATCATGTTAAAGGCGGTGGTCTTGCCCGCGCCGTTCGGGCCGATCAGGCCGACGAGTTCGCCATCGCCGACGCAGAGGCTGAGCTCGCTAACGGCGGTGAGGCCGCCGAACTTGATGGTGGCTTTTTCAAGCTCGAGCAACGGCACGTTCATGAGTGGCTGCGGCGTTTGAAGTTGAAGGAGAACAATCCGGCGGGGCGCAGGAGCATCAGCAAAATGATGAGCAGGGCGTAAATGATCATCCGGTATTCCGAGAAATCGCGGAGCACCTCGGGCATCAGCGTGAGCAGGATGGCGGCGGCGATGACGCCCACGGTGCGGCCCATGCCGCCGAGGATGACCATGACCACGATGTCGATGGATTTCAGCCAGTCGAATCCGGTGGGCGAGAGGAATTGCTTGTGATGGGCATACAAGCCGCCGGCGATTCCGGCGAAGAAGGCGCCGGTGACGAAGGCGGTGACCTTGGTGCGCGTGGTATCGACGCCGTTGGACTCGGCGGCGATTTCGTCATCGTGCACGGCGATGAAGCCGCGGCCGTAGGTGGAGTTCACGAGCGCGGAGATGGCGTAAACCGTGATGGCGGCGAAGCCAAAGGTCCATCCGAGGTTGGTGAGTTTCGGGATGCCCTTGAGTCCGCTGGCCGCGCCGATGGCTTCGGTGTTCTGGGCGACGACCCGGATGATTTCCCCGAAGCCGAGGGTGACGATGGCGAGGTAGTCGCCGCGCAAGCGGAGCGACGGCACGCCGACTAACAAACCGACCGCAGCAGCCAGCAAGCCACCGGCGACGAGGGCCAGCGGAAAATACCAGATCGCGTTGGCGGTGCCGCCGACTTGCAGCGAGATCCACGCGGAGAAGAATCCGCCGACGGCCATGAAGCCGGCGTGGCCGAGGCTGAACTGGCCGGTGTGGCCGTTGATCAGGTTGAGGCTGGTCGCGAGTATGATGGCGATGCCGACATCGATGACGACGCCCAAGTAGTAGCGGTTGAACTGCGGGGTGAAATAGGAGGCGAGGATCGCGAGCGCGATCCCTGCCAACAGCCAGCGTTTTGCTCCGAGGAACGGCATCAGACTTTCTCGACGGAAGAGCGGCCCAGAAGACCGGCAGGTTTTAACAGGAGGATCAGAATGAGAATGCCGAAAGCGATGGCATCGCGGTAATTCGACAACTCGGGAATACCACCGGCGAAGGTTTCCAAGAGACCGAGCAGCACGCCCCCGAGCACTGCGCCCGGGAGATTCCCGATGCCACCGAGCACAGCGGCGACGAAAGCGCGAAGGCCGGGCTGCACGCCCATCAGCGGCTCGATGCCGGGAGCTTTGATCGCATAAAGAATGCCCGCGATGGCGGCGAGCGCGGAGCCGAGGCCGAAGGTGAACGAGATGATCCGGTCCACCGGCACACCCATCAGCGAGGCGGCCTGCTGGTTGTAGGAAACCGCGCGCATGGCGGTGCCGACGCGGGTTTTCTGGACGATGAACCACATCGCCACTAGCAGGACGATGGTCACTCCCACCGTCAGCACGTCATTGCTGGAAATGACGAGGTTTCCCAGATGGATCGCGCGCTCGGGCAGCAGCTGAGGAAACGGCTGCGGCGCGGCGCCGAAGACTTTCTCGTTCTGCGCGGTAAACTCGATGAGCAGCGAAACGCCGATAGCAGTGATCAGCACGGTAAGCTTCGGCCGGTTTCTCAAGGGCCGATAGGCCAGCTTTTCAATCAGCATTCCAAGGCAGGCACACAGCGCTGCCGCGACGATGAAGACCATGATGCAGGCGAGCGCGGACTGCGAGCCGAGCAGTTTCTCTATCTTCGGCGCGATGTAAAAGGCTGTGAACGCACCGAGCATCAGCACATCGCTGTGGGCGAAGTTGATGAAGCGCAACACACCGTAAACCATCGTGTATCCCAACGCGATGAGCGCATAAATCGCCCCTAGCCCGAGCCCGTTAATTGTCTGCTGGAGGAACCAATCCAAGAGGTGTTGATGGTTGGGAGTTGATGGTTGATGAAAAGAGTCAGAGGCAGAAAATGTGAGCTCGGAGAATCACCTCTTCACGATCAACAATCAACCATCGACTCTCAACTTCCTCAAGGATTCACCGTCGCGTTGTAGGTGAACTTGCCGCCCTTGATCTGAATGAAAACAAGTGCTTTCACGGCGTCGCGGTCGGCATTGAGCGAAAACTTGCCGCTGGCACCGGAGAAATCCTTGGTGGCAGCAATCGCAGCGCGGAGGGCGGCGGACTCGGTGGTGTTAGCGCGCTTGATCGCATCGACGAGGACCATCGCGGAATCGTAGCCGAGGACGGCCATCGCGTCGGGAGACTTGCCGTTGAAGCGCTTTTTGTAGGCGTCCACGAACGCACTCATCTCGGGAGTCGGTTGTTCGATCGAGCAATGGGTGGAGAAATAATGACCTTCCACCGCGTCCTTGCCAATGGTCAGCAGGCTTTCACTTTCCCAGCCGTCGCCGCCGAAGATCGGGGTCGCCAGACCGAGCTGCTTGGCCTGGATGCAGATGAGCGCGACGTCGTTATAATATCCCGGAAGGAAGATCGCGTCCGGTGCGTCGCTCTTGATGGCGGTGAGCTGGCCTTTGAAATCCTTGTCGCCGCCGTTGAAGTCGAGTTCGATGCCGACGGTGCCACCGCTGGTGCTGAATTTGTCCTTGAAGCTCTTGGCGAGACCTTTGCTGTAGTCGCTCTTCACGTCAGTGAGGATTGCGACTTTCTTGGCCTTGAGGGTGCCGCTGGCGAAGTTGGCGAGCGCGCCACCTTGAAAAGTGTCGTTGAAGCAGACGCGGAAAATGTAGTCGCCCTCCTGGGTGACCGTCGGGTTGGTGGACGCCGGCGAGATCATCGGGATCTTGTTTTGCTGGCAGATCGGAGCGGCTTCGAGTGAGCGACTGGAAGCGACTTCGCCTAGGATCGCCACCACCCCGTCCTTGGAAATCAACTTATTCACAGCGTTGGCGGGTTCGCCGGCTTTCGTCTGGTCGTCCTCGGTGAGCAGCTCGATTTTCTTGCCGAGCACGCCACCCGCCGCGTTGACCTGCTCGATGGCAAGAAGCGTTCCTTCATGTGAAGAAGTGCCGAATGTCGCCTCCTTGCCGGTTAGCGAGGCAAATTCCCCGACCTTGATCGTGTCACCGCCCCCTGACTTGCAGCTCGGAAGCAAAAACAGACTGAACAGCGAGGCGATGGTGGCGAAAAGCAGGTGGAAAGGTTTCATGCGGGAACAATTAGGGAGCGAAGCGCGAAATTTAGGTAACCGCCATCCCGAGTGCAACAGCATTTTCCATGCCCGCATGCGACTCAAACAATCAGAAGCCGGATTTGGCAGCTACACCCGCCATGCGATTGGGAAAAGTGATTTCAGCGATGCCGGATTTGTCCAAACCTCCAAGTCCAAGCTCGATCATCTTGCGGTATTGGACTTCGGTGGCACGGGACAAGGGCGGGGAAACTCCGGCCATTCCAGCGAGTGTATTGGCGATGCCGCTGTCCTTCGCCGCATGCGCTGCGGAAAAATAGCAATCATGATCCCGGTTGATCATGTCGTCCCCATCGGTTTCCAACACACGGGAATTCGCGCCGGTCTGCGAAAACACCTCCTTGAGCATTTGCAGGTCAAGCCCCACTGCCGCGCCGAGTCCCAGCCCTTCCGCCAATCCTGCCGTGTTGATATTCATCACCATATTGACCAATGCCTTCACCTTCGCGGCCTCCCCCACCCCGCCTACATATCTCAGCGAAGCCGAAATATCCTCCAATAACGGCCTCATCCGCTCATAAACCGCCGACTGACCGCCCACGATCAAATATAGCAATCCCTGACGTGCCTGCGGAATGCTCGATGCCATGCACGCCGCAAGTGCGAATGCCCCGGCTTTTTCCGCAGCCTCGGCAGCGAACTCATGGACCTCCGGCCCGACCGTGGCGCAATTGATGAACACCCGGCCCGCTGAACCTAACAATAACGATTCCTCTCCGGAAAAAATTTCGCGCATCGCATCCTCGTCCGTTACAACCGTGAAGATCACATCGCATGCCGCCGTCACCTCAGGCAAACTCTTGGCCGTAAAACAATTCAACTCAAACGCCAAAGATGCGACGATGGATCCATGCGGATCATAGACCGCGCAGATGGAATACCCCAAATCGGCCAATCTCCGCGCCATATTGGCACCCATTCTCCCAGTCCCCACAAAACCGATCTTCATGTCCTTCATTCCGCGAGACTAACGCGGCTTTCAAAAACCGCGCAATAAGAAGTTTACCCATGGAAATGCGAGTGATTCACGCAATCCGACCTTTCTATAAGCCCAAACCCGCGAAAAATCCGGCCACCAAAAGCCGATTCCAATCTTCGTGGCATTTTCTTTGTGCCAAATCACCGGGTTTCCCGTTATGTTTCCACCGACCTCGGTCACCACCCCACCCGCTGACAATTTTTCCACGAAATCATGAAGCCGCCTCCAATGGACAACACCATCACCTTCACCCGCCCGCGTTTCAGCTTTTCGCCGCGCTGGCTCATCATCGCCCCGCTCATGGTCTTCGTGCTCATGGGCGTTTTTTCTTCGTTTTATACAGTCAGCCCTGAATCGGTCGCCGTCGTCCAGAGATTCGGAAAATACACATTCACCGCAGAGCCGGGATTGCACTTCAAACTCCCCTACGGCATCGATACCGCCACCATCGTTCCCGTCCGCCGCCAACTCAAACTCGAATTCGGCTTCGGAACCTCCGGCTCCACCAACCTGAATCAAATCGGAGCTCAACCCGACAAGGAACGGGACATGGTCACTGGCGACCTCAATGCCGCGAATGTCGAATGGATCGTGCAATACAGCATCACCGATCCGAAACAGTATCTCTTCCGCGTGCGCAATCCCGGCTCCACCTTGCGCGATTTGACGGAAGGGGTGATGTGCGAGGTGATCGGCGACCGCACCGTGGACGAAGTCCTCACCATCGGCCGCACCGAGATCGAAGTCGAATCCTTGCGGCGCCTCACCGAAGTCCTAACTCACCTCAACATGGGGGTTTCCGCCGAACAAATCCAACTCATCAACGTCCATCCGCCCGGCCCGGTGCAGCGATCCTTCGATGAAGTGAACAAGGCCCAGCAAGATCGGGAAACCATGATCAACGAGGCCAATGGCGATTACAACCGCGTCATTCCAAAAGCCAAGGGCCTCGCTGAGCAGCGGATTTCCGGAGCCGAAGGCTTCGCCGTACAGCGCGTCAACCAAGCCGAGGGCGACGTCGTTCGCTTCAAGGAATTGTTAGCCCAATACGACAAAGCTCCCGCCATCACCAAACAACGGCTCTATCTGGAAACGATGAACGAGGTGCTGCCGAAGCTCGGACCCAAGATCATCCTCGATGAAGACGCCAAGCAGTTCCTTCCACTCATGAATCTCAACAAGTGATCCCCACCTATTTATTCCCATGAAAACATTGATCACTCTCACTTCCCTAATTGCTATCGCCATTCTTGTCGCCAGCAGCGCCTACACCGTGGACGAGACCGAACAGGTCTTCATCACCGAGTTCGGAAAACCCGTGGGCACTCCAATCAACGCGGACCCCGATAAAAACGAGGCCGGCCTGCATTTCAAAAAGCCTTTCATCCAACAGGTGAACCGCATCGAAAAGCGACTGCTCGAATGGGATGGCCCCGCCACCGAGATGCCCACCCGCGACAAACTCTACATCACCGTGGATAACTTCGCCCGCTGGCGGATCTCCGATCCCAAAACCTACTTCGAAAAAATCCGCGATGAACGCAGCGCGCTCTCCCGCCTCAACGACATCATCGGCAGCGAAACCCGCAACGTCATCGCCGCACACGATCTCATCGAAGTCATTCGCAGCGAGAAAGACCGGAAACCCGAGCGCGATGAAGCGCTCTCCGCCGCCAACTCCAACCTCGGCATCCTCCCTCCCATCCAATACGGACGCAGCGTCCTCAATGACCAAATCCTCAAGGCGTCCCAACCGAAGGTCCGATCATGGGGCATCGAACTGCTCGACGTCCGCTTCAAGCGCATCAACTACAAGGCCGGCGTGATCGAAAAAATCTACGCCCGCATGTCATCCGAACGTCTGCAGATCGCCGACCGTTTTCGCTCCGAAGGCGCGGGCGAGGCGGCGAAAATCATCGGCCGAAAGGAGCGCGACCTACTCTCCATCGAATCCGGAGCCTACCGCAAAGAACAGGAAATCAAGGGCCGCGCTGATGCCGAGGCCACCGGAATCTATGCCACAGCCTACAGTTCCAGCCCCACCGCCGCGGATTTCTATCAATTCACTAAAACCTTGGAAACCTATCAGAAAACCCTCGGCAAAGACAGCACCGTCATCCTCACTTCGGACAGCGATTTATTCCGCTTGTTCAAAAGCATCGGAAAACCCGCGACACCGTGATCGCCTGACAGCTACTGACAAGCCCCTGGTTTCCCCCACTCCATAATTTGCCGCAAAAAGTCACAAAACACGCAAAAATTCGGATTATGTTATTTTTGCGGTTTTTTGAGCCTCCTTGCGGCTAACCGAATTGATTCCCCCCCCCGGATACTTCTCAGCAAATCCCGGCGGCGACCAATCACCATTCCGAACCCAGCCCGTAGCGTCCGGCGAGTTCTAGCAAGTCCTCGCGCATCGGCCATTCATCGGGCCGCTCGCTGATGGCGTGGCGTTTACTCGCACCTTTCAACGTCATGCAGCCGGTGTTGTCGCCGATCTGACGGATCGCGTCGACTTCCTCCGGCGTAAATCGCACATCCGGCATGGCCGCGAATTCACGGATCTTTTCCTCAATCGGCCGCGCGCTTTCGCCAGCTTCCTGAATGAACGTGGGCACCACACTCTCGACCGCCGGATGACTGAGATTCCAGATCGAGGCAAACTGCAACAACGTGAGCTTGTATTTCTCCGCCAGCGGCAGCATGCGATTCGCTTTTTCCATGCCGTGCTGGACCCATCCTTCCGGGCGATAAGTCCGGTGATCGCCGGGTTTGAACTCATGGCCGGGCAATGCGAGATCGCCATGAAACACACCACCATAATCCACAACACGCGTCATCACTTTGACGCCGTGTTTCTCACAGGCTGGCAACGTTAGCCCGACTGGCCACGGTTCGAGAGGATTCAAAATCAACATCGACCAATCGATGAGCTCACCAAAGCGCTCAAAGCAGCCGACGAGGTCGAGCGAAAACCCATTGGCCGGCCCGGGTGCGATGCCGAGACGCGTGGTCAGGCCTTCATCCTTCACGAGTTTCATCGCCTGCCAAAGCGGCTCGCTGGTGTAGCCAAGCTCATCAGGATTGTGGAGCATCAGAAGATCGAAGTGATCGGTGCCACACCGTTCAAGCTCCTTGCTGGCGGCCATGCGGGTAAAGTCGGCGTATTTTTCCGGCCCGCGGAGTTCGGGATCCGTGAAACGCGGGTAGCCGCGACTGCCTTGGCGCTGACCTTCATAAAAATCATGGCCGATCATGCCGACGAGGCTGTAACTGCCGCGATCAATCCCCTTGAGCGCGCGGCCCAGCAGTTCATCAGCCTTGCCGTTGCCATAAACATCCGAGGTGACGAAGGTCCGGATGCCCGCTTGATATGCGTTCTCAATGCAACCGATAAAGCGGTCCTCGCTGAGCGTTTCACCAAAATGCATGAAGCGTCCGCCGCTCCAAGTGCCGTATGCCGTCTTTGTCGGTTCCATAATTGTCTGGCCGAATGACTAAACGCCGCATCCCGGCGGGTCAACCCCAACCCTCAATCCTAAACATTACGGGACTGAGGCAAACTTGAAACTTGCCGCATCATTTTCCGCAGAGAGAATCCAGACGTGGAAATTCGTGTAGATGCCCCCGGCGAACGCCTTGATGCCTTCCTTGCAGCCCGTTTGCAGGACCTCTCGCGCTCGCGCATCCAGGCGCTGATCCGCGACCAGTCCATCATCGTCAACGGCCAACCCGCCAAACCCCGCGATTCCGTGAAAACCGGCGATCTGATCGCCATCGCGATTCCCGAGGCCGTGCCGCTAGATGCCGCCCCGCAAGACATCCCACTCGATATCCTATTCGAAGACGACGATCTCGTCGTGCTCAACAAAGCCCCGGGCATGGTCGTCCATCCCGCACCCGGAAACCCCGACGGTACTCTCGTCAACGCCCTGCTCCATCATTGCCGGGGAAAACTTTCCGGTATCGGCGGCGTCGAACGCCCAGGCATCGTCCACCGACTCGATAAAGACACGTCCGGCTGCCTCGTCGTCGCCAAATCGGACGCCGCCCACCAATCGCTCGTCACCCAGTTTTCCGAACGCAGCACGATGGAGAAACTTTACCTCGCCGTCACTCAAGGCATCCCGAAACCGGAAAAGGAAACCATCTTCACCCACATCGGCCGACACCCCGTAAACCGCCAAAAAATGGCGGTCGTCAATCCTCCCGGCGGCAAAACGGCGATCACCGATTACGAAACCCTCGCCACCGATGCCGCCACCATCACCGCGCTCGTGCTCTGCCATCTCCACACCGGCCGCACCCACCAGATTCGCGTCCACATGCATCACAAGGGAACCCCACTCGTCGGCGATCCCATCTACGGCAAACCCAGCAAAACCTCCGAACTCACAGGCCGCCTGATGCTCCATGCCTGGCGCCTAGCCTTCGACCACCCGATCTCGGCCAAGCGGCACCAATTCGAAGCTCCCATCCCGCCAGAATTCGAACACTGGACCTCGCAATCCCCCCTACTCAGAAGCCGCGCACAATAAACCAAACAGACTCCACATAAAAGCACGCGCATTGCGCCAAATTAAATGACACCGGCGGATCAGCGAGAAAGAAGCTGAAGTAGGTCGTTGCGCCAGAAAGAATGCCGCCCGGCGTCGCTTCGCCCCCGTCGGCCACCGTCACACGGGTCCCCGGTGCTCGTGACAACGGCGCTGGCGCGTGGGTGCTCGAAACGGCGATCACTGGTCGCCACTACACATCTCCCCCTCAGTGCTTGACTTGCTCCCAGTCGATCTGGCTTTCCATCAATCCAGTTAGAAATTTACGCAACTTATCATCCGCCTCGGCTTCGGTCACTTCCTTATCGGCGATCCATGGAATTTCACCATACCACATGGAAGCCGAAACATAAGCCCAGCGCTGGTCCATGCCGCGCACCAGGCGATCCTTCATATCGATCAGCGTGCGTTCAAGATGGTCATTGGTGATCTGATCATGACCAACAAAAAAATAATAAGTCACGCAATTGAATTGCGCGACGATCTTGCCGGTTTTCGGATTCTTGAGCGTCTGCACGGATTGTAGACGTTTGGTCTTGAAATCACGGCCCTTGTCCAACGACAGGGTGACATCGCGCGATGAAATGATCGTGTGACCTTGGGCAGGCATGCAACGCTCGGGTCGGTGGATCGAGTTGTTCAGATCATGCCCCGAAAGCACAATCGATAGATCGATCCGATCCGGAATAAAATATCCCTCCAGATTCACTTCACCCGGCCGCGCCTTCATGCAGATGGCCTTGGTAAACTCCGTGTCGTCCGAAAGCGTACTGATTTCGTCCTGAGTCGCAGGAGTCTTTTCAAACGACCAGCCATTCGTAGAACCCGGCAGTTCCATTTTCACAGAGGATTCCTCGGTCTTCCCGGCTTGCGGTAAGATATAGATCATGCCCAACGTGCCGGCCATCAATAACGGCAACCACCATGCGTTCCATTTCATAATTTCGGCAAAGTGGGTTGAGATTCAGATTCGCCGCCATCATCCGACCGGGTGACCATCACCCGCCGGACTTGTCGGCTGTTTGCTTTTTTCCATGGCAAGCCACCCTCCAACAGAGAATGGATGGACAGTAGCAGCAACAGCGAGATCGGATAGAAAAGCAACAGGCCCGACCAATCGTGCCAAGTATGCCGAGCCCATTGAGCATCACCATATTCGCCGATGACAAAAATCGACGTCACCCGCAGCGAATTGCCGAAAATGGCTAATGGAAAGGCCGACAAAAACAACAGCACGCGTTTCCACAGCGCCATGTCCGCAGCATAGGCCCAGGCACCTGAAATCATCAACAATGCCATCAGCGAACGAATCCCGCTGCACCCCTTGGCGATCTCCAATGGCTCCCAGCCACCGTGAATGGAAGAAATCGCCGTGCCTTGCACCACCGTCTCGACACCAAATAATCCGGCTCCATGGTGCGCCATCGAGGTGGCTAACAATTGAAGCTGGGTCGTCGCCTGTTGAAAACTCGGCAACGGAATCGCCAACCAAAAGAAAAACAACGGAAACAGCAACATCCGCGCCAGACTCCAACCCCAGAAAAACCACGCCCCCCCCCACAGCAAGATGGGCAGCGCGCCCATGGTCACGCGCGGTTGCAGCGTACGGTAACCGGCCGCATATAAAATTGCTCCGAGAACAACCACCGCCAAGCCCCAGCAACTCCCCTGCCCCATGGCAGCCCTCAAACTCTTGGATCGATAAAAAATCAAGCCCGCAACGATCAAAGGAAACAAGGGCCCGTGTTCATAGTCCGTCTCGCCATTCCATGCGCTCCAAATCCAACCGAGCGCCGATTGCCCGCGTCCCGCTCCATACCGCATCTCAAATCCATAAAACCACACCAACACCAACACGGAAATCACCAATGGCCCCCAGTAGTCCCGACTCCCCAGCCTCTCAGCGGAAAAATTGGAGCCGCAAACAGTAGGTGAGAATGAATCGGAGGACATTAAACAAAATGGATTGATCGATTTGCGAGCAAAGTATTGCCGACCGCTCACTAGCTGTCAACAATCCACCCGCTCGCCTGCATTTCTCCTCATTTCCTCATGAAACTTATTAGTGGATCCGCCCACCGCGCTCTCGCCGAACGCATCGCCCAAAACCTTGGTCAACCCCTCGCCGACGTCCAAGTCACCGCCTTTCCCGATGGCGAGACTTTCGTCAAAATCGACGAGAACATCCGAGGCGAGGATATCTTTATTATCCAGCCAAGCTGCCCGCCCACCAATCACAACATCATGGAGTTGCTGATCATGGTGGACGCCGCCCGACGCGCCAGCGCCGAACGAATCACCGCCGTGATGCCGTTTTTCGGCTACGCCCGCCAAGACCGCAAAGACCAACCGCGCGTCCCCATCACCGCCAAACTCGTCGCCAACCTACTCACCTCTGCCGGCGTCAACCGCGTCCTCACCATGGACTTGCATGCCCCGCAAATCCAAGGGTTTTTCGATATCCCCGTCGATCACCTCTACGCGAAATCCGTCCTCATCAGCTACCTCCGCGAACGCCACCCGGATAGCTCAAACCTGACCGTCGTCTCACCCGACGTCGGCGGTGTCAAAATGGCCCGCGCCTACGCCGATGCCCTCGGAGCCGAGCTCGCCATCGTCGCCAAACACCGCGTCAACGCCACCCGCGTCGAGGCGATGAACGTCATCGGTGAAGTCGAGGGCCGCGATGTCCTCCTCGTCGATGACATGACCGAAACCGCTGGCACCCTCATGGCCGCCGCGGAAATCCTCCGCAAACACGGAGCTAAGCGAATTTTTGCCGGCGTCTCCCACGCCATCCTCGGCGAACTCGCCCACCAACGGATCCGCGACTCGGAAATCGAGGAAGTCATTACCACCGATTCCGTGCCTCAGGCCGCCGGTCCGAAAGTCCAAGTGGTCGGCATCGCACCGCTGCTCGGCGAGGCAATCCGCCGGATTCACTGCGGTCAATCGATCACCACTCTATTTTCCCTCTGAGCCCTCATGCGGATAATCCGCACTCAAAGTGAACAATTTTTTGACAAGTGGCGATCGCCCCGCTACACAGCGCCCCCCGCGCTGGGTTTCGTAAATTTCCAACGCCTCATTCCAAACACAACGCCCTCTCCGTCATGGCCAAGAAGACATCACTCAAAGCAGAAACGCGCGCCCGCACCGGTTCCGGCCGCCTCAATCAAATGCGCCGTGAAGGCTGGTTGCCCTCCGTAATCTACGGAAAAGGTGCCGAAACCCTGAATCTCAAGGTGAACGCTAAGTCGTTCAATGACGTTCTCGCCCACAGCAGCTCTGAAAACATCATCGTCAATCTCGAGATCGCCGGCCAAGGCACTCGCATGGCCTTCCTCCAAGCCGTGCAACACGAACCACTCTCCGGCTCCGTCTTGCACGCCGACTTCCGCGCCATCGACGAAAATACCGAAATCACCGCCCACATCCCAGCCCAGCTCAACGGCGAGGCCCCCGGAGTCAAGGCCGGCGGCGTGATCGAACAATACGTCCACGCCATCGAAATCATCTGCCTTCCCAACGACCTTCCCGAAATCATCGAGATCGACGTGACCAGCCTCCAACTCGGCGACTCACTCCACCTCGGCGAAATCAAATACCCGAAGGGCGTGCGTCCGACCCATGCCGCCGACGTCGTCGTCGTCCACATCGGCCGTGCCGGTTCCGGTGCCGATCTCGAAGCCGCCGCAGCCACTGCCTAATCCGCAGGCTGACGCAATTTCTCAAATCGCCCGGGCCGCACAAGCGCCCCGGGCGTTTTTGTAATTAACAGCCAATTTACGACACGCTCCATCCTCTCATCGTCTTCTCTCTCCCGACTCATGTCTCGTGTTTCCTAGTCTTGTGTCTTTCTCTTCGACCTTCAGACTTTTGACTTTAAGACTCTTCTCTTCCTCTTCTCTCATGCCCTTCAAACTCATCGTCGGCCTCGGCAACCCCGGGCGGCAATATGAAGACACCCGCCACAACATCGGGTTCATGGTGGTGGATCGCATGGCAGCCGCAGCCGCCGTGCCGCTCCAATCCACTCCCAAGTGGCAATGCCACCTAGCCAAACTTCCCGACGACGGCACCTTGTTGGTCAAACCGCAAACTTTCATGAATTTGAGCGGTCGCGCCATCCGCCAAATCCTCGCCTTTCACAAGTGGACTCCAGAGCAAATGCTCGTCATCTACGACGATGCCGCCCTGCCGCTCGGAACCCTGCGTTTCCGCGAAAAAGGCTCCGCTGGAGGCCACAATGGCATCAAATCCATCATCGAACACCTCGGCAGCGATGTCTTTCCGCGCCTCAAAATTGGCATCGGCAGCAGCCAACCGGGAAACATGGTCGGCCATGTATTAGGCAAGTTTTCACCCGACGAATGCCCACTTCTTGAAAACACGCTTGCCACGGCTCACGAAGCCGTGCAGCTTGCGCGTTCCCAAGGAATCGCCACTGCGGCGAACCAATATCACACTCGCACACCACTACCCCAACCTCAATCCGATGAGTCGCAAATACCAAGGCCTGATCATCCTTAATACCAAATCCCTCGAAGGCAGCGTTGACGATCTCGTCACCTCCGTTTCCAAAGAACTCGAAGCCGAAGGCGCCAAGATCGAAAAGGTCGCCCAACTCGGTCGCCGTCAGTTCGCTTACGCATCGCGCCACCTTGAAGCCGGTCACTACGTGAACTACACCTTCAAAGGCGCTGCGGACATCATCAGCAAAATCCAAGGCCGCCTTCGTCTCAACGGTCACGTGCATCTCCAGCACTTCCAACGCATCTCCTGAGCTGAAATTGTTCGCAAGAACAGTTTTTAATGCTTGTCACTAACCGGACATTCCTGCAACTTCTCCATTGATATGGCCAATCTAAACAAAGTCATGCTGATCGGAAACCTGACCCGGGATCCGGAATTGCGCTACACTCCCAAGGGAACCGCTGTGGCGGATATCTCACTCGCCATCAACCGCGTTTGGAATAACGACCAAGGCCAAAAACAAGAGGAAACCACTTTTGTCGATGTCACCCTCTGGGGCCGCCAAGCCGAACTCGCCCAGCAATACCTAGGCAAGGGACGCAGCGCCTACATCGAAGGACGTCTCCAAATGGATACCTGGGATGACAAGGAAACTGGCAAAAAACGCAGCAAACTTAAAGTCATAGGCGAATCCCTCCAATTCATGCCCGACGGCAAAGGCAGCAATGCTGGCGGCGGCGGTGGTGGCGGTAATGCCGGCAGCGGCGGCCAACAAGCCCCCCGCGCCCCGCAACAAAACTCTCGCCCACCTCAAGGCGCGTCCGCAGCCCCTGCTGACGACTTCCAAGAAGAAGACGAAATCCCATTCTGATTTTCTCTCTAAAGATCCAATTTCCCAAGCGGGACCGCCCCACGCGGTCCCGCTTTTTTTATCCCGGCAGGGCGGATCCGGCCCGGTGCACTCACTGATCGCCTGAACGCGAGGTGAAAAAGATAAGTTATAGGTTATTCGTCATGGGTTATTGGGGTAGAGGAAGACGCTGCGCGGTCTAAAAGTCTAAAGCCGGTAGGGCTGGACGGCCCTGCCCCGCCGACTTGTCGCCTGAGCGTGAGATGCAAAAGAAACGAGAATGATTAGCGCGAAACTCTTCCATTTCTCACCTCTCCGCGTCTCCCAGATTAAACAAAGAATTTGAACAGGAGCACGCGGAGAAATGACCATTGGAGGGCTTTCCATGCTGACCATGGACCCGCAACTCCGCCTCACATTTCTCTCCAAATCAAAAATCGTCACTCTTCAATCGTCAATCAATCCTCTCCATCTTCCCAACCCCCGTGGGCGAGACGCCCACGCTCCTTGAAGCCGAACACCCCATACTCTTTAACTTATAACAAATAACCCATAACACCTAACTCCCCCGCTCAAAAATCACACCGTTTTCGCCCGCGATCCACGGCGATACATCGTCGGTGGTTGCCCCACAATAGCGCGGAAATTCACCGTCAGGCGCTCGTTGCTTTGAAAGCCGCATCGCTCGGCAATGAGCGCCACCGAAAGATCGGTCGAGCTCAAGAGTTGTTTCGCCCGCTCCACCCGCTCGTGCAGCATCATCGTGTGCGGAGACCTCCCCAGCGCCGACTGAAACCTCCTTTCCAACACCCGCCGCGAAACCCCGGCCTCCATCGCCCATTCATCGACCGATCCAAGCGTCGAAACCCGCTCCACCAATACCTGCATCGCCCGCCTAACCACTGGATCATTCACCGCCTCATACGAACTGGAACCCCGAACCACCACCTCAAGCGGCTGCACCAACACCGGCGAACCCGGCTTTTTCCCCTCACGAATTCGCTCGATCATCTGCACCGCCTCCGCGGCTAACAACCGCCATGGCAGCCGAATGCTCGATAACGCCGGTTGCGCCATCTCACACACGGTTTCATCATCGTTTGCGGAAATCACCCCCACTGCAAACGGCACTTCCAAGCCCGCTTGGGCCGCGGCTTCCAACACATGCCGACCCGTCGGATCATGCGCCGTAAAAATCCCGAGCGGCGTGGTTTGTCCGGCCAGCCAGCCAACCATATCCTCATCCGGATCGCGCCAATATTCATCATATTGCCGCCAATCCCGAAATTCCTCCCAATAAACCGCCACTTCACCCACCACCGCCTGAAATCCCGCCAACCGCTGCTTCGCGTAATGCGCGTCACCACGCCCGACGAAAGCAAAATTCCGATACCCCCGCGCGATCAAATGCTCAGCCGCGAGCCGACCAATCGCAAAATCATCCACATCCACCTGAAATACGCTGTCCACCTCTTGATCGGACGGCACAAGAAGAACCGGGCATCCCAACTTGACCAATGCCTCGGTCAAACCCGGAAGATATTCGGTCACAATCGCGCTTGGCCGCCATTCCTCCAAACTGGAAAGCAGCAAATCGGGCCGACGATACAAATCAATAATCCAAAAATCATAGCCCATCCCCACAAATGGCGAGAAGCCCGGCGTAAGCCGACGGACGTTCACTGGCGATTGCACCACGGCGATTCTCAGGGCTGGCTCAGATTTCAAATGACGCATTTCATCAACAAACTACCGGATTTTGCGCTGGTGACACCAGCAGATTGTAAGCAAAGTTTTTACGGATCGCACACCGCCATCCGCTTTTCTCCACGAACCCTAAGCCCTAATCCAACAGCCCCATGAATACGTTTCCCTGTGATGCCGTAAACTACGAAGGTCCTTCTTCGAAAAACCCGCTATCTTTCAAACACTACAACGCCAGCGAAGTCGTCGCCGGTAAGACCATGGCCGAGTGGTTCCGTTTCGGCTGCGCCTACTGGCACACCATGCGCGGAACTGGTGCGGATCCCTTCGGTGCCGGCACCGCCGCCCATCCATGGGACGATGGCTCCAACTCCATCGCCAACGCCCAAAACCGCGCACGCGTGTTCTTCGACTTCATGCAAAAAGTCGGACTCGATTACTATTGCTTCCACGACCGCGACGTCGCCCCGGAATGCGCCACGCTCTCCGAATCAAACAAGGCGCTCGATGCCGTGGCCGATGTGCTTGAAGAAGAACAAAAACGCACCGGCAAAAAACTCCTCTGGGGCACCGCCTGTTTGTTCGTCCACCCACGCTATCAACAAGGAGCCGCCACCAGCCCGAACGCCCAAGTCTATGCCTACGCTGCAGCTCAGGTGAAAAAAGCCATGGAAGTCACCCACCGTCTCGGCGGTGAAGGTTACACCTTCTGGGGCGGCCGCGAGGGATACACCACATTGCTCAACACCAACATGAAGCGCGAACTCGACCACCTCGCACGCTTCCTCCACATGGCCGTGGATTATAAAAAGGAAATCGGCTTCAAAGGCCAATTCTACATCGAGCCCAAGCCGCAGGAACCAACCACCCACCAATACGATTCCGACTCCGCTGCCTGCCTCAATTTCCTCCGCGAATACGATCTGCTAGACCACTTCAAACTCAACATCGAGACCAACCACGCCACCCTGGCAGGCCACACGATGGAGCACGAACTCACCGTCGCCTACGAAGCCGGCGCACTCGGCAGCATCGATGCCAACATGGGCACCCCGAACGTCGGATGGGATACCGACCAATTCCCTACCGATCTCTATCTAACCACCCACACGATGCTCGTCCTCATGAAAATGGGCGGCTTCACCACCGGTGGCCTCAACTTCGATGCCAAACGCCGCCGCGAATCCTGGGAACCCGTCGATCTCGTCCACGCTCACGTCGTCGGCATGGATGCCTTCGCCCGTGGCCTCAAAACCGCCGCCGCCATCCGCGCCGACGGCCGCATCGGCGAATTCATCAAACAACGCTATGCCACCTGGGACAGCGGAGTCGGTGCCGAAGTCGAATCCGGCAAAACCACCCTCGCAGACCTCGAAAAATACGCGCTCGCCAATCCCGAGCCGATGGTTGCCAGCGGTCGCCAGGAAATGATCGAAGGACTCATCAACGAATTCATCTGATCCACCTAGCAGCCTCGCTGCCAAATCCCTCACCAAATGCCATGCCGATGCAATTCATCGTCATGGCATTTGCTTTTCCCCAGCAAATCTGGAACTCAAGGTCAATGGCGAGCTCGTCAACCAAGCAACCGGCCTCGACATCGTCTCCGGCCCCATCGGCCTGCAATCCGAAGGCGCGGAAATCCATTTCCGCAACATCCACCTGCGCCGCCAGTAACGCCAAAAGGAGCGGCGGTACATGTCCGCCAATGTCCATGAAAAGGCCAATGAAATGAGCGAAGCGCTTCCCATTGTCCCCTCATGGTCAAGGCGAACACCCGACTTCGCTCTGCGAGCTACGACGAGCAAGCTGTTTCGCTCCTCCTTGGCATCAACGCCACACTCGTCCCGCCCGCATCATTTTGATCCCTCCGCACCGTCTTTACCATTGCCAAACTCTCAGGCCTCTGTTCCTTTCTCATCCGTCATGGCCAATCCGACCAACGTTCTTTCCAGCGGAATCGAAATCATCGGTTCCATCCGCTTTTCCAATGATATGATCATCGACGGCAAAATCGAAGGTGAAATCACCTCCGACAAAGGCCGCGTGACCATCGGCGAGAATGCCATGATCAAGGGCGATGTCACCGCCGGCGAAGTCAAGGTTTACGGCAAGGTCGAAGGCAAAATCACCTCCCAGCGCTGCGAACTCAAAGACAAGTCCCGCATCAATGGCGACATCAAATCCAAGGTGTTCTCCATGGAAGAAGGGGCCTCGCTCTCCGGCCGCACTGAAATCGGCGGCTGAGAAATCAACCGGTTCAATCGCCCTCTCGCTATCTCGGTCTTGTGGCAACGGGGGCGCTGGCTTTAGCCGGCCAGACTCGTTGGCTGAAGCCCAATAATTTTAAGGATTTGCGTCTCTTTAAACTCAATGAGGCGCGATCCCCGCTTCAGCGGGTTTCCCAGTGTTCTTCCTCGTTCTCGGCGGAGCGCGGTTCCAAATGCGAAATCACCCGCCCGTCCGGATGCAATAAGGCCGCCACGCTCGATTCAATCTCGGTCGCGGCCACATGCGCCTCACCCACCGTGAGCGAATCCTCGAACACGAGGTGAAACTCCACCCAGTGCGTTCGCCCTGAATGTCGATGCCGAAGATTGTGATACGATAGTCCGCGGGCCTCTACCTCACGGTCAAGCAAATCACGGATTTCCCGCTCCACCACCGGATCACTCTCATCTAACAAGCCACCCAGACTTTCGCGAATCAATCGATACCCCACGCGCAAAATATTGAGCGCCGCCAGCATCGCCGCGATCGGATCCCACCAGACCCAATCGGTCGCCCAATAAAGCCCCAGCGCCACCAGCACCGCAACGCTGGACCAAACATCCGTCAAGACGTGCATGCCATTCGCCCGCAACAATGGCGAATTGTGCCGCTTCCCCACCGCCACCAACGACAGCCCGAGCACCAAATTAATCCCTGCCGCCGCCGCCGTCACCGCCACCCCGAATCCTAGGTTTTCGATTTTCACCCCGAAAATAATCTGCCGCACCGCCTCGTAAAAAATCAACATGGCCGCCGCGGAAATCATCGCCCCTTCAAAACCCGCCGAGAGAAACGCCACCTTGTCATGCCCGAAATGATGGGTCTCGTCCGCCGGTTTGTGCGCCAAATGCAGCGCCCACACTGCGAAACTCACCGCCAGAAAATGCACCACCGACTCCGCCGCATCGGAATAAATCGCCGAAGATCCGGTCATCACCGCCGCCGTCACCTTCGCCCCCAACAGCACCGCCGCCGCCGCCAGCGAGAAATTCATCACCCGTTTTTGCTCCCCAAATCCCGTCACACCCATAGCCTGCATGATTGACCCGCAATTGCAATCTCGCCGTCACACTGCGGCAATTCTCCCATTTCTTTCACTTCCGTGCTTGTTTTCCGTTGAAAATCAGCGATTGCCTTGCCGCCCGGAGTGAAATCCCCACATCCTCCCCGGTTTTTGCTTCTTTTATTGACTCATGGAAACACCTCCTTTCTCAGAACTCGGTCTGCCCGATTCCTTGCTCGCCGCCATCGAAACCCTCGGTTACGAACGGCCATCGCCTATTCAGGCACTCAGCATTCCGCCTGCACTCGAAGGCAAAGATCTCGTCGGCCTCTCCGCCACCGGTTCCGGAAAAACCGCCGCTTTCGCCCTGCCCGCTCTGGCAAAAGTCGACATCAAGGCACTCCACCCGCAAGTTCTCATCCTTTGCCCAACCCGCGAACTTGCCGTGCAAGTCTGTGAGGAAGTCCACCGCCTCGGCGCAAAAATGCGCGGCCTCCACGCCACCCCAGTCTATGGCGGCGCTCCCATGGACCGCCAACTCCGCGCCCTCCGCGATGGCGCCCAAGTCGTCGTCGGAACCCCAGGCCGCCTGCTCGATCACCTCCGCCGTGGCAGCTTCGATCCCTCGCACATCAAAATGGCCATCCTCGACGAGGCGGACCGCATGCTCGACATGGGTTTCAAAGATGAAATGACCGAGCTGCTCGGCGCCCTGCCACCTGAGCGACAAACGTTGTTTTTCTCCGCCACCATGAGCCAAGGCGTTTCCCGCCTGATCAAAAGCTTCGGCAAAAACCCACAAATCGTCGAAATCGAGCAAAAAGCCCGCACCGTCTCAACGGTCGAGCAATCCTACTTCGAAGTCCGCCAACGCTCGAAAGTCGAAGTGCTCTCCCGCATTCTCGACATGAACCCGCCGCGCCTCGGCATCATTTTCTGCAATACGAAACGCTCGGTCGATGAATGCACCGAGGATCTCGTCAACCGCGGATACGCCGCCGACCGCCTCCACGGCGATATGACCCAGCAAATGCGCGAACGCGTGCTGAAACGTTTCCGCGAAGGCTCCGTCGAATTGCTCGTCGCCACCGATGTCGCCGCACGCGGCCTCGACATCGATGAAATCGACATCGTCTTCAACTACGACCTCCCCACCGACCCCGAGGACTACGTCCACCGCATCGGCCGCACCGGCCGCGCCGGCCGCTCAGGCCGCGCCGTGACATTCGTCTATGGCCGGGACATCTATCGCCTGCAATCGGTCGAACGCTTCACCCGCTCGGTCATCCGCCGCGAGCGCATCCCATCCGTCGAACAAGTCGAAGGCCGCCGCGCCGACCTCATTTTCGACAATCTCAAAGAACGCCTCGAAGCTGGGAAATTCGACGCCTATCAGGACAACATCGACCGCCTGCTAGAACAAGGTCACACGCCCACCGACATCGCCGGCGCCTTGGTTACCTTACTCCGTGAAGCCAGTGGCCGCGAAGGCTCGCTCATCGAAGAAGACCGCGAACCCGAACGCCGCGAGCGCCCACAACGCACCGAGCAGCGCCCACAACGCGAAGAACGCGGTCCACAACGCGATGAACGTGGTCCACGCGACGACAACCGTTTCGAACGTGGCCCGATCCCACAAGAACAGGGCATGACCCGCATGTTTCTCTCGCTCGGCAAAACCCATGGCGTCATGGCCAAGGAAATCGTCGGTATGCTTTACCGCGAAGCCGGCCTGCCGGATGGTTGCCTCGGACGCATCACCTTGTTTCCAAAACACTCACTCGTCGATATCCCCGCGGAACTCGTCAGCCAAGTCATGGACCGCACCCGCAACGCCCGTCTGCGCGGCCGCCCATTCCGCATCGATGTCGACCGCGGCCCAATGGCCTGATCCGGTAGGGCGGATCCGGCCCGGTCTGCCCACTTATCGCCCGAGCGCGAACCGCAACAGAAACGCCAACAAATAAGCGCAAGCAACAAGCTTCCGCTAGGCAAAATAAGGACGCACCACATTCCTGTGGTGCAAGCGGAAGCGGAGCCAATGAAAAGCGCGAAGCTCTTCCCATTGCCTTTCCTTCCTCCCTTCGACAAAAATTTCGCCCAAAAACATAATCCCCATTCTCAGACCTTTAGACCTTTAGACCTTTAGACCTTTAGACCTTTAGACCTTTAGACCTTTAGACCTTCAGACCTTTAGACCTTTAGACCTTCAGACCTTTAGACCTTTAGACCTTTCTTCCTAGCGCCCCCCCTCCTCAAGCACTATATTTCCCGCATGGTGGATGTCTTCACCCCCGAGAAACGCTCCGACATCATGTCGCGCATCCACGGCCGCGACACCGCGCCGGAATTGACTCTCCGCTCGCTGCTCCACCGCCTCGGCTACCGCTTCACCGTCAACGGTCCGCTCAACCGATCCCTCCCCGGCAAGCCCGACATCGTCCTGCCGAAATACCGCAGCGTCATCTTCGTCCACGGTTGCTTCTGGCACAGTCATACAAACTGCCCCGCCTTCCGCTTGCCAAAATCCCGCACTGCATGGTAGGCCGCCAAGATCGCCGCAAACCAGGCCCGCGACCGACTCCACGAAAACCAACTCCGCCATCTCGGTTGGCACGTCATCACCATCTGGGAATGCGCTCTCAAGAAAAAATCCGCACGTTTATGGAAATTTCTTGCTCCACATTTCCTCGATGCGTTTTTCAGAAACTTTGGAGGTGCATGGCACGTCCGGGGCGAAGAGTGAAACACGGAGTTCTTCAAGCGCCCAACCATGCGGCCACAGCGCGGGCACATCGGGAGTGGCGGTCCAACAGCGGAACCACGGCAACCAGAGGCGACGCAGTCGGTCCATCTTTTCAAGATCCTTGACCAACGGCAGAGATTCCACACGGCCGAGACGCGAGCGGATGGCTTGCAAGCGCCGTGGGTAATCGCGAAGCCCGTTGAATCCGGCGTGCCAAGCGAAGCGGTGACGGAATAACCAGGTCAGTTGCTCATCGAGATCCTCAGCAATTTCTCCGAGGTTACGATCCTTGCGGTTTGCGGCGATCCATGCACGGATCTCCGGCAATATTTCCAATGTTTCATCAAGGCTCTTGCCGATGGCAACCGCCGCCTCAAACCAACGTCCCCGCGCCCGTTCGCTCATGTTGCGAAACGCTTCCGGTGAAGTTGGAAACACCGCGCCCGCCGCTCCCTCCGCAGCTAACAAAATAAGATCTTCCAGTGTGGTGCCGCCTACACCAAGGCGCGGAAGCTCTACTTTCGCCATCAGACCGAGTGGGAATTTTTTTCGCAAGTGATTCACCTGATCCGGATGGGCGAGCGCCAACAAGCGCGCACCGCCGGCTCGCTGGGATTCGGCCGCATCCGCGGCGTCACTGAAGGCTCGCACGCCGACGCTTTGCCCCTCATCCACCAGCGCGGGAAACGCGGGCCCGCCCGGGGTTTCCACTCGCTCGGGAAGCGCCACACCATCCCAGATGCGAATGCCCGTGCGCTCGACATCGGCATTGGCCGCCGCCTCGAAGCGCGCCTGCATTCGCTCGGCAAGTTGAAGTTTCAACGCCGCCACATCCTCGCCCAACGCCAACTCCTCACCATCATCATCACAAACCCAAACTTTTGTAACAAGGTGGGCCGGGAGTTTCGCCGGATCGAATTCCGCGACCGGGATGCGCGCACCGGTCTGCTCACGGACGTGTTCGGCAAGCGCCTGATCAATCGGTCGCTCCTTCGGCGCATAGCACCACATCTCGGCAAAACTTGCCGCCACCGAACCGATCGGTTGACAGATGCGGCGAAAATCTTTCGGCAGCGAACGCAGCAAAATCTCAGCCCGTTCGCGCAAATTTCCATCGACACCCCAACTAGGCAGCCATGTGTGCAATTTCGGCAATTGATCCACATGCACCCCAAGTGTCACCCCATCGTCACGCGCGTCTTGTTGCGCCCGATAGTATAACTGATATTCCTCGCCCTCATGGCTGAGCGTGTCAGGAAAAAGATCCAATTCCAAATCCTCTAAATCCTCATCCAAAACATCACTAAGCGTCAGCATCAGCCGCTCCTCATTTTCCGCCAACCATTTGTGGAAAGCATCCGCCGTGTGGATATCCTGCGGGATGCGTGCTTCAAAAAACCGCAGCACCGCCTCATCGCTCCACAAGCCACCCGGCCGACGGAGTTTTTGCTCCACACCCTCGATCTCACCCCGCATGTCGCTGAGATGATCCAGAAACCGACACCGCTTGCGCATGCCGCCCGCTAACAATCCTTCACGAAGAAACACCGCATGCGCGGTCTTCGGGTCCACCCTACCGTAATGCACGCGGCGACCCGTGATGATCGGAATCCCACCGCAAGTCACGGTTTCCTTGCCATATACCGCGCCCTGCTTCTCGTCCCAATGCGCATCCCCGAACTTGCTCCGGCAAAGGTGCGGAGCGACTTGTTCGATCCACGCGGGATCAATCCTCGCCACCCGCCTCGCCCAGAGACGCGTGGTTTCCACCAACTCCATCGCCACTACCCACTCGTGACGCTTCGGCAGACTGAACAAACCCGAGCCAGGAAACACCGCGTAAAAACCGCCCGCCGCACTGCGATAAGCCTTATTCTCCCGATCCCACAAGCCAAACTGCCGCGGCACCCCGGCGATCAGACAACGGTGAATCGCAGTGTAGGGAAACACTTCCCCACCTTCAAGAAGCGAAAGCTTCACCTTCCACTCTCTTTCTAACAAATCAGCGAGTTCATCCGCCACATTCGCCCACTCCATCACACGGCGGGCATTCAAAAATGCACCGCCACAGAATTTCCGCAACGCATTGCGCTTCCACCGACCCCGCTCGTCGCGGAATTTCGAAACCTCGCGCCACAGCCGCAGCAGGCTGATAAAATCACTGTCGGAATCCTTCCATCGCGCATGCGCCGCGTCCGCCTCGCGAGTCTTCTCCGCAGGGCGCTCACGCGGATCGTTAGATTCCAACGCGGCGATGATCGGCAGCATCTCATTCAAACATTGCTCCTTCCGCGCCTCGATCAACATCCGCCCGAGCCGCGGGTCAACGGGCAGGCGCGCGATGCGTCGGCCAAAGTCGGTTAGTTTCTTATCCCGATCCAGCGCCCCGACTTCACGCAAGGTCCGGTATCCCTCGGATACGGCCTTGGGCGATGGCGGATCCAGAAAGGGAAACTCCTCGATTTCCGGCAAACCCAGCGCCTTCATCCGTAAAATCACTCCGGCCAGCGAACTGCGGCGGATTTCCGGATCAGTGAACGCCGGGCGCTCTTCCATCTCGGATTCATCAAACAACCGGACGCAAACCCCATCCCGAACACGTCCGCATCGCCCCTTACGCTGACGCGCACTCGCCTGGCTCACCGGCTCGATTTGCAAGCGCTGCACGCCTTTTCCCGGTGCCCAGCGATTCACCCGCGCCACTCCTGAATCAATCACGCAAGCGATACGCGGAATGGTGAGCGAAGTCTCCGCGACATTGGTCGCCAAGATCAAGCGGCGCTGGTTTCCCGGATTAAAAACCCGTTGTTGATCGCCAAGACCCAGCCTCGCAAATAACGGAAGCACTTCAGTTCCAGGGTAACGCCGACCGTCCAACACATCCGCGCACTCACGGATTTCCCGCTCGCCAGGCAAAAAAACCAACACATCGCCGCGCGGTTCCACGCCGCCTAACCAATCCACCGCGCGCGCAACGTGCTGCGGCAAATCCTCATCGTCGTGCGGCGGCAGGAAAAACTCCGCCACAGGAAACATTCGTCCGGGAGCCTCAATCACCGGCACCGGCCTCCCCTCCGCCCCGAAAAACGCCGCAAACGAACCCGCATCCAGCGTGGCCGATGATATCACCAATCGCAGATCCTGCCGCTTCACCAGCAGGCGTTTCAAATATCCTAACAAGAAATCAATATTCAGCGAGCGTTCATGCGCCTCATCCAGAATCAACACTTGGTATTGGCGCAGTTCCGGATCGCCCTGCGTCTCGGCCAGCAGGATTCCGTCCGTCATGAACTTGATCCGTGTCGCACGCGTGGTCTGGTCCTCAAAGCGCACTTGATAACCGACATACCCCCCAAGCGGCACTTTGAGTTCTTCCGCCACACGTTTCGCCACACTGGCCGCCGCGATCCGCCGCGGTTGAGTGCAACCCACGCGTCCTCCCTCCGGCCCCATCGCCTCAGCCACCATTTTGGGCAATTGAGTGGTTTTCCCCGAACCCGTGTCACTGACCACCACCACGATCTGGTGCGCCGTCAGGGCGGCAAGAATCTCCTCCCGGTGTTCGACGACCGGCAGTTCCTTGGGGTAATTCCAGTTTCCGGAGAAATCCGTCATTTCGGGACGCCAAGCGTTCGCCGTGAGCCTGAAACTGGCAATCGTGGATTTCAAAAATCACCGCCACCCTGATTCTGAAAAACGCATGGTGGACGAAACTCTGGAATCCCGCTTGGATCAATTCCACACATGGCCACCGACGACCTGACTCACCTCCTCCAACGCAACCGCCAGTGGGCCGCCAATGTCCACGCCAACGATCCAGAGTTTTTCAGCAAACTCGCCGACCAACAGAGCCCCCAATACCTCTGGATTGGTTGTTCGGACAGCCGCGTGCCCGCCAACCAGATCACCGGCCTCGCGCCCGGTGAGGTTTTCGTCCACCGCAACGTCGCCAACGTCGTCGTCGAAACCGATTTCAACCTCCTTACCGTCGTACAATATGCCGTGGATGTCCTCAAAATCCGCCACGTCATCATCTGCGGCCACTACGGCTGCGGCGGCGTAAAAGCCGCTGCCGAAAACTTCCGCCACGGCATGATCGATAACTGGCTCTCCAGCATCCGCGCCCTCCGCCGCACCCACCACGCGGAACTCGCCGAACTCTCACCCGATGCCGCCGTAGATCGCCTCTGCGAGCTCAATGTCCTCGCCCAAGCCCGCCACGTCGCCCGCACCACGATTCTCGAAGACGCTTGGGACCGCGGCCAGGAAATCAGCATCCACAGCTGGATCTACCGCCTCGACAACGGCATCATCACTCCGCTCGTCCCGCCGATCACCGCCCCCTTGGCCCACGAAGCCCCGTAAATCCGCTCTCTGGCCGACAATATCTGAGATTCCATTTGAAAATTTTCAAATCCACCGCATGTTCAACCCGTTCAGCAAATGGGGGCGTTCTGGTTTCGACGGAATGTCTGATATGCTGGTTGCACGTGGAGGTTGATCGGTTGGCCTCCTTAAAAAGCCGCTCAAAACAAATAAATGCAGACTCTAACGAGCTCGCATTGGCTGCTTAATTGACAGTCAACGTCAGAACCCCGACACCTGCTGAGGGGGATGGCGACAACCTAGCAGGCTGGGATCGATGTCGGGTAACCGGGCCTCGTTCCGAGATCAAACAGGTTCCTAGGAATGGCAACGCCGCATGCGGGCCCAGTCACTCCGAAACTCCAGACCGCCTGCTAAACGTGTAGATACCATCGTTGACGGCGTCCCGGACAGGGGTTCGACTCCCCTCGCCTCCACCATTTGATTTTCAATGAGTTACGTTTGAAAATTGCCCTGCTTATACCTGTGCTTATACCACACGCGGACGAGTGGATTTTGAACTGATACAAGGCTCTCTCAATCGCGGTCGATACGGGTCCATCGAGTTCGTTCCTGCTGCGCCCTCAATTCCGCGAGGCGGGTCAAGATGGCAATCGGTGGCTTGGGCATTTCTTCGTTGTATGTTCCGAGGTTGGTCGAGAAAAACCAATGCTTTGCCGCACGGATTATCAGTTTCTTTAGCAGACGGCTAGCGCTCGCAGCGGCACCCGCCCAGCTCCTCGCTTGCGGAAACGCGATCACGTAGGCGCGGGTGGCAGTGGAGAGGCTAAATCCAAAGCAACCTCGTGTCGGCCTCACCGAGGCTAGTTCAAGTGCAAATCGCCAGTGACGGCTACTCATTTCAGTGGGTATTAAGCGACGCCTAGGCAGTAGTTTCGCGGAATGGTTTTTGCTAAGTTTCGCGGCGACTAGCGGCGACTAGCGACGGACGCCCGACATGTGGTTTATGTTCTGCTTCCTCCGCCTGTTCGACCTCCCAACCCCAAATGGAAAAATTCCGCCACAACCGACGCAGCGAACAAGATCCGCCCTCGCGTTCCAAAACAGAGAGCAGACGGGTGAGTCGTTCTCGGCAAAGAAGGAGAGCGCGCATGCCAAAATCTAGCTGATGCGAAGAGGAAATCGAACTAGAAAACCGCTTACTTCACATCCCGCAGTCAATCACGCAATTATTCCGCCCGATCTGACATCCAAGCTTCCCCATCGGCGTCCGTTAGGATCCAATGGCCTCAAACATGAGCAAGATTATTCTTTCTCTGAAAATCTCGAGGATGCCCCTGCATTTGTCCCACACGGTCCCGCAAACTTTCCAGTAAATCCACATGGCCATCAAGAAATCCGACCTCTACTCCTCCCTCTGGGCCTCCTGTGACGAACTGCGCGGTGCCATGGATGCCTCGCAATACAAGGACTACGTCCTGTTCATGCTCTTCATCAAATACGTTTCCGACAAATACGGCGACTCCGATGACATGGCACCGCCGGTGACCATCCCCAAGGGCGCGAGCTTCAAGGACATGATCGCCCTAAAGGGCAAACCCGACATCGGCGACAAGATCAACAAGAACATCATCCAGCCACTCGTCGAGGCGAACTCCCGCCTGTCCAAGAGCGACTTCCCGGACTTCAACGACCCCAACAAACTCGGCGAGGGCAATGCCATGGTCGAGCGGCTCTCCAACCTGGTCGCTATCTTCCAGAAGCCGGAACTCGATTTCTCGAAGAACCGCGCCGACAACGACGACATCCTCGGCGACGCCTACGAGTATCTCATGCGGCACTTCGCCACCGAGAGCGGCAAGAGCAAGGGCCAGTTCTACACCCCATCCGAGATCAGCCGGATCATGGCCAAGGTGCTCGGCATCACCCCGCAGAACACCAAGGCCAGCACCACCGCCTACGATCCCACCTGCGGCTCGGGCTCCCTGTTGCTGAAAGTGGCCGAGGAGGCCGGCAAGCACATCACCCTGGAAGGCCAGGAAATGGACATGACCACCGCCGGCTTGGCCCGCATGAACATGATCCTCCACGATTTCCCCACCGCCAACATCCTGACGGGAAACACCCTCTCCGATCCCAAGTTCAAGGATGGCGAGAAACTCCGCACCTACGACCTCGTCGTCGCCAATCCGCCTTTCTCGGTCAAGACGTGGAGCACCGGCCTCACGCCGTCCAACGACCCCTACCAGCGCTTCGAGTGGGGCGAGCCGCCCGCCAAGCAGGGCGACTACGCCTTCCTGCTCCACATCATCCGCTCGATGAAGAACACGGGGAAAGGTGCCTGCATCCTTCCCCACGGCGTTCTCTTCCGGGGAAATGCTGAGGCCGTCATCCGCAGAAACCTCGTCCGCTCCGGCATCCTCAAGGGCATCATCGGCCTGCCCGCCAACCTCTTCTAC
Organism: Akkermansiaceae bacterium; assembly: GCA_903919975.1. Classification (GTDB taxonomy): domain Bacteria; phylum Verrucomicrobiota; class Verrucomicrobiia; order Verrucomicrobiales; family Akkermansiaceae; genus Luteolibacter. The sequence goes on along the minus strand of CAIXKE010000087.1, from coordinate 2,544 downwards.
GGCACCGGCATCCCCGCCTGCATCCTCGTCCTCGACAAGGAGAACGCCACCGCCCGCAAGGGCATTTTCATGATCGACGCCTCCAAGGGCTTCATCAAGGACGGCAACAAGAACCGCCTCCGCGAGCGCGACCTCCACCAGATCGTCGATGTCTTCACCAATGCCGAGGAACACGCCGGCTACTCCCGTCTCGTCCCGCTGAACGAGATCGAGAAAAACGACTTCAATCTCAACCTGCCCCGCTACATCGACACCCAGGAGGCCGAGGACATCCAGGACATCGGCGGCCACCTCCTCGGCGGCATCCCCAACCGCGACATCGACGCCCTGCATGATTATTGGGACATCTGCCCCGAACTCCGTGCCGCCCTCTTCAAGCCTTCCCGCGCCGGTTACGCCGCACTCCGCACCCCGGCCGCCGAGATCAAGCCGCTGATCCACGACCACCCCCAGTTCGCCGGCTTCATCGCCGGGCTGGAGACGCATTTCAAAAAGTGGCGTAAAAAAGCCTCCGTTAGCCTGAGAACCATCCAGCTCGACTGCCTGCCCAAGGAAGTCATCCGCGACCTCTCGGAAAACCTCCTGCATCATGCGGAAAGCCAGCTGCTCATCGACCCCTACGCCGTCTATCAGCATCTCATGGACTACTGGTCCGCCACCATGCAGGACGACTGCTACCTCATCGCCGCCGACGGCTGGGTGGCGAAAACCTCCCGCATCCTGGAGACTGACAAGAAGGGCAAGACCAAGGACAAAGGCTGGACCTGCGACCTCGTGCCCAAGCCCCTCATCGTCGCCCGCTATTTTGCAGCCGAGCAAGCGGACATCGACGCCGCCAGCGCCGATCTCGAAGGCACCACCGCCACCCTCGCCGAACTGGAAGAAGAACACGGCGGCGAAGACGGCTTCCTCGGAGCCTTGGACAAGATCAACAAGGCCGAGGTCAACGCCCGGCTCAAGGAGATCAAGAGCGACAAGGACGCGAAGGAGGAAATCGCCGTCCTCAAGCAATGGCTCCAGCTCAGCGCTGAGGAAGCCGAGCTCAAAAAAGGCATCCGCGAGGCCGAGACCGCGCTCGACCTGCTCGCCTACAAGAAATACCCGCAGCTCACCGAGGCCGAGATTCAGACCCTCGTCGTGGACGACAAATGGCTCAGCACCCTCGCCGCCGCCATCCAGGGCGAGTTGGACCGCGTCTCCCAGACCCTCACCAGCCGCATCCGCCTGCTCGCCGACCGATACGCCGCCCCGCTCCCGCAGATCGTCGATGAGGTGGAGCAACTCGCCGCCAAAGTCGCGGCCCATTTGGCGAAAATGGGGGTGCACGCATGAAACCCGCACTCCCACTCCCCGCCGATTACGCCGACTGGCTCGCCAGCTTGAAATCCCGCATCCAAGGTGGGCAGCAATCTGCTGCCCGGATCCTACCCCTGCCAATTGGTCAGCAATCTGCTGACCAATTGCCCACCGCCCCAATAAGTCAGGCACTGTCTGACCAATTACCCTGGTTCCACATCGCCACACTGCTCACCAAGCCCCACGATCTGGAAGGAGGTAAACCGCTATGAGCGATGCCATGAATTTCGACCACCTCGTTGAACTCTGCCGACTGACGCACGAGGAAATGCAAAAGCAGGCCGTCCGTGCGGTGGATCTCACCCTTGTGGTTCGGAACTGGCTCTTCGGGCGCTACATCGTCGAGTATGAGCAGAACGGTGCGGACCGGGCCGCTTATGGCGCGGGCCTCATGGATACACTGACATCCAGACTGAAGCCCTTCGGCATCAAAGGAGTCTCGGCCACCCGCCTCCGGCTCTACCGGTCGTTCTACCGCGAGTATGAGGAAATTCAACCGACACTGTCGGGCGAATTGGCAAAGTCGGCGCTCTCCTCCGGGATTCAACCGACACCGTCGGTTGAATTGGCCACCACACATCAGACCGCAGCGGAACTCATCAAATCGGTGGAAAATCTCATTCGCCGCTTCCCCCTCGGTTGGTCCCATTACGTCGAACTCCTCACCATCGACTCCCCGGACGAGCGCCGCTTCTACGAAATCGAAGCCGCCGCCAACCAATGGAGCGTCCGTGAACTGGAGCGCCAGATCGCCAGTTCCCTTTACCAACGCCTCGCCCTCAGCCGGGACAAGGAGGAAATCCGCCGCCTCTCCACCGAAGGGCAGGTCGTGGAAAAAGCCGCCGATCTCATCAAGAACCCGCTCGTGTTAGAATTTCTCGACCTCACCGAACGCCCGCATTATTCCGAAGAGGATCTGGAATCCGCCATCATCGACCAACTGGAATCCTTCCTCCTAGAACTCGGCAAGGGCTTCCTCTTCGAGGCCCGCCAGAAGCGCTTCACCTTCGACAACGACCACTTCTTCGTCGATCTCGTCTTCTACAACCGCCTGCTCCGCTGCTACGTCCTCATCGACCTCAAGCGCGACAAGCTCACCCATCAGGACCTCGGCCAGATGCAGATGTATGTGAACTACTTCGACCGCCACGTGAAACTGCCGGACGAACTCCCCACCATCGGCATCGT
>CAIXKE010000086.1 GCA_903919975.1 Akkermansiaceae bacterium | reverse complement strand
CTGAAGGAGCGCACGAAGACCTACTTCAATCACGACGGGATTTATTGTTCTGAAACCATGCACCCGTGGGGGCTGAACAGGCAGTCCGACTTCGGGAAAAACAACAAGGAGTTCATCCCCGCCAATTCATATATGCGCTGGAACTGGGATAGTGGCCTCGAGCTTTCCCAAATGATGCTCGATCGCTACGCCCACGCGCCGAGCGAGGAGTTCGCCAAAACCACGCTCGTTCCGATCGCGGATGAAGTGGTGACTTTTTACGGGCAGCATTACCCGAAGCCCGAAGCCCGCAAGGCCCGCTTCGCTCCGTCGATGAGCTTGGAGACCCATCATACCGCCGAGGATCCGTTACCTGTGGTTGTCGGGCTGCGCACCGTGCTCGGTCGATTGCTGGAATTGCCCGAATCGCTCACCACGCCGGAGCAACGCAAAAGTTGGAGCCGCTTCCTCGCGGAGTTGCCAGAGGCCCCGATGGCTGAAGAAAACGGCAAGCGCTGGCTTCTCCCCGCGCGCACCTACTCGGAGCGCAGAAACACGGAGAATCCCGAACTCTATGCCATCTTTCCCTACCGCACCTACGGCCTCGGCAAGCCCGACCTCGAAACTGCTCTCGAGACCTGGAATCGGCGGATCGTCAAGAACACTGGCGGGTGGCGGCAGGATCCCATCCAGGCCGCGCTCCTTGGGCTCACCGACGATGCCAAAAAGAATGTCGTCACAAATGTCGCCAATTCCACATCCCACCTGGTGCTTCCGAAGCCGTCGCGGTTCCCGGCTTTCTGGGGTCCGAATATGAACGCGCTACCCGATCAGGACCACGGCTCGGTGACCCTGATCGCCCTGCAGCGCATGCTCATGCAATGCGATGGCGACACGATCCGCTTGGCTCCGGCCTGGCCGAAGGACTGGAACGCCAACTTCAAACTCCACGCTCCTAAAAACACCACCGTCGAAGGCCGCGTGGAAAACGGCAAGCTAACCGATCTCAAAGTGACTCCTGAATCCCGCCGCAAGGATTTGGTTTTTGGAGTTGAATAAATGCAGCCCAACCCATCGTCAGTGACCTCAAACTTACCTCTATGAAATCACTCATCGTTCCATCGATCCTCGCCCTCCTCGCGGCACTCACTCCAGCGCGGGCGCAGGACATCCCCGTGCTTGAGCAACTCGCCGCCCACAATGTCGTCTGGGACTCGCCCAGCGCGGACATGCACGGCTCGATGCCGATTGGCAATGGCGACCTCGCCGCGAATTTCTGGGTTGAGCCGAGTGGTGACTTGGTTTTCTACCTTTCCAAGAGCGATTCGTGGGATGGCGAGCAGGAGCTCCTCAAGCTCGGCCGCGTGCGTATCCGGCTCGACAAGCCATTCGTGCGCGACGGCCGGCCGTTCCGGCAGGAACTCGATCTGGCGCGAGGCTGCATCGTGGTGGAATCCGGCGCGGGGAATGACAAAACCACGGTGGATTTCTGGATCGATGCCAACCGCCCGGTGGTGAATGTCCAGATCAAGGGCGCCGAGGCGTTCACTGCGCAGGTCGCTCTGGAGCATTGGCCGCAGGAAACCGACGCCAATCGTCCGACACTGAAGACGGACATCGCGAAGGACGCTTACGGAGCCTGGCGCGGCGACACGATTCTGCCGGCGGAGGACAACACCATCCGTTGGTATTATCGCAACACCACCAGCATTTTTGCCGAGACCTTGAAACAACAGCATCTGGGCCATGCGGTGAGGAAATTCCAAGACCCGCTGTTGAATCTCACCGTCGGCGGTTTGATTGCGGGGGAGGGATTGGTCTCGAAGGATGGCAAGACGCTTGCCACCACCGCGCCGGTGAAGTCCCTCGACATCCGTATCCACGCACTCACCGCGCAAACGCCCGAGGCCGCCGAGTGGGTCTCACAATTCGACACCCTCCGGGCTGCCAACGACCAGGTGGCCGCCGCCGAAGCGCGCTCAGCCCATGAAAAATGGTGGAAGGATTTCTGGACCCG
>CAIXKE010000085.1 GCA_903919975.1 Akkermansiaceae bacterium | reverse complement strand
TCCCGGTAAAACATGAACATGCCGATCGCTGATAAATATCCTGAGGCTCATCTCTAACACTTCAAGCAACTCGGGTGCTTCGTAACCTACAACCCATCGGTCTCGGCCGAGGATCTCCATCAACTGGTCGCCGGGCACAAAGTGCTCATCGTCCACAGCAAAAAGGTCACGGCGGAAACCCTCAATGCCGCGCGCCTGGCCTTGATGAAGCCCAATGCCATCCTGATCAACACGGCCCGCGGTGAAATCGTGGACCAGCCCGCACTGCTCGCGGCGCTCCAAGCCGGGAAAATCCGTTCGGGGCTCGATGTGTTCGATCCCGAACCCGCTGAAGGCACGGCAGACTTCACTGATCCGATCCTCGATGCGCCCAATCTCTGCGGCACCCACCACATCGGCGCATCCACGGAGCAGACTCAGGATGCGATTGCCGAGGAGGCGTTCCGCGTGGTGTCCGCATTCGTGAAGACTGGCGAGGTGCCCAATTGCGTGAATCTCGCAAAACGCCCGCCCGCCAAATGCCAACTAATCGTCTGACACTACGACCGGGTCGGCGTGCTGGCCTTCGTGTTGGAGCAAATCCGCGCGCGCGGCATCAACGTTAAGGAAGTGCAGAACATCATCTTCGATGGCGCGGCTGCCGCCAGTTGCCGCATTCAACTCATGGAAGAACCGCCGTCCGACGTGCTCGCCGGAATCAAGAGCGGCAATCCAAATATCATCAGTGTCGAGGTCATCCGGCTCGACCATTGATGCCACGGCAAAACCTGCCGATCGATTCTGAGCTGACACCCGTCTGTGCCGGTGAATGCCCGTGAGAAAAAATCTGAAATTTGTGTCACAAGGCTTGTTACTCGCGCCAACCAGGGGTGATGAATGCATACCGCACCGTCTCGCTTGATGCTGAAACCACAGCGCTGCCAGCCAGCCCGATCATCAAGCGCCTGTCGCGTCGTTTCGTATGGTCGTTAGGCCTTGCCGCCAGCGTAGCGCTCGCCGCCGGACTGCTGTGGAATAGTCCATTCGTGAGAAAATCGTCGATGTTCCAGGCCGGAGCGCTGGTTCATGAAAACGGAACCGCACTCCAGACCGAGCTGCCACCGGAGCTCATCGAAGGAACTCCACCGCCGATTCGCCTGCCACTGCAAACGCCGATGCCCAATTAGCTCGCGCTAAGCATTTGGGTAAGGTCGCCCCCCCTGAAAGCCGTGCTTGCACTCTGGATGGGTGATCATTTCAATATTGCATGTTCCGGCTGCTCCCACTGTTTTGCTGTTTCGCGTTCGCGTCCCTTTCTGCCCGCGAGTCAGTGGTTCTGCCGGCCGAGCTCTCCAATTATCAACTCGATGCCGCGCCGGAGATCAAGGGGCCTCAAGTCCGCAAGGGCGATCGTCTCGCCATTTGTGGCGATTCCATCACCGAGCAGAAGATGTATTCGCTCATCCTCGAGACTTACCTCACCGCCTGCATGCCGGAGCTAGAAATCACCTGCCGCCAGTATGGCTGGAGCGGTGAGCAGGCTTCGGGCTTTCTCAAACGCATGAAGAATGACGTACTGCGTTTTAACCCGACGATCGCCACCACTTGCTATGGCATGAATGATTTCCGCTACGTTCCCTATGATGAGGCCATCGCCGCGGAATACCGGAACAATCTGACAGAGATCTCAAAGCAATTTCGTGAAGCAGGATGCCGTCTCATCGTCGGCTCGTCTGGCATCATCGACTCGGTTCCGGGCTGGGTGAAAACCGCGCGCGGAACCCAGCAGGATCTCAACCTCGCACTTTCAAAATTCCGGAACATCGCGCTCGAAGTGGCAGCAAAGGGGAATTCCGCTTTCGCCGATATCTATCAGCCGATGCTGCTCGCCGATTTCCGGGCGAAGCGGGAGATCGGCAAGGAATTCAAAACCGCCGGAAAAGATGGAGTGCATCCCGGTTGGGCCGGCCAAATCGTGATGGCCAGGGCATTCCTCAAAGCGATGGGGCTGGATGGAAATCTCGGCGAAATCGCATGGGACGCATCATCTGACAAATCCTCCTCCAGCGGTGGCCACGAAGTGCTTTCCTGTTCCGGCGGCCATCTGAAAATCCGGAGCTCCAAGCTGCCATTCTGCGCGGGCGAGGGAAATGCCACTGATGATAATTCGATGAGGGCCGGCTTGTCCCTAGTGCCCTTCGACAAAGAATTCAATCGACTCACGCTGCGCATCACCTCGCCCAAGGCAAAAAACTATCAGATCACCTGGGGTGCTGAATCCAAGCGTTACACTGCGGAGGAACTCACGGCTGGGGTGCCACTTGCCACCGATTTCATCAATCATCCACTGCTGCCAGCCTTCCAGGCGGTGTGGAGTGCAGTTAGCGAGAAACAAGCCTACGAGACCCGTCAGATCAAAACACTCGGACATGGTCCTGAAGCGGCGGTCGACCCCGAGGCGACCTTCGCCCTCACGGAAAAAACACGCGCACCGCTAGCGGCCAAGGTGAAGGCCTCACTCAAACCCGTGGAGCACGAGATCGTCATCACACCGCTCGACTGAACATCGCCGGAGTGCTGGAATTGCTCATGTTTCCGCAAAAAATTTGACCTCCTCAAATCCGCTCGATTAACATTGATAGGCGAGACGGAATCCGCTTATAAAAACACTCAACTCCCATTCATTCTATGATGCGGTCCCTTTCTCTGAGTCTGCTCGCCTTCCTTGTCAGTGTTGGATTTTCCGCGGCAGTCACCGTTGAAAACCTCACCATCGACGGCAAATCCATCACTCTTCAAATCCCCGATACGGCCGCGCCCGGTAAACCCTGGCTATGGGTCGGCGAATTTGGCGGTCACCTCAAATCGCTGGAAAGCGGGCTTGTCGCCAAAGGTTGGCACGTCGCATTCATCCGACTCAGCGATCAGTTCGGCTCAGCTGGCGCCATGGAAACTTGGGAAAAGCTTTACACCGAACTCCACGAAAAACGCGGACTCTCGGCACGACCCGCACTGCTTGGAATTTCTCGCGGCGGTCTTTATGTCAACGCGTGGACGCGTCTCCACCCGGATCGGGTCAGTGTTCTCTATCTGGATAATGGAGTCTGCGACATCCGCTCATGGCCCGGTGGTTATCAACTCAGCGCTAAAGGCAGCGGCAGCCCGAAGGACTGGGAAAAATATAAAACCGTCTTTCACTTCGAATCCGATGAGGTCGCTAAAGCCAAGTCCGTGATGCCCACCGATGGCATGGAAGCGGCCATCAAAGCCGGTGTTTTTCTGATCTCGGTTCACGGCACCGCCGATACCACCGTGCCCTATCCAGACAACGCCGAAAAGCTGGTGAAGCTATGGGAGCAATCCGGCGGCAACTTGAAGATATTCCCCAAGGAAGGCGGCAAGCATAATCCCCACGGATTGCCCGATCTGACTCCGTTGATTGATTTGCTCTCCGAAAAAGCCAAGTAAGCGCGGCACATGAAAAGTAGTCCAGGACTTCAGTCCGATCTTATGCGCGAAGAACGGACTGAAGTCCTGGACTACTTTTTTGGATCACCAGCGGCGGCAGGCTTTAGCGCTTGAGATTTTCCAGCACGCCTGGGGGCAACGGGTTGCTTTGGATCCAGGTGTTTGCGGCGGCCGGATCGCGCTCGGTCCATGTCTCAAGCAGACGGTTGTAGAATCGGTTGCGTTGAGACTCGTCCGTGATGCGGGCGATTTGGCTCGCGGCAATGCTTGGCTCGCTGCCGAACGAATGCCAGATGAGGTTGGCGACCACGCGGTCTGTCACATCGTTCGGGAATCGATCCATTACTGAGACGGCGGCTTGCGGGTTGTCAGAGGCGACGCTGGAAACGATTCCGCGCAGGGCGTTGGACCGGTTTTCACCGCTGGGCAGCGCGGCAAGCGAGCTCATGGCGGCCTGTTGGTCTTGGCGCGCCCAAGTACTATAAACGTCGTCCATCCGGCGTTGTGTGGCTTCGCTCGGATTGGCGGCCAACCACGCGGCGGTGCCGGCGGGATCGGTGACGGCGAGTTTTTCCGCAGTGCGCATCATGGCTCCGTTGCGCAGGGCGTCGTCGGCGATGGCAGCGATCCATGCCCGCGTGGCCTCGTTGCCTTGAGAGAGAAGGTGCGGAAGAATCGCATCGAGGGCCTGACCGCGTTCGACGCTCTTGGGCATGCCTGTTAGAATTTGCGTGGCGCGTTCCGGATTGGTTTCCGCGATGCCGCGAATGATTCCGGCGAGATAGGGGTTCGCTCCGTCGCCTTGATGACTGGCCTCGGCCCAGCGGAGTGCGGCATCGGGATCGCTGGATGCCCAGGTGGTGAGCACTGTTTCGGTTGCGAAGCCTCTGGTAGTGTTCGCCTTGGCGTAGTCGAGTGCGGCGATCGGATCCATTTTTGCCCAGGCGGAAAGCAACAGGGCGTATTCACCGAGGCGGTTTTCGGTGATGCCGAGGCTGCGGAAATGGGCGACCGCCGCCTCAAAATCGCCGGGGCCGAGGCGGTCGATGTAGGCAAGCATCGCGCGGTTCCGAGCCAGTGGGTCTTCGCTGCGGACGAGCGAGCTGAGTCGCGCGAGTTCATCCGGTGAGACTGGGGAACCACCCGAATCCGGGCGAGTCGAGCGCCGGCCCATGCGTTCTGCGGCGGAGTTGGATGATTCACGGGTGGCGTCCGTGTTGGCTCGGCTGCTGCGGGTTTCCGTGAGTCCTGCGGATGCGTCATCGGTGGCCGATTGAGGTGAAGAGATGCGTCCGACCATGAACCCAGCCGAGCCGATGACGAGGACGAGCGCGGCGATGGTGATGCGGGATGAGAGATTCATGGGATGGGCGGATGTCTTGGAAACAAACAAGGATACCAACAAAACCGACGCGGTCTTGCCAAAATGTTTCAAAATTGATGTCGGCGCTCAGAACAAGGCCGAGAGTTTCTGGACATCGGTATTGCCGATCAGGATGAAGACATTCCGATCATCTTCCCAGCGTGCGGCGGCCCAAGTGCCTTTCTGCGCGAAGGACGGACGATCGCGGGCCGGGAGAGAGCCGCTGACATCTTCACGGCGGAAAATGATGAGATGAACGACGCCGGCATTGCGCTCATCGAAGCAGATGAGCGATCCGCGTTTGCCATCGATGATGAGTTCGCGGCAGCCGACGCCTTTGACGTTGACCAAGCCGGGAGGCAGGCAACCGGGGCAAGGGAGCTTGCGCGATTTGAGGTTTTTCATGAGGACCTGGTGGTCGTCACGGGTTTCATCCAAGCTGAAAAGTGGAGATTCGTAGGCACGGATGAAACCGGCCTGCACCACCTCCACGGGCAGCGGTCCATTGTTGGCCAATGAGGGTTTTTCATCACTTCGGGTGAGGAAAAACGCCAGTGCCACACCTGCGGCGGCGGCCAAGGGGATCGACGCGCGTTGGAACCAGTTCGGTTTTTTCACTTGGACGGCCGAGGACGCGCTGCGGTTCATCGCGGCGAGGATTTCCTCGCGCAATGCTGGCGGCGGTTGGATCGATGCCAGTGCGCCGATCCATGCGGCGTCGTGCGCGTCCTCCGCCTGCGGTAAATCCCCGCGTTCGCCGGCCAGACAACCGAGGATGTCCTCCCGCAAGGTCGCGGGCAGTTCCACCGACGCCAAGGCGTTTGCGAATGCGGCATCGAGCGCGCGTTCCTCGGCGAGCCACTCGCCCAGCTCGCGGTTTTCCATCGCCATCGCCAGTGCTCCGGCGAAGTCATGGTCATTCACATCCGCGCCATCGGGCCGGAAACTCCGCAGGATGAATCGTGCTTGCTCCTTATCCATGGTGTTGGTGGAGCCCTCCGGTTGGATCGATGCGAAGAATGTTTTTCGGTGCGCTGGATGGCCCGGCGGTCATTTTGCGCCGGAGCATTTCCTTACCGCGCGATAGCCGCGACATCACGGTGCCGATCGGCACATCGAGAATTTCCGCAATCTCCTTGTAGCTGTGTTGTTGCAGGTAAAACAAAGCGAGCGGCGCACGATACATTTCGTCGAGCTCGCCCAGCAATTCCAACGCTCGATGGCCATCCATCTGACGATCCGCGTGATCCTCGGGGCTTTCCACCGCAGCGGCGGATTCCTCATCGATCGGCTCGTCGGAAAATTTGGAGGCGCGGCGACGTTGGCTGAGAAACTCGCGGTGCAGCGTGGTGAACAACCAGGTTTTCGCCTTCGAGCGATCGTTGAGTTGGCCGCCCTTCGCCGCCCAGATACAGAACGTTTCCTGGACTAGATCCGCGGCCTTGTCGGTATTGCGCGTCAATGACATCCCGAAGCGATAAAGCGCTTGGTAATGTGCATCGACGAGATCTTGGAATTCACTCATGTGCCCGGATGAGAGGATTCGGCGCGCCGGTTTATTCCCGGAAAATCAAACGGCTGTCTGCCAATGGATTTCCTTGGCGTCCTTCCAAAGTTCATCGAGGCAATAATATGCGCGCAATTCCTCATCCATCACGTGGACCATCACATCGATGAAATCCAGCACCACCCAGCGTGTATCCGCCTTGCCTTCGGTGCGCACCGCTTTCACGCCGTGCTCCACTTCGACGTATTCGGCCACGTTTCGCAGGATCGCACGCAACTGCGGCATCGAGGTGCCGGTGCAAACCACCATGAAATCCGCCAGGTTCGATTGCCCGTGCATGTCCAAAATCCGGATATTCTCCGCCTTGGTGTCATCCGCCGCTTGTGCACAGGCCAGAGCCAGTTCTTTTCCTTGAATCGCCATAATTTCCCCCTCGGGAAGCGGCACCATAATGCGAAAACGCCAAATGCAAACCACTAAAAGCAGGGAAAAACTCAGGCATCCCGGAAATCCATCCTCCAATGGCGCGTGCTTTGCATCCCGGCCACGCCCTGCGAAAACTGTCGGCCAAGAGGCTGTCTGAATATTACCAAAGGCAGGGACCTATCCTCCGGGAGGTCCGCGTGCATGGGGAGTGAATGATGAAGCGCCTAGGCTCTGGGGCATTCTCTTTTCATGCGCAGGACCGCCCGGAGGATAGGTCCCTGCCATTTTTAAGACAAAAAGAGAAGATTATGAACCAGTAGATGAACGCAGATAAGAATCCTTGAAAATCCCTCTTCATCTGTGTCCTGTCATCTGTGGTTAAAAACTTCTTAACTTCTCCCGCCATGCTCAAACAACAACGCGCCGATCACCTCCTGCACCGTCTCGCGGAACTTTATCCCGAGACGCCGATCCCTCTGGATCACAAGGACCCATTCACGTTGCTGGTCGCGGTGTTGCTCTCCGCGCAATGCACGGACGTGCGTGTAAACCAAGTGACGCCCGCCCTGTTTGCCTTGGCCGACAACCCGCGCGACATGATGCGAGTCCCGGTCGAGGAAATCCGCGCCGTGATCCGGCCATGCGGGCTTTCCCCGCGGAAATCCGCCGCCATTTCCGAGTTGTCGCGCATCCTCGTCGAGCAACACGGCGGCGAGGTGCCTGCGGATTTCGAGGCGCTTGAAGCGCTGCCAGGAGTCGGCCACAAAACCGCCTCCGTCGTGATGGCGCAGGCCTTCGGCGTGCCGGCATTTCCTGTGGACACCCACATCCATCGCCTGGCCACCCGCTGGAAACTCACCTCCGGAAAAAACGTCGTGCAAACCGAACGCGATTTGAAACGGCTCTTCCCCCGCGAATCATGGAACCAGCTTCACCTGCAAATCATCTTCTACGGCCGCGAACATTGCAGCGCGCGCGGCTGCGATGGGAAATCATGCCTGCTGTGCCGCGAGTTGTTTCAACCGCAAAAGTGAAACGTCTCCCCAAATCCGGACGAGCGTTTGCCGGTTTCCATGATCGCCGTATTCAGTGGCTAACAGAATTCGCGTGCCCTGTTTTTCTGCGTCCCAGGCATCGGTGGTTCCGCCGGGCTGCCAACCATCGGCGAGCAGTTGTTGAAGAAGGTCTTCGCGCGCGACTCCGGGAAATTCCAAGTCATGCGCTTCGTGAGGCAGTTCTCGGTTCGATGGACGTGCACCAAGCGCAGGCAAAATCCGCCGATTCCTCGCCCATGCCCGCAGCCGTGGTGTTAGAAACTCCGCGAGGCGCAGTGCGAGCTGGACCCGCCAACGATCAAAACGACCGTCCAATCCCCGCAGCGGCAGCATCCGGTTTTGCACCGATTGATAACCCGCACTGCCCATCGGCCCATGATAGATGATCGAATCCGCCATGACCCGCACTGGACCGCCGCCATAAACGAAGCCCTGCCATTTCGCCCGGCCGCGCGGCGTGAAATGCTCCGGATGTTTCGCGATGAGCAAACGTTCCGCCTGGCCGTAGCCGATTTGCTGCTTGAGAAAACTGCGGATCGCCGGCCGCCGCCAATGCCAGACGAAGGCCCCCGGCGCGAAGCCAAGGCGGAAACCCGCCGCACGCAGACGCCAGCAAAAATCCACGTCGTCGCCCGCCGTGCGGAAAATCGGGTCGAAGCCGCCGATGGCATCGAAGGCGGTCTTGGTGACTGCGAGATTGCAACCCGGCAAGTGCTCGGCTTCCTCGTCATCGAGCATCACGTGGCTGGGCGCGCCGGGTGCGGCTGCCACCACCGCTTCATGCCAGTTTCGCGGTTTCGGCGGCAAATTCGGCCCGCCGACCGCCGCAAATCGCGGGTCCGCAAATACCCGCGCCAAGCGGACCAACCATTCGCGGTCCGGCACGCAATCGTCATCCGTGAAGGCCAGGATTTCGCCACTGGCCACCTCCTCACCCGCATTGCGCGCCGCGCTCAATCCGCAAGCATCGAGCTCCAATAACTTCACCCAAGGGAAATTTCCCCTCACAAAATCCGCCGTGCCGTCGATCGAGCCGTTATCGACCACGATGGTTTCAAACCCATCTGCCGCCACCAAATTCCGGATCGCCCAAAGGCATCTGCCAATGCGATCACGACCATCGCGCGTGCAGACGATGACCGAGAAAATCGGGCAGCGTAGGAAAGGCGGAAAGTGCAGAGATGAAAGCGCGGCCAGCGCGGGTTTGTCATGTCCCGCGCGATCAATCAGTCCAAAATCCCAGTCGGGCACGGCCGCCCCAGCGTTTTGCCAGCGGTCGCTCCACGCGAATATCGTGAGTCCCGCCGTTTCCTGCTCGTGGGCGATTTCCATCGCCCATGCGAGCGACTCCGCTTGCCGCGCAAGGCCGTTTCTCTGGGAATCGACCCCGAATTCGGAGATCACCAAAGGCCGATCGCCGGCAATGTGATGCAGGCGTTTGAGATAATTTCGAAAGGCTTCGGGCTCTTCGAGATAGACATTGAAGGCGGAAAAATCGGCGTTTTCCGGCTCCAAGTATTCGGTGCTCGGGAAATTCGCATACGCGAAAAGCAAGTGCGGCGCGACTTCCCGGCCCAGCGCGATCAATTCTTCGATCGCATGCCGCACCCGCAGCGGGCCCATCCAGCGCACGAGGTCGGGCCGGATCTCGTTGCCGACGTAAATGCCAGCCAGCGCCGGATGCCCCGCCGTTTCGCGCAGCGCCTCCACCAGCTTGGCACGGGCCGCCGTGAACAATCCGGGACGCTGGAAAAAATCCACGGAATACCCCCAGTCCAACCCGCCAAATACCCGCAACCCCGCCGCCCATGCGGCATCCAGCAAGCATCGGTCCGGCATTTCAAACAGCCGGATGGCATTGAACCCCGCCGCCGCCATGCGCCGGAAATCCGACTCAAACGAGCACGAATCGTCCGCTGGAAACGGCCCGTATGTCACCGCCCGCAACCAAACACGCGCCCCCCCGGAACGGAAAAATTTCCCGTCCGTTTGCCATCGTCCACTGTGCTCGCCGTCGGCCACACACGGACCCTAATTCAGCGGCAGCCGTTTCCAAAACCCAAAACCACCTGATTCGCAGTGCGTTGACATCCGCCGCCCGCCCATCCACCGTCACGCCCATGGACACAATGAAACTTCTTCTGGGCGCCACCATCGCGTTGCTTTTGGGCGCGCTCGCGGTGTCCTGGCAGGGCATGACCAGCGGCGTTAAAAACACCTCGCAGGACGAAATTACCCGCCTCAAAAAACAAGTCGCCGAGCTCCGCCAAGAACAGGACAACCTTCAGCGCGAAAAACAACTCCAACAACTCCGGTCGATGCCCGCCCCGGGTCCGGGTCCAACACCCAACAATGCCGAAATCGCCGCGATGAAAGCGCAGCTCGAAGCCAATAACACCGCGCTCGCACAACTCGAACAGGAAAAACAAAAGGCCGCACGCGATGCCAAAATCGCCCAAGACGAGGAAGGCCTGCTCAGCCAGCGGGATCTTGAGAAAGGCGATACCGAGCTCAAACGCGCCCGCATGATCGGCCAAGCCCTGCTCATCGGCCGCGTCGTTGAGTACGTCGAGGACGCGCAACTCGGCAGCTTCATCACCTTCGAGATCCTGATGCCCGAACAAGTCCAGGTCGGCACCACTCTCGGCATCCGCCGCAAAACCGGCATCCTCGGCCAACTCTCGGTTTCCGAAGTCACCCCCGACGGCGGCGTCGCCAACCCCCTTCCCGGATTCGGCCCCGTCCAACCGAAACCCGGCGACGAACTCATCCTGCCACCGCAGTATTGATAGGTAAAAACTGAAATACTGAGAAGCTGAAATTGCTTCGCGCGCCTCTTTCTCTTATTTCAGCATTTCAAAACTACAGCATTTAAACCTAAATTTCAGCATTTTAGAATCTCAGCTTTTCAGCATTTACACCATGATCACCGTTGGCCTCATCTCACTCGGCTGCGCGAAAAACCTCATCGACTCGGAAGTCATGATCGGTCACCTCGCACAAGCCGGCATGTCCCTCACGCCCGATCCCGAGCTTGCCGATGTCCTCATCGTCAACACCTGCTCGTTTATCGATATGGCCAAACAAGAATCCATCGACGCGATCTTCGGCGCGGTGGACGGACGCAGAGGCGATCCTGATCGGGAACGCCAGAAAATCATCGTCGCCGGATGTTTGTCCCAACGTTTCGCCAGCGAGCTCCCCGGCATCATGCCCGAAGTGGATGCGTTCATCGGCCTCGATCAAATCACCAAGGTCGCGCCGATCATCGAGAACTTGCTAGGCAAAAAAAACTCCGCCGAGGTTCAGAAAACCGAAGGCCCGTCCGCCACCGATGACCCACGCGATTTCGTCACGCTCAAGCCGCAATACGTGCCGGACTACTCCACACCGCGCATCCGCCTGACCCCCGATCACTTCGCCTACGTGAAAATCGCCGAGGGCTGCAACCACACCTGCACCTTCTGCATCATCCCGAAAATCCGCGGCCAACACCGTTCACGAACGCAGGAATCCGTCTTTAAAGAAGTGGAAGCGTTGGTGAAATCCGGTGTGAAGGAAATCAACCTGATCTCCCAAGACACCACCTACTTCGGCATGGACCAATGGGAAGGCGAACGCCCGAAACCCTCGTCACCCGTCGATTCCAGCAAAGGCAACTCGCTCTGCACCTTGCTCCGCCAAATCAACACCATCGAAGGGGATTTCTGGGTCCGCCTGCTTTACACCCACCCCGCCCATTGGTCGGACGAGCTGATCCAAACCATCGCCGAGTGCGACAAGGTGGCCAAGTATGTCGACATCCCGCTCCAACATATCTCCGATCGCATGCTCACCGCTATGAAGCGCGTCACAACCGGCGACTACATCCGCGACCTACTCCGCCGCATGCGCGTCGGCATCCCGGGCCTCGGCATTCGGACTACGTTCATCGTAGGTTTCCCCGGCGAGACCGAAGAGGATTTTCAAGAATTGCTGGAATTCATCCGCGAATTCCGTTTCGAGCGCGCCGGCGTTTTCCAATACTCCAAGGAAGAAGGCACCCGCGCCTACAAGCTGGACGGCCACCTCCACCACGCCACCCGCAAAAGCCGCTGGTCCCGCTCCATGGCCGAACTCCAACGCATCGCCGGTGAAACCAACCAAGCCCAAGTCGGCAAAGCCGTCCGCGTGTTAGTCGAGCAACCCGGCGTCGCCCGCACCCAATGGGACGCCCCGGAAATTGACGGCTCAGTCATGGTCGATGAAAACCTCCCCGTCGGCGAATTCGCCGACATCACCATCGGCGACTGGCGCGGCTATGATCTCGTAGCAGCAAGATAACAGAACGAACGACAAACTGGAGCGCGGAATTCATTCCGCGAGACATCTCACAGCCCAGCCTTGCGGAATGAATTCCGCGCTCCAGTTCATCATGCCGAACCTCTCTCGCTTCACCGCGTCGCCGACGATGTCGATACCGCAATTTTCCTAGGACAAAACGTCCCCAAGCAGGCGCACCCCGCCCGCTCGATCTCGACGACATCCTTCCCGATGATCTACCTCTCCTAATTTCCGCGCCGCCGGAGGATCGTTCTCATTCCGAAAAACAGCAGGCCCCCGAGAAAGGCGGCATCGTGCGTGGGCGGGCGCTGCTTCTGGTATCCAAAACGGTTGGTTTGGAATCGGGTGAGAAATAGACGTCGCCCGCAGCTTTCTCGTAACGCCAGTGATCTTCAAGATAAGGCGCGGCCCATGCTGCCAATGCTGAAAAGTGGTTATCATAAGGGATCCTCGATGTGGTCGTCATCCTTCTTCGCAAATTATTTCGCCGACTTCGTGGAGGGTTTTGACGTCGATCTCGCGCAGTTTTCCTTCGTAATCGGGGCCGACGTCGAGGGAGAAAATGTTGCCGGATTTCACCGCGCCCAGGCAATCTTGATAGACTTTCTGTGCCAGATTGAACAAGCTGGTGGATGTGAACGATCCGAGACCTTCATTTTTTTGCGATTGTCCTATGTTGATTTGTGCGGTTCTTTCTAGGCTCGAAGCCATGAATGCCTCTCCACAAATCATCGCCGCCCCGCCCCCGCCCAGATTCGCGGAGGCCCTGCGCTTTTGGTGGAAACTCGGTTGGATCAGTTTCGGCGGACCTGCCGGGCAGATTGCCATCATGCACAAGGAGATCGTGGACCGGCGTCGTTGGCTCTCGGAGGATCATTTTCTACATGCTCTGAACTTCTGCATGCTGCTTCCAGGGCCGGAAGCGCAGCAGCTTGCGACCTACCTCGGCTGGAGGCTGCATGGCGCGCGTGGCGGGATTGCGGCGGGGGTGTTGTTTGTATTGCCTTCGGTATTCATCTTGTTCGCCCTGAGCTGGATTTACATGGCGGGCGGGAACATCGTCTGGATACAAGGCATCTTCTACGGCCTGACTGCGGCGGTGATCGCCATCGTGGTATCGGCTGTGAAACGCATTGGCTCGAAGGCCCTGAAATCCCCGATTCTGTGGGTGCTGGCCACCGCCGCTTTTGTCGCGATCTTTTTCCTCAAGATTTCTTTCGTCATCATTATACTCAGCGCTGCGTTGATTGGATTCATAGGTGGGAAGCTCTTTCCCAAACAATTCCCTGTGGGCAAGGGTCACGGGAAATCCGGCGTGACGGAGGATCCAAGTGTCGCGCTTCCCCCAGCACCCGCTGCGAGTATCGGGCGGACGATGTGGGTCTCGATCATTTGCCTCACGCTCTGGTGGTTGCCAGTGCTAACCGTCGGTTGGTTGTTAGGATGGAGGAGTATTCAATTTCAAGAAGGACTCTTTTTCAGCAAAGCGGCGCTTGTTACCATCGGCGGCGCCTATGCGGTGCTGCCGTATGTGGCGCAAATGGCGGTGGAGCACCACGGCTGGCTTAGCCAAAAGCAAATGATGGCGGGACTCGGCCTCGCGGAAACCACGCCCGGCCCGCTGATCATGGTGTTGCAATTCGTGGGCTTCGTCGCCGCATGGCAGAATCCCGGAAATCTCAGCCCGCTGGTGGCTGGCACGCTTGGCGCGCTGATCACCACATGGGTGACATTCCTGCCGTGTTTCCTGTTCGTCTTTCTCGGCGCTCCGCATGTCGAGGGCCTGCGTGAACGTCCGGCGCTGGCATCCGCCCTAACCGCCATTACTGCTGCCGTAGTAGGCGTGATCCTCAATCTGGCAATCTGGTTCGCCTGGCACGCACTGCGCCCGGAGGGCGGCGGCTTCGATTGCTTTATCGCGGCGATGGCCGTGGCATCATGGGTGGCGATGGAGCGTTTCAAAACCGGCGTGATTCCCACCCTGGCAGCCTGCGCGGCGCTCGGCATCCTGATCAAAATCATCGGCTGGGCCTAGCGGACTCACCGAGGACGTCAAACCACCGCGAAACCCAGGCCAAAGAAAAATTGCGCGGACGCGGTGCATGACGCGCATTTCACATTGCTTTGCCGGCGATGTGCCGGCGAGGACGGTGACTTTCGGGTCGTGGTGTTCAGCGAGTAATTCGTGGGGATTTTCCTTGAGATTGAAGAGCTGGGTTTCGCGGGTGGCGTATCCGGCCCGGTTGAAGACCGCACCGCTGAAAGAACCCATGTGATAGGCGGAGTCGAAGATCATGCCGCTGGTGGCGAGGCGGTCGATGTTCGGCGACTCGAGGGTGGACTGCGGGTTGTGAAACTTGAAGTCGAAGGGCGACTGGTCGTCAGCGAGGATGAAGAGGATGTTTGGCTTGCGGTGTTCTGCGGCCTGGATCGTTGCCGTGAGGATGAAAGCTAGGGAGAAGAGAATGAGGATTTTCATCGGGCGTTTGATTGAGAGCAGCTTGGTGGATGGCCTTGGATTTCATGGATTTCATTTGAATGGAAATCCAGACGGTGGCGAGAGCAAAAGCCTTAGGGGCTTCGGTCATCCCGTTTTCATAGCGGGTCGGCGCGCCCCGTTTCCCGCGCCGACCTTTACCCCGACGCTTGCCCCAATAGCACTTTGTTGGCGTGTTTCCGATCCCAACCGGTGATCTCAACGAACTCGTCGAGCAACCTGCTGCGGGCCTTCTTGCCTGTGAGTCGCGCGTATCTACCGCACATCTTCTCGGTGTATTCCTCAATGCTTGTTTCACTCATGCTCATGGCTGGCGCCATGGTGTCCTCATTTATGAGGCAACACGCAACACGCGTTCAGTGTGTATTTTGATTGGCGGAATTGGCGCATGATGTATGTTACCCCCTGCATGGGGCGTCCGCACTGACAATCACCCGGACAACGAGGGGTGTTTTTCAATACCCAAGGCCATATTCATAACAACAGTTCAAACCGCATCCACAGATGAGTTCGATTGAGAAATCCAAGCAAATACTGCGGCGTGTGGCCCGGTTGCATGCGCTGAAGTGGTCCGACCTGCCGGAAGTTCACGGCCCACCACTGGCGGTTGTGCGCGCCACCGAACATCCGGAGTATCCCGAGCACCACCATGAGTTCTGGGAGATCGTGATCGTG
>CAIXKE010000084.1 GCA_903919975.1 Akkermansiaceae bacterium | reverse complement strand
CCCCAAGCGCCGGATCGACACCCCCGAAATCCAAGAAAAAATCCGCGAGCTCATCAAGCTCGCCAAGGAGCAAGACTACCTCACCTTTGATGACATCAATGACATCCTCCCGAACGACCTCGTCGATCCGGAAGACGTCGAGGCCATCATGGAGCGGCTCCGCAACATGGAGTTCGATATCATCGATGCCTCCGAGGTAGACCGCTACAAAGACAAAAAGCGCGACGACGACAGTGGCGACGAGGAGGAGCTCAAGGCTGACCAGAAGCTCGACATCCTCGACGACCCGGTCCGGATGTATCTCAAGCAAATGGGCCAAGTCCCGCTGCTGACCCGCGAACAGGAAGTCGAGATTTCCAAGCGCATCGAGGATGCCGAAATTGAAGTTGCCCGCCACCTTCACATGTTCGGCTTCGTCACCGATTCCTATCTGGAGCTCGCCGACAAGCTCAACAAGGGCAAGGAGCGCTTCGACCGGGTGATCCTCGACAAGAAGATCGAATCCCGCGAGCGCTACATGAAGGGATTGCCCAAGCTTTGCGATCAGCTCAAGCAACTCCACCAGGAAAACGACAACCTGTTCCGCCAACTTTCAGTCAAGAGTCCCCGCGGTAAAAAGAAGCTTGAGGAGGAATTTCAAAAGAATATCCAAACCCTCAACCGCGTGTTCACCCGCTTTTACTACAAGCAGAAAGTCGTCGAAGATTTCTGCGAGCAAGTGGACGACTACATGCAGAAGTTCTGGAAATACGGCCGCAAACTCCAAGCCGACCCCGAGGATAAGGAGTTCGTCACCAAATTGCGCGAAATCCAACAACGCTCGTGGCACACGTTGGAAACCTTCGAGGAGGCTAACAAAAACCTGCGCCACTGGCTCAAGGAAGCGCTCAAGGCTAAAACCGAAATGGTTGAGGCCAACCTCCGCCTCGTGATTTCCATCGCCAAAAAATACACCAACCGCGGACTCTCGTTCCTCGACCTCATCCAAGAAGGCAACATGGGCCTGATGAAGGCGGTCGAAAAATTCGAATACCGCCGCGGCTACAAGTTTTCCACCTACGCCACATGGTGGATCCGCCAGGCGATCACCCGCTCGATCGCCGACCAAGCGCGCACGATCCGCATCCCGGTCCACATGATCGAGACGATCAACAAGCTGATGCGCGTGCAAAAGCAACTCGTCCAAGAATACGGCCGCGAGCCGTCGCCGGAAGAAATCGCCGAGGAGATCCACCTTCCCGTCGAGCGCGTCCGCGCCGTGTTGAAAATGGCCCAACAACCGATCTCGCTGCAAGCGCCGGTCGGTGATTCGGACGACACCTCATTCGGCGATTTCATCGAAGACAAAGCCGCCGACAATCCGATGGAGGAAGCCGGTTTCTCGATGCTCAAGGATAAGATCAAGGACGTGCTCGATACACTAACCGAGCGTGAGCGCGAAGTGCTCGAACAACGGTTCGGCCTCAAGGACGGTTACAGCCGCACCCTTGAAGAAGTGGGCCGACAGTTCCAGGTCACCCGTGAGCGGATTCGTCAGATCGAAGCCAAGGCGCTCCGCAAAATGCGCCACCCCACCCGTATTCGGAAGCTGGAAGGCTTCATCGAATTGCCGGGCGCGTAAGGCGCATGCTTCCATTGTAGCGGCGCGTCTATGACCGCCGCTACCTGGCCCTGAGGGTCATGAGGGCTCGGCAAATTGCCCGGATTTCTCCCTTCCGCTTCATGTCATTCTAGGGTATGTTTCCCCTGATGCTGGACAAACCTGGCTCGGTCTGGCATCCATCCGCCCCCATGTCTGAGTTAGCGAAAGCCTATGAACCCCAAGCGGTCGAAGAAAAGTGGTATGCCGCTTGGATCGACGGAAAATGTTTCGAAGCCGATCCTTCGTCCGCGAAGGAGGGGTATTCGATCGTGATTCCACCGCCAAACGTCACCGGGATTCTTCACCTCGGCCACGTCCTGAACAACGCGTTGCAGGATATTCTTGCCCGCCGCGCGCGCCAGGAAGGGAAAGAAGTGCTTTGGCTCCCCGGTACCGACCACGCGGGCATCGCGACTCAGGCGAAGGTTGAGCGCGAGTTGCGCGAGAACGAGGGGAAAACCCGCCGCGATCTCGGCCGGGATGAATTTCTCAAGCGGGTTTGGGATTTCAAGGACAAGCACGGAGATATCATCATCAAGCAACTCAAGCGCCTCGGTTGTTCGTGCGATTGGGGGCGTGAGCGTTTCACGATGGATGAGTCTTACACCAAGTGGGTGAGCCATGTGTTTGTGGAATTGTTCAAGCAAGGCCTGATTTACCGTGGCAAGCGCATCGTCAACTGGTGCCCGGTTTCTCTAACCGCATTGTCCGACGAGGAGGTGATCATGACGCCGCAGCGCTCGAAGTTGTATTTCATGAAATACGAACTCGCCGATGCTCCGGGCGAGTTTTTGGAAATCTCCACCACGCGGCCCGAGACCTTGATGGGCGACGTGGCGGTGGCGGTGAATCCGAAGGACCCGCGTTTCACCCAATACATCGGCCGCAAGGTGAAGCGGCCGTTTCCACATGCGGAGATTCCGGTCATCGCGGATGATCATGTGGACATCGAGTTTGGCACCGGAGCGCTCAAAATCACGCCGGCCCACGACAAGGCGGACTTCGAGATCGGTATGCGCCATGGACTTGAAATCATCGATACCCTCACGCCGGACGCACACATCAACTGCCCGGATTGCACGGATCTTCACGGGCTGGATCGCTTCGTCGCGCGCAAGAAAGCCGCAGCGAAACTCGAAGAGATGGGCCTGCTGATCAAGGTCGAGGAATACGAAAACAACGTCGGATTTTCCGAGCGCGCACATGTGCCGATCGAGCCGCGTATTTCGATGCAGTGGTTCCTCAAGTATCCGTGCGTGCAAGAGGCGGCGGATGCCGTGGCTAATGGCGACATCAAGTTCCGCCCCGAGCGCTGGGCGAAAACCTACGCCCACTGGATGGAAAACCTCCAGGACTGGTGCATCAGCCGCCAACTCTGGTGGGGTCATCAGATTCCCGTTTGGTATCACAAGGAGAAACTCGACGCACTGAAAACCGCTGAGTCGTTAGAAATGGCGGATTTCGAGAAAGGCAATATTCACGTCGGCCTGGAAGCGCCCACCGATAGCGAAAACTGGGTGCGCGACGAGGATGTGATGGATACCTGGTTTTCCTCATGGCTGTGGCCCTTCGCCACCATGAGCGATCTTGGTGAGAATAGTGCGACGCTAAAAAAATTCTATCCGACTAACGACCTTGTTACCGGTCCGGACATCATCTTTTTCTGGGTGGCGCGGATGATCATGGCGGGCTTCCGGTTCACCGGTGAGCTGCCGTTCAAAAACGTGTTCTTCACCTCCATCATCCGCGACCTGCAAGGCCGCAAGATGAGTAAGTCGTTAGGCAACTCGCCGGATCCCATCGACCTGATGGAAAAATACGGTGCGGATGGCTTGCGATTCGGCTTGCTGCGCATTGCACCGGTCGGCAGTGATTTGCGCTTCGATGAAGTCTCGGTCGAGGAAGGGCGGAATTTTGCCAACAAGCTCTACAACGCCTGCCGTTTCCGTCAGATGGGGGGAAGTGATCAGTGCCGAGTGATCAGTGATCAGAAAGCGCTTCCGCCGTATCATGTGGATATTATGGCGAAGTTGGATGCGCTCTCAGCGGGCTTGAAAGAGAGTTATGCCGAATACCGCTTTGGCGAGATCGCGCAGCGTTTGTATGAGTTTCTCTGGAATGAGTTCTGCGACAAGTTCCTCGAAGCCGTGAAGCTCGATCTCCGTGAGAGCGCTACGGCGGAGGCGCGTGCGCTCACGCTTGCCACGTTTGACGCGGTCATGAGCCGTTATCTCCAACTCATGAGTCCTTACATGCCGCACATCACCGAAGAGCTTTCGCTGCGGATGGGATATGTGAAGGAGGGCGAGTTCCTGATGCAACAAGTGCTGCCATCCGAGCCGCTGGTTGCTTTCGATCCCTCCGCTGCTCAAACCAGAGCCGCCGCGATTTACGAAACCGCCGGACGCCTTCGCAATTTGAAAGCCGAATACAACGTCGGCTCGCGTAAGGATGTGCAGTTCATCGTCAAAGGTGCCATCGCCTGGCTTTCCGAGGAAACCAAAGTGCTGGCTCTGCTCGCGGGAGCTGCGGAGATCGTTCTCGATTCCAGCTATGAGGCGCCCAAAGGCACGCCCGCCGCTCTCACGCCGGTCGGCGAGGTGTATCTGCCGATGGAGGGATTGATCGACGTCGAGGCTGAGCGCATTCGCATTTCCAAGGAAATCGAGAAGATCAAAATCGAAGTGAAAAAGTGCGAGGGCAAGCTGGGCAATGCCAGTTTTGTGGATCGCGCGCCGCCGGAAGTCGTGGAGCAGGAGAACGCGCGCCTCGCGGATTGGAAGTTGAAGCTCGTCCAGCTCGGCGAGATGCTGGCAGCGTTGGCATGACCTCTTGCAATGCCGGTCTCGTTCCATAAGATCGTGACTTAATCATACATTCCCGGTGAATCTCAGCAGCATTTGTGAAATCGAAAAAACCACGCTCGATCTTTTCGAAGCTGCCGGTTTTCATGATATCGAGTCGCTTGCTGAAAGCGAGTTGGAGGCGTTGCACGCCGCGTTGAATCGGGTGAATTTAAGGCATGAGATTGCCAGCAGCGATCCATCGCGGGCAGACCTTGAGCGGTGGATCGGGATGGCGCGTGATCTCGTTGGTGTGGCGGACAGGGCGATGGGGATGTCGGAGCCATCTCCAGAAGTCGCTTCAAGTTTGTCCACCGCGCCTTTTGCGCTGCCTCTGCCAGCCAGTTCACTGACGGACGGGCGACTCTCGATTGATGATTTGCCACCTTTGCTCAACCATTCTTCCGGTGATTTGGAGGTGAGAGTGGAGGGGCATTTGCCCCGATCCCTTCAACCCAGACGAGTGGTGGCATCGGAATACATCCGGCTTGCAGAACATAGCAACAGCTCACAGCGCCTCGAAATCGACACCTCGAGAATCCAGTCCACCGAGAGCTTTGGGCAAGCCAAGCGGACGTCGAGTGGCGGTCAAAGCTTGGCGGTGGATGAGTGCTTCGCCGTGATTTGTGACCGCCGTGAGGAGGACCCAAACAGGCGTCCACGGAAATCGCGGAGATCGATCCGTGGAGTGCTCCACAAGCGTCCATTTTCGGTGACTTCCGGTGCGTTGGTGACCTTGTTGGTGATGATTGCGGTGCCGTGTTCCCTTGGGGCGGGGGCGCTGCTTTTTCTCTCGGCTGAGTCGCCGGGATATTTCGGCTGGGTGCCAAGTTGGTTGCTGGCGGTGCCGATTGCGCTACCATTGCTGGGCGTTTGTTATCTGATTTGGGGCGTCGATGGCAGTTGTCGTGTTTGCGGTCAGAAACTTTTTGTCCACCGATCTCATATGAAAAGTCCCATGGCGCATCGGATTCGCGGCTTGGGGTATATCTTGCCGCTTTGTATCCATGTGCTGGTTTTTCGCTGGTTCCGCTGTACGCATTGCGGCACCTTCATCCGCTTAAAAGATTAAAATGAGACGTTTCGCGATAGTTTTGCGGATGTGGCGCTTGGCCTCATGGCTGCTTGCGCTCTCATTCAGCTTGGTTTCATGTGCGAAACTCGGAATGGGCGGAAAGGCCGAGGCCCCCAAGCTCAAAAGCGCCTTCGGAGAAACCGGGATTCCACCGCAACTCAGGTCCAAGGCACCGGATTCCGGGGTGCCGGTAGTCCCCGGAGGAAATGCAGGATCGCCCAAACCAGGGCCCGGGTTCACCCCAGAGGAGGATATCGTTTTCACGAATCCGGACGACCCGGAGGCCAGTCTGCCCGAGCTCTCCACAGTGCTTACTTCCGACAAGCGTCGGGGGCCGTGGGAGGAAAGTGAAACCATTGCCAAGCAGCGCGCGGCGCGGGAGGGAAAGCCGCTGCTCATATGGTTCACCGATACCGCCCGCAGCCCCATGTGCAAAGTGCTCTCTCAGGAGTTGTTTTCCAAGCCGGATTTCGAGAAATGGGCTGCGGAAAAGCTCGTCCGCCTGCGCATCGATGCGAACATCCAAATGGATGATGCGGATCTCACGCTGGATGAAAAAGGCGACCGGCTGGCGGCTCTAAAGGACTACGTCGCCCGGATGAAGAAGCAGTATAAAATACTTGGGCAGCCATCATTGATTCTCCTGAATTCCAGCGGCGAGGTGATCGGCAACTATCGCGGATACACAAGCGGCCAGGCCGATTATTACATGGGTCTCTTTAAGCAGGGCGAGGCGGTCTCGACGCATCATCACAAGGAATGGCGGGCCGGCTTGGAGAAGAAGGGCTATCGGGAATGGCGGGATCGCAAGGACCGCAAAGTTTTTGCCAAACTCGCCCGCTACTCGGAAGGGACACTCACCCTTATCGAGCCGGATGGCGCACGCTCACGGACGCGGGAAGATAAACTTTCCGATGCCGACCAAGCATGGATCAGTGAGCAAAAGACACTCCGCGGGCTTCGCTAGTGAGCTTTTTTCATGGATGAAAAAAGCCGCTCCCCGTGATGGGAAGCGGCTTAAATGAGGGATCTTGATGGATCACCCGGAGTGGGCTCAAGGAGTTGGCACTTCGGAGATGGTCTTGAGAATCCGCGAGGCGATTTGATAGGGGTCGCCTTGGGAGTTTGGACGGCGGTCTTCGAGGTATCCCTTGTAACCGGCGTTCATGAAGCTGTGCGGCATGCGGATGGAGGAACCGCGGTCGGCGAGGCCGTAGGTGAACTTGTCGATCGACTGGGTTTCGTGGAGGCCGGTCAAACGCAGGTGGTTGTCCGGGCCATAGACGGCGATGTGCTCTTCGAGGTTTTCGGCGAATTGAGCCATGAGGGCTTCAAAGTATTCCTTGCCGCCTTTTTCACGCATGTAATCGGTGGAGAAGTTCGCGTGCATGCCGGAGCCATTCCAGTCGCCGCGGATCGGCTTGCAGTGGTATTCCACGTCGATGCCGTATTTTTCGCAAAGGCGGTTGAGGATGAAACGGGCGGCCCAGATTTGGTCGGCGGCGCGCTTGGAGCCTTTGCCGAAGATTTGGAATTCCCATTGTCCCTTGGCGACCTCGGCATTGATGCCTTCGTGGTTGATGCCGGCATCAAGACAGATATCGAGGTGTTCCTCGACGATTTGGCGGGCGATGTCGCCGACGGCTTTGTAGCCGACGCCGCAATAATATTCGCCTTGTGGGCTGGGGAAGCCATCGGATGGGAAGCCGAGTGGCTTGCCGTCTTGGAAGAGGAAGTATTCTTGTTCGAAGCCAAACCATGCGCCGGGATCATCCAAGATGGTGGCGCGGGTGTTGGATGGGTGCGGAGTGACGCCATCGGGCATCATGACTTCGCACATCACCAGGACGCCATTGCGGCGGGTGGTGTCCGGGTAAACGGCCACAGGCTTGAGCATGCAGTCGGAACTCCGGCCTTCGGCTTGTTTGGTTGAGCTGCCATCGAAACCCCACATCGGGAGTTGCTCAAGAGTCGGGAAACTGTCGTATTCCTTGACTTGGGTTTTGGCGCGAAGGTTTGGCACGGGTGTGTATCCGTCGAGCCAGATGTATTCCAGTTTGTATTTGGCCATGGTGGTCGTTTATTCGGTTGTTTGGGGTGAGATTGACGATGGGTCGTGTAGGGCGGTCACAGTTGGTCCGTAGGCCTGATGCCCCACCTAAAGAAGCAGAAAGCGTGCCAAATTTTCATGAAATTCATTGGTTTGAATCCGTCGAATCGGAAGCGCTGCCGACGTGAATAACGATCAGCGTGGTATCGTCAATTCCAGAGTTGGCGAGGGCGCGTTTCAGGAGAGTTTCTGCGGTGGTCTTGGGAGTGGGGAGGTCGGCGAGGGCGTTGGAAATGTGGCGCTCCCAAACGCCATCAACGAGGCCATCGGAGCAGATGAGGAAGCGATCGCCGGGTTCGTAGGGGATTGCGGCGTAATGCGGGTGAACGGAGAGGTGGCAGCCGCCGATGACTTCGTAAAGGGCGGAGCGGCGGGGGTGGGTGCGGTATTGGATTTCTGAGATTTCGCCGCGTTTCCATTGGCCCCAGGCGGCGGTATGATCGCGGGTGAGTTGTTCGAGTAGGCCGTGGCGGGAGCGGTAGATGCGGGAATCCCCGGCATTGGCGAGGTAAAGGTTGTCCGGAGTAAACCATGCGAGCGCCAAGGTGGCGGCCATGCCGTGGTTTTGATCGCAAGCCGCCTCGTTGACGTGCTGGTGAACGGAGCGGACGGCATCCGCAAGGTGGTCGAGGCAATCCGGGAAAAACCCGGAGGCGGCGATTTTGAAGGTTTCCGGGATGATTTCCGACATTCTCCGGAGCAGCAGCGAGGATGCGAGGTCGCCGGCATTGCCGCCGCCCATGCCATCGGAGACGGCGAAGACGAGGTCGTGTTGCTCGAGTGAGTGCGAGCCGGATTCCGGCAAGGTTTCGGCGCCGGCCGGGCTGGAGGAGAAGGCGAGCCACGAGTCGTCATTGCGCGGTTTTCGCGAACCGCTGTGGGTGAGGGCCTCCCAGTGAAGGATCGATGCGTCGGGCACGGAGGAATCAGTCTGATTTTGGGTTTTTATCTGGCATCTTGAGGCCCGGCGGTGGCGGGAGGATCTCGGCGAGTTCGAAATCGATGATGCAGAAACAGCCGAGTTTGTCCGAGTAGGTGATGTTGCGCGGTTCGGCATCGAGGTGGCGGATGCCGTATTCGGCTTCGAGTTTGGCGAAGAGTTTGTCGGCTTTTTCCTTGGAGATCTGGGTGGCGAGTTTGCCGCAGTTGGTGGAGACGAAGTAGAGTTCCTCCGGGTGTTCTTCGAGCAGGCGCGGGACGTAGGGGCAGCCGCGTTCTTGGAGGGCTTTGAGGACGGCGACTTCGGTGGCGTAGCGGTTTTCCGCATCGGTGCCGCGGAGGCGTTTGTGGACGTTTCCGTAGAAATCAATCCGGACGAGGGAGCGGATGCCGTCTTTTAGGGGATCAAGGGCCATGGTTTGCGGATGCAACTCCGACGAAACCCGGGTAAGCTGCCGCTGTCACGCTTTTGTTCTTTGGCGGGGCGTGAAAAATACGTGTGGATTTTCCTGAAATGTCAGATTGCCAGTGTCGTTTTTACGGTTTAAGCAGCACGCATGTCCATCACCTCAGAAGACTCTTCCGTCATCACTAAAACCCGTGAGTTGTGTTCCCACATTGCCAGCGATCCCTCTTTTTTGAAGCTCCAGGCGAGCGTCGAGCGTTTTCTCAGTGATGATGCATCCCGACTTCAGTATCAGAGTGTGCATGAACGCGGCGAGGAGTTGCATCAAAAGCAGCATGCCGGTATCGAGCTGGGTGCCACTGAGATCCGCGAATTCGAAGCAGCGCGTGAGGCGCTTTTTGACAATACGATCGCGAGTGAGTTTCTCGCCGCTCAGCAGGAGCTGGAGCGCTTGCAGAAAGAAATCGGCAAATACGTCGGCATGACACTTGAGCTCGGCCGGGTTCCCACCGCGGATGATATTGCCAACGCCAGCGGCGGTGGTTGCTGCGGTGGTGGTGGTGGTGGTGGTGGCGGTGGCGGTGGCGGATGCTGTTCGCATTGAGCCGTTTGATTTTATCCAACTCAAAGGCACCCGCGGTGAGATTCCGGGGTGCCTTTTTTCCGCGCTTCTGAAATCGGTTGCCGCTTTCAGTTTTAAATCAATAGCCAAGGATATATAGCCGATCCCCATGGCTTAAAGTCGGTCAGGACTTATTGGCGTATTTTAGGAGTTAATGTCCGCCCACGAACGATGGGTGTCAAAAGCCAAGTTCCTCGATATTTTTGAATGGCGCAGACGATGCCTCACGAATCGTTACATTGTGCAACCTGTAGAATTTCAAAAAAATGCTACAGCGAACAAGTATATGGGTTTATACTGGATCTTGTTGAGTGGGCCACCAATCCAAAATCATGATCATGAAAAACGAACTGGAAATCCTACTTGTCGAAGACAATCCCACCGATGCGGAACTCACGATCCGCGCGCTGAAAAAACACCATCTCGCAAACAATTTAATTCATGTGAAAGATGGCCAGGCGGCTCTGGATTTCTTATTCGCCACCGGTCCTTATGCGGGACGTGATACCAACGAGCTGCCCAAAGTCGTGTTGCTCGACTTGAAGTTGCCCAAGGTCGGCGGAATCGATGTATTGCGCCAAATCAGGTCGGACGAACGCACGAAATTGGTGCCGGTCGTGGTGTTGACCTCCTCGCATGAGGATCGCGACGTGATTGAAACTTACGATCTTGGAGCGAACAGTTACATTGTCAAACCGGTGGAGTTCGATAATTTCTCCGAGGCTGTTAGGAACATGGGGATGTATTGGCTGCTGCTCAATGAGCCGCCGATCCGGAAGTCATGAGCGCAGGGTGGCAAGCAGCAAGTTGATTGACACGCTGATGGTCGCCGTGGCTCTATCGCTCATGGCGTAGGGCAGGATGAGCCTCCCGTCGTGAATAAGCGAACCACAACTGTAAACCACGTTCGGCACATAACCTTCGCGTTCATGGCCTTCCGGGACGAGCAAAGGGTGGCGGAGCCGGCCAATCACGCGTGAGGGATCGTCGAGGTCAAGCAGAGCGGCTCCGATGCTATACTTGCGCATCGCGCCGACGCCGTGGGTGATGACAAGCCAACCGGCCTCGGTTTCAATCGGCGAGCCACAGTTGCCGATTTTCACGGACTCCCAGGATTCAGCGGGACGCATGATCATCTGCGGGTTTTCCCAATGGTGCGGATTGTCCGAGCGCATGAGGAAGAGATTCTCATCGTCTTGGCGGGAGAGCATCAGGTATTGGCCGTGCACTTTACGTGGAAAGAGGGCCATGCCTTTGTTCTGTACGGCGTTTCCATTTAATGTGAGAATGCGGAAATGGAGGAAATCCTGCGTTTCGATCAACTGCGGTAGAATCGTGCGGCCGTTGTATGCGGTGTAGGTGGCGTAATACATCGCTGATCCGTCGTCATTGATGAAGCGGACGAAACGTGCGTCCTCAATGCCGTTGCTCTCGTTGGACGAGACCGGGAAAATGATCCGTTCGCTCAGCGCGAGCTTGGATGAGAAGTTCAGCTCGTAGTTGGAATCCGCGAGCCAACGGATGCAGTCCAGCGTAAGCTGGAAGTCCTGGCTGAACGGGGCGGTCTTGCTGGCCAGATAGAATTTGCCAAGGCTGCGGTGCAAGTCGCTGCTGGCATTGCTCTGTTGGTGCATTTGGCGCACGCTCTCATCGAGTTCCTGGAGTGTGAAGCGATTGGCCAGCGGGCTCATGACGGCGGTGGCATGGTCGCCCGCAAAGCCCATCTCCCGCAGTTTGGCGATGAACAACGGCTTGTTATAGGTGGGGTTTGGAACGATGTCAGGCACGGTGACAAATCTGGAAATCGGGTCCACGCTGATGGATCCATCCATAGTGATTTGACCGCTGCGGAACTCGATGGACGAAATGTGACCTTCAC
The DNA here is from genome assembly GCA_903919975.1 of Akkermansiaceae bacterium. Lineage (GTDB taxonomy): Bacteria > Verrucomicrobiota > Verrucomicrobiia > Verrucomicrobiales > Akkermansiaceae > Luteolibacter. The sequence continues at coordinate 35,440 of CAIXKE010000084.1, read as the reverse complement.
CTGTGGCGCGTAGACTCATGATGAAGCGCATACAGCCATCACACATGCCGGATTGATCGGGGTGAGGGACGATTGATGGGTTGAACAAGGCCGCCGACTCCAAGGCGTATTCACCGGAAAACAAGCCGCCGATGAGCAATTGCCGGTTGTGCGAAATCGGGCACTCGGTGACAACGTGCGGTTGGACTTTTTGATAGTGCCGGAGCAGAATGGATTCGATATCGAAGTGGCGGGCGTCGAATTCCGCCAGCAGTGCTTCAAGTTCGGTGGCGACTTCGTTTTCGCATAGTGCGAGTGCGCGGCCGATGATCTTGGTGATGCGTTGCACATCACCGGGGATGAACGGACGGATGATCACCCGGCAACTTTCAGGATGCAGCAAAAGATCGTGACGGCAAAGGATGGGTGATTTCATGGGTGGAATGGTGGAGGGAATGTTCCGCAACGGTCATTTCCGCGAGTGCCAATTGGAACGCCAAGGTGGACTCTGCTCCTTGATTTTCATTCGCGCGATTGTGGTGGAGTCCGTCACGACAGCCACCTGATGCGGCATCAAACAGAGGGATGGCCAGATCGTTGCGGCCGAGAAACCAATCAAAGGCCCGCCTAGCCTCGCGCCACCAAAAGATATCATGGGTGCTGCGGAAGGCCGCCAGACAAGCGGAAACCATGGCCTGTGCTTCGATGGGTTGCTGATCGAAGTCAGCGCGCTTGCCGTTTTTTTCGTGGAAGCCATTGCTGCCGATCGGGCGGAAATGACCGATCGGAGATTTTTGGTGACTGATCAGCCAGCGGAGGCTTTCGAGACCGACTTGCAGCGCATGCGGATTGGGAATAGCATGTCCGCTGAGAATCAGTGCTTGGCTGAGGCGTGCGTTGTCATAGGTCACGCTGTTCTCAAACCACGGCCATTGGTCATCGGCGCAGTGGTGCCAGCAGGTCAGTAGTTTATCGATCAGGAGTTCCCGCATGGGGTGGATGTCGGGATGTTCGGTGTGTTCTTGTTCGAATTCGTAGAGACCCAGCAATGCGAAGGCCCAGGCGCGCGGCGAAGTGAAGTGGGACACGGCGGGCAGCGCGCGTAAGAATAAATGGGACGCAAGGCGGCGATGCCCCTCATTGTGTGAACGTGATGCGCCGGAGCCGAGTGCCCAGAGAGTGCGGGCATGGCTGTCTTCGCTGCCGATCGGTTCTAACCAATGATGATTGAGGCCCATGAAGTTGCGGAATCGACCGAAGGCATCATTGAAAGCGGCGGAGATGAAAGCGAGGTAGCGGGAGGCTAACAGATCGATGGTCTCCTTTGGGATTGGTAAGGCGATCGGTGAGTCCTCCAGTAGATTGCAAAGAATGAAGGCGCGTGCGTTATCATCGGCGCAATAACCTTCGGCATAATTCGGCACGTTGAAGGTGGCGTGTTGGAAAATTCCGGTGCCATCGGTCATGCGCAGGAGATGGTGGAGTTTGATGGCTGGTAGTTTCCCCGGGCGGATCGCATGAGACCATTTGGCGGCCATAGGCTTGGGCGATGGCTGGCGGGCGGCTTCGGCCAGGGTAAAGGATTCAAGATACCGATCAGCCACCGCTTGCCAGATCATGGAGCGACTTGTTTCGTAGGCGACCTTGCGGATTTCGCACATGCGTTTGGGATCATCCAGCAGCTGATTGACCGCATCCGCGATGGCGGGGGCATCGCGAAACGGGATTAAAACACCGCGCCCGGCATCGAGAAGTTCGCGTGCGTGCCAATAAGGAGTGGAGACCACCACCTTGCCGGCTCCGAAGACGTTGGCCAGTGCGCCGGAGGTGATTTGCGCTTCGTTGAGGTATGGTGTTAGATAAATATCCGATGCGCCGATGAAGTCCCTGAGATCCTGATTGGAAACAAAGCGGTTGAAGAACATCACCTGATCGCCGACGCCGATATCTTCGGCGAGGTGCTCGAGGCTGGTCCGGTATTTCTCGCCCTCCCGGGCAATCAGGTGCGGATGGGTGGCGCCTAACACGAGATAGACCGCATTCGGGTGGCGGGCGATGATTTCAGGCATTGCCTGGATCGCGAACTCGATACCCTTGCCTGGCCCCAGCAAGCCGAAGGTCAGCAGGACGGATTTTCCCTCTACGCCGAACTGGCGTTTGAAATCCTCCGAATCGACGAGAGGTAAATCCGGAATGCCATGTGGAATGACATCAATCATCGAATCAGGAACATGATAGACGGATCGAAGGATTTGCCGCCCCATGTCGGCCATGACCACCAGTCGCTCGCTGAGGCGTGCCAACTCATTCATTACATGGCGCTGGGCCGGGTCCGGTTGCTGCAAGACGGTGTGGAGCGTGGTCACCACCGGCATGCGCACTTCCTTGAGCAGAGCGAGTAAGTGCGCCCCGGCGGGGCCGCCGTAGATGCCGAATTCATGCTGAACGCTCAGCACGTCCACCTTGCTTTCGTTCAGGGTGTCGGCGGTAGTCCGGTAGGATTCCACGTCCTTCTGTTGGATTTCGAAGCGGACGCGCGGTGGATAATCATAGCCTTCCGGTCGGTCGTTTACCGTGGCTACGATGCAATCGGTGTGCTGTTCATGCCGTGCAACCGCCTCGCAAAGGTGATAGGTAAATGTTGCTATACCGCAGCGCCGGGGGACATAATCGCCAAGAAATGCGATCCTTCGTGATGGGGGAAGATAGGTCACGGTCGGGGAGTATACTCGAAAAAGAATCCGAACGAAAGCAAAAGATTTGCCTGTTAGCAAAATTGCGGGATAGGCAGGCCGCCACTGCGGGTGCTAGATCGTCAGACTGTTATGCTTAGTATGGCACCCGGGTGCCACCTGATGGGGCTCATTTGCTATCCATCTCTCAAGGCAGTCCCCAGGGCTTGCGGATTTTTTCGTAATCCGCTTTTGGAAGTAACACATAGAGCGGCCGGCTCGCAGGATCGATGCGGGAAATCAGGCTGTGAAGTTTGGCTTCTTCCATGGTGGTGCAACCGGCGGTCGGCTTGCTGCCGCCGGTTCGCCAGATGTGAAAGAAGATGGAGGATCCGGCATTCGGGATTGCCTTGGGAGGGGCGTTGTGAGCGATGAAAAGTTTCAGGGAATGCGCCGGATCGTTTTGTTTCATCTGCTGTTTTTTCTCCCATGCGGATGACGGTTCGTGCTTGAGGATGACGTTGCGGTTGTATTGCGGAGAGGCGGGATCTTCGACCCATAGATCGCGCGATGTCACTTGGCGGTAGAAAAGTTGCGGGTGTTTGGGGATGGAGGAGGCATAGCCCCAAACGCCGCCGAGAGCGAAAACCCCGGCGGGTGAGCGCATGTCGCCTTCTTTCTTGGTGGCGGTCCCGGACGGGATGGGGTGGATGCCGTGTCCCCAGATGAGTCCGTTTTTTCCGAGGCGGGATTGCCATGATTCGCCGTCCGGTTTCCAAACACCACCGGTTTTCCGATAGAGCCGCAGTGTGGCGGACGAGCTGTCCCATGATTCCGCGATGCCGACGAGGCATTGGGTCGAGGTGGCTGGTAGTTCGAACGCCGCCGCTGGAAGGAGGATGGAGAGGAAGAGCAGGGTCAGTCTGGAAATCATGGGACTTGGAGTGGAAAGCGGTGAGAATTATAACTTCCTGAAGCCCGACAGTGTAGCGCGAATGTCGCCGATGAAAACAGCGGCGCGGAGTTCGACCGGGATGCGGTCGGTATCATCGCTGAGCCAGAGGCTGGCGGCACTTTTGATTTTCTTGTAGGGCTTCAGCTTGAGGGTTTTGCGGTCGATTTTCTGCATGTCCACGCTGAGGCGGATGGTGTCGCGGCCATCGTGTTTTTCACGGCCGAGAACTTTGGCGCAGAGTAGGTATGGATTGTTGAATGGGTGGATGACGAGTGTGATCTGATCTCCTAGGGCGAGTTTCTGACTGCGGATGTGGAGGATGGCGGAGTAGACCTCGAAGACCGGGGAGAAGCTGAATGTCTGGCTCTTGGGTGCGCCGGCAGCCTTGCCGATAGGGCCGGCGGTGACGTTGGACTCCACGTTTTTTGGCAAATAGCGGGTGGTGGTGGTGACGGTTTTGCCGTCCTGGGTTTCCACTGAATGGAAAAAACGCGGTTTGAGGGTGGCGGTTTCGAGTTCGGTCCAGGAGCTGCCCTTGTAGGGGAAAACCATGGCGGCGGGGCCGAGGCTGATGGCGGTCCCGCGGACGACGAAGGCAGCGGTTTTTTTCGCACCTTTGGGAGCGAATTCCATGGTGACTTTGCCGGAGTTGACGAGACCTTTCCAACTGACGTTTAGCTCGAGAACGCTGGGGGAAAGCGGTGGATGAGGGCCGATTGTGGGGGACGTGAGGTCTTTTTCCCATGCAGGCGCGGATCGCGCCGTGCTTACCGAACAGGCAGTCAGCAATGAAATAAGAAGCAGGCGGTGAAAATTCATGGGTGCAATTTTTAGGGATGCCGGGCTCGCGATAGCCGGGTGTCGCTGGGTGACCGTCGATTTGCCTTGTTGCTTGAGCAAGGAAAAGTTCGGAAGCCTAGGAATTCCGGTCGATTTTCGCGTCAGGGCTTATCGTCAGGCTTGTCAAATACGGGTGCTTGGGGAAACTCGGGTCGTCGGCCATCTTGGAGTGCGTTGGGATGGTTGAAGCCAACCATGCGTTTTCCGGGCCTGCTCGTTTTCCTGCATTCTGCGGGATTCCTGTGATGGCCGATGTTTTCCACGTCCCGATGAGTTCAAAAAAAGGCAATGAAATCCGCAGCGATCGCAAGTCCGCCGTGCTGGGCATGCTTGCCGGTTGGGCGATGAAGTTGTTGGGTGCGACGCTCCGTTTTCAAGTGCGGGATCTCGCCGGAGTGGGCGCCAAGAATCCTGCCGTGCCACCTGTGATCATGATTCTCTGGCACAACCGCTTTTTCAGCGTGCCGCCGGCTTGGCAAAAACTCTGTGGCTCGCACCGCAAAATGGTCGTCCTTACCAGCGCCAGTCATGATGGCGACATGGTCGCGCGCGCCATGGCCGTATTCGGGCTTGGGGCCATCCGTGGATCGTCCTCGCGCCGGGGAGTTGCGGCATTGGTGGGCCTCAAGCGGGCCTCACAACAAGGCTTGGACATATGCCTGACGCCGGATGGTCCGCGCGGCCCGCGATACATCATGCAGCCCGGGGTGATCAAACTTGCGGAGTCGACGGGCGCGCCGATTGTTCCGATTCATGTGCGTTTTTCCTCCGCTTGGCGATTGAAATCCTGGGACCGCTTCGTCATTCCGAAGCCATTCAGCCGGGTGGAAGTCACCTTTGGTCCGGCGATCCATCTCAGCCGTGGTATGGATCCCGAGACTTTTGAAAACGAGCGACTGAAGCTCGAATTGTTGCTCGTCAAGGCCACCGATGACGCCTGAATTTTCCCCAAACACAAGCTTATGAACACACCCCGAATTCTCGATGGAAAATCCATAGCCGCCGCCGTGCTCGATGAGTGCCGGGCGGAGGCCGCCGCTTTAATCGCCCAAGGGATTGTTCCCGGCCTTGCCGTCGTGCTCGTCGGTGAGGACCCCGCATCCAAGGTCTATGTTGGCTCGAAAACCCGCACTTGCGCCGAGCTCGGATTTCTCTCGCGTAAGATCGAACTTCCCGCCACCACCACGCAGGAGGAGCTATTGCAAGTCGTCCGCGATCTCAATGCCGACTCCGCCATTCACGGCATCCTCGTCCAGTCCCCACCGCCCAAGCACATTGATGAGGAAGAAGTCATCCGCGCCATCGATCCGCGCAAGGATGTCGATGGGTTTCACCCGGAAAACGTCGCCAAGCTCGCCTTGGAGGATCCCAGTGGTTTTGTTCCCTGCACTCCTGCCGGATGCATGAAATTGCTAGAGGTCGCCGGCATTGAGACCCAGGGCGCGGAAGCTGTGATCATCGGCCGCAGCATGATCGTCGGCAAACCGATGGCGTTGTTGTTAGTTTCCAAAAAATCCAACGCTACGGTCACCATCGCCCACTCGCGTTCGAAGGATTTGCCCGCGATTTGCCGCCGCGCTGATATTTTAGTGGCGGCCGTCGGTCGTCCGGAAATGGTCAAGGCGGATTGGGTGAAACCCGGTGCCGTGGTGATCGATGTCGGCATCAACCGCATCGAGGATGCCAGTAAAAAATCCGGTTTTCGCCTGACGGGTGATGTCGCGTTTGAGGAGGTTGCTCCATTGTGTTCGGCGATCACCCCCGTGCCCGGAGGAGTGGGACCGATGACGATCGCGATGTTGATGAAGAACACGCTTCAGGCGGCGAGGCAGTTAGCAAGTTTGTAGTCGATGTCGATGAATGGCTTGTAGAGTCACTTTATGAGTGTCGCTGCCGAAGAATCGCGCGAAGGCTCTCCATCAGTTTTTTCTCTGGCATACCGGCCGCGGGACCAGTTAGCGGCGGTCATAGACGAGCCGCTACAGGAGTCTAATCTAAAGCGGATCTTAGATCGGAGGCGGCGTTGCGGGCGTCGGTGGGAGGATCGGGGACGAAGGTGAAATCGTCGTCCATTTCCGGTTCCAGCAAGTGGGCGGCATGTGTGGGATCGAATGCGAGGGGAGCGGTGTTGAAGGGCGCGGGAGCGGTGGCGGGCAGGAGGCTCCCACCGGCAGATTGGAGCTTGCGCGGGACGCTATCGACCGGTTCAAGGTTGGTGATGGAGGCGGCTTCCGGGGCGGCTTTGAGTTCCTCGAATTTGCGGGCGGTGGTGAGAACGCGGGTTTCAAAGGAGCCGATGGCATTGTTGTAATTTTCCACGGCACCGCCAAGCGAGCGACCGAGTTTGGCGAAGTGATCGGCGAGTTTGCCGAGGCGTTCGTGGAGTGTTCGGCCTAACAATGATATTTCGCGGGCATTTTCAGCGATGGATTCCTGTCTCCAGCCATAGGAAACGGCGCGTAACAAGGCGATGAGAGTGGTGGGGGTGGCGAGGATGACGCCTTGATCGACGCCGCGCTCGATGAGGCCGGGATCGCTTTGGAGGGCGGCGGAGAAGAACGATTCGCTGGGTAGGAACAGCACGGTGAATTCCGGCGTGTGGGCGAATTGCGCGGTGTAGTTTTTCGAGGATAGCTGTTGGATATGGGTGCGCACCTGGCGCGCGTGGCGATGGAGCGCTTCCTCGCGGATGGTGTCATCGGTGGCTTCCAGCGCATCGAGATATCCGTCCATCGGGGTTTTGGAATCGACGACGATGATTTTTCCTCCGGGGAGGCGGACGATGAGGTCGGGGCGGAGTTTTTTGCCTTCGTCAGTGGTCGAGTTGTGTTGGAGTTCGAAATCGCAATGTTCCTGCATGCCGGCGAGTTCGACGACGCGGCGGAGTTGCATTTCGCCCCATTGGCCGCGGCCGGTGGGTTGGCGGAGGGCTTTGACGAGCGAGGCGGTTTCGCGTTGGAGGCCGAGTTGGCCTTCGCCGAGGGCGCGGACTTGCTCCTTGAGCTCGGCGTAGGCTCCCTCGCGGGCTTTTTCGATATCGCCGATGCGGAGTTCAAATTTCCCGAGGGATTCGGCGACGGGTTTGACGAGGTTTTCGATGGCGACTTTGCGTTTCTCGATTTCGCCCTTGGCTTCCTCGGTTTGGGTGGAGAGAGAGGATTTCGCAAGATGGAGGAATTGCTCGGATGAGGCGCGGAGGGCGTCGGCGGAGAGCGCTTTGAAGGTGTCTGAGAGCTTGATTTCGGCGCGTTCGAGCAACGCTTGTTTTTCGGCGGCGGCCTTGAGTTCGGCTTCTAGGCGGGAGCGCAGTTCGGTGAGTTGGTTGCGGAAGCTTTGGGCCTCCAGCTCGCTGCGATTCGCGTCGGATGCGGTTTGGGCGAGGCGGGCTTCGATTTCAAGCGATCTGCGTTCTTCGGCTTTCAGTCGTTCGATACCGGCGGTGATTTTTCCGGATGCGACAAGCCGTGTAAGCAACCAGCCGATGAAAATCCCGCTGGCGGCGGCGAGCAGATATGGGAGATAGAGGGCGAGTTCTGGAGGCATCATGTTGGTTTTGGCTTGCGGCTGAAGGAAAGCTCGGTTTGGTAGGGATGTCGTCGGGCGGTCAGCCTAATCGGATTTCCCGACGCGAAGCAAATCAAACTCCCAGAAATACCATGGCCCACACACTACCCGACCTCGGCTACGCTTACGACGCCCTCGAGCCTCACATCGACGCTCGCACGATGGAAATCCATCATTCGAAGCACCATCAGGCATACATCACCAATCTCAACAACGCTCTCGCCGGAAAGCCCGAGCTTGAAGCGAAGTCGCTTTGCGAGATTATCGGCGACATCGCCGCGCTGCCAGAGGACGTCCGCGCCGCAGTCCGCAACAACGGCGGCGGCCATGCAAACCACTCGTTTTTCTGGAAAGTCATCGCCCCGGGCGGCGCCAAGGCGCCATCCGGCGAACTCGCCGCCGCGATCGATAAGGCCTTCGGCTCGTTCGATGCGTTCAAGGAAGCGTTTGCCAAGGCAGGCGCCACTCGTTTCGGCTCCGGTTGGGCATGGTTGGTGAAAAAGGCGGACGGCTCGCTAGCGGTTTGCTCCACGGCGAATCAGGATTGCCCGTGCATGGGCGAGTCCGTGGCGGGATGCTCCGGCAAGCCGATTCTCGGCCTCGATGTCTGGGAGCACGCCTATTATCTCAACTATCAGAATCGCCGGCCGGATTACATCGCCGCGTTCTGGAACTTGGTGAACTGGGATGTGGTCGCGGCGAATTTCGCCAAGTGATCCGTTTTGTTTTTCAGCGGGCGCGGCCGATTCTTCGGTCGCGCCCTTTTTCGTGGTTGAGAGGTGGCGTGAGGATGCTAGAAGTCGGTCATGAAAAAGCTCGATTGTCCGGTTTGCCCGCAGGTTCCCGACGGGGAGATCACCGAGGAGGAAATCCGCAAGCAGGAGCTGTTCGAGTTGGAAACCGACGACCGCACGCTTTTGTCCGGGCCGAGTTCGCGGCTGCACAATTTGATGACCTTGTTCCGGGTGGCCAAGGATTTGCTGTTGGCCTTCCGCACATTGCATTTCGCCGGGCCTTGCGTGACGATTTTTGGTTCAGCGCGGACTCGCCCGGGCACACAATATTATGAATTGGCCCGCAACATGGGTGCTGCCTGCGCACGACTCGGCTTCACGGTGATGACCGGCGGCGGCCCGGGAATCATGCAGGCCGGCAATCAGGGTGCGTTCGAGATCGGCGGTCGTTCGTTAGGAATCAACATCGAGTTGCCCTTCGAGCAAGAGATTAATCCCTACGTCCAGCACTCGATCACCATGCGCTATTTCTTCACCCGCAAGGTGGTGCTCGTGAAGTATTCCTATGCCTTCATCGTCATGCCGGGCGGGGCTGGCACCATGGATGAGATGTTCGAGACGATGACGCTTATCCAAACAGGAAAACTCAAAGGATTTCCGATTATTCTGATGGGCAAGGAATACTGGCAGCCGCTGATGGATTTTGTCTATCGGATGGCCGATGAGGGGATGATCAGTCCGGAAGATCCTGAGTTGATCTTTTTCACCGACGACGTTGAGGACGCGGTGGCACATCTCCAGCGGCATGCGGTGAGGCAGTTCGGCCTACGGAAAAAGCGTACTCCGCATCCGATCCGCGTGCTCGGAGAAAAACCAATTTTGGGTTAGATTTGACGGTGGTGCTTTTCCCGAGATTCTCGATTTGGTGAAATCGATGAATTTCCAATCCTTTAAGGCGTGCTGAAATTCTTCACGAAGGATTTGGTTACTACGAGCTGGACGGGCAGCGTGACTTTCTTTGAATCACTCAAACTGCCGGTGGTTGAGACGATGATTCCTTTGAGTTCGAGGCGTTCGTCAAGCATGGTGGCTAGATTGACCGTGATTTGGCCGGTCAGTTCGATCTGGACGTGGGTTTCGCGACCATCCGGTTGAAAATCGCCGCCGGTGCTGCGCACTGCGATGTCAATCACCGCCGTATCCATTTCCGAGGTGTGGCGGATCTGCCGAAGTGTCATGGTGCCGATGGTTTGGGCGTTTTGAAGATCTTTTTGGATGATCATTCGGATCCATGCCGGATCGAATTCCCATGAGTCCCCAATTTTGACCATTCGGTTCGGATACCACTGCCGCTTCAAATAAAGCGTCAACTCATCGATTTCATTTTGGATGCGGAGCATCGGGACCGAACCGTCGAGTTCGAATTTCCACTCGCTGGCGGGGGGCTTGGTCATGGCGAACATTTTGCCGTTGAGAGGGCTGGCGTCCTCGGATTTCTCCTCCTTGCCATCAAGTTTGATGGATGTCTGGGTGAAGATTTTCGCCACGCTGACCATGCCGCGAAGGGTTCCATCCGCCGCGGGTTCGCGGAAAGTCCAGGAAAGGTCGCGATCACGGGAAATCCGGATGCTGCCCTTGCTTGTGCGGCCGTCCTTGGAGATCGCGATCACGCCGTCAGCACTTTTGGAGCTGGAGACGAGTCTGACGCTCTCGCCCGGTTGTGCTCGGACGGGTCCGAAAGCGATCTCCGCTCCGATGGAAATGACGGCACTGGCGAGAAGCAGCGGTAGAGTCAGAAGAGTCAAACGTTTCATGTTGAAACGAGTGTCAGGAAGTGGGGCTCGGGGTCAATTCTAATTGGACTCGGGCAAATATTTGCGGAGCACGGTGTCCACGGTTTGATCGGGTTCGATGGGGCCGTAGTTTTTTTCGAATCCTGCGCGACGCAGTGTGTCGCGGACTACGCTGTGGGCTTCGGCGAGGCGGAAGTCGATCCCGCGTTCACCTAAGGTTTCGCGGATTTCATCGAGGAGTTCCACGCCTGCTAGATCGATGAGCGGAACCGTGCCGAGGAAAAATACGGTGACGCGCGGCGCGGGTTCGTGAGCCGCCAGCAAGGTAAAGAAACGTTCTCGGACGTAATCCGTGTTGAAATAGAGCACTGATCCATCACAGCGGAAGATGAATGCGCCGGGGACGCGCTGGTTACCGGCATGGCGGATCACATCGGCGAAATAAGCGGTGCTCGGGACGCGTCCGAGCTCGGTCGTGTGTGGATACATGGTCCGCCGGATGAGCAGTAAAAGCGAGAGGATGGCCCCGATGAGCACGCCCATCAGCAATCCCGAGCCGAGCACTCCGAGCAGGGCGGTGACCGCCACCGCAAACTCGCTGCGGCTGAATTTCCAGGTTTGTTTGAGGGCGTCGATTTTAAGCAATCCGGTCACGGCGGCGAGCACGATGGCGGCGAGTACCGGCTGAGGAAGGAACCGCAGATAAGCGGATAGATAAAAGACGACCAGCAGCATGAATAGTGAGGCGATGAATCCGGAGAGCGGTGTTTTCGCGCCGCTGGATTCGTTGACGAGGGATTGCGACATGCCGCCGCTGGTCGGAAATCCTTGGCCGAGGCCGGCGGCAAGGTTCGCGCCGGCGAGGGCCAGGAACTCCTGGTCATTGTTCATGCGGTAGCCGTGCTTGCGCGCGAACATGCGGCCGATCGCTGCGGTTTCCACCGAGCCTAACAGGAAGCAGGCCATTGCCAATGAAAGCAACAAATTCAGATCGTTCCATTCCAATCCATGGAAGCTAAAAACCGGCATGCCCTGGGGGACGGCGCCCAGCATTTTGACGCCATGGGCTTCAAGCCCGCCAAATGCCCCGAGCAGCAGCCCTCCGACTACGACGACCAGGGCGGCGGGGATCCGGGGAAATAGACGTTTGCCTAATAGAAGGGCGGCGAGCGCCACGCCACCGACGGCTAGCGATGCCGGATTGGTCTCCTCGGCATGATGCACAAAATAGCGGGTCCGCTCCCAGAAATCTCCGTGGGAACCATGGAAGCCGCAAAGTTTTGGCAACTGGGTGGACATCAGGTGCAGGGCGACACCGCACTTGAAGCCGGTCATGACCGACTCCGAGATGAAGCTCACAATCGCACCCGCGCGAAACAATCGCGCGAGCAAAGCCAGGACAGCAACCAATATTGCCGTGGCGGCCGCGAGGGAGGCGTGGCGTATGGGGTCGCCTCCGGAGATGGGAGCCAGAGTGGCGCCTACCAGCAGCGAAATGGCGGAGGTGACCGTGATTGCGGTTTGGCGGGAACTGGTGAACAACCAATAGAACAACCCTGAAAAAAGGCAGGCATAGAGACCGGCTTCGGGCGGAAGGCCAGCCAATGAGGCATCACCGAGGCCTGCGGGAATCAGATAGGCCGCCAGTGTGATGCCCGCGAGAACATCAGCACGCAGCCAACTTGGCTGATAGCCACGCAGCCAAGTGATGGCCGGGATGAATCCTGAAAGGCGGGAGGAGATGCTACGGCTCATGGGGTGAACTCTATCTGCAAATTACTAAGCTGTCTTACTTGCGGACGTGCCGTAAGTAAGAGGAGTGACGAAATGTAACGGCGGTTGCCATAGTGCAATTTGGGATTGATCAATCTGTTGCCTGCTGCCCGAGGATGACAAGCCTTGGATCTTGCGTGAAGAATAGAACTTTGGTCTTAGTATAAATTGACTTTCTTTCGCCGGATGTCAACTCCGCGCCGGGCGGTTGAGCCGCGCGATGCCGGAGTGGCGAAGCAGTTGAACTGGACGCTTGTCCGCACCCATGGCATGGATTGGCGCGCGGCCATCCGCGCTGATAAGAAGCAGTCAGCCGCTAAGCCCGCCACAGACCCCCGTTCCTAAACCCATGATGATTGATCCACAGAACCAAGCCTCCGCCTCCACCGAGTGTCCTGGTGGAGATCTGCCATCGGATTTCCGAAACTGGTTCGAAGACCCTGCATCGTGGCAGGTGTTTGCCTCCGGCCAGGCGGAAGGGCGGCTTTCGCGGGTTACCGCGCCGGATGGAAGTTCAGGGGTGCGTTTGGATTATGATTTTCACGGCGGCGGTGGTTTCATTGCGATGAGGCGGGTCATTCCCCTCAAATTGCCGGAAACCTTTGAGATCGGGTTTCGCCTGCGCGGCGAGGGGGCGCGCAACCATTTTGAATTCAAGGTGGCGTCTCCGGGCGGGGCTAATGTCTGGCGGCATCTGTGCCAGGACTATCAGCTCCCAAACGATTGGGAGGATTATCGCATTTCCGAGCGGGAATTGCCATTTGCGTGGGGGCCTGCTGGTGGCGGAGCCCCATCCGAACTCGAAGCCGTGGAAATCGTCATTGCGGCGGGTCCCGGCGGCAAGGGGAGTGTAGAACTTGCCGGGGCGACGCTGGAGGATCAAACCCTCCACGCGCCGCTCTCAATCCGCTCCTCCAGTTCTCAATCCGGCCATCCGCCGGAGGCCGCGTTCGATGCCAACCCGCTTATGGATTGGCGGGCGGCAACGGATGACATCGAGCCATGGTGGATGATGGATTTTGGTAGAAGCCTGCGCTTCGGCGGATTGGTTATCGAGTGGCCGGCCTCGCTGCCGCCACGCGCTTATCAGGTCGAGGTTTCCCAAGACGGTGTGTCATGGGAGCTCCTTCATCGTGCGACTTATGCCTTGGGCGCAAAAAGCCATATCTCGGCACACGGAGCGGTGGCTCGGTATCTGAGGGTCAGCTTCGAAAACGCCGGGTGTGCCGCTTTGTGTTCGCTATCATTGCGGCCGGACGCGTTTTCCAGCAGCCCGAACGAGTTCATTCACTCGGTGGTTGCCGATTTCCCACGTGGATGGTTTCCCCGTTATTGGTATCGCGAGCAATCTTACTGGACGCCGGTTGGTAGTCCGGAAGGAAAACGCCGGGCCTTGATCAACGAAGAAGGCATGGTCGAAGTGGATGAGGGCGAATTCTCGTTGGAGCCATTTATCCTAACTGAATCAAGACTCGTTACTTGGGCGGAGGTGCAAACCAGCCGGTCGTTGGAAAATGGCGGGGTGCCGCTCCCATGCGTGTCGTGGTGTGCGGATGATCTGCGCCTCGATATCCTTCCTTGGGTCGATGGGCGGAGTGATGACCTAACACTCCATGTGACCTATCGGCTCAAGTGCGCGAAATCCGCGCAAGGCGGGCGGCTCATCGTGGCGGTGAGGCCATATCAGGTGAATCCACCATGGCAGGCATTCCGCAATCTCGGCGGGCGCAGCCCGATCCAACGGGTTTCATGTGTCGGGGGAAGTCTCTGCGTCAATGATCGCACCATCGTCGCCACGCCGGAGCCATCTGCCACCGGTGCGGCCATGTTTGAGGAGGGCGGAGTGCTCGGATTTCTATCAGGTGGGACGATGCCTACGAGACATCATCTTGAGGATGAGTCCGGCCTCGGCTCTGCGGCGATGGCTTGGGAGCTTCCTCCGGGCGCGACAAGCTTGGAAGTTACGGTTTCAGTTCCTTATTTCGGCAAGATCCATCCAATAATGGAAAACTCAAGAGTCGAGGCCCTTGCTTGTTGGATGAAAACGCTTGGTTCCGTCACATGGCAAGTCCCTGCCTGCGCGGTGCCGGCGTTTGATTGTTTCCGCACTGCTGCAGCTCACATTTTGATCAATCGCGATGGTGCCGCGATTCAACCGGGGCCCCGACGCTACACCCGTTCCTGGATTCGCGATTGCGTGATCATGGGAGCGGCGCTCGCCAAAGCCGGTTTGCCCGCCGCATTGCAGGAGTTTCTAACATGGTACGCGCAGTTCCAACGTGAGGATGGATTCGTCCCCTGTGTGGTCGATCGCGACGGGATTGATTGGCTGGTCGAGCACGACAGCCACGGGCAATTTCTATGGGGAATCCGCGAGGTGTTCCGCAACGGCGGTGATCAAAATTTCCTCCGGGAATTGCTGCCCTATGCGCAAAAAGCCGCCGACTATCTAATCGTTCTGCGCAAAGAACGCACGACGGATGAGTATAGCTCTGAAGGGCGCGCGGTTTTCTACGGTCTCTTGCCGGAATCCGCCAGTCACGAAGGCTATCTAGCGCATCCCGTGCATTCCTATTGGGATGATTTCTGGGGCGTCCGTGGCCTTGAAGCTGCGGCGGATCTAGCGGAAGCGGTGGGCATGAGTGCGGACGCCGCGCGGTGGAGAAAGGAAGCGGATTGTTTCCAAGGCGATCTGCTGCGGTCAATCGACAAAGTCATCGCCGATAAAAAACTTGCTTACATTCCGGGTTCGGTCGAGTGGGCGGATTTTGATCCCACCGCGACGTCCAATGCGATCGCCATGCTTGATTTCGCCGACGCACTGCCAGAAGGGCCACTGCATGGGATGCTCGCCACCTATCTCGATGGCTTCCGCCGGAAACATCGCGGTGAAATGCAATGGAACAACTACACCGCTTATGAGATCCGCATCATCGGGGCTTTCGTTCGCTTGGGGAAACGTGACGTCGCCAATGAATTGCTGGAGTTCTTTCTATCGGATCGGCGTCCTCGCGAATGGAATCAATGGCCGGAAATCACCTGGAAAGATCCGCTTTCGCCGGGCCATCTCGGCGATGTGCCGCACACCTGGATCGCCGCGGAATACTTACTCGCGCTTGTATCGATGGTCGCCGCCGAGCGCGATTCCTCCGCTTCGCTCGTGCTGGCATCCGGCATGCCGTGGACATGGATCTCCGAGGAATCCGGGTTTTCCGTTAGCCAATTGCCGACGCGTTACGGCCCGCTGAATTTTCGCATCCATGCCACCAGCGATGAGGTGATTCACATCGAAATCGCCGACACGATCAGTCTGCCGCCCGGTGGTCTCACCATTGTCCCGCCGTTGCCGGAGGGGAAACGGATTTGCTCGGTCATTTCGGCGAATGGGAATGCCGGGGCGTGTGTGATTGCGGGCCATGAACTTCACATCCATGCACTACCCTGTGTGGCGGAAGTTCGACTGACCGATCGCTAGTATTTTGTTTTTGGTGTGAGACGGGTGACAGAATGCCCCCGTCCGGCAGTCGACAGAATGTCGGTGCTCCGATGCCGGAGCGCGTGGATGTTGCGCGCTGCCGGAAGCCGGATATTTTGTCCGGCTTATTCCAGCGTGATGATGAGCTGGTTGCCGTTTTCTTTGAGGTTGCGGCTCCAGGATTCCATGGCGATCCGGGCTGCTCCGGGTCGGTAGGGGTTGTTCTCGCGGATGAAATCAAGTTGCGCGCCGTTGAGATCGGCGGAGAGGGTTCCTCGTCCGGTTTCTTTGATTCGATAGATCACATCGATGGCCTTGCCGTTTAGTGATAGATGGACCTTCAATCCATCCAACTCCGGTGGGATGACCGGATCGATGATGAGCGCGGATTTCTCCAAACGCAGGCCGAGGAAACACTGCATGATTAAGCGAACGGAAATGCCCGAACCGCTGGAATAAACCCGCCAGCCGCCTTCCAGCGCGATTTCTCCGCGATTCACTTTTTCATATTCAGTGTAGGCTTGATAGCGGTCGGCGAATGCGGCATCGGAACTGGAATAATAACAATTCGCCTGACGTGGGGCCGCGGATGAAATGACCTCCCGGATGCCGATCGGATTGATCTGGGAGAGGGCGTGGAAGAATGCGCGGGAATCGCCGAAACGGGCGAGCGCTTCGCAATACCGGAGATGGGCATGGGTGTACATGATGCCGATTTCCCGCCCGAAGTAGCTGGCACTCTCGGCTCGTTGGAAATTCGTTTGGATGCCGCCATTGTATCGCATCGGGCGGTCGAACAAGCGCGCGCCATCCGGTCCGCTGAGGTGCTTGCGGATGAGATCGAGGTGATTCACCGCCTGTTCCGGACTCAACATGTCATTGATGATGGCATGGATCATCGGCAAGAGGCTGTAGGATAGACCGGTGGTGCGATCCCGCGGGTGGATCAGGTGATCGGTGCTGCCGGATTCGTGGAAATAGACCAGGCCCGCGATGACATCATTCACGATGAGGATTTGTTGGAACTCCGCGAGAATCTTAGCTGCTTTGGTTTCCAGATCTTGGGCCCGATCGGTCAATCCGGCGGATTTGAAGGCATCCGCCAGAGTGATGAATGTCTGATAGTTGAGTGTTACGGTCCAGGAGCTGCACAGGCGCTCGCGCATGTCGGGCTTGGCGGGCTGCAAGGAGTCATTCCAATCGCCATGGCCGTATGCGGCGAGCGCGGTGCCGCTGATCACGCGGCTTTGGATCAATTCGAGTGCGCGTTCAACATGGCCGAGAATCGTGGTGGTTTCCGCAGCGGCGTCGCCGTCGGGATGGAAATACGGCAAGGTTTCATCCAATATCGATCGATCCCCACTAGCGGTGAGGTATTGCGCCAGCGCCAGAACGGGCCAATAGACGATATCGCCATGAGAGTCGCCGGGGCGGATGTTGCGCTCGCGGTCGAAGAACATAAACCACTGCGGCCAGTCGCCATCGGTGTTCTGTTGGCGGAAAACACGGCAGAGTAGATCACGAATCGGTTCGTATTGGCCCAGTGCGATTAACAATTCCAGAGGCCCTTGGCAGATATCGCGGGTTCCCCAGCCGCCACCTGAGTATTGTTCCAGCCCACGGGGTGATAGATAATGCACGAGCGCATTGTTGACGAACCACGGGAAAATGCTGGCCACTCGCTCAGCAGCTGTGGCTTGGGCGCTTGCGGCGGGGGCGGAGATCGCGAGGTTGCCTGAGATGGAATCCCAGAATCCGGTGCTTAGCGGGATGGTGGATTCCACCAAGTTTCCGCGGATTGCCAATTCCGCCACTGCCGTCGGCGCGGTTTTGAAACAAAGGAACGGTTCATTGCGTGAAATAGAATCCTGATAGAAAAGTTCATCGCCGCCGATTTGCTCGATCCGCGTGCCTTCCGAGGTTTCCATTTGAAAGGATCCCTGCGGGAAGCGGCGGCCGACGTCGCTGTCGGGAATCGCACGGACGTTGATGGATGTTCCGACAACCTCATAGTTTACCGGTCCGGGGGAAAGCCCATCATCGCCATTGATGGCGACATGATTGGAAATAAGGAATCTGGCGGGTGGTCCGGCCAGGATTTCCAATGAAAGGTGTAGCTCGTGACGGTCTTCGGGTGCGGTGGACCGCACCTCGATCATGCCGCCTTCGTGTTTGTAGATCCAGCGGCATGAATCCTGTCTGATTTCGAATGCCGAGGGAGTTTCTAACAATTTCCATTCCCCGTAGATTTCGACAAATACCCGCTGACCGTGACTGCGGAACAATCCGAGGTAGGTGTGGCAGGTGGAGAGGAATCGATTGATGCTGACATGGCCTTGGGTGACCATCGAGTGAAATACGCCACCCATCCAAGCGGTGGATGTGAGCGCGGCCTCGTCCGGGATGAGCGAGCTTCCGGTGCGCAGGATGTGACCGTGAGGACGAAGCACTTGAAGTTCTTTGGCGCGGAGTATTACGTGACTTTTCTGGTCCGTGAAAAAGGATGAAATTTGATCGCCTTCTTTTTCGAGATGACGCCGTTCGGCACCAAATATTCCGGTGGTTTCGTGATCCGTTAGGTCGAGAGCATTCAACGATTGAGCGGAAGAAAATAGTCCGCTTGCCGGGCAGAGGCTGATTTTTTCTTCGGCCCATGGCGGGCAGGATGCCTCGGGCAGCGCGAGCACGTAGTCGATCCGCTTGCTGTCTTCGTCAATCGTCGCGGAGGGATGATCCGGGACAAACAACGCGAAAAAGCCATGGTTGGATCGATGCCCGGGGACGAGCGTGATCATTTCATCCTGAATGCAAACCAACGAATGCTCGTGCTGTAAGCGTGAGCCCGGTAGGCCGGAAATGAGCGCGTCGGCCGGTTTGCCCGAGCGGTTGGCGAGACCATGAAACTGGTGGGCATCGGTGGCATAAGAAACACCTTTGCCGAGCGACCCGATGAGCGTCCACGGGAAGCGCCCACCCATCGACTGGTTCTGACGGGACGCGACGGCCGTGCCCTGGGTTGCGTGCTCAAGCGGAGCGTGGTCGATGTATTGGCTGACGTAATATTCGTTGAGTCTCACCGCGCCGTAGTGGGCGATGCCGATGTCTTGGGTGTGGATCAGATCGCATGTCACCGAATCTGTGCCGGAGTTTTCCAGTTCCACATGCCAGAACCAAGCAGAAGCCGATTCAGCCAGAGAGAGTCGGATGCGGAAAGCCATGTTGCCCCATTGGCCGGAGCCGATCATGCCGTGTTCGTTGAATTCCCATGATGCTGGGCTATCTGGTCCTAACAATGAAATGGTCTCAATGGATTTTCCATGGGTGCGCAGGTAAATATTGGTGGGTCCGCCTTCGGCTTCGTTTCCTGGAAACAGGTTGATCAAAATATCTCCGCATTCCATCCGACGGATCGATCCGTTGGCATTCAGCTGGAATCTGGGGCCGGACTTGCTGGCAGCGGTGAACGGAAACACAAGTGATGCTGCTAAGGACGGTTGCATGATGGGGAAGTGGCCTAGTTGCGGTGGTAGCCGTGTGATCAAATCGCCGCCAACACTTCGCCGAAGACGGTGAGGGTGTCATCGAGATCCGCTTCGGTGTGGGCGAGAGAGAGGAAGCCGGTTTCGTAGGGCGATGGGGCGATGTAGATGCCTTTTTGCAGGCAGCCCCAGAAGAACTTTTTGAAGAGTTCGAGATCTTGTTTCATGACGTCGTTGACGTTGACGATCTCGCGGTCGGTGAAGAAGAGGCAAAACATCGAGCCAACCCGGTTCAGGCGGTGCGGGATGCCTTTTTCCGTCATGAGGGTGCGGATTCCTGCTTCGAAATGGGCGCCGAGTTGATCGAGGCGCGGGTAGCTGGAGGGTTTTGAAAGTTCCTTGAGCTGGGCGAGTCCGGCGGCCATGGCCAGCGGATTGCCGCTGAGCGTACCGGCCTGATAGACCGGGCCGATCGGTGCCAGCATGTCCATCACATCGGCACGGCCGCCGAATGCTCCGACCGGGAGTCCGCCGCCGATGACTTTGCCGAAGCAGCTGATATCAGGTGTTAGATTTTCCAGTCCTTGGACGCCGGCCTTGCCGAGGCGGAAGCCGGTCATGACTTCGTCGAAGATGAGCAAGCCGCCGTATTCTTTGGTGATCGATGCCAGGCGGTCGAGGTAGCCGGGTTTGGGGAAAACCAGTCCGGCATTGGCTGGGTAGGACTCGACGATGATGGCGGCGATTTCCTCACCGCGTGCGGCGAAGAGGGTTTCGAGTGCTTCCAGATCATTGTAAGGAAGAACGATGGTTTTCTCGGCAAAGGATTTCGGGACGCCGGCGGAATCCGGTTCGCCATGGGTGAGTGCGCCCGAGCCGGCGGCGACGAGTAGGGAATCGCTGTGGCCGTGGTAGCAGCCATCAAATTTCACGATATAATCGCGTTTGGTGAATCCGCGGGCGAGGCGGATGGCGGACATGGTGGCCTCGGTGCCGGACGAGCACATGCGGACTTTTTGCACGGATGGCACCCAGTTGCAGATCGTGCGGGCCATTTCCACTTCGAAGGGATTTGGGATGCCGAAGGAAATACCGCTTTTGGCGACTTCGTGGATGGTGTTGGTGATGATCACCGGCGCATGGCCAAGAATGTTCGGGCCCCACGAGCCGATGTAGTCGATGTAGGTTTTGCCATCGATGTCCTCGATGCGGCTGCCGGCGGCGCGGCGGACGAAAAATGGCTCTCCGCCGACGTTGCGGAATGCGCGAACGGGTGAGTTTACGCCGCCCGGAATGTATTCCTTGGCGAGGGCGAACATCTTTTGCGAAAGCGGGCCGGGCGTGTGCATGGACTGACATTGAACGACAATTCGCGCCGGGCCAACTGAGAAGCGTGTTTTTTCATGGAAACATCCGGCAAGTGACGCCTTCGCAGACGATCACTTCATGTCCGGATCCCGGCGTGAAAACGGCGCGGGGGAAATAGGAATTCCGCAATGTTTCCAGAACCTCGGGCGCGGCGTCGGAGGGAACCTGAAATTTCATGACACTGCGTTCGTGCAGGTCCATGGCGGCGAGCAGCAGGGGGGCGGCAAATGATTGGGTTTCCAGGGTTCGTGATCCGGCCCTCAGCAGGGCCTCCGCGCGGACGGTATATTCCGGCTCATCGAGAAGAACCGCGAGTTTTAGCAGATTTTCCGCCGCTAGATGATTCGGTGAAGGTTCGGCCCCATCATAATCTTCACGAATCACCATCAGTGTCTCGCCCGCCAACATCGGGCGCATGACGTAGCCGGACACCGCTGCGTCCCAGAATTTGGAATCCAGTTTCTGTTGGAGATCATGCGCCCATATGAGCCAGCCCGCGTCCGGTGAAACCGCGTGAAGTTCTATCAATCCTGAAATGAGAAACACATAGTCAGCAGGGAACCCCTCGGCATTGCCACGATGTCCGCGGTGGGAGCGGAACAAATGCTGTCCATCCCATAACTCCCGTTTGAGGAAAGTAGCGGCTTCGTTTGAGGCGGCCGAAAGATCACTCCGCCCGAACAGGCGCGCTCCGCGAGCCAGTGCGCCGATGGCGAGACCATTCCATGCGGTGACGATCTTATCATCCCGGTGCGGCGGCGGACGTTGCATGCGCGCTTTTTCTAAAACCACCGATGAAGCGGAGATCGATTCCCGGATTTCACTTTCCGTGCTATCAAACATCGCCGCCAGATCCTCATCGCGCATGGCGCGGAACAAGGTGTTTTCCCCGGCCAATTCGCCATGGGGATCGCTCTCCGGGCGGGCATTGCCTTCGGCGGCCACGCCATAAGCCGCGCAGAAAATCGCGGCGTCACGAGGTGTGAGCAGGGCGGAGATTTCCTCTGCTTTCCATGTCCAGAATGCGCCCTCGCGTTTTTCCTTGGCCTCCGCTGTGGGTAGGCTGTCCGCATCCTCCGCAGCATGAAACGCGCAGCCGGGATCACGCAGCGTTTCTAGCAAGTAACGGAAAATTCCTTCGGTGGTTTTGCGGAACAAAGGTTCGCCGGAAATTTGCCAACCATCGAGATAGGCCATTGCGAGTTGTGCCTGATCATAGAGCATTTTCTCATAGTGCGGCACATGCCAAAATCGATCCACCGAGTAGCGGTGAAATCCGCCGCCGAGATGATCGTGCATGCCGCCCGCCGCCATGGCGCGAAGCGTGCGTTCGCTCATTTCCACGGCCATTTTGCCGTCTTCACCATCTCTGCCGAAGCGTTCGCTGAGTTGCATCAAGGCTCGGATCACGACCGGACGAGGAAACTTCGGGGCTCCGCCGAATCCGCCCCACTTGGCGTCATTTGTGGATTCACAACGATCCAGAAAATCGCCGAAGACTTTCGCATCCGGTAATCCGCGCAAGGGTTTCGTCTCCTCCGCCTCGCACCGTAGTTGCTCCATCGCCCGTGAGGCGCTGGTTTTCATAGCGGCCCGATCGTCCCGCCATACACGCCCGAGTTCTTGGCAGACTCGCGGAAATCCGGGGCGCCCGTATCGGTCTTCCGGCGGAAAATACGTGCCGCCGTATACCGGTTTGCCGTCGGGCGTGAGCCACACACTCATCGGCCAACCGCCTTGGCCGGTGGTTGATTGAATGTAGGCCATGTAGGTGGCATCGATGTCCGGGCGTTCTTCTCGGTCCACTTTCACACAGATGAAATGGTGGTTCATCACCTCTGCGATGCGGTCGTTTTCAAAACTCTCGTGCTCCATGACGTGGCACCAATGGCACGTCGAGTAACCGACTGATAGAAATACCAGCTTGTCCTCCTCTTGGGCGCGTGCAAAGGCCTGATCACTCCAAGGTTGCCATGCAACCGGATTGTGCGCGTGTTGCAACAGGTAGGGTGAGGTTTCGTGGATTAACTCGTTGGGCATTGCGGGCGAACTTACAGGCGTCTTGTCCTATGTCCAATTCATTGGCTGCATGTCGGAGCGCGTGCATTCTGCGCGCTGTTGGAAGGCGGCCATTTTGTCCGGCGAGTCGCTCCGCAGAAGACGGGTGACAGAATGTCCCCCGTCTGGCAGCTGACAGAATCTCGGCGCTCCTTGCGTTTTGAAAAATCTCCTTCTTGACTTAACGGTGGAAATTTCGCAGATTGTTACTCCTTCAAACAAAGAAAGAAATTTCATGGAAATTCAAGGAGCAGTCAGGAATATCCTGCAAAACAAAGGAGGGCAGGTCTGGACCACTTGTCGGGAAAGTTCGGTTTACGAAGCGATCGGTCTGATGGGAGAAAAAAACATCGGCGCGCTCGTCGCGATGGAAAATGACGAGGTGGTCGGTGTTTTGTCAGAGCGGGATTACAGCCGTAAAGTCGTGCTTCAAGGGCGGACTTCAAGGGATACGCTGGTAGGCGAAATTCTCAGTGGCCCGGCCATCACCGTGCGGTCCGGGGATAGCATCGAGAAATGCATGGAATTGATGACTTGGCATCGCATCCGGCATTTGCCCGTGCTCGAGGAGAGCCGCCTCATCGGTCTGATTTCCATGGGCGACTTGGTCCGCTGGGCGATGGAGTCCCAGAAACACACGATTCTTCAGTTGCAGGGTTATATCTCCGGCGACTATCCGGGGTGAGTTGATCCGATGCGATTGTTATACGGATTTTTGGTGCTGGGGATGTTGTTCCTCGTTTCCTGGTGGATCTGGGGCGGCGGATTGGAGGCTCGTTTCGGTCTGGATGGGAGTATCGCGTGGTTGGAAAGCGCTGGTCCATGGGCATGGGCGGCGGGGATGGGACTGTTGGTATTGGACCTTTTTTTGCCGATCCCTGGCACGGTGGTGATGTCCGCACTCGGGTTCATCTATGGCCCGTGGATCGGTGGCCTGATCGCCGCGAGCGGTTCGGTGGCCGGAGGGCTTGCGGGTTATGGGATTGGCCGTTGTTGCGGTGAACGCATGACGAGGCGGTGGCTGGGAGATCGGGACTACGAAAATGGCCGGCTGCTTTTCGGTCGTGGCGGCGGTTGGTTGGTCGCGCTTTCCCGTGCGTTGCCGATTCTTCCCGAAGTGCTGGCTTGCACGGCGGGTTTGGTGCGCATGCCGTTCCGGAAATTCATGATGGCCTTGGTCTGCGGCAGTCTGCCGATGGGACTGCTATTCGCCATGATTGGCGCAGCCGGGCACGAAACTCCGGCGTGGGCCTTGTTGTTCAGCCTGGTGATTCCGGCGATTTTGTGGGCGCTCGCGCGGAAGTGGTGAGGCGCTTACTTGCTTACGTTGAAGCGGAATTCGACGACATCGCCATCCTTGACGACGTATTCCTTGCCCTCGATGCGGAGTTTGCCGGCCTCCTTGGCGGCGTGTTTCGAGCCAAGGGAAACGAGGTCATCGTAGTGGACGACTTCGGCAGCGATGAAGCCACGCTCGAAATCCGTGTGAATCACCCCGGCGGCGGCGGGTGCCTTGTCGCCGGCGATGATCGTCCAGGCACGGGTTTCCTGGACCCCGGTGGTGAGATAGGTGCGCAAGCCGAGAAGGTGATAGACGGCGCGAATCAGGGATGAAACTCCGGAATCGCTCACGCCCATGTCTTTCAGAAACTCAGCGGATTCCTCCGGGGCCAGTTCGCTGAGCTCCTCTTCGATGCGGGCGGAGATGACCACGGCTTCCGCGCCGCTGTGTTCGGCGGCGAACTTGCGCACCCGAGCGACCTGCGGGTGCGAGTCTGGGTTTTCGGTCGCTCCTGCGAGTTCGTCTTCGGCGACGTTGCAGGCGTAGATGGTGAGTTTGGAGGAAAGCAGGAAGAAATCTTTAACGATGATTTTGTCCTCATCGCTGAATTCGAGGGTCAGCGCGGGTTTCCCCTGATCGAGGTGGGGCATGATGATGTCGATGAGTTCGACTTCTCGTTTGGCTTCCTTATCACCGCTCTTGCCCTTTTTTTCACGCGATGAGCGGCGTTTTTCGAGGGTCGCCATGTCGGCGAGAATGAGTTCGGCGTTGATGATCTCGATGTCGCGGATGGGATCGACGGTGCCGAGTTCGTGGATGATGTCGTCGTTTTCAAAGCAACGAACCACTTGAACGATCGCGTCGGTCTCGCGGATGGTGGCGAGGAACTTGTTGCCAAGGCCGGCGCCTTCCGAGGCGCCTTTGACGAGGCCGGCGATGTCCACGAATTCGATGGCGGTTGGGACCAGTTTGTGGGATCCGGAGATCTTGGAGAGCACGGCGAGTCGGCTGTCCGGGACGATGACGATGCCGACATTCGGATCGATGGTGCAGAATGGATAGTTCGCCGCCTCCGCCTTGCGGGTGCGGGTCACAGCATTGAAGAGAGTCGATTTTCCGACGTTGGGTAGTCCTACGATTCCAGCCTTGAGCATTGCGGGGGAAAGGTGGGGGGATGGAGGGCGAAAGGACGAGAAAAATCTTCCGCAGGAGTGCAGGTGATATTCGCGAACCGCCGGGCGCAGGGAGGACGCCTCAAAAATTATTTCATCGAAACGCGGAACGCGGAGTGAGCATTAGCGAACTTAGAAAATCATAGAGCAGACGAAATTAGCATAGCGAAAGGCAATTGCAGAGATCGCAGAGAAAAGCGCTGAGATTTTCGGGTTTGGAGCCGAATGTGCCGTAGAATTACTCATTGTCCCATGACATCGCCTATATTTTCCTTCGCGAAGTCCTCCGCGCGCTGCTCAACACCGCGTTTCGATTTTGTGAAAAATAGAGGTGACAGTCCTGAGCCCTGTTGACGTGCCGGTTGCCCGGCTTTAGGCTGTTCCATCGATATCGAATCGCCGATTGCCCGCTGACCATGTCAAATAATCCACCCACCCGATCGCGCAATGGCTTGATGCTGGTGGGCTTGATCGTTGCCACATTTTGCGCGCCGCTGACCGGCATTATCGCGATACCCGGAGCTTGGTATGCGGGCTTGGAAAAACCTTCGTGGAATCCTCCGGCATGGATTTTCGGCCCTGCGTGGACATTTCTTTACACGCTCATGGCGGTGGCGGCGTGGCTGGTGTGGAAGCGGAAGGGCTGGAGTCGTCCGCTGGTTTTTTACTTCGTGCAACTGCTGCTCAACGCGGCGTGGACGCCGATTTTCTTCGGGGCACATGAATTGGGCTGGGCGCTGGTGGAGATCGTGGCGATGTGGATCGCGATTTTGCTGACGATGGTCGTCTTTTTCCGCGTGAGTAAACCAGCGGGTTGGCTGTTTGCGCCATATTTGGCGTGGGTCACATTCGCCACGGTGCTGAACTTCACGCTCTGGCGCTTGAATGCGCTTCAATAGGTCCAGCGTCATCGAAAAAACAAGGCTCTCTTGGCCATCCGGCAAACGCCGGGCTGGACGGGCGCAGGAGATTGCTTCTTACTCGCACCGCTTGCCCGCAAGGGCACAGAAATTAAGCCGTCGTGGCGGAATGGTAGACGCCACGGACTTAAAATCCGTTGTTGGGCAACCAGCGTGGGGGTTCGAGTCCCCCCGGCGGCACTCTTGTTTTTTATGGGTTTCCAAACCACGGATGCCCGTAACCCAGCTGCATCGAGGTCTGTTTGAAAGGACTTTTAAAGATTCCCATCATGGGTGAATCTTGTCGCGCTAGACGAATTTTTACCCAGTATCCAAGTTTGGAATCCTTATGAAGACCAACTGTCCGAATCCCGCGTGCTCAATTTCAATGAATGGTGCGAAGTCTGAAATTGGCAAGCCGACGGTTTGTCCGGGCTGCGGGTTTGAATTTCTCTGGACGGACCGATTTCGCCAGGATGTCTCATTTGTGATCTACGACCTTGAGACGACCGGGCTCTATCCGGATGAGGACGAGTTCATTCAGATCGCGGCGGTTCGCTACCAGGGTGGCCGCCTGATCGCTGAGGATTCATTCTTCAGTTTCGCCCGGCCGCGCAGGTCGATTTCTTCGTTCATCGAGAGCTACACCGGCATCGGCAACCGTCATGTCGTCGGGGCGCCGCGTCCGGAGGAAGTTTTGTGCGGGTTTTCCGCATGGGCGGGAAACTCGACGTTGATCGCTCACAACGGCAAACGTTTCGACTCCAAGTTTCTCGCCGCGACTTGCCAACGCCACGGACTGCCGACACGCGATGTGGACTGCATTGATTCGATCCATATTTCCAAGATGCTCTTCGGGAAAACCCGTGGCACCGGGCATTCGCTGGATCATGTCAAATCACGCCTTGGTCTGCGGGAAACAAGCCTGCGCCGCCATGACGCGCGTGGCGACGTGGATATCCTCGGGCGCGCCATTGTTTCCATGAGCCAGCGGTTGAAGTTGGACGCGTCTCTGAACGGCGTGCCTAGGCATCAAACCTTGTTGCCTGAATTTCCCTAAGTGGAATGCTCCCGATGCGGATCCTCGGCTAACGCACCCAGCGTCATCGATCTCGTGGTAAATCGCTGTGGCGAGATCGCTGCATTCGTCGACAAGCGGATGACGCGCCTATTCGAACGCATCTTGTCCCTTCCAGTCTTCCGATTCCAGATCATCGAGTGATTCCATGGTGATATCATTTATTTCCTCAATCCATTGCCGTCATTCTTCCAGCTGCTCCGGCGTGAGTTCGGGGTCTTTCTCACCGCGTTCCCGCATCAATCGGGCGAGTATTTCCTGCGATCACTCGGTACCGGTTGCGGGAATTGCTCGGGGCTCCGGGTGCTTGCCTTTCCGTTTCTTTTACAACCCGGTTTTTGCGATGAGTAGGAGGCGTAGGCCGTTGAGGCAGACGAGGACGGTGCTGCCTTCGTGGCCGACGACGCCCAGGGGTAGGGGAAGCGAGAATCCTAGGGCGGAAATGATTAGCACGATGATGACGGCGCTGGCGAAGATGAGGTTTTGTAGGAGCACGCGTTTGGCGCGTTTGGCATGCGCTAACAGAAGTGGGATGTTTTCCAAGCGGTCGCCCATGAGAACGATGTCGGCGGTTTCCATGGCAACATCGGTGCCGACCGCGCCCATGGCGACTCCGATATCAGACATGGCGAGGGCAGGGGCGTCGTTGACCCCATCGCCGATCATCATGACGGTGCCTTCGGTTTTGAGTTGGCGGATGACGTTAAGCTTGTCTTCGGGAAGCAGTTCGGCGCGGACCTCATCGACTTGCGCTTGTTTGGCGATGGCTTCGGCGACGAGGTGTTGATCGCCGGTGAGCATGACGATTTTTTTGACGCCGAGTTTGCGCAATTGTTGAGCGAGATCGCGGGCGGTGGGGCGGATGGTATCGGCCATGGCAAGGATGGCGAGGACGGTGATTTGCTCGCCGACGCGCGAGCCCAGCCAGACGCACGTTTTGCCTTCGTTTTGCATCGGTTGTGAGAGATTAGCTAGAGCGGCGTGACCGGCTGCGTTGAGTTCGTGGAAGAGCCGTTCGCTGCCGATGAGGTAGCGGGTTGAATCGATGGTGGCCTCAGCACCCTTGCCGGCGGTGGATTGGAAATCGGTGGCGGTGGGCGGATCGATGCCAAGGGCTTGGGCGCTCTTGACGATGGCATTGGCGAGTGGGTGTTCGGATTTTGTTTCGAGGGCGGCGGCGATGCGGAGTAGGGAAATGATATCAGCATTGAGTGTGCTGGAAATCGGATGGATGCCGGCAGATGTGATAATTTCCGTTAGGGAGGGTTTGCCGACGGTGAGGGTGCCGGTTTTATCAATGGCGACGATATCGATATTGGCGGCACGGTCGAGGTGTGAGCCGCCTTTGATGAGGATGCCGCGGCGTGCGGCGCCGCCGATGGCGGAAAGCACGGTGGCCGGGGTGCTGATGATCAGGGCGCAGGGCGAGGCGACGACCATGATGGTCATGGCCCGATAGAAAGCTTTGAAGAAGGTTTCGTCTTGGGACAAATAAGGGACGAGAAAAACGGCCGCGGTGAAGGAGATGACGCCCATGGCGTAGTATTGCTCGGCTTTTTCGAGGAAGCGCTGGGCGCTTGATTTTTCCGATTGGGCTTCGGCGACGAGTTTCACCATGCGGGAGAGGGTCGAGTCTTCGGCGCGTTTGGAGACGCGGAGTTCGATGCCGCCGCTTTGGTTGAGGGTGCCGGCAAAGATCGGGCTGCCGATGGATTTCGAGACAGGCATGGATTCACCTGTTAGTGAGGCTTCATCGACATTGGTGCTGCCTTCGGTGAGGATGCCATCGAAGGGGATTTGTTCGCCTGGGCGGACGATGACGATTTCGCCGACATTGATTTCTTCGACGGGGATTTTCAAGGATTCGCTGCCGCGTTTCACGAGGGCTTCGGTGGGCCGGAGGGTGAGCAAGGATTCGATGGCTTTCTGGGTGCGCTCCATCGCGTGGCGTTGGAGGACATTGGAAAAGCTGAAGAGAAAGAGTAACAGGGCGCCTTCGAAGGGGGCTCCAATGAGAGCTGCGCCGATGGCGGCGAGCACCATGAGCACGTCCACATCCAGAACGCGTTCGCGGAGTGAGGCGAATGCGGATCTAACGCCTTGTTGGCCGGTGAAGAGATAGGCGCCGGTGTAGAGGGTATTGATCAGATAAGTTGCGCCAGCGGATTTTTCAGTGATCACGGCGGCGATGAGGAAGGCGAGGCCGATACCGCAGGAAAGTTCTTCGTTGAGGTCGCCAGAGAGTATTTTTTTCAGGAGCGAGCGTTCGTCGGTGCCGCGTGGGGCGAGAGGTTTGATATCGGCTCCCGAGTTTTTCAGGTCCACCTCGACGCGTGATTCCGGTTCGATATCGGAATCGAAGGTGACGGAGAGCACCTTGCCGAGATAAGTGGCGGTTGCTCGTCTAACACCTGGGATTCGGCTGACTCGTTTTTCGAGTTTCTGTGCACATGCTTCGCAGGCATTTCCTTCGAGGCGGAAAGTGGATTTGCGGATGGAGGATTCAACTTGGGTGATGTGTTCTTTGATCAGCGAGCGGACATCGCTATCGCTTAACACGGCCGGATTGAAGTCCACGTCCACTTTTGCGTGTTCCGGATCGGTGGAGACTTGCAGAATTCCGGTGTGATCGGTGAGTTGGTGATCGTGTTCCTTCATGGGCGGATAAACTTTGGGCCCGTGTGCGGGAAATGCAAGGTCAGGAAATGGGAGCGTGTAAATTTCCGATAGATTGAAACTTACGGGCTGGCCCAATCGTCATGAAGCAACTCCTCAATAACCCACTGGTTGGCTAGTGTATCTTTCGGTCCGCGGGCGAGGCGGGCGGTGATTCGATAGGCGAGTGTCTCTGGCTTGAGGATTTCACCTTCGAAAAATAGGTTTTGGAGTTCGGAGTATACAGTTCCCCCACGGCGGGCATAGCACCAGATGGAACGATTTTCGTCGGGTGAAACGAGCTGATAGCTTTGGTAGTCCGCTTCGGTGAAAACATGATTGTAGTAGCCACTAGGTGAGATGAACGCTCGGATTTCCCCCGGGTCGCCATGACCGGCGGCGAGTTCATCGAAGGATGCGCTGCCATGACCGGTAGTGGCTTTCCAATCGAGCACCAGATGGTTTTCGGAATCCACCATGTAGGCGCGGAATTTGGAGAAGTCCGGAAGGGTTCCTTCGAGCACGCCGCAGATTCGGTCGCCGACTTCAAACGCGATCCATGTTGAGGATGGTGGTGGGAACCAGTCTTGCGGGATAATGGGTTTTTGGCGGTTTTTTAGAATAATTTTTTGAAGTTGCCGGGAGTCCCGAATGAGAGGCAGGGTGTCATCCACTACGCGGGAGATGGCGAAAACGCGGAATAATTCCATGGCCTCGGGGCGGCGGGCGAGCCATTGGTTGAGGTTCTCGATTTTCCCGGCTTTTTCAGCTGAATCAATCACAAGACCGATCTGCCATGATCCAGGCTTGGCGGCGTTGGATTCATTGATCAACGGGAGCATCATGAGTATGAATACCACAAGGACTGCGACACCGAATCCGCTGCTGATGATCCATCGGATCGAGTGCTGCTTGGGGCGTCCCCACTTATGTTCTTCGCCATGCAGGTGGGATTCTTCAGGGACGCTTTGTGACGATGGCGTGAGGATGCCTTGGCGAGTAATTTTGGTCGGGTCGAAAGCGGCATTTTCGAGGCGGACTACATTGCCCTTGAATTGCTGGATGTCGATGGCTGCCGACGATTCGTCAGGGTTGAGAGATAGCGGGGCAATGTAAAAGCCTGAGTCCGGAGTGTCCAAAAAGTGATCCCGAAATGCTGAGAATTCGTTTTTGGGGCGTTGCGGAGGCAATGTCATCGAGGCCCCGCCATATTCGGAGTGTTCCGATGGTTTTTCCGCAAGATGATTCACGCATGCTTCGTTGGGAGAGTCCTCCGGCGCGTGAGTGTTTGGATCATCAATACGAGTAGTCATGGGCGTCTCCTATTGCGAAGATGGCGGGGCTCGGTTTATGAGGCGAGTCACATCAACCTTTAGGCATTCGGATCAGAATCGACGCCGTGAACGTAGCGTTTGCACGCCGCCATGCCAAGACTTTTAGTCATAAAGCTTTAGTCATGAAATCTTAAGAGATGGCGATGGTTTTCAAGCCCGCTTCCCTACTGCCGCGCTTTGGGCAGCACGCGGCCGAACGCCACCCGCCATCCAGTCAGCGGTGAGGTGTTGAAAACCACCCGTCGCGGTGAGTCGTTGAATTCGTAGATCACTTCGCCCTTGGGCTGTCCCAGAATTTTGCCAACCGCTTCGCTCAGCGAAGGGCTTTGGAGTTGCCGTGGATCTACGAAATCCAGTTTCGGATCGATGTGAAACGCGGTCAGGCCGTTCAGGGTTAGCGCGTAAAATAAGGTCCCGGTTGGCAACTTGAGCTGCTCGTTGAGTAATTGGCTCAGGTCGTCTGCGAAAATGGAGGCCCCGATCCCACCGACCACCTGCCCGTTCTTTTTGACAGGCACTGCGATGATCACCGACTTTTTTCCTGTTGATTTGCTGACCACCAAATCGCCGCACACCGTCTCGCCAGCCATCAATTTCGGGAAATAAGAGCGATCGCTCAAATTCAGGTCGGTCATTCCTTCGGCAGATGTGCAATAAGTTCCGTCCGTGAGTGCGAACCAGAGAACTTGCGGCAGGATCGGCGGCACAGACGTAATCACCAATGGTTTCATGCGTTCCCATTGGGCCGATTGGGCCTCCGCAGTCCGGGCCAATATTTCGAGCGTATGCCGAGTCTGCATCAAATGAGCATCCGCCAAGCTCCCAATGGCGGAGAGCAAGGTCTGATCGTAAGTGGCTTCCATGCCGGGTGTCGGCCCGGGTTGTGTTTCCGCGCATGCAGATAATGTTAGGCCGAGTGTCATGGCGATGAACGAAGCGATGAGGAGGGGGATGGTTTTCATGGTGAATTCTTCGTTTCCCGATGATTGGCAAACACCAAGATAATACCAATTAGCCACATTTTCGGCATTTTTCAAGGAAGCGTCTGCCTTCCAAGCGGTGCCGGCTGACAAGTTATCCGACAAGGACCGCTCATTCCTGTCGGTTCCTCCCTGCCGGCAAATCGGTGTGTCCGCACTCTGGGCCATCATGGCGGGCAAAGGACCGAAATATGCGAAAATCGATACAGCAAGCACCACAAAGCGCTGAATTACCATGTCCGACAGCTAACGCGTAACATGCCTGTGTCAAGGGATGGGGATGCATGACCTTGATGATCGCATATAGCTATGATCAGTCATCGAGGACAGATTGGGAGGCTCCCGAAACAGCGATCAGGGCAGGACTCGCTGCGCCATGCGCGAAGAATCCGACCCGGGGGCGAGGAATGGGCATGAAATCACGATTGTTTTTTTTCACGGATTGAGGGTAGAACCGCGCGGGTGGGCTCAAGGAGAAACCACTACAGGAACCCTGGTCGTCGTGCCCTTTTTGCTGCCATCGCTCACCCTAAGTGTGACAACACCACTGGAAATACTGGTGGTGGCGGAAGGGGACAACTGAACCTTCCGCGTGGCGCCGGCACCTTGCAGCGTTACGGAACCCGAGGGGAAAACCGAACCGCTTGCGGAACAAGTCACCAGCAGATTATTCGCTGGGGTTTCCGCGTCGGCCACCTCAACGTCAAAACTGGAAGTGGAGCCACCTGCAATCTCAAATGTTGGCGGAGCTATGATGGTCGGTAAATCGTTGATGGGGGTGATCGTGATGTTCACCTTTAGTTGATCCTGTCCGCGTTTCTGTGGATTTACATCATCGTCCAGCACCCGGAGGGTAAAGCTGTCAGAGCCTGAAATATTGGCATGCGGTGTGTAGCGGATGACGCGAACTCCTTGTTTGGCCTCTGGTAGCAGTATGCAATCACCCTTTGTTGGAAGATTCGTAAAATCCCAAACCAAAGGGGAATTGTCCGGATTGCTGACGGGAACCGAAATATTAATCGGCGTGTCCTCATTGATCTTAATCGACTGGGTGCCCACTCCTTTGGCGATCATTGGATGGTTGGTCGCGATATCCAGAGGAACGGCAAAATCCAGATATCGTCCGTCTGGAGCAATGGCGCGTATCATGATCGAAGAATTCGCGATGGTAGGTTTTCCGGACGGCTCCAAAACAAGGTAGTTGTTTTGGATCGTGGCCTTAACTCCGGCAACCTGCTTCTTTACGCTGAAACGAAAACGCGAGGCGTTGCCGATCAAAACCAAATCCTGCAACTTAAGGGTATCATCTCCCGAAGGCACCTGAATCAAGGGCAACTCGTTGAAGCCGATGCTTGCACTTTGGTCACTCACGGAAAGCGCGGCGATCCCGTCAACCGTGGGCATGGATGATTCCAGCACTTTTCCAAATACGGTAAATCCTCCATTTTGCTGATCCAGATTCGCGGAATTGTCAGCTAGGTTAAAAAACCACTCGCTTGTAGCGCTGTCAGGATCCCCGTCGACCTTGGCCGTTGCGATGGTCCCACGGAGATTGGAGTCGCCGGGTTCGTTTTTGACTGTGCCATGGCTTTCAATTGGCGTCACGCTATAGTTGTTAGCGGTGTCGATGAATGAGCCGCCTCCCTGAATAATGAATCCGGGCACCGAGCGGTGAAAAAACGAATTGTCGTAGTTGTTGTTATCCACATAACTCAGGAAATTTGCGACGGTAAGTGGAGCCTTCAGAGGGGCAAGTTGGATGAGGATTTCACCCAAAGAGGTGGAGAATTGCACGATCGGATTTCCGGGATCATGCACCGTATCCGCAAGCTGTGTAAATGCGTAGTTGCCGCGGCGAATTGATACTCCCGGATTGGAACCGGTCACAAGTGCTGGCTGGTATGGCAGATCTGGAATGATATCGAGTGTGATGTTCGCCTGATTAGACTTATTGCCCGCGCTGTCTTTGAAAATAGCGGCAATGAAATGTCGGCCCGTGGCGGTTTCCGGGAAGCTGTAGGAAATTGCTTTTTTGTATGGTTGCTCCGCACCGAACACGCCGCGTGCGCTATCTCCCAATTGCATGTATTTGACGGCGCCCTTGCTACTGGTGGCCGCAATCGTCAGATTCACCGTCCGACTCCGGGTAATCATCTGTCCAAGGTTGGCTTGAAACGTCGTAACCTGCACCGGCGACACGGTTTCGGCACCGGAAACGGCGATCAACGCAGATATTTGGAATGTGACCACAAGGCAGGCGGCTCGCTTTGAAAACGTGGACATGGAGGAGTTGAATGTTGGGTATTTGATTTTGCTGGGAAAGGGGGATTTTGGCTGGTAGCCCATTCGCCGAGAGTTTAGCTCGGTGCGCCGTTTTGCCAAGGTCGTTTTTAGAAGTGTTGAATCCGCGGTATTCCGGCAGGGCGGCTCTCGCGTCAAAACTGCGCACTCCCTCGATGTGTTGTCGGTTCAAACCTGCAACTATTTGAAGTCACCTTTGTGAGGTGATGCTATTGCGAATGGCGACCAGTGATTCGTCCGGGAATGAAGAATGGAACTCTCCGCCGGGAATCCGCAGTGCGACGATAGATCTAACCGCTTCGCCGAGGGTCAGCGCCACTCGTTGCTCGCGGAGTTTATGGAAATCGTCGGTGACGATATCCGTCTCGCGCAGTTGGACCAGCATTTCCGCACGGCAGGCGGCAAGCTGCTTGTCGACCTGGTCCCAAACCGCCAATGCTCTGTCTTGGGATTCGCGTGCGGCAGTCTGGCGGATGGCGCCGAAGGCATTCGCTTTGAGCCATTAATGCTAGGAATTTGCTTTTTCACCTTGCGCCGAGAATACACTGAAGTTCCGTCTGTGGAACTGGTATCAGGGGGGTGATTGAATTGGTGTTTCATTCATTTCGGGATTTTGCATTCATCCACAAGTTGAAAGGCCTCTCGGTTGCTTTGGTTGCAAGTTGTTTATTCGATCCAGCGGAGGTAACTCGAAAGTTCTCAAAAAGTCCTGCGCTCAAACCCTCACCCGCAGATCCCGCATACTCCACAGCTGGCCCTTCGCCCCGCTACCGCTGCCCCGCATCGCCCGCGCACCGTCCTTGCGCTTCGGCCCGAAGCGCTCCCGCGCATTCGCAAACGCCTCGTTCACAAACTCTTTGCTGCCGATCACGGCACCGTCTGTGAAATATCGCACCCGGCATCGCAGCATTTTCGCCATTCCAAGGTCTTGGAGCACGGTCCCGTTGTCTTTGCTCTCCAACATCTCCGCCGTGTTCATCGTGCTCTGACCAAGCCCATTGCCTTTCCCATCCATCTCGGCGTGTCCCGGTTTCCGGCCTAATGCCAGT
>CAIXKE010000083.1 GCA_903919975.1 Akkermansiaceae bacterium | reverse complement strand
CTTGCGCCTACCTTCGCGTGAGTAAACGCAACCTCTACTGCTGGCGCATGGCCGGATTGATCCCCTATTTCAAAATCGGCCGGGCGGTGAGGTTCAGGAAAACCGAGCTGGACGCAGCACTGGAACGCATGCAGGTGGGTGACGACATCCTTCGATGAGTCCTTCTTGTTCATCCGCCGATAGGTAATGGCGATGGAAAGAAATTCGTTCTCCTTGAAAACGATGAGCGCCGGCATGGGGAAAAGCCGGTTGATGGCGCGGGCGATTTCACACAGGTCGGTGCGGGTGCGGAGTTTGCCTTCCACCAGAGGCTTTAGCTCGATTGCGACGAACAGATAGGACTGGATTTGTCGTTTTGATAGGTCGGCCGGATCTGGAGCGAGGAGGTTGAGCTGTTTTGAGCTGCCTTTCTTGATGTCCTCACCGGTGAGCTGGAAGACGAGGTTGATGTTTTTCCAGAGCTGAGTTGGCTGGAATGCCTTAAGAAGGCCCGTTTTGTCGTAGGCATCGCAGAATTCTGAAACAGTGCCGAAGTTCAAAGTGCGATCACTGTGGTAACCGAGTTCCGCGAAGAGGTCATGCGCAGCATCGCGAAGAGGCTTTTTAGAAAAAGCGGTTAGCGCGGTTTGGATTGGTTCGCGGAGGTCGGGCATTGCGGGGGTAGAAGCTGAAAAGTTGAGATGAATCAGGAAACGCGTGCGATGAGTTGACCGTCGTTGGATTCAAAGATGGAAGTCATCACCCAGAGGAACGGCTCGGTGAGTTGGAGTTTGAACGGTTCGTATTCGTCATTGACGGTCCGGTAGAGTTGGGGTAGAGACTTTTCGATTTCGGTGAACAGGTCGTCGAATACCGGCAGCGGATCAGACTGCAATGCGGCCGCAGGGATACTGCCCGCCATTTCCTGTCCATCGACGGTGGTCACGTATCGTTTTGGAATACGTCCGTGTGTGGCGGATAGGTGGTCCGTTCCCGCCAGCGATTTTAGAATGGCGAGTTTCTCCTCATCAGTGCCTTTGAGCGCGTAGGCCTTGGAGGCGATACGGATGACCATCCCGGTGGAATCCACGAAAAACCAAGTATTCAGGCAAATCTCGGCATCGGTGTCTGTCACACTGAGAGAAGTCGGCTTCTGCTGGATGAAGGCGGGCATGGTTGGTGTTAGAGATCAGGGCTGATTTCGGGAAAGCCAGGCGCGTCCATTTTCGGTGAGACGGTATTTTTGGAGGCGACTGTTAGGTTTATTGGGAAGGGTGTATTCGACTTGGTCGGCCAGGATGAGTTTTGCCATGAGGTCGTTTAAATAGCGGCTGGGCTTGGCCTTGCCAAGTTTTCGGGCGATTTCGGCTTTGGAGAGGGATTCCCCGGCGAGGAATCCGAGAATTTGCGAGGTCATGGGCGACTCTGCCCCTGACTCTACCCCTGACTCTACCCCTCCCTGGGCATTTGATTGGGAAGTCGTGGCGATGGCCTTGAGATATTCCGGGGAGAACGGGAATTCGATCCACAGGTCGTTCGGCTTGTAGTCGATGATGGGTGTGGGCGTTCCTGCTTCCTGGCAGGCTTCAAAGATGCGCTGGATGCCGCGGCCCCAGGTTTCGATTTCGCCGGCGCGGAAGAAGGCGTTGGCCAAGAACGGGTTGTATGGGGTGGAGGCATGATCCGCCAACAGGTTTTCCAAGGTCCAGCCTTCCGGCAAGACGGCCGGGTTCCAGATTTTCAGGCGGTTTTCATAGACACGAATTTGCACGGGCGCACCGACAGCATAGTCCCGATGCACCAGTGCGTTGAGGATCGCCTCGCGCAGAGCTGCATTGGGCACCGGGTAGCGTTCGATGCGCTGGATGCCCTGATAGGTGATGGCGGCTTTGAGATACTTGGTCCGCACAAGATCGATGGTTTGGGCGGTTTGCTCGAAGAGGTTGCCATGCACTTCGTCGTGGTATGCCAAGTCGGAAGCCGAGCGGAAATAACCGATTTTTACGAAGGCGCCGGTCACAAAGCGCTCCGGGTCCTCGTGGAAAAGCAGCAACGCAGCACGCTTGAGATAATCGCCTTCGGTGAGTTTGAGTTTTTCGATCAGAGCGGCGTCCGACACGCGGAGATCGGCAGGATCAAGGCGCCCGCTGCGGGCGGCCATTTCCCGAAATTTTCGGATGGCCGGAGCGGACAAGTCGCCGGTTTTCACTTTAGGCACGGGCACGCCGTCCCAAGTGCGGCCCTGTTTGCGCAAAAGGAAGCGGTCGAGTGAAGATCCCTTGATTTCCTGCAAGGTGCTACCGCTGCGGATATAGTAGTGGCCACGGTAGCTGATCGGGTTGAGGTATGCGTCCACCTCGATGACGAGCCATGCCTTGCCATCGGTATGGTGGAGATTGACCGCAACGAGGATACCCAACAGATCGCGGATCTTGTTAGGCAGGTCTTCCAGCAGTTTTGGCGCGTTCGCCAGGCCGACGATTTCACCCTTGTCGTTGCGTCCGATTTCCAAGCGCCCCCCTTCGGCATTGGCGAATCCGCAGACCCAGCGGAGGAGGTCGTCGCGCCACGACTCCTTCCATTCGGTGTGCTGGGATTCAAAACGGTTCATGAAATATGATCGGCAAAGGATTGAATCATGGCGATGCACGTTCCGGGTTCAGGACTGTGGGTCGAGCACGGCGAGCCAGGTGACGAGTTCCCAATCCCCGTCGTCGGCTTTGGGGGTCTCTGCGAGGGTGGGCAACAGGCCGCCGCGGCTGGAAAGCAGCGATGTGGCGGCGCGTTTCTGGAAGGTGCGTTCGATGGAAGCGAGGGCGCTCGTCGCGAGGACATCATAATGGCTCATGTCCGTGCCGCCTTGGGTGCGGGTGTCGAACAGGTCGCAGAGTCTCTCGAAGGCAGCGGGGTGACCACCGGCCAGGCCACGCAGG
>CAIXKE010000082.1 GCA_903919975.1 Akkermansiaceae bacterium | reverse complement strand
GACAAAATGTCGGCGCTCCATGCCGGAGCGCGTGCATTCTGCACGCTGCTGGATGACGGACATACTGTCCGGCGAGTCGCTTCGCGGAAGATGAGTGACAGAATGTCCCCCGCGCCGACAGCCGACAAAATGTCGGCGCTCCATGCCGGAGCGCGTGCATTCTGCGCGCTGTTGGATGACGGACATTCTGTCCGGCGAGTCGCTTCGCGGAAGATGAGTGACAGAACGCCCCCTACCAACAGCCGACAAAATGTCGGCGATCCGTAGGATATCGGCGCTCCGTGCGGGCATCAATAATCATAAAAAAATGGCCAGGAACTTCCGTGGGGAAGTTTCTGGCCATTTGAAATTCTCAGTAGAAACCTTTCAGTTCACCGCCACTGCGGAAGAACCCGTCTCACCCGTGCGGATGCGAATCGCTTGCTCAACGGTGGAAATGAACACCTTGCCATCACCAATTTTGCCCGTATTGGCACTCTTGACAATCACGCCGGCAACGTTGTCGGCTTGGCCGTCATCCACGACGATCTCGATTTTGACTTTGGGCAGGAAATCAACGGTGTATTCGGAACCACGGTAGATTTCAGTATGACCTTTCTGACGGCCAAAGCCCTTGACTTCCGTGACTGTCATTCCTTGCACACCCACCTCGGCGAGGGCCTCCTTGACTTCTTCAAGCTTGAATGGTTTGATGATCGCTTCGATTTTTTTCATGGTTGGGTGGATTAATGATGGGTGATGAAATAGAAGCACCAACCGTGCCAAGTATGACGCAATGGGTGAATATTTTCCAGGGAGAAACTAGCAGCGATAAGCGGAACTGACGAGTTCAAAAACTTCAAGCGACCTTCAAAATGGCAAATCCCGCAGATTAAGCGGACCGGAAGAGAGCCGAAATCGCTTCATTCAGGACTTCTGCTTCAGCAAATCGCGGATCTCGACCAACAATTTTTCCTCCGCACTGGGTTCCGGTGGCGGCGCCGGAGCAGCAGGCTTCTCGGCAAACGCCTTGGCCTTGTTGATGGACTTGATCACCAAAAACATCACAAACGCGACGATGAAAAAATTGAGAGCCACCGTAATAAAATTCCCATATGCGAAAACAGCACCCTGCTTTTTCGCCTCAACCAGGCTTGTCGCAGTGACGGAATCGGACAAACCAATGAACAGATTGCTGAAATCCGCCCCACCCACGACTCGGCCAACCAATGGCATCACAAGATCCTCGATGAACGACCCGGATAACTTGGAAAATGCGGCACCCATCACAAATGCCACCGCCAGATCGACCAAATTGCCTTTCAACGCAAACTCTTTGAATTCTTTGAACATGATGATTTCGTGTTAGTTGAGGGGGATGTTCATAACAGAATCGCGCTGAATCGACCAGAAAATTGTGACCTACGAGGCGAATTATGCGGTGCATCCCCCACAAGCGGCGCGTATATGACCGCCGCTAACTGGCCCCGAGGCCGGAACGTGAAAGAAAAAGCCGATGAAGAAGCTTCGCGCAGTTCATGCACAACGACACTCATAGAGTGACGCTACTAGCGGTTCATTCGCAACGACGACGAACGGTTCATTTCGAATCCGTTAACTGCTTAAGCGCCTGCCATTCGGCTTCGGTGGCTGGACCTTTCTGGTATTCCATCAGGATTTTCCAGCCATCCTGTTTTTTGACGAGCAGACCTTCCATGTGGATGTATTCCACTTTCGGAGGATCGCCTGCCGCTTGGGAAATGAAGCGAAAAATCCCGGTCTCATGACCGGTGGTGGCATCGCCTAGGCGACGGGAAAAACGGGACGCAACCTCCGCTTTCACTCTACCCTCGCGGGTATCGCCAAAATCCTTCTTCCACCGCGCCAAGGCAGTGGCCAGTGGTTGGCTGTATTGTTTCGTCCCGCCGACAAGCACGCCCTCATCGTGGCAGGTCGCTTGGTAGGCCTCGAAATCGCCTGTGTTGACGGCGCGCGAAACCTTCGCCCAATAAGCATCAAGCTCAGCGAGGCGCGCCTGATCGGCATCGGCCATGCGAGTGACTCGGAAACTGCGGATCGCAATCGGCCCGTGATCACCCTGAATGGCGATGGGTCCTCGTGCCGCATCACCCTCCATCGGTGCCGAGCGAGTCGGCCCAGTGGTGGTAGCGTTTTCCTGAACCAGGACACCATTCACCAGAACCTTCTCAAAAGTGGCATCGCGTGTCTTTTTCCCCGCCGAATCGAAACGAGGGGCGCGGAAAAGAATTTCGATCTTCTGCCACTCGCCAGGCGCTTTGGCGGCATTGACCTTGGGCGAAGTGCCCTCAAAACATTGCTTTTCCTTGGGCCTAGAAGAATCGAAGCGTTCATAAATGCCACCGAGGTCGCCGGAACAGAAACGCGGTCTGCCGAAGCTACCGAGAATCTCCACCTCGTAACGACCCATGACATACACCCCGGAATTCGAACCTTTGGGCACCATGAACTCCAACTCGATGCCCACATCGCCATATTCGTCCTTGGTGAAAAGATAAGGAATCTTCAGGTCCTTGGTGTCGCCATTGACGACAATCCGCCCATCACCCGAAGTTTTGAATTCGCTTTTTCGGGCACGGCGGCGACTTCCGCCACGCCGCGCCAACCCTCCGCCGGACGGAATGCATCGAGCACGCGGTCCGGCAAAAGCTCCTGAGCCTGGACAGATCCGCAGAGCGCAAAATAGGCGAGCGTGATATAGGGTAGAATATGAAGAGAACAAAGATCTAATCCCTGACATCCTGATCGACGGCAAACCGATCACGCCCGCACTTCCCGCCAAGGCCGAATTCGACGGCATCCTGACGCTGACCTATCCGGAAACAGGCAGCATGGTGACGACGCGCACCCTCTATCCATCCATGACCAAGGCCTTGGTTCTCGATGAATGGCACTTACTCAATACCAGCGAAAAGCCGGTGAAGGTTTCAGTGAATCCAGGCCGCATCGAAATGCGCGAGGGCGAAATGGTAGTCATGATTTGGCAATCGCAGGCAGTCGAGAGCACCACGGTCGCACCCAAAGGCGTGATTGCCTTCCACTCCAGCACGCATGCGCGCCTAACCGACGATCCGGATCTTGTGATGGATCCGTCCGCCGAGCGTGCGGCACGCCAGGCGCTCGTGACTGCGGCATGGAACGGTCCGGGCCGCTCGGAAAACCCGGACCGCGATCTCAATGCGGCTTATGCCCTACAGAAATTCCATGTGCTCGAAACCCCGATCGAAACCCACAAAGGCGTCATCACCCACAACGGCAGCCTCACCTACTCCCCCGGCATCTGGGCCAATGATCCGGTCGAATACTCCAGCCCGCTATTTCCATTTTTCGGCGACCCGCAACTGAACCAAGCAAGCATGCAAATGTATCGCATCTGGCTCGATCACTGCCGCGAACATGGCATCGATCCCTTCCCCGGCTCTTTCGAACATGCCGCCTTGAAACTCACGCAAAAAT
The DNA here is from genome assembly GCA_903919975.1 of Akkermansiaceae bacterium. Classification (GTDB taxonomy): domain Bacteria; phylum Verrucomicrobiota; class Verrucomicrobiia; order Verrucomicrobiales; family Akkermansiaceae; genus Luteolibacter. The sequence continues at coordinate 10,873 of CAIXKE010000082.1, read as the reverse complement.
GGCGCGGCGATGATGCGATGGTGCTTTATGGCTTGGCGAAATTCCTGTTGTTCCAAGGCGACCGCGCCGCCGCCGAAGAGATGTGGCCGCTCATCGAGTTCAGCGCGGAATCGGTACAACGAAACACAAGAACCGATGGTATCGTCGCCTCGAAAACCGACGAAATGGAAGATCGCTACCCGACCGGCGACGCTAACCTAAGCACCTCGTCACTCGCCTACGGAGGCTACCGTCTCGCGGCGAATCTTGCACGTTCTTTGAACAAGCCCGTGGCCGCAGAGTTCAACCAGCGCGCGGACAAACTGAGCAAGTCCATCGAATCGTTCTTCGGCGCGGAAGTCGAAAGCTTTAAAACCTACCGCTACTTCAAGGAAAACACCGTGCTGCGCGGATGGATCCTGCTGCCACTCGCGATGGGCATCACCGAACGTCAGAACGCCACGCTCGACGCCATGGTTTCCGACAAACTCTGGCCCAACCGCATGCAAGGCGGCGATATTCTCGCAGCATCCGACCGCCGCGAGACCGAATGGGGCCGCGAAACCTATTACGCCTTGCGCGTCCTATTTAAAGCCGGCCGCACCGAGCAGGCGCTCGATCTGACCAAGCGTGCAGTGAAGGCGCAGATCTTCGGTGCCAAGGGGACCGTATCCCGACGAAGACGCCATCGACATGCTCTGCCCCGGCTCACTCTATCCGCGCGTTTTCACCGAAGGCATGTTCGGCATCGTCCCCACCGGTCTGAATTCCTTCGAATGCACCCCGTGGCTGCCCGAGGACTGGCCGCGGATGGCCTGGCGCGACGTCCGAGCCTTCGGCAAATCTTGGGATCTGGTGGTTGAATGTCGGTTCTCGGGTTTATATGACCGACTCAACGACCAAGACAGCCCGGCAAGATGAACCACGGCGGAATTGTCCGACCAAAAAAGAAACTTGCCCGTCGCGAGATTTTTACTAAATATCCCCACCAGTTGCAGCGCTGCCGGTTAAATCCCGCGTTTGCAACCATTCCCGGCCAACACGCCGATCCATGATTTTACAGGAACGATTCCCCATTGCACACACAGCCGATCTTCTGGATCGGCTTGGCCACGCTGTTTCCGATCTATGATCTGGCGTGCCGCCCATCGTTTCGCATCCCTCTTCGCACCGATTTCGTGTGACGGCTCCGGCTGTTCACACCCCGGCGCGTCGCACCCACCCATCGGAGGACACTACCATCGCTAAGCCACAAAAAAATCAGACCAGGGGTCGTTTCCGCGATATGACGCGGATCAATGACCGCATCCGCGCCCCGAAAGTCCGCGTCGTCACTAGTGACGGCCAGCAACTCGGAGTCATGAGTTCCCGCGAGGCACTCGCTAAAGCCCAATCGCTCGGCCTCGATCTCGTCGAGATCGCCGGCCAAGTGGACCCGCCGGTCTGCAAAATCGTCGATTACGGGAAATACAAATACGAGCAGGCGAAACTCAAGAAACAGAAGTCCAAGAGCGCCACACGGATGAAGGAAGTCAAATTCCGCGTCGGCACCGGCCAGCACGACTACAACATCAAGCTGGGTCGCGCCGAAACATTCCTTGAGGGCAACCACAAGTGCCGCTTCGTGCTCCAATTCCGTGGCCGTGAAAACGCCCATAAGGACCTCGGCTTCGTGGTACTCAACCGCATCATCGAGGACCTCAAAACCATGGCTCAAGTGGACCAACCACCCCGCCTCAATGGTCGCGCAGTCGCCATGATTCTCTCCCCGCTTCCCGCCCACCAACGCAAGCGCAAGTTCCACCTCTTCCACGGCGAACTCATGGAAGAAGACGACTTCGAGGATGAGGAAAACCACGATGCGGATCTCGACGACGAAGTGCCGGACGAAGTGCCGGACGAAGTGCCGGACGAGGTTTCCGAGGCTATCGAAGCCCCCGACAACACCCAACCCTGATTTTACCCATCGGCCATGGCGGCGGTTTTCCACCGCCATGGCTACCCTGGGAAATCAGCGCGGCGATATAAAACCGCCAGCACCCACCCATGCTCTACCTCTTCGATATCGATGGCACCTTGGTGGACACAGGCGGCGCTGGAATGGCGGCCTTGGAAGAAACCACGCGCACGATTTTTGGCGGTGCCGGCCCGGCGCTTGACCTCGCCGGAGCCACAGATCTCGGCATTGTTCATGGCATCCACGCCCACTTCCAAGCGGAACCCACCGCCGGAAGCATCGCCGCCTATTTTGCACTCTATCAGCAACGCCTGGATTGGAATCTATCCAATGGCGGGTTTCCAGGCCGCGTTATCGATGGCGCCGTCACCTTATTGGAGCACCTCTCCAAACGCTCCGATTCCACACTCGGCTTGCTCACCGGCAATATTGCGAGCGGTGCGGCGTCCAAGGTCGGATATTTCGGACTCGCCGCTTTTTTCCCCTTCGGGGCCTACGGTTGCGATCATTCGGACCGCAACCGCCTCGGCCCGATCGCCCTCGCGCGGGCAGCCGCCCATGCCGGACGGAATTTTACGACGGAGGAAACCTGGGTGATCGGCGATACCCCGAAAGACATAGCCTGTGCCCACGCCATGGGTGCGCGCTGCCTCGCCGTTTCCACCGGACGCTTCACCGCTGCAGAATTGCAAGTCCACCGCCCGGACCGCGTCGTGGAATCGCTGGATCAAGCGCTAGAGTGGATTTGACCGCCACGAACTGCTTTTTCACCATCGCATCGGGACAAATATCGCATAAGCTCTCTCATGGAATCGGACAGCGCCAACCGTCACCGCGCCTATTGGTTGGATCAAGCGAAAGCCGTCCAACGGCGGGTGAATGTGGCTTGGTGGCTGGAAACACTTGCTGCACCACTGGTAATTCTATCAGTCGTCGGAGCGGCCGCCTTGTTGTGGCTGCGGCGCGAATTTCCCGATACCGGACTATCATTGCTGTTAGCCAGCATCTCCGGCAGCGTCATAGTCTTGGCTCTCGCCTGTCTGGCCAAGGCCGCGCGGAAATTTGAACGCACAGAGGACTCACTAGTCAGAATCGAGGCCGCCATGCGGATGCGCAACGCGCTTTCCACCGCTCGCGCAGGAGTCGCACCATGGCCGAATCCGGCGGGGAAAATCGATGATGGAATGACCTGGCAATGGAAGCACTTGTGCGTTCCCCTCCTGGGTGCCTTACTTCTCCTAACAGTCGGAATGTGGTTGCCCATATCGGCCAAACAGGGACTTGTCTCCCGCGCGCCTGAAGAACCGCAAGCATGGCAACAACTCAGCACCGAATTGGATTATTTAACCAAGGAAGAAGCCGTGGATGAGCCCTATCTGGAGGAAATTCGTAAGCGGCTCGAGGAACTCAAATCGCAAGAAGAGGAGCAGTGGTTCAGCCATTCCTCGCTGGAAGCCACCGACTCGCTGAAAAAAAACCACCGCGCCGAGACCGATCGGGTCGAGCGTGAACTCAGCAAGGCAGCCAAGGCTCTCGGCGCCTTGGAAAAATCCGCAGGGTCGCTCGGCGAAAAGGAGCAAAACCGTCTGCTGGAGGAGTTCGACCAAGCCCTCCAAGGGCTCCAAATGGGAGCCATGAAACCCAACCCGCAATTGCTCGAACAAATGCGCCAATTGGATTTTAAAAATCCCGGCAATCTAACCCCGGAACAACTCGAACAACTCAGGGAAAACCTGCAAAAAAACGCCGAGGCTCTGAAAGGCGAACCCGGCGATGGCCAAGGCAAGGGAGAAGGAGCAGGAGAGGGCGATGGCGAAGGAGAAAGCGATAAAGAAGGCGATGGGGATGGCTCCGGCAAGGGCGGCGTGGATCGCGGACCAGGGCATTCGCCCGGCGTCCTCGGCGCCGAAAAGGAGTCGGTCGAAACAGGCGAAATGACCGCGCTCGAACCAAAAGATCTTTCACGAGCTGCCCCCGGCGATTTGATGGAACTCCAAGATGGTAAACACGACGTGGACCGCAGCGGCCCAACCAATTCGGCCGGCGGCAACACTGATGCCACCGGCAAAGGCGGCGACCGCGTCTGGCGTGAATCCCTCACCCCTGACGAACAACGGGTCCTAAAACGCTTTTTTGAATAATCGGTTTCCCCGGATTGGTGATTTTTGTGGCGTTTTCCGGCAAGCCGCTGCATCACTACCCCGCAATTGCGATGCCCGACCCTTCCATTGAAGAGACCCTGCTGCTTGTCGATCCCGATCTGGATTTCCTAGAGTGGGCGACGAAACACTTGGCCGCGAAAGATCTGAGAATCCTCCGCTGCGACAATGCGGCCAATGCTCTCAAGGTTATCGAAAAAACTGCCGTCAGCGTGGTGGTCGCGGCGATCGAAATGGAGCCATTCGACGGCATGGAACTGCTCGCCCGCGTGGTTCAACAAAGCCCTCACACGCTGGTCATCCTCACCACCGGATTCCCCACCACCGGCCAGATCATCGAGGCCACCCAGTGCGGCGCTCATGACGTCTTGCGCAAGGAATCCCTCGCCTTCGAACTGAGAGTCGTGGTCGAATCCGCGCTGCAAACCCAAGAGGAACGACGCACTGCCGACCACACGTCGGCCGAACTCCCGAAGCATGACAGCCGGGTCAAAATGATCGGCGTCTCCCGAGCATTGCAGGAGGTTTTCAAACTGGTCGGCCGTGTCGCACGATCCGACGCACCCGTCCTGATCGCCGGCGAGAGCGGCACCGGCAAGGAACTCGTTGCCAAAGCCATCCACGAATACAGCCCTCGCCGCCAAAAGGAGATGATGACCATCAACTGCGGCGCCATTCCGGAAAACCTGCTGGAAAGCGAACTCTTCGGCCACGAAAAAGGCTCCTTCACCGGTGCCATCGCCCGCCGCGCCGGGCGCTTCGAACAAGCGGACGGCAGCACTTTATTTCTCGATGAAATCGGCGACATGCCGCTCTCGATCCAGGTAAAACTCCTGCGGGTGCTTCAGGATGGGTCGTTTTCCCGTGTCGGCTCCAACGAAACCATCACCACCGACGTCCGGATCATCGCCGCCACCCACAAAAATCTAGCGGATGAAGTCACCGCCGGGCGTTTCCGCGAGGACCTTTACTACCGCCTCAATGTGGTGGAAATCCGCATTCCACCGCTGCGCGAACGCCTGGAAGACGTCCCCTTGCTCGCCGAGTTTTTCCTCCAGCGCATCACCAAGAAAAACGGCATGGCACGCATCCGCCTCTCCGCGGAAGCAATCAATACCCTGCAATCCCACAGCTGGCCGGGCAACGTCCGCGAATTGGAAAACACCATCGCCCGCGCTTGCGCTCTCGCCTCCTCCAACGTCCTGCTGCCCAACGACATCCCGCTCGCCTCCGCTCCGGGAAAATCCCCCGCCCTCATCGCCTCCGCCATCGATCAATTGATCAACAGCGCCCCCACCGAAGAAGACCTCCTTCCCTGGATCACTCGCGAGATTGCCGGCAGGGTCGTCGAACGCGCCGACGGCGATTTCAAGAAGGCTTCGACCATGCTAAACCTCCCGGCCACGGAAATTCGCAAACTTCTCTCGAAATAGCCGCATCAGCCTTAGCCCGGATTTCCACTAGCCATGCGCGTCCGGCGCATCCAGACTTCGCGGGTCAGATGATGTTCAGGTTGATTTTTCCGCTCTTGCTGCTTGCGATGCCGTCCGCCCTCCTCGGGCAGGACGCGGCCCTGCTCATGCGGAAAGGCAACGACGCTCTCGCCTCCGGCCTGTATGAAATCGCGGCCCTTCACTTCAGCGAATGCCTTGCCAGCCAAACCCTCGACCCAAAAGAAAAATCCGAAGCCGCCATCCGCATGGCCGAAACCTTGATTCGTGACGGAAAACCCACCAAGGCCATGGAACTGCTCGGCCAATCCTTCGCCACCGGGCATCCAGAAGCTCCATTTTGGACAGGCCAGGCCCTTGCCGGCCTTGGGAAATTCGCGGAGGCCGTCAGCACGCTCTCGCCAATCGCCCTCAATCCCGAAGCCCCATATCGCAACGAGGCTCTGTTCACCACCGCCAATCTCGAACTGGCACTCGACAAATCTGACGCTGCCCTAACGATTCTATCAACCCTCGCATCCTCTTCCTCCGATCCCGCGCTCACCGCGAAAGCCCGCCTTCATCAAGTCGAAATCCTGCTGGAACTCGGCCAAACCGAAAATGCCCGGCAAACCATGCCCGCCAACTCCTTGGTCAGCCCTCAAGATCTCCCGCTCGCCACATTTCTCGAAGCCAATCTCCTCCTCGCCGAGAACCGCCCCTCAGAGGCCGCCTCCAGCTTTCAAACCCTCGTCGATCAACCACAGGGCCAATCACTTCGCCGATATCACCAGGCGGTCATCGGCCTCGCCGATGCCTTCCGAGCCAGCGGAACACCGGAAACCGCTACGGAATTCCTGCTTCAGTTCATCCAAAGCCACCCGGATTCCCCGCAACTTGATGCGATGTTCAAGCGCCTGCAAGACAGCTTGCCGGAATCCCCCACACTGTCCGATCCGATCCTCGAGCGCCTCGCTCAATGGATCACTCCCGCCGAACTGCCCGCCACCGGCCCACTCGCCACGACCGAATGCCTCGCGGTCTCCGCTTGGCCAAGCGCCACCCTGTCCAGCGACTTGCTCATCTACTCGCTTTTCACCCGTGCGCTGGGCCTGCATCGCATCGGCACCCCGGAAGCGCGCTCCGAGGCCCGGTTCCTTCACACTCGCCTCCGTCTTGAAAACCCGGGCCATCCCCTCGCCAACCGCGCGCTATTTCTAACCGCTCAATGGGCCCTCGAAGAGGGCTCCGCCAACCGCGCCTTGCACATCCTCGATATTCTCAGAGAATACATCGCATCCCCCAACATCCAAGGCGAAGCCGCTTACCTTCAAGCCAAGACCGCATACCTCCAGGGCGACAAAGATCAAGCCATCCCGCTCTTCGAAGAAGCCGCTCGATCGCTCTCCGGTGAAAATTCAAATGCCGCCCGCATGAATGCCGCCATCCTCCGGCTCGGCGAAGACACCACGAGCACCATTCCCATTCTTCAAACCGATCTGCCGGAAAACCGCAACCTCGCCGCCGACCTCGAACTGGAGCGCGCACTATCTCTCAACGATCCAACGAATCAACGCACCGCCATCGAGGATTTCCTCACCCACCACCCGACTCATCAACGATGGCCCGAAGCTCGCCTAGCCGCCGCCGAAGCCGCTCTAGCAGTAATCAAGCCGGACTTATCCTTCGCCCGCGCCCAAATCGATACCATCGCCGCCGATCCTGACGCATCCACCAATCTAGATCCCTCGCGCCTCGCCTTGGTCAGTCTCCGCATCCACGATCTATCACAAGACTCCGCCGTCACCATCGCCGCCGCCCGCGCCCTTCTGGAACAATACCCGGAGCAACCATCCGCCGCCGAAGCTTCCCTCATCCTCGGGCGCAATCTATTCCAAACCCGCAGCTACAACGACGCCCGACTGGTCCTCGAAAAACTCGCCTCCTCAGACACCGATCCCGCCCGCGCCCAAGCCGCTTGGCTGCTCACCGCCCGCTCCGCCGCCCTCGTCCCCACCACCCAATCCCAACAGGAGGCTCTCATCCTCTTTGATAAGGCAATCAATTCCAAAGGCCCGGTAAGTGCCCTCGCCAAACTCGAAAAAGCCCGACTCATGATCGATATGAACCGGCTCGCCGACGCCTCGAATTTCCTGCGCACCTGGTTCGAGAATCTCACGGAAACCGATCCGCTCCACCTACCCGCCGGACTTCTGTTAGGTGAGGCAACTTATGCCCAAGGTAGCGTAAACCCCATCTCCTTGGCCGAAGCTCTAGGCGTTTATGATAAACTGCTCGTCCATGCCGAAAAGTTTCCCTCCATCTTCTATCGCCTCCAATATATGCGCGGCAGAACCCTCGAACAACTGCCGGACGAAACCAACCCCGCACTGAAACGCGAAAATCAGGCTTTCATCGCCTATTACTCGGTGCTGGAAACCACCACCCCCCCGGCGGAATGGCAATACTTCGAACTCTGCGGATTCCGCGCACTCGCCCTCCTCGAAAAAGCCGGTCGCTGGCCCGCCGCCATCGCCTGCGCTAAAAAAATCGCTTCCTTCAAAGGCCCACGCGCCGAAGAAGCCGCCACCCGCGCCAGCCAACTCCAACTCAAACACATGATCTGGGAAGACTGAGCGACTCCAATCTCCAATCTCTTCGAACATCCAACTTCGAACGCTAAATATCCAACATCCAACATCCAACATCCAACATCCAACATCCAACCTCCAACATCGAAGTGAAGAAGGGAAATCGCTGAGCTCTTCCTCTTCCGACCTTCGACTTTTAGACATTCAGACCTTTAGACCGCGCAGCATCCTCAATCTCTAATCTCTTATTCATGCTAAATCTACTCATCACAGGACAATCCGGTCGTATGGGCCAAGCCCTTCTCCAAGCGGCCACCGCCCATCCGGACGTCACCGTCACCGCCACCCACGATCTCGGCCAAGACCTTGACGCCGCCTTTCAAAAGGCTGCATGCGTCATCGATTTCACGGTCCATTCGTTCACCGACCAAGTCATCGAAGCCGCCCTGAAACACGGCACTCGACTAGTGATAGGAACCACCGGCCACACCGATGCGGAACGCGCCATGATCCACGAAGCCGCAAAAAAACTGCCCGTCATCCTCGCCTCTAACTACTCAGTCGGCGTCAACACCCTCTTCTGGCTCACCCGCCAAGCCGCACGCATCCTCACCCAAGACCGCTTCGACATCGAAGTCGTCGAGATGCACCACAAACACAAAATCGACTCACCCTCCGGCACCGCCCGCACCCTGCTGGAAATTCTCAACGAGGAAACCAACACCTCCTACGAAGCCGATATCGCCCACGGTCGCCTCGGCAATATCGGCCCGCGCAAACCGCAGCAAATCGGCATGCACACGCTCCGCGGCGGCGATGTCGTAGGCGATCACACAGTCATCTTCGCCGCCGATGGCGAACGCGTCGAACTCAGCCACAAAGCCTCCTCACGCATGACCTTCGCCTCCGGTGCCGTGCGCGCCGCAGTCTGGCTCCAAGACAAACCCGCCGGCCTCTATGACATGCAGGACGTGCTCGGCCTGAAATAATCGATTCTGCTAACTTTAAGCCCCATCCCATGCGTCCGCTTATTTTTCTAACGATTTCTTTCGCGCTCGCCGCCTGCAAGCCGACGGAAAACTCCGCTTCCAAACCCGCTGCACAGGAATCCGTAGCTCCGGAAGTCGCCAACCCGGCCGACGTCAAATCCTCAGTCGTTCGCATCAATTCCACCCAGCAAACATGGAACCCCTGGCAACCATGGGAAAAAAATCCGCCGAACAAGCGACGCGCCCTCGCCGCGATCATCGGCCCACAGCGCGTTCTCACGACCTCCGAACTCACCGCGGACTCCACCTATCTTGAATTCGAATCCGCAGACGGCACACGCTTCACCCCGGCCAAAGTCATCGCAGTCGATTACGAGGCGAATCTCGTCTTGCTCGGCCCTGCGAACGAAGCGGAAGGCAACGCCTTCTTTGAAGATACCGTCCCCTTCGAAATCAGCGCCCCTTCAAAACTCGGCGGCACCCTTGAAATCGTCCAGGTCGAAGAAAATGGTGTCGCTCTCCTAACACCAGGAACCCTGCAAAGCATCGACCTCTCGGCAAGCTTCATGCCCGGCCAAAGTTTCCTCACCTACATGGTCAAAGCCTCGATGCAAAGCGCCGCTAGCAGCTACTCCTTGCCGGTCCTTCGCGAAGGAAAACTCGCCGGAGTCCTGATGTCTTACGACTCCAAGGATCAACTGTGCGAAGTGGCCTCCACCGATATTGTCAGCCGCTTTCTCAAAGAAGCCAGTGATGGAGATTACCATGGATTCCCCAGTCTTGGCGTCGTCATCGCCCGCACCGAGGACTCATCATTCCGCCAGTGGCTGAAACTCAACGACGATCATGGCGGCCTCTACATCAAGTCCGTCCGCAAACGTGCCGCCGCCGATCTTGCCGGAGTCAAAGCAGGCGATGTCCTACTCTCCGTGGACGGCCTACCGATCGATCGCCGTGGCTACTATCAACATCCAGTCTATGGCAGCCTTTCATGGGGCCATCTCATTCGCGGCGAGAAATCCGTTGGCGACACCGTGACTTTGTCGCTGCTGCGGGAAGGAAAACCCTTGGAAATCAAGGCCACTCTCGCTCGCGAGGAAGAAAAAAACCTTCTGGTTCCCAATCAACTTTTCGACAAAGCGCCGAACTACCTGCTCAAAGGCGGCCTCGTCTTTCAGGAACTCTCCCTCCCCATCCTCCAAAGCTTCGGCAAGGAATGGACCACTCTCGCACCTCTCAATCTCCTCGATGTCTATGAAAACCCTGACAAGTATCAGGACTCGATCAATCGCGTGGTTTTCCTCAGCGGCGTGATTCCCACCCCCGCCACCGTCGGCTACGAGCGCCTCCGCAATCTGATCGTCCACAAGGTCAATGGCAAAACCGTCAAGGACATGAAAAGCCTCATCGAAGCCTTCAATAGCAACATGAACGAACTCCACTCCATCGAGTTCGATGAGGAAAACCTCAACGTCTATCTCGACGACGCCGTCACCACCGAGGTGGACACACAAATCCTCAAACGCGGCATCACCCGCCTCTACCGCGCGGAATAATTTTCCAATGCAACCTACGGAGCGCCGATATTCTGTCGGCTGTCGGACGGGGGACATTCTGTCACCCGTCAAGCGCGAAGCGACTCGCCGGACAGGATGTCCGTCATCCAACAGCGCGCAGAATGCACGCGCTCCAACAAGGAACGCAGACATACGGAGCGCCGATATTCTGTCGGCTGTCGGACGGGAGACATTCTGTCACCCGTCAAGCG
>CAIXKE010000081.1 GCA_903919975.1 Akkermansiaceae bacterium | reverse complement strand
TTTCTGGCGGTGTGCGGGCCGGGAGATGGGGACGAAGAATTGTCAGTGCTGTCAGTATAACATAATTAGCGCTATCAGAGCGCAGGAAATCGTGGTTCGCTCCAGCTTCAGCCAGTGCATCCGATATTTTGTTAGCGTTTCGACTCGGGGAGAAGCGCGGCACCGCTGCGAAGTGCTCCGAATCCTATAAACGAAAATGCTTCACAGGCGTTTGACGATGCGCGTTCCCTCGGTCAAGCAGGTGCCTTCAGGTGTCACCCAGAAACACGGAATGGAGAATTTCGCATACATCTCGCGAGTCCGTGGATTGCTCTCGATGGCGATGTAGCGGGCGTGCTTGCCGTGGATCGGGAATACTCTCTTGTGGAGGAAGTGCTGTTTGATCGCGGGTGGAATGTAAGCGTCCTGAAATCGACCCCCTAGCCGGATCCTCACGGTCTGATAGGTTCTTGCCATGTCGTTTGCAAAATCACCCCTGAGACGGGGACGTATTGGACGGACCGCCCACACACGGTTCGTAGAAGTCGAGATGCCCGCAGTTACCACATGCCCGCTGGTGATCGAATTGGAGGGCGGCGGGCGGATCCTGTTCAGCGAGACCACCCACATCAGTTTGGCGGCACGGCTTCTCGCCGAAATCGCCGGTCACCAGGAAGGAGGCCGCTCATGATCGGTCTCGGTATGGCTGCGCTCAAGGTCTATCTGGCAGTGGAACCCTGCGACATGCGCCAAGGCTTCAACGGCCTCACCATTGCCGCCATCGAACACCTTGGCCCGCATCTGCGCCGCCCGCCGCGCCCAAGCGCAGGACGTCGCCTGATCAAACATCCAACGCAGGACCTACGTGCCGCGCACCAGCGACGGCCGGGCCGATAGACCCTCGGCAAATCTCCTTATCGGCCAACCCCTATCACAACGCCTGGACCGAATCATTCATGGGCACCCTGAAAGCCGAAATGCTCCAAGACGGCTGCTTCATCAATGCCCACGACGCGCGCACCGAAATCTTCGCCTACATCGATTCCTACTACAACACCCACCGTAAACACTCCGCCCTCAACTACCAAACGCCGGCCCAATATGAAGCCGAAATCCACTCCCTAAAATAAGCAAAAAACGGTCCAGAAATCCGTTGCATCTCAGTGAAGGGCGGGGGGAATTGGTCCTATCACCGAAGTATCAGATAGTCCATGGCGCGCGGCGCTCGATTCGGCGCAGGCCATTCGCCTCGGCATCGTCCATGAACTCCGCCTTCGCAGGATCAAAGCGCATTTTGCGGCCTAGTTTCCAAGTGATCGCCGCCGCATGGCAGGCGACGTGTCCATGGCGGGCCACCGTCGAGTTGCAGGCGGTCTTGCCGCGCGACTTGATGCAGTCGAGGAAATCGCGGACATGGTGGATCGGGTTGGTGCCGGGCAATTCGCCGGGTTTTCCCTCCAGCAGTCCCGGCTTGCTGGCGGCGAGTTTGCCGCTGTCACCCGCTTCCACCCATCCTTCGTCGCCTTCGAAGCGTATTGGACAAGTTCCGAGTCCCTGCCAGTCTCCCTCCTTGCCAAAGCCAGACAGGCGCATCACCAAATTGATTCCGTTCGCATAGCGCGCACGGATCGTGCCGCCATCGGCCTCGAATTCGACGGGAGTGGTGCCGTCGGCCCCGGCTGCCCATTGGCAGAGATCGACGGTGTGGGAACCCCATTCAAGAATGTTGTATCCTGCGGCGAGTCCCTTGTGGTTGCGCCACCGGCCTTCGACATAGCGTTTGTTGTAGGGCCGTATCGCCGCTTGGCCGAGCCAGGCATCCCAGTGGATCATCTCGGGGTCGGGCTCGGGCTCACCGGGAAGCGGTTCGAGGTTATTCATCGGCGCGAGGATTCCAGCGTGCACCGTGTGCAGTTTGCCGAGTTTGCCGCTGAGCGCGAGCTGGGCAGCGAAGCGGAAATTGTCGACATTGCGGCGCTGGGTTCCGGCCTGATAGACGCGATTATTCTGAAGGATTCCCTCATCGAGTTCCCGGCACTCGTCGATGGTCATCGCGCAGGGTTTTTCGGAATAAACATCCTTGCCCGCCCTTGCCGCAAGCACTGATGCCGGCGTATGCCAGCGGTCGCCGGTGGCGATCAGCACGGCATCGATGTCCTTGCGGGCGAGCACCTCGCGCATGTCGCGATAGGATTTGCAGTCTTCATTGCCATGGTGGCGGTTGGCCAGCTTGCGGACGATCTCGCTGCGGACCTTTTGCACATCGGCGATGGCGACGAACTGGACATCAGGTTGTTGGAAGAACGCGCCCAGCACTTCCCGGCCCCGCGGCCCGATGCCGATGCCGCCCAGGACGATGCGATTGCTGGGTGCGACCTTGCCGTTCTGTCCAAGCACGGAGGCCGGGATGATGGTGGGCATGGCGGCTACCCAAGCGGCTTTTTTGATGAAACTTCGGCGTGTCGATTTCATAATTATGAAGGTTTTCGGTTTTTTACTGTAGGAGGCGGAAGAGGGTGCGTCATAATCATACGCATGATATGCATCGATATTTCAATCCGGTGTGAAAAAATTGGCAACGACTCCTTCGTGGTGCTGGTTGAAGACGTCCCAAACCCATAGCCGGCCATCGCCGGATAGATAGACGGTGCCGCAGGCGATGCCACTGACGGTCATGCCGATCACATCGAGGTTGTTATCTGCCTTGCTGTATCGGATCGCTGTATCGGCTTGTGTCCGCGTGAGGTGAGAGAGGCTAGTCAGTCTGCGGAGAGCGCTTTTTCGCTGGGGACGAATTTGGCTTAGAGCAATGCGGCTGGATCTTCCTCTGCTTGGGAGCGCTGGAATGATAAACCGAGCCCGACACCTGCCAGGCTGCTGAGACGAAGGAATGGGCGGCGTTTCCTGGGGATGATGTGATGAGGATGCGGATCGCTACTTTAACTCCTGGGCCTATCCAATCAGGTCTCCGATCGAGCCGAAGTCCGGTGAGAACAGGCGTTTATAAGTCCGTGCGGCGTAGCCATCGGTCATGCCAGCGAGGAAATCGCAGACGAGGCGCGCCTTACCCGCTTCATCAACGGTTTCGGCGATTTCCGCCGCGGTGTCCGCTGGGAGGAGTTGGAAATCCTGGCCATCGATAGTGCCTCCGGTGACATAGCGTTCGCCGAGGACTTCCCATAATTGCCGCAGCATGCGGCTGCCCTTGTGTTCGAGTTGTTTCAACTGCGGCGAGAGGAACACGACCTCGAAGGCGAGTCGTTTGAATAATCCGGACTCGGCTTTCACTTGCTCGTCGATGACGAGTTGAAAGCGATATCGGTTCGTGCTGGTGCTGAGGAAATTCACGTCGGCTGCCAAGTGTGTCGATTGGATGTAGCGGCCGATGCGTTTCCCGACGAAGGGGTCCACGCGTTTGCGGCGGATGGCGCGCATCAGGTCGCCAAGCGGCGTGCCCTCATCGATTGGATGACTGTGTTTTTCCGCCCAAGCCTCGATTTTCTCGATATTGAGAAACCCGGCGCGCACGCTATCGGAAAGGTCGTTGAGTGAATAGGCGGTGTCGTCCGCCCAGTCCATGATTTGGCATTCGATGGATTTGAATTTGTCCCGGGTGGAGCCCGGCGGCAGCTCCAGTGGGAAGTCATGTCCGCCCATCGCCCAATCGAGATGTGCTTGTTGGTCGTCGTAGATGAAATGATGTTCTGGAGGATGACCGGTGGCGGTTTTTAATTCCGACCACAGGGATTTGTATTTCAAAACCCCATCGAGAAATGCGCGGGTCGGGTCCATACCGCTGCGTTTGGCGGAAAAAATTCGTTCGGTGAGCAGACGCAGGGTTTGGGCGTTGCCCTCGAATCCGCCGTGGCCGCGCATCAGGTGGTTGAGCGTGCGTTCGCCGGCATGACCGAATGGCGGGTGGCCAAGGTCGTGCGAGAGACAGATGGCCTCGACCAGATCCGGATCGATGAAAAAATCATCTGCGAGTGGACCGCTGGGCCGGGATTTCAGCCAGTGGCAGATGGATTTGCCGATTTGTGCGACTTCCAGCGAGTGCGTCAGCCGTGTGCGGTAGAAATCGTATTCACCGCTCCAGAAAACCTGGGTCTTATTCTGCAGGCGGCGGAACGTCGGTGTGTGCAGGACCCGGTCGCGGTCGATCTGGAATGGCGAGCGGTAATCGCCGCCATCGTTGGCACCGGAGTGGCGCTCTGTATCAAATTCCCCGTAAAAGCGGTTCAACATTGCGCTCAACTTTTGATGTCGATCATCGCCTTTTTACGGCGGGATTCGATCCAGCGTTCGTATTGGGCGGAGGTTTTCTTTTTGCGGACGCGCTCTTCGACAGCATCCCGGACGTTGTAGAGTGAGGGGGCGGGGCCGTATTCGATTTTGATCGGTTTGACGATAGTGAAGCCAAGGGGATCCACGAGTGGGCCGAGGATTTTATCAACGGGGGCGTCGAAGATGATTGCGGCGAATTCCGGAGATAGATCGGCGCGTGGGACATTTTCCTGAAGGCCGCCCTGCGCGGAAAATGCGTCTTTGGAACTTGCTTTGGCGATTTCCGAGAAATCCTTGCCATCGGCGATTTGTTTGACGATGTCCTCCGCGAGGGTGAGTTGGGTCTCGGGGGTGATGCTAGGATTTTGTGGGTCGGAAGCTGGAATGAAGATTTTCTGGAATGAGATCACATCCTTGGAAGTGTCCCGCATCAAGATTTTCATTTCGTTATACTCGGCTTGAATTTCGTTAGGGAGCGGCGGCGGCGCGTCGGCGAATTGTTGTGAGCGCATGGCTTGCACCACCATTTTTTCACGGGTCATGGTGCGGTAGCCATCCATGGTGAGGCGGCTGCGTTTGAGTTCCTCGCGAAACTTGGTTTCATCGCCGTTGTAGAGTTCTTGAACTTGGCGTTTGATCTCGTCATCGATGATGTGGGGTTTGATGGATGCCCCGACTTTTTTGAATTCGTCGAGGATGATCTGCCGGTCGACGAGTTCTTGGAGAATGCCGGCTTTGGCTTCATTGAACTTGGTCTCGAATTGTTGGCCGCGGCGTGGGTATTGGGTGGCGAGCTGGGCGAAAATCGGGGCCAGCATGAAGGAGACTTCGTTTTTGGTGACGACCCTGCCATTGACTTTGGCGGCGATTCCATTGACTTCGATCGGGCCTTTGGGTTTTTGGGGCTGGGCTTGGGGTGTCTGGGCGATTGCCGTGAGTGAGGATAGAAAGGAGGTGGCGATCACCAGGGAAAATACGGGACGATTTTTCATGAATGTGTTTCGGAAATGGAGGAAAGTGGGGCGATTGCCGTGAGTTCGCTGGAACATTTTCCCATAGAGGCGTAGATTGCAAGCTGGGAAACCGGAAACCAAAGCGGGCGACGGGAAATAAAATCCTGCGGAAACGGATTGGCGTTCGTTGAAAAAAGTGGATAGCATTTGCACATCGGATGGAGAACGAACCTAAGAAAAGATATTCACGGGCTGAGCCTTTGCTGGGCGGGCTGGCCTTGTTGTTGTTGCTGGGCGGGTGTTTTTTCGTATTGCGGCCATTCATGACAGCGCTGATGTGGGCGATCATTCTGGCGTATTCGCTGCATCCGCTTCAGCGCACGTTCACGCGTTGGTTCCGTGGATCCCGGACTTTGGCGGCTTGTTTGGTGACCTTGACGGTGGCGCTCGTGTTCGCGGGCCCGGTGGTGCTGATCGGGGTGAGTCTGGCGCAGGATGGCAAGGATTTGGCTTTGGCTACACGGAATTGGTTTATGGACGCTCCCGAGCGGCCGCCGGCGTGGGTGTCTCGGATGCCGGTGGTCGGCGATGAGATTGACGGGTATTGGACCGCATTTGCGGAGGACCGGAATCGCTGGTTTGAGCAACTGGACAAGCAGGTGACGAGTCCGCCGCGGGCGAAGATCGTGACGGAGACTGCGGACGCTGTGGTAAGTGATGGGCAAGCGCCATCGGTGATTGATGGTGCGGCGAATGGGGAGGTGGATGACGAGCGTAAGGACGAATCGCCACACATTGTGGTCTTGTTGGGTAAGTTTCTGTCATGGGCGAAAATCTGGTTGCTCTCGGCGGCCAAGGCGGTGGGGCAGGGGGTGACGCAGGTTTTAATCAGTGCGTTTCTTGCGTTTTTCTTGCTGCGCGATGCGCCGGAGCTTTCGGATCGTCTGGCGGTGGCGGTGGAGCGTTTGGCGGGTGGGCGTGGTCGGCATTTGATCAAAGTGGCGGGGGATACGGTGCGGGGAGTGATTTACGGGATTCTGGGCACGGCGATTGTCCAAGCGTTGGTGGCAGGCGTCGGTTTTTGGATTGCCGGGGTGCCGGGGGTGGTGCTGCTCTCGGTGTTGACGTTTTTTTTCGCGGTCGTGCCATTCGGTCCGCCGCTGATTTGGTTGCCCGCGTCATTTTGGTTGTTCGCTCAAAACGAGACGGGATATGGGATTTTCATGTTGCTGTGGGGTTTGCTCGGAATCAGCAGCGTGGATAATATTTTGCGGCCGTATCTGATCAGTCAGGGCAGCAAGATGCCATTCGCACTGATTTTCTGTGGTGTGATCGGCGGTGCGCTGGCGTTTGGCTTGGTAGGGGTGTTTCTTGGGCCCACTTTGCTGGCGGTGGCTTTCCGGTTGATTGACGAATGGTCGTCGAGACGGATTGGCGGGCGTGAGAAGGAATCTCTGCTGGATGGGATTTCGGAATTGCCTCATGAGCCGGTATCGAACACACCACCGCATGGCGGTTAGTCCCTCGGCCTTGGGTAAGGTAGTCGAAGTGTTCGAGCGAAATTTTCGTGATCGAGGCGAGCTTGGTGCTTCGGTGAGTATTTGGTGGGATGGCGCGGAGTTGATTTCTCATGGGCACGGTTGGTGCGAGCGTGAGCAAAAGCGGGAATGGACATGCGACACGATGGTGCCGGTTTATTCAGCGACCAAGGTTCCGGCGGCGGCCACTTTGTTGCTGGCTTTGGCGAGCCGTGGACTGAATGAGGAAACCCTGGTACGCGAAGTTTGGCCGCGATTTCCGGTGGCGGACGCGCGGTTTTCCCATCTACTTTCGCACCAATGCGGATTGTCCGCGCTCGATAAGCGGGCCAGTGTGCTGGACCATGCGGCGGTGGTCGAATCCATCGAAGCTCAGACTCCGGCGTGGGTGTTAGGAGATGGCCATGGCTATCATCCGCGCACCTTTGGCGCGTTGGTCGATGAACCGGTGCGCCGTCTCACTGGATTGACGCTTGGTGGCTATTGGCGGGAAATGATCGCCGGGCCATTGAACCTGGATTTTTGGATCGGCTTGCCTGAAAACGAGTGGCCGCGTGTCGCCCGGCTTTATCCCGGCAAGGCGGGCAAGGATGATCTTGCCGATGCATTTTACAAACAACTGACGACCTCCGGGACCTACACGCGCAGGGCGTTCTCTTCGCCGCGCGGCTTGCACGCCATCCATGAGATGAACGAGGGGAGGGCATGGGCGGCAGGCCTGCCTGCGCTCGGCGGAGTGGGCACGGCTTCGGCGTTGGCGAAATTCTATCAGGCGGCGATCGGTTCGATTTCCAGTCCTCTGCCGGTGTGTGTGCGGCAGGCGCTGGCCACTCCACAGACGGCGGGTGATGACCGCGTTCTGCTCAGACCGACGGTTTTCACCTGCGGTGCCCAACAAGATCCGCTCGATGAAAACGGGCGAAAAATCAGGCATATCTATGGGCCGTCGATTTCCTCCTTCGGTCATCCCGGGGCGGGTGGTAGCCATGGTTTCGGCGATCCGGAAACAGGTATTTCGTTTGCCTACGTCATGAATCAGATGGACCTCAGTGTGATGCCCGGAATCAAGTGTGTGGAGATGGTGGAAGCGATGTTTTCCGAGCTCTGATTCTCTGGCTAGATTACTTGAGTTTTTGCGAGAATTCGTCTTTTTCAGTTAGGGAAAGGACGAATGATGTGAGAAGTTCGATCGTGTGATTGATGTCATCCAAGTGGGCGGTTTCCACGACCGAGTGCATGCAGCGCAGTGGTAGGGAAACCAAGGCGCTGGGGACTCCTTGGCGGGAATGAAAGATCTTGTCCGTATCCGTGCCGGTGGTACGGCTGCTGGCTTCGTGTTGGATCGGGGTTTTGGTGGTGGCGGCGATTTTTTCCAAGCGCTTGACGACAAGCGGATGGTTAGAGGTGCCGTGGGTGAGGGTGGGGCCCGCGCCGAGTTTGACCTTGCCGTGTCTGACTGCATCGAGACCCGGGGTGTCGGTGGCGTGAGTGACGTCCAGGCAAACGCAGACAGCGGGCTTGAGACGGTAGGTCGCCATCATGGCGCCATGGCCGCCGATTTCCTCCTGCACGGCATTGAGGCAGACCAGCGTGAAGGCGGGTTTGCGCTTGCTTGCGGCGATGCGTCTCATCACTTGGGCGATGATGTAGCCGCCGATCCGATTATCGAGAGCGCGGCTGACGATCCTGCGGTTGGCGAGTTCCATCGGGCCGTCCTGATAGACGGCGGGATGGCCCACGCGGATGCCGAGCTTGGCGACTTCCGAGGCATTCGAGGCCCCGACATCCACCCAAAGTTCGTGCACGGCGGGGGATTTCTCGGAGTCTTTTTCGCCATGGCGGAGGTGAATGGCGGTATTGCCGATGATGCCGGAAACCGGGCCTTTTTCACCAAAGATGGAAATTCGTCGGCCACGGGCGGTCGCCGCGTCGGAGCCGCCTACGCGGTCGAGCCGGAGAAACCCCTGATCGTCGATGTATTTGATCATGTAACCGATTTCATCGGCATGGGCGGCAAGCATGACGATTTTTTCGGACTTGCCGGGCAATGTCGCCCAGGTGGATCCGTAGGCATCGCACTCGACGGTGGCGGCATGGTGTTGGATCCAGTCCGCCCAGACTTTTTGGCCTGGCATTTCGAATCCGGTAGGGCTGGGGGTTTCCAGCAGACGATATAGAAATTCCTGATCTTCCTTTTTCACGGAGCTGATTCAAACAGCGAAGCTGCGGTTGACAAGCGGATAGAGGAAACGAATCACCGCGATCGAATGATGCGTGAGGTTTGATTCCACAAACGCGGGCCTAGGGTGATGCAGGCGACAAAGAGACCGACGGCCAGCCCCCACCAAACTCCGCGAGCTCCAAGCCCCACGCCGAATCCCAAACCGGCGCTTACCGGTAGCCCGATGATCCAGTATGCAAAAAAACCGATCAACGCGGGCAGGCGCGCATCGTGCAAGCCCCGCAGCATGGCCGATGAAGCGACCTGAAGACCGTCGAAAATTTGGAAAATCCCGACGATGACCAGCAATGCCGCTGTTAGCTCAATGACGGCGGCATCTACGGTGAAAAGTGAGGCAATCCACCTTCCGAACACCAGAAAAGTCGTTGCCGCGAGGCATCCGTAAATGGCGACTAGCAACCATCCGGAAAGAGTGATCGGGCGAAGGCGGTCCATTTCCTCGGAGCCGTGGGCCTCGCCGATGCGGACGGTGAGAGCCATCGAGAGGCCGAGCGGAATCATGAAGGCGGTGGCGGCCAGGGTGATGGCGATTTGATGGGCGGCCATCGCCAGTTGGCTGAAGCGCCCCATCAGCAATCCTGCTATCGAAAAGGCGGAAACCTCGCACAGCATCTGGATGCTCGCCGGCATGCCGATGCTAAGCAGGCGATTGAGATCCGCCCAATCCGGTGTGCGAAGCCAGTGGCGCGGCATCCAAACGTGGAGACTTGGGCTCCGCAGCATCCAAACCAGCATCGCCACAAAAATCGCGATGCGTGCGATCAAGGTCGCCCACGCCGCACCCTCGAACCCCAGCGGCGGGCAGCCGAGTTTGCCATAGATCATCACCCAGTTGAGCCCGATATTGAGCACCACTCCGCCGAGAAAAATCCAGAAGGGTGGCCACGGCCGATTGAGGGCGTCGGCGTGGTTTTTTAAGGCGATCGAGGCCAAGGCGGGAATCATCGAGCCCATCAAAATACGGAAATAAACCGTAGTGCGCTCGCTCACCTCGGCCGGTTGTCCGAAAAATGTGAGTTTCATCGATAGGATCCATGCTCCGATGAACAGGAACGAGCTCAGTAAGATCGAGAGATATAACCCATGACGGCAACTGCCACGGGCACCCGACGGATCATTGGCCCCTCGCGAATTCGCGGTGGCCACGGAGATTGAAATCAAAACGCCGATCCCAAACACAAATGGCACGTGAAACAGCGAATTTGCAAAGGTCAGCGCCGCCAATTCAGTCACGCCGAGTCGGCCGACCATCACGGTGTCCGCCACTCCCAGCAACATTTGGCTGAGTTGGCCGATCATCAGAGGCACAGCCAACCGCAAAGTCAGGCGGGATTCGTGGAGTAAGCGCATGTGCGATTCGGTCTTGGGCGGATGGGCGGGATTGTCGATGACATTGTTTCACTGAAATCTGTGCCGTTCCGCTCCAGATTCCCACTTGACCTTGTGGGTATAAATGATGAGCTTCGCCTGCTTCTACCGATTGTTTTCCTTACTTTAGTTCGTTCCATGGCGGCATAGCCGCCGAAATGTATGGGTTTTTGGAAACAATCGGCCCATCACGATTTCTCCAGACTCTCTTATTTTCAACAACTTCCATGTTTAAAAAGCTTTTCGGAAACTTGTTTTCCAATGATATCGGCATCGACTTAGGCACCGCAAATACTCTGATTAACGTCAAGGACCACGGTATCGTCTTGCGCGAACCATCTGTCGTCGCGGTCAAAGCCGGCACCAATGAGGTCCTGGCTGTCGGGGATGATGCCAAACGCATGCTTGGCCGAACGCCGGGCAATATTGTCGCGATCCGCCCGCTCAAGGACGGCGTCATCGCGGATTTCGAGGTCACCGAGGCGATGCTCCGTCATTTCATCCGCAAGGTGAACAAAGGACGCCGCTCGAATCCCCGGGTCCTCATCGCCATCCCTTCCGGCATCACCGAAGTCGAGCGTCGCGCCGTCCGCGAATCCGCCGAACAAGCCGGTGCCCGCGAAGTTTACCTGATTGAGGAGCCGATGGCCGCCGCAATCGGCGTCGGCCTGCCAGTTCAAGAGGCCTCCGGCAACATGATCGTCGATATCGGTGGCGGCACCACCGAAGTGGCGCTGATTTCCCTCTCCGGCATCGTTTACGCTCGTAGCGTTCGCACCGCCGGTGACGAACTTGACGAGGCGATCATTCAATACATGAAGCGCGCCTACAATCTGATGATTGGCGAACGCACTTCTGAAGACATCAAAATCCGTCTTGGCTCGGCCGCGCCGCTGCCCAAGGAACTGACTATGGAAGTCAAGGGCCGGGATCTTGTGGCCGGACTTCCTAAAACCATCACCATCACCTCGCAGGAAATACGCGAGGCTATGGCGGACCCACTCAGCACGATTGTTGATGCAGTCCGCACCACCCTCGAACGTTGCCCGCCGGAGCTCGCTGCCGACCTCGTGGATCGCGGTATCGTATTGGCTGGCGGAGGAGCGTTGCTCAAGGGGCTTGACCGCCTTCTCCGCGAGGAAACCGGGCTTCCCGTCCACATCGCCGAGGATCCACTCAGCGCCGTGGCCGAAGGCACTGGCAAAGCGCTTCAGGAACTCTCCCTCCTGAAGCGGGTCACCAACTCGGATCGCTAAGCGTTCCAGTGGGCAATATCCGGCCATGAAGCCGCTCAATCTGTTCGCATTGTTGCTCTTCCTCGGAGGTGCTGTCTGGGCGCTCACGCGGAGTGATCGCAGCGTGCGTGAGATCCAAGCCACCTATTACTCGGCGATGTCGCCGTTCCTGAGGTCCGGGTCGAAAATGGAAACCCAGGCCCGCGCGTTTCTCGAAGAAACCCGCCATTCGAAGGCACTCGAAATCGAACTTCAAGAGACGCGCGAGCAACTCGGCCGACTGCGTCTCATCGAATCCCGTTTCCGCATCATCGAGGATGAAAACAAACAACTTCGCCATGCGCTGGCTTTCAAGAAAGCCACTCATTTCGATGTAGTCGCCGCCAGCGTGATTCGTCGGAACCCCACCACCTGGTGGCAGACGGTGGAAATCGACGCCGGCTCCAAGCGTGGTATCGGCACTCAGCTTTCAGTGCTTTCTAACGAAGGTCTTGTCGGGAAAATCGACCGTATCGACAATGGCGGAGACCGATCATCCGTGCTTCTTCTAACCGATGAGAAATGTCAGGTGGCAGCACGGGTCGAAGGATCAACGGAAGTCGGAATCCTCAATGGTCAGCGTGGAGGTTTCGAAGGAGATCCCATGCTGCGCCTGCGTTTTCTATCAGCCAACGCTTCCGTTCGTCCGGGCCAACGCGTGTTCACCACCGGCCGGGGTGGTATTTTTCAGCCCAATATTCTTCTTGGAACCATCGAATCCGTCGAAAAAGGTGCGTTGGACTCCGAGGCACGCGTCCGCCCTGCCGTGAACTTCGCGAACCTTGGCGCGGTATTTGTGGTCCTCTCCACCGAATCATGACACTCCCATGATCCGTTACTCCGCCATCACCATTTTGTTGCTGCTTGCCGCTTTTATCATCCAGCAGTTTCTTCCGGCGTTCACCGGACTGTATGATTCGCGAATTCTGTTTGTCCAACTCGTGTTTCTCTGCTGCGCCGTGACCATCAGTTCGCCCACGATGCTTCTGCTGGCTTTTATCGGCGGCTTCTTTTGGGACGCCCAGTGCGCGCTTGGTCCCCACGGTGGAGATCCGGAGGTCTATACCCAGCAGGTTGAGTCCCTGCGTTTCGGATACTCCATCCTGCTCTTCGGTGGCATGGGTTTCCTCATGCAAGGTCTCCAACCGCTATTCAAACAAGGAAAGTGGCAATTCTCCGCCATGCTTTCAGGGGTAGCCGTCCTGCTATATCTAGCAGTAGAGTACGCCATCATCAACTTTATCCGAGGAGATTTGATTCTTACCAAGTCGACCGTCATGCAAATGGTTTACACCGCTATTTTAACCATGCTCATTTCTCCAGTCGTCTTCGGGTTGCTCTTCTTCATCGCCAAGAAATGCCAGCATTCCATCAATCCTGAAGCGGATCGTCGCAACCGCCGCCGCAGGGCATACTGATCCCATGGAACCCGGTTACCGTCTTCGCCTATATCTTTTGACCGCCCTCGTGTTGGTCGGGTTCGGCGTGCTGTTGAACCGTCTCCACGAATTCCAGATCGAGCGCCGGACGGAGTTTCTCAATCAAGTCCCCGGCAATCGCACTGTCACCATTCGCGAGCCAGGAATCCGTGGTGAAATTACCGATCGCAATGGCATCACTTTGGCCCGCAACATCCGCAAGTATGAAGTCTCTTTCAACCTTGACGAGATCCGCGACGCTTACCTTGCCCAACACGAAAGCGATCCGAAGATTGTCCGCCTAACAAAAAAAGACGGCATGGATCGATCCAAAGAGGAAAAAGATATCGTCTCCATCGTCAAGGATGGTGAAGCGAGCACGATCGGCCGCCTCCGGCAAATCGGTCTTGCAAAGAACTTCAAGGCCAGCGACCTCCGCACCCATTTCCTCACTCATGGAGGTCTCATTCCTTATAGTTACCGCACGGACCTCAGTTATGATCAGTTCTCGAAAATCGCCGAACACAATCTTGCACTGCCGGGAGTTTACGTCAGCATCCGTCCGCAGCGCAAATACCCTTTCAATTCGCTCGCCAGCCATGTTCTCGGCTATTTGAAACAATGGGAAAAAGGCGATGTTCCAGAGAGCGATACCCGTCGCTACAATCATTACATCGGCGATGAAAAAGGAATTGCCGGCGTGGAGGCCAGCATGGATGACGTGCTTCGCGGTCCCGAGGGCAGTAAAACCATCGTCAAAGACGAAAAGGGCCGCACGCTCCGCATGACGGACTATACCAAGCCCGGCGTCGGGGCGAAAGTCCAACTCGCCATCGACGCCCACAAGCAATATCTCCTTGAAAACGTTTTGCGCCGCGCCGGTCGCGCGGCTGGAGTGATCATGGACGTCAATACCGGCGAGGTGCTGGCGATGGCATCGGTGCCCGACTACGATCCGAATGCATTCATTCCCAGTATCTCGGCTGACCGCTGGAAAGGGTATCGTGAAAACAAACAGCTCTCACCCCTGACCAACCGCGTCATTTCTGAATTCGCCCCGGGCTCCACCATGAAAGTCGCCACCGCTATTTCCGGAGCGCTCAAAGGATTGTCCGGAAATTCATTTTCCTGCACCGGTTACGTAGCCTACGGAAATCATAACGTCGGTTGTTGGATTTGGAACATGCATAAAGGCAGCCATGGAACGCTCAACCTATCGAAAGCTCTGCAACAATCCTGCAATCCATATTTTAACAAACTTGCCAACACCATGGGTTGGAAGGCCATGGTTGAAGGTTGCCAGATGGTCGGCTTCGGCAAGCGCACCAAAGTCGAACTTCCCGGTGAAAAACCCGGAATTCTGCCCGGTAGTAGTGTTTGGCGCGCCGCCAATCCCAGCGCGGCCATGACTCCGGTCCTCTCCGCCTTTCTCTCCATCGGTCAAGGAGACACCATGGCCACGCCCCTCCAACTCTGCGCCATGACTGCCTGCGTCGCCAATGGTGGAAAATACTATCAGCCGCGCATAGTTCGCAAGGCTGTCTCCGAGGATGGCGGCGTCATCATTCCCGATAAACCAAAGCTCGTCGTCGATCTCATTGAAGCCGGAATTAAACCCAAGGATTTCGAACTCATTCGCAAAGGCATGTGGATGGCCGTCAATGTCCCCGGCGGCACCGCTGGGAAAGTCCGGATGCCCGGAATGGAAGTCGCCGCCAAAACCGGCACCGCCCAGACGACTGATAACGGTAAGAAATCCAATAACTCATGGGTCATCAGTTTCGCGCCCTATGAAAACCCACAATATGCCGTGTGCGTGCTGGTTCAGAATGGCGGCTCAGGCGGTGGTGTCTGCGGCCCACTCGTTCACCTCATTTACAGCGGCCTTTTTGCTCAGAATGAGGGCATGAAATTGCCTCTCGCTCCCCAAACCGAATTCGTCGGAAACACCGACCGCATCGAAGCGATTCCCCTTCCTGCGGATGTGCTCGCGGCCATCAACGCTACCGAAATTCAGGATGTCGTCGAAACCGGCGATGAAGTCGCCGAGGCGACTTCGGAAACCATTTCCCGTCCTGCGGATAACGCCGACACGCCCACACCCACTCTCACACCAGAAATCGATGACGAAGGCACGGTTATTCCCAAAGCCGTTCCCGTGCCCGAACCATGATTTATTCATTCACACTAACAAAAAACACTTCACCTTTATAATCACCATCATGATCCAACACATCAAAAGACTCCTTGGCATCGGTAAACCTGATCCCACACGCGGCAACACCATCATTGTCAATGTCGAGAAACTCGAACGGCGGGTCGCTCTGCTCGAAGACGGGGTGCTTGAAGAATACACCGTCGAACGAGAGGGCGATCAGAACATCGTCGGCGGCATCTTCAAGGGACGCGTCAAAAACATCGAGGGTGGTCTTAAAGCGATGTTCGTGGACATCGGCCTCGATAAAAATGCTTTCCTTCACTTCTGGGACGCGATTCCCGCCGCGCTCGATGCCGGGCTTGAAGAGATCCAACGCGAAGGCAAAAAGAAGCAGCAGAAAAAAATCACCTCCAAGGATATTCCTGATATCTATCCAATTGGATCCGAGATCGTGATTCAAGTTTCCAAGGGGCCGATCGGCACCAAGGGTCCGCGCGTCACCACCAACATCTCCCTGGCCGGCCGCTACCTTGTGCTCATGCCATACACCGAGCAGTTCGGTATTTCCCGTAAGATCGATGATCCCAAAGAGCGCGCCCGCCTCCGTAAAATCGTCCAGAAACTTTCGGTTCCCGAAGGTATGGGAATCATCATGCGCACCGTCGCCCAAGGCACCCGCGCCCGCCATTTCGTACGCGACCTCGCGATGCTGCTTGAGCAATGGGACGAGATCGAAGCCCGCCGTGCCAACAATCCAGCCCCTTGCTGCATTTTCCAAGAGCCCGGTCTCATCGAGCGCACCGCCCGCGATTTCCTGACTGACGAGATCAATCAAGTTCTTTGCGATGATGCGGAAACCACTGAGATGATCCGCGAGATCGCCGGGAAAATTTCCCGTCGTGCCAAGCGCCGCGTTCACCACCTTCCCACCGCCACCCAGCCGATCTTCGAGCGTGTCGGCATTCAGAAACAGATCGACGAAGCATTCTCCCGCCAAGTCTGGCTCCCATGTGGCGGTTACATCGTCATCGACGAAACCGAGGCTCTCATTGCCATCGACGTCAACACCGGCCGCAATCGCGGATCGAAGGATGTGGATAAAATGATCCTTGAAACCAATGTCGAAGCCGCCCGCGAGGTCGCCCGCCAACTCCGCCTCCGCAACATTGGTGGATTGGTTGTCATCGACCTCATCGACATGCGCCACCGCAAGGACCAGCAGACGGTTTACAAGGCGATTAAGGATCGTCTCAAGAAAGACAAGGCAAAGACCCAGGTGCTGCAGATCTCGCCCATCGGCCTGATGGAAATGACCCGTCAACGCCTCAATGAATCTTTGCGTGACTCGATGTATGAGCCCTGCCCGTATTGCCAAGGCCGTGGCCGCGTGAAAACTCCGATGACGATGTCCGTGGAGATCCAACGCCGCCTCAACACTGTCATTCAGAAAAACCGCGACACTCTCGGAGATATCGTCGTCATCGTGAACAGCGATGTGCTCAACCGCTTCAAGAGTGAGGATTCCAAGCTGCTCGTCGAGCTCGAGCGTTCGCACTCCGGTCGTCTCATTTTCCGCTCGGATCCAACGTTGAACCGCGAACGCTTCTTTATCATCGATGCCAAAACCGAGAAACCACTCGATCAAGGATGATTCGAATCTCAAACATGAAATGACAAGATGACCCGTAAAACAAAAATCATCTGCACACTCGGCCCCGCCACGGAGTCTGAGGAAATGATCGGTAAGCTCATGGTGGCAGGAACCAATGTGTTCCGACTGAACATGAGCCATGCGAAACATGAATGGGCGGCGGAAATGGTGAAACGAGTCCGTCGCCAGGCCCAACATTTCAATGCGCACATCGCAGTGCTTTTCGATCTCACCGGCCCGTCGATCCGCACTGGCGATCTAGTCGAGCCAATCACGCTGGCCGATGGTGATACCGTTGAGTTTCGTAAAAATGGCACCGAAGCCACCGTCGAAAAATCCACAACGGTCAACTACGATGGTCTCATGGCTGATGTGGAGGTTGGAAATACACTCGTCGTGGACAACGGCGCACTACTTATGCGCATCGACGTGGTCGAGGCGGACCGCATCCTCTGCCATGTGAAAACCCCGGGCACTATGGGCTCCCGACGCCACATCAATCTCCCCGGCGTGCGGCTCAATCTTCCTGCTCTAACGGAAAAAGACCACAAGGATCTGGCTCTCGCAGTCGAGTGCGAAGCTGATTACATCGCCGGGTCTTTCGTTCGTGATGCAGCCCACGTTCGAGAGCTGCGGGATGCCATGATCGCCTTGGAAGGTGACGCCCAACTCGTCGCCAAGATCGAGGACCAGGAAGCGATCCGCAATATCGACGCGATCATCAGTGAGGCCGATGTCATCATGATTGCCCGCGGCGACCTGGGCACCGAGGTTGAATTCGAGGAGCTTCCCTTACTTCAGCGCCGCATCGTCAAGCGTTGCCATGAACTCGGCAAACGCGTGATCGTGGCCACCCAACTTCTCGAATCGATGATCACCAACCCCACGCCCACCCGCGCGGAGGTCACCGATGTGATGAACGCCGCCTATGAGGAGGCCGACTGCTTGATGTTGTCCGGCGAAACCTCCGTTGGGCGCTATCCCGAGCGCTGCGTGGAAGCGCTTGTTCGGATTTCCTCCCGGATGGAGCGCTCCAGTGGCCAAGGCTTCGGCCATGCGATGCTGATGCGCGAGGAGCGGCAGAAAGTCGCCCGTGCCGCGGTCACCTTGGCGGACTCATTGCCGGATGCCTGCCTCGTCGTGCTGACCCGCCGTGGTGTGCTTGCCAACCATGTGGCCATGTTGCGCCCCCGCACCTCGGGGTTTTATGCGATCACCCCGAAGGAAAGTGTCTGCCGCAAGCTCGCCCTCACTCGTGGCGTGCGCGCCATCAAGCTGGCATTTTCTTCCGGTATCGAGGAAACCATCCAGCGCGTGACGGCCCAACTCCTGAAGGAAGAACTCATCCGCCCTGGTAATCCGATTGTCATCGTATCGGATATTCTGTCAGATCATTTTGGGGCGAATTCGATTTTGTTGCATCATGCGTAAGTGCAATAGGATTTATAGGACTTATGAATCTCCTTAATGGTGATTGTCTCAAGGTTCTTCCGAGCCTCGGGGAGGGGAGTGTCGATTTGGTTGTTACCTCGCCGCCCTATAATCTCGGTATTTCCTACAAGAGTTTCAAGGACACCGCGCCGCGCGAGGAGTTCCTCGCTTGGTGCAAGGCTTGGGCTGGCGAGGTGAAACGTGTGATGACGGATGATGCCTCGTTTTTCCTCAATGTAGGCGCGGCACCCGCGAATCCGCTGATGCCGCACCAGTTGATCCTTGCCCTAACGGACGGAGATAATCCGCTGTTTGTCCTGCAGAACACCTTTCACTGGATCAAATCCGTCACCATATCGACACCCGTTGGAGAGCAAATCAGCGCCGGGCATTTCAAGCCGATCAACTCGAAGCGCTATGTCAACGATTGCCATGAGTATGTCTTTCATCTAACTAAAAACGGCAATGTCGAGCTCGACCGCCGTGCTGCCGGCGTGCCGTATGTTCACAAGTCGAACATTGCCCGCTGGGGGCATACCGGCGGAGCGGACCTGCGGTGCCGTGGTAACAATTGGTTCATTCCCTATGAAACGATCAACTCCCGAGATAAGGACCGGCCTCATCCGGCGACTTTTCCGGTGGCACTTGTCGAACAATGCATCCGCCTTCATGGCAAGGGTGTTGCAACCCGCTTGCTGGATCCCTTTCTCGGTATCGGCAGCTCGGCCATTGCCGCCCGTCGCCAGAAATTGACTTCATTCACCGGCATCGAGTTGGACTCCCACTACCTGGATGCTGCCCACGAGCGCCTAGCCGCCGAAGACGCCCGCACATCCTCAGAGCTTCCCTTCGGATAGCCACTGCCGAGCACCGGTAAACACTGGCAATTTCTTTTCCCGAATTTCGACCAACCCATTACATGTATTCCGCAACAATCTTGAAATAATAGGCATCGGCCTCCGTTCCGTTCACCGGCACCGCCTTGTAACGTCCTTGAAAAACATGCCCCCGCCTTAACCTGGCACGGTTCCGCCCCTGACTGAACGTGCCCATCAGGTATTTTATGCCGGAAACCAGATTGGCCTGCGGTGTTTCCAGAAGCAGTTGGAAGTGGTTGCCCATCAGCACCCAGGCGTGAATCCGCCATCCGTGGCTTTCGCAAACCTGCGCAAGCCGGAACACCAACGCGTTCCGGTCGTCGTTCATCTCAAAGGCAACCTTGCCGCCATCACCACGGCCACACCGTCGTTCTCGAAGGCTCCAGCTACCGTATGAAAGACCACGTCGAAAGCTAAGTAATTATTATCTAACACCTAGAATAGCTCATGCCTAGACATCCGTTTTTCAAACAGCCCGTTTCATCCGGTGTTCACGCCGCCGCCCGCACCGATGTTGCTGTCGTAATTTAAATGCCGGATTTTCAGCTGCCACAATGCCATTATTTGAAGGGTTCTGCGTCATTGTGACAGGATCGTCACATGCAGGCCCTTGAGTAAGTGGTGCAAGCGCGAAATAAGCCCTGTGTTCTTTGTCACTGCGGCTATCGGCATGCTTTCCACAATCACCATCAAATCCGGGTTCGCTCGGTTTCGGCTTTTTTGCCGCGCCACAACGGTTTGTTCCGGGCTTGCGGCAAGCTGTATATTGGCCTCTAATGGCGCTGCTCAAGACAGCCCGCGTTTTTATATCCGCCAATATCGGGTCGATGGCGCCAAGCTGCTGAAGTCATTGGATATCGAAGAAGCGGTTTATCCGTTTCTTGGCCCTGGCCGCACTCCCGATGATGTGGAAAAAGCTCGGCAGACGTTGGAGAAAGCTTATCACGACAAGGGATTTCAAACGGTTTCTGTGATCGTTCCTCAGCAAGATCCACGCCGCGGAGTCATCCGGATTGAAGTTTCCGAAGGGAAATTAGGCCACTTGCGCGTGAATGGCGCAAAGTGGTTTCTCCCCAGCCGGATCAAACGTGAAATCCCGTCGCTCGCCGAGGGCACGGTTCCGAACCTCACTCAAGTCGGCAGGGAAATGGTTGCGGTCAACCGGTTGCCGGACCGCCGCATCACACCTGAACTCCGGTCCGGGATGGAGCCGGGAACCGTGGATATTGATCTCAATGTGGAGGATGAATTCCCGCTTCATGGCTCCTTCGAACTCAACAACCGCTACAGTGCGGACACAACGAAAACACGCTTCAACGGATCCCTGAGTTATGGCAATTTGTTCCAACTGGGTCATACCCTGGGACTGAGCTTTCAGATCGCCCCGGAAAATATCGACGATGCCAAGGTTCTCTCCGGCTATTACCTAGCACGGATCTCGGATAATCTCAGCCTGATGGTGCAGGGCACCAAACAAAATAGTGATGTCTCCACCATCACCGGTGCGGCGGTTGGCGGAAATGGTGAAACGATCGGCGCCCGGATCATGGTGGATCTGCCAAATACACAGAATTTCTATCAAACATTCAGCTTCGGAATCGACTACAAAAACTATTCCGAAGATATCGTGATCGGCCCGGATACCATATCATCCCCCATCGAGTATTATCCCCTGAGTACGTCCTATTACGCGAGGTGGAGCGCTGACAAATATTTCACGGATTTTAACGCGGCACTCACCATGCATCTTCGTGGAATGGGAAGCAGTGAGACTGAATTCGCGAATAAACGCTATGGCGCGTCCGGGGCATTTTGCACCTTCCGCGCGGATGCCTCCCATACCCGCGATATCGTCGGGGACAACCAGGTTTTTGTCAAAATTCAGGGACAGATTTCAGGTCAATCATTGATCAACAACGAACAGATCGCGGGCGGGGGCTTGAGCAGCGTGCGCGGTTATCTTGAAGCCACCTCGCTGGGTGATAGCGGTGTTTTCACCACTCTTGAAGTGCGTAGCCCGACCTTGATCGGTAAGGGTGATACTTCGCCTACACCCCAAAACGAATGGAGATTTCACGGTTTTGCCGAAGGCGGAGTAGTCGATAGCAATGACACGTTACCAGGTCAGGATTCAACTTTTTGGTTTGGAAGCGTCGGCTTGGGAACACGGATCAAAATTGCTGAACACTACAACGGGTCCCTCGATTTGGCATTTCCATTGGTCGAACAGCTTAACGCTGAAGTCGGTTCCTCCTTGCTTACCTTTCGTGGCTGGGTGGACTTTTAATTACAATATTTTTATCCTTTCAATATGAATCAATTAATAAATCAAACTCTTGCCGTGGGTGTTGTCGTCGTGTTCATGCTGTCGTCGGGCAGTGCCGGAGCGAAAGAAGAGAAAGCCGCATGGTGGAACAATGATTGGACGCAGCGCCAGCCACTCACGGTGGATCCATCCGCATTATCAGGGGCGGAAGGGGAGGTGACTTTACTGCTACGCCTTGCGGACA
The DNA here is from genome assembly GCA_903919975.1 of Akkermansiaceae bacterium. Classification (GTDB taxonomy): domain Bacteria; phylum Verrucomicrobiota; class Verrucomicrobiia; order Verrucomicrobiales; family Akkermansiaceae; genus Luteolibacter. The sequence goes on along the minus strand of CAIXKE010000081.1, from coordinate 24,915 downwards.
GTTCCGTGTTTTCCTCCGCCCGTGAGGATGGCGGTGATCTGCGAATCATTTCCTCGGATGGCAAGACGGTGCTGCCACACCACGTTGAGCGTTACGATGGTTTGTTAGGAGAAGCTTTCGTCTGGGTGAAAATTCCGGAGATCAAGAAAGATACCCTTTTCCTCTACTTCGGTAACCCTGACGCACCAGTTCCCGGCAAAATTGAGGATGCGTATGGCAAGAAACTATCCGCAGTCTATCACTTTTCCGAATCCGGATCCGATCCGGTCGATGCGACTTCCAATAGCAACGATGCCGCAGCCCCAACTCTGGAAGCCGATGGCGCTATTATCGGTTCGGGTGCCCGTTTCACGGGAGCAAATCCTCTCTCACTCAAAGCCGCCGAAAGTCTGGCTTGGTCTGCGGGTGGCAGTGCGACGATCTCGTTGTGGGTGAAGTTTGCAATGCCTCAGGCCAATGCCGTTATACTTTCTCGCGGCGAAGGTGCGGAGGCGTTCAAGATCTTGTTGGATAACGGAGTGCCTGTTGTGCAGTTGGGCGGCACCCGCAGTGCCGCGGGCAATCCCATCGCCGCCAATTCCTGGAACCACATCACCATCGTTGCCGAAGGCGCGTCGGTGAAGATCATGGTCAACGGCGAACCATACGGCACGGCCAGCGCCGGACTGCCCGCACTCGACGGGCCGATCACCCTAGGCGCGTCAATATCGGGCTTCGCCGGAGACATTGACGAACTTAACCTCTATAATACATCACTTGATGTTGCTTCGGTCAAACTCGCCTTCATTAATCAGAGCGGCACCGAGGCCGCTCTGAAACTGCTCTCCGCGGGAGCCACCGAAGGAGGCGAAGCGGGCGGCGGCCACTTGATGGAGCACCTCATGCTCTTCGGTGACATCGCCAATAACATGATGTTCGACGGATGGATTGCCATCGGTATCTGCGTCATTATGATCATCGTTGGCTGGACGGTCGCCATCAAGAAGTTCGCCTATCTCAACAAGATCGATAAAGGCAACAAAATTTTCCTCAAGCAATGGAAGTCCCTCTCCAACGATATCACCGCACTTGACCATTCGGACTCATCCAGCGTCAGTAGCATGGGTGGCGTTGTGGACGAAGAAGATCAGGACCTGATGAAGGATTCGCCTCTTTACCATATCTATCACATCGGCGCTGAGGAGATCAGTCACCGCCTGCACAAGATGAGCGACAAACAGGAGGGGCTCCCCGGTCGCTCCATTCAAGCCATTCGAGCCAGCCTTGACGCCGGATTGGTTCATGAAAATCACCGACTTACCAACGGACTCGTTTACCTCACGATTAGCGTGGCGGGCGGACCCTATGTAGGACTTTTGGGTACCGTGGTCGGCGTAATGATCACCTTCGCCATCATCGCGAAGTCCGGCGAGGTGAACGTCAACTCAATTGCACCCGGTATTGCCTCTGCGCTTCTGGCCACCGTTGTCGGCCTCGTCGTCGCGATTCCGGCGCTTTTCATTTACAGTTACTTGAACGGACGCATCAAGAACGTGATCGCTACCATGCAGGTTTTCATTGATGAGTTCGTCGCCAAGATGGCCGAGTTCTACCGCCCGAAAAACGAGGCCTAATCCTCCCTAACTCAACCAACTACTATGGCCTCCGCTGAAGAGAAAGATTTCGATGACATCAACGTCACCCCGATGGTGGACTTGTATCTTGTCCTTCTGCTCATCTTTATCATTATGACCACCGCCGGTGTTCAGGGTGTGAAAGTGAACTTGCCGTCGGCCAACAGCAAGCCTGCCACCCAGAAGCTTGACATGCCGAAGACCCAGGCCGTTACCATCGATCCATCGGGTAACCTCAAGCTTAACACCACGCCAGTCACCCTCGCTGACCTAGAAAGCCGCCTCACCGCGATCAAGGCAGCGACCCCAGATGTGCCCGTCGTTTTGCGCGGTGATCGATCTAATCAATATCAACTCGTTATGGATGTGCTCGACGTTCTTGGTCGCGTCGGCATCACTCAGATTGCATTGGCGACACAACCTACCAAGTGACAATGTCCACCGTTCCTACACCTAAAAAACGCAAGCGCAAGGAAGCCAATCCGCTTCCTTTGGTGATGCTTGTTGTAGCACTTATCGTCGGTGCCATTTGGTTTGTCTCGCGCGGATCCAAGCCACGTTCCAAACCCAAGGCCGAGGAAAGTATCACGATCACACTGCCGCCGCCACCGCCGCCAGTCACGCCACCGCCCGCCCCACCTCCACAAAACGAACCGCCTCCACCCGAGGAGGAAGATATGATGGTGCAGGAACCCGTTCCCGAGGATGAACCTTCCCCCGATGATTCAGCACCCGAGCCACCCTCAGACCTCGATCTCGGTCCCGGTTCTGCCGGAGGAACTGGACCCGCCATTGGCGGCGGTGGTGGTGGTGGCAAGGGTGGACTAGGCAGGCGCGTCTCTGCCAGCAAGTTCGGTTGGTATGCCGCCAAGGTGCAATCCACTATCCGTCAGGCACTCAGCAGTAATGCAACCACCCGTAGTGCCACTCTATCACTTCAGGTCAAGATATGGGCCGATTCCGAAGGCCGCATTACTCGCGCTCAACTCGTTGGTTCCTCCGGTAATCCTGGCATAGATCAAGCCATTCGAAACAAAGTTCTGACTGGCTTGTTACTGCCGCAGCCTCCGCCAGCCGATATGCCAATGCCTATCAATTTGCGAATTACAGCAAGCAAGCCAGCCATCTGAATACTCCAAGCCCATGCATCTGCTCCGTTCCACTTACATTTCCCTCTTCGCTGCATCATGTCTGACAGCGACCGCTGCCGCTGAGGATGAAGTTGCCACCGAAACTGTCCCCCTGAATCCCGTCCCGGAAACGAAGCCTTTCAGCGAAACACTTGATCCCACGATTGACGCGCCGATGCCTGGTGACCTTCCCGCCGAACCGAAACCCAAGGATGTAGCGGCACCATCTCCGAATGTCACCATCAATCTAATCAACCGACTCGTGGAGAAAGGGGTGCTGACCCAAGTAGAAGCCGCCGAAATGATTCAACAGGCGGAGGCGGATGCCCTCGCCGCACATCAGGTTGCTGCTGCACAAGCTGATATTGCAGCACTTCCGCCGGAGCCCACACCTGAGGAGGAAGCCCGCATCACCTATATTCCCGAGGTCGTGCGTAACCAGATGCGAGATCAGATCAAACAAGAGCTCATGGCCTATGCGCGGGAGGAAAGTTGGTCCAGAGAATCTGTGCCGGACTGGACATCGAAGTTTCGACCTTTTGGCAACATACGTGGTCGGTATGAAGGGACGTTTTTCCCTGAAGGAAACGACAACAGCGGTGCGTTTCCCAACTTCAACTCCATCAACACAGGAGCTCCGTTCGACACTTCTGGATCTCAGTTCTCACAGCAACACAATGTGGATCAAGAACGCAACCGGACCCGCCTTCGTGTTCGTTTAGGCACCGATGTGATGTTGGGCGAGGGGCTCAATGCCGGCCTACGCATTGCTACGGGTGACAGCAATTCCCCGACCTCTACCAACCAGACACTCGGCAGCAGCGGCGGAAACTTTTCGAAGTATGCGGTCTGGTTGGACCGGGCATTCATCAGCTACGACGCCGGCCCCGGTGATGGCCAGGAACTCACTCTGATGCTTGGCCGCTTTGACAATCCTTTCTTCTCAACCGAAATCCTCTGGGATGAAGACCTCGGGTTCGATGGCCTCGCACTTCGTGGCAAGGTGGATATCAACGACACCACCAAGACATTCTTCACCGCAGGTTATTTCCCGGTTTACAACACCGACTTCAATTTTGCGTCCAATCAACCATCGAAATTCGAAAGCACCGACAAATGGTTGGCCGGCGCACAGTTGGGTATTGACTGGAAAATAACCGATGACCTGACCGCCAAGTTTGGTTTGGCCTATTATGATTTCATGGACATCGAGGGTAAACTATCGTCGCCCTTCATTCCTCTCACATCGAGTGATGCGGGAGACACCGACAGCACGCGCCCCGGCTTTGCACAGCGCGGAAACACCTACATGGCACTTCGCAATATTGATAATAGTACTGCAGCCAATGATTTTGGTAACAAATATCAATACCAGTATTTCGGTCTGGCTTCAGAGTTCCGCAACATCGTGCTGACCGGCAAACTCGAATATGATGCTTACGATCCCTACCGCCTATCACTTGTGGGTGAACTCACTAAAAACATTGCGTTCGATTCATCAGGTGTTGCCGGAAGCGCTGTCAATAACCGCGGTGCTGCAAGTGGTTCGGGCGTCGGCGAGTTTGAAGGTGGAGACACCGCATGGTTGCTGGCCTTCCAGTTTGGTAAGCCAGCACTCCAGTCTTTCGGCGATTGGCAAGCGGCGTTTGGATACCGTTATGTGGAATCTGACGCATTGGTGGACGGTTTTACAGATTCTGATTTCGGAGGTGGTGGAACCAATGTTCAGGGTTTTTCTTTAGGGGGGAATTTCGCCCTGACTTCCGCCCTCCGTCTCGGACTGCGTTGGATGAGTTCGGATGAAATCGCAGGCCCACCATTGAGCTCCGATGTATTGCTATTCGATGTCAACGCCAAGTTCTAACACGCTCATGAGCAATTCCACATTTATCAAACGTCTGCTGCCTTTATTGGCACTCTTCATTGCTACCGGTCATGCCGCTCCTGAGGCGGATCCCACTCTGAAGCTGAAGGAGTCCCTGCGCTCCACCATGCTCCAACTTCGGAAAGTGCAGACTGACAATGCCAATCTTCAAGCTACGCAGGCTGCCGCTGAAGCGAAGAGTAAGGAACTTGAGAAGAAAATAGCCGAGATAACCAAGAACGGTGAAGCGCTTGTTAAGAAAAACAACGCGGAAAAGGCCGCTTCTGAAGAGTCGATTGCCAAGTTAAATAATCGCATTGCGGAGCGTGAGCAAAGGTTAGTCGAGTTCAACCAGGCATTGGAAAAGTGGAAAGTAGGGTATCAAAAAGCGGCGGAAGTCGCCCGAGCCAAGGAGGAAGAGCGCGCCAAACTCGCCACGGAAGTTGTTGACTTGAAACGCACCATCGCAGACAGGGAAGCAAAGAACATCGGACTTTTTAACACCTCCAGTGAAATTCTCGACCGTTTTGAGAACTACGCGTTGGGCAAGGCGATTAACGCCCGCGAACCGTTCATCGGCACCACCCGAGTGAAGGTCGAGAACCTCGTCCAGGGATACAAGGATAAGATCCTCGACAACCGCATCGCAGCTCCCGCACTCAAACCCAAATCATGAACCATCGCGCCTTCCTTCTTTCCATTTTGATGGCCCCGCTGCTTCACGCGGAAAATTCCGCAGTGCTGGGAAAAATCGGCGAGATAGAGGTGAGAACCACTGACCTCCGTGAGACTCTGGCGGGATTGGACTCCTCTCAGCGCGCGCAGTTGGTTAAAGAACCGGCGGCTCTCGCCCAATACGTCCGCGCCCTGTTAGTCCAGCAATTGGTTCTGAAACTGGCCCTCGAAAAAAAGTGGGATGAGGATCCGGCTGTCATTTCTAAAATAGTCCGTGCTCGCGAAACTGCCATCAGCGAGAGTTTTCTAGAAGCTGCTTCGACTCCAGATTCCTCGTACCCATCGGAGGATGAACTCAAGGCAACCTACGAGACTAACAAGTCAAAATTACAGATTCCCCGTTCGTTTCTACTTGCTCAGATTTTTATCAGCGCTCCGGGGGATGCGGATGGAACGGCTCAAGCCACTGCCAAATCCAAGGTGGATGATATTTCCAAGAAGCTTGCAGGAAAAGGTGCGGATTTTTCCGGCATCGCCCGCAAGTCCAGTGAGGAGCCAACCAGCGCAGCCGAAGGCGGAAAAATCGGCTGGCTCACGGAAGCCCAGATTCAGCCGGAAATACGCGCGAAAATCCCCAAACTTTCCCTCGGTTCCGTTTCCGAACCCATCCGCCTCGCAGATGGCTGGCACATCCTCAAAGTGCTCGACATCCGCGAAGCCCGCACCCCTGCGCTGGATGAGATCCGTGACAATCTCGTCACACAACTACGCAAGGAACGCGCCGCTCTCAAACGACAGGAGTTTCTCAAGGATTTACTGGAAAAAAATCCCCTTGCTATCAATGAAATCGAGCTAATGAAGCTCCCCTGAATCTTGGCAAACGGAGTCCGTATCTGACAAAATTGTCACATGATTTTCAAGCCAGAAGTGAGAATCTACAGTTAGTCTTTCAAGTCTCTGTATCTTGCTTTGTCCTGCCATTGAGCCCCGACTTTCCATGAAACCTAACCGTTTTCGCTTCAATACCCCTTCTCTATTCAGCGCGCCCGTGAGATACGGCACGCCGGTGTTCGTCGGTCTATTCATCACCTTTACCGGCCTGCAGGCGGATGCTGGGGATATCCTGCGCGGCGGAGCAGGTGACAATCCCAACCCAGCCACCGCTGGAGCCCCCACTTTCGGTAGTTCCGGCACTCCTGCCGCCACCAACGCGGCTCGCGCCAACGCGCGGGACACTCTCGCCCGCACCACCCGAACTCTCGATGCGATGAAAGCCGTGCAGGTCGCCGCTCGCGCCGCTGCCATCGCCGGGCCTAACCAACTCGGCACCACCACAGCGCCACTGCCTGTCGTTCCTAACGGAGTCGGTGTCGGCGGACTCAATCCCGCCGCACTCGGCACCGATCCGCTCAATCCCCAGAAAAACGTTTGGACCGGCGCGGAGCTGCTTCCTTCGAATCCCGCCGATACCACCAAGGTCACTATCAAGCAAACTACCCAGCAGGCCCTGCTTTACTGGGAGACCTTCAATGTCGGCAAAGAAACCACCCTTACCTTCGATCAAAAAGCGGGTGGCGAAAATGTCGGCCAGTGGATTGCTTTCAACAAGGTCAACGATATCTCCGCCAATCCCACCCAGATTCTCGGCAACATCAAGGCCGACGGCCAAATCTACATCATCAACCGCAACGGCATCATCTTCGGCGGAAGCAGCCAAGTAAACGCGCGTGGCCTCACCGTCTCGTCCCTGCCGATCAATGACAATTTGATTGCACAAGGATTGCTCAATAACCGTGACGCCCAATTCCTGTTTTCTGGTTTGCAAGTTCCCGGTGGTGCCGATGGGACGCCTAACTTCATGCCCGAAGAACCGCCGGCATCCGGTAAATACGGAGACGTCACTGTGCAAGCCGGCGCTATTCTCAACAGCCCCGCAAGCAGTGGTGGGAATGGTGGCAGAATCTCACTGATTGGGGCGAATGTTATTAACGCGGGAACGATCACGACCGAGTCTGGTCAAACCATCCTCGCCGCAGGTCTTCAAGTCGCATTCGCCGCACATGACGGTAACGATCCCAGCCTTCGCGGCCTTGATGTATGGGTTGGCGCGATGGGTGATTACGCCGGCTCTGCAAGCAATGTTGGCCTGATTCAAGCCCTCACTGGCAGCGCATCAATTACCGGGCGTGCCATCTGCCAATATGGTATCATCGACAGCAGCACTTCGGTGAGCCTCAACGGACGCATCGACCTAAAAGCCAGCTATGGAGCGGTAGCGAACCAGAATTTTGATAGTACTACCGAACAAGGTTCCGGCGGTCCCATGTTCTTCAATCAGTTCACAGGAACGGTGTCACTGGGAACAGGAAGCGTTTCCCAGATTCTTCCCGATTACGCAAGCACCAAGGCCGTGCCTGGAGTCGCCCTGCCCGAGCGATCCCAAGTCAACATTGAAGGACTGGCCATCCATCTCGATAAAAATGCTATTTTGTTAGGACCCAATGCCGAGGTTTCAATCAGAGCGGGTGTTTGGCCCTACAAAGATGCGGATGGAAACCGCACGATCTTCAATGCGATTGGTGGGGTCGAAAGCGGAATCACCAATTTTTACAGCGGATCCAGTCAGAGATTCCTACTTGATGGAGGTCAAATTTATGTCGATGAATCGGCAACAATTAACGTTGCGGGAAGCGACGATGTTTTCGTTCCATTGGCACACAACCTCCTTACGATCCAATTACGCGGTGCTGAGTTGGCGGATTCCCCGTTGCAGCGCAACTCCAATCTACGCGGCAAATCCCTCACTGTGGACATACGCGAATCCGGGTCCTTCAATGGCAAATTCTGGATAGGTACCCCACTTGGTGATGTGACCGGACTGGCAGGCCTTATTGAAAGAAATGCTGCCCAACTCACGGCCGTGGGCGGCAACATTACCCTTCAAGCGGGTGGATCGATTGTGTTGCGCGAGGGCGCATCCCTTGATGTCTCAGGTGGCTCATTCAGGCATGAGGCTGGTATGGTGAAAACCTCCTGGCTGCTGTCGGGCGGCAGACTGGTTGCCATGAAAGACGCGACACCGGATCAGCATTACGATGGTGTTTTTAATGGTGAATCGGTGTTCGTGCAAAACAAATGGGGGACGATTGAATCCTACACTTCTCCGTTTTACGCCGGAAGCTATCAGGAATCCTATGTTGAAGGTGCGTCCGGTGGTAAAATTTCACTCTCCGCGTCTAGCATGGCGCTCGACGGAGATCTACGTGGCTCCACTGTAACTGGCGCTCAACAACGGTCCAATCCTCCCTCCCCGAGCAGTCTGAAGATCGATTTTGGGGCGGACAAGGCGTTGCCGATTCCCGGGAGCACCGCGTTTAGTTATTTTAAACACTCACCAACCCCTCCGGCGGTCCTATTCGAAGTGAATCCCGATGCCGGGACCATTCCCGATTTTGTTCTCGTCGATGGCGCACCCACAGCCCTTCCAGCAGAGCGGACGGTAAAGGTGATTCTTTCATCTGAGCTGTTAGACAAAGAAGGATTCGGCTCCCTCGAAGTGATCAATCCGGATGGGTCGATTACAGTGCCTGAAAATGTCACACTCACAACGACTCCCAAGGGTTCCATCACACTCACCGCAGCGAACTTGTCCATTTTTGGTTCGGTCGTCGCCCCTGGAGGTAAGTTGAATTTCACGACCTTCAATATCTCGCCGTCTTTTGCCGCTGAGTATGCCATTCAGAATTCCACGGGCAGCTCCCCATTCCCATCTCCCGTCGCAGACCGTGGCATGTTTATACTTGGTGGTTCCGCCCATCTCTCGACAGCGGGCTTGATTGCAGATGACCGCCCGGCAAGCACTTCGGCCCTACAAGAACCCGTCATCACTGCGGGTGGAGAAATTGCCATCAAATCTTATCAGGCCTCCTTCGAACAAAACTCCATGATCGACGTTTCCGGCGGCGTTTATGTTTCTGAAAAGGGAGTCAATACTTACGGCAAGGCGGGGACGATCTCGCTGATCACAGGTATCGATCCGGGTTATTTGGGTGTGATCGGCGGGACGATCTCACTGGATTCTACCCTTCGCGGCTATTCGGGCTCAACTGGTGGCACTTTGAATATCCAAGCAAGCCTGATCGAAATCGGCGGTGCTGTTACGCCGGGGACTCTTCACCTCAAAGAAGAGTTTTTCCACCAGGGAGGCTTTACCAAATACTCGCTCACGGGAGTGGGTGCGCGTTCAACTGAAACCCCACCCAGCAGCCAGTTCGAATCCTATATTCCTGCCATTTCGATTGCAGCAAACGCCAAAATCAACCCATTGGCTGAGAGTTTGATTGCTGAAGAAAATCCCGCGCAATCGGGGACGATTTCACTCAACACCTTTTTTAAACCGGATGGACTGCGCTCTGCGGTCAGCCTGAGCCTTACCGCGTTAGGGTCTGATGATCCTTTCACGCTAGATCAACTCGAAGTCCGTGGTGATTTGATGATGGGCACAGGATCATTGATCATCACCGAGCCAGGTGCCAGCGTCTCATTCAAGGCCGGCACAGTAACCCTGCTGGGTACCGTCATCACACCCGGCGGTAAAATTTCCATCGCGGGGGCATCATCCTTTCCTTTCACTGCCGACCAAAGACTCTCCATCGCGCAGGCACTTCCCACCGTACACATCGGAAAGGCTGCGCAACTCTCGGCGGCGGGCACTACGCTGCTTAAACCAGACGCCTACGGGAGGCGTGTTGGCACGGTTTTTGGCGGTGGGAGTATTTCTGTTTCTGGAAATATCATCGCGGAAAAAGGCTCATCGTTCGATGTTTCTGGAACATCAGGCATTCTGGATCTAGACCCGGCTTCATTGACTGCAGGCAGTGTGAGCATCAGCAATGATCCTCAAACGGGCCTGACAACTCCGCCTATACAGTATCAGAGCGTCGCGACCCGCATTGATAGCAATGGTGGCACTATCGATCTAGCGGGCTCACAGATGTTGCTATCGGATGCCATCCTGCAAGGTGGTGCCGGTGGTCCGACGGCAGTGGGGGGAAAACTCCTCGTTTCTTCCGGTCGATACTATCGGGACGGTGAAGGCAGATCCGGTGCGGACCCCAATCTTGTGGTCACACAGAGTGGCGATGTGATCTTGAATCCCAATGCTTCCATGGGTGTAGGCACAGGACTTTTCGATGACGCCGGAAATGGCTACGGCAACTTTGGCTTTTTTTCAATTGATCGATTCAGTGAAGGCTCGTTCGCGTCCCTCGGCCTCGGCGGGAAGTATTTTTCAGGTGCATCACCCATTCCGTATGGTGGAAACGTCGCGTTTAATGGCAAAATCGATTTGCATGTTAATGGTGAGCTTCGCCTCGCCGCAGGTGGGGTTATTACCGCAAACGATACCGTCAATATCAGTGCATCCTATCTCTTCATCGGCCAGGATTTCCGCGCTCCACAGCATCCGAACGATGCATACTTGGCGTTTCAACAAGACCCAGCATTCCCGACGAACGTGCTGAATTTTGCACCAAGCTATGGCAGCGGCAGTCTTTCGTTCAATGCCGACCTCATTGATGTGGGCACACTTTCACTGCAGAACATCGGTCGTGTGATTATGGACGCCGGCAGCGGTGACATCCGCGGGAATGGAACTTTCAGCGTTGCTGGAGATATCACGTTGAATGCCTCGAAAATCTATCCAACAAGTCTCGCTCCGTTCTCTATTTTCGCCTATGACCACTTGTCCGGAACCGGATCGGTCACAATTCACTCCCCTGGTGGCGGAGAAATTCCTCTCTCGGCAGGTGGCAACCTCTCAATTTACGCATCGTCGATTCATCAAAGCGGCATTCTCAGGGCACCTCTCGGCATGATCTCCCTCGGTTGGGATGGAGCCGATCTTGATCCGAACGACAGCGATATCGACTCGCCCTACAATATCATTGCCGGGACCACCGTCGCATCCCCAGTCACTAAGAATCTAACCTTGGATGAAACGAGCGTGACTTCAGTTTCTGCAATGTCAGAAGCAGGAACATCGGCTTGGATCTCTCCTTTTGGCAATAGTCCAGACGGTCAAACATGGATCGACCCAAGGGGCGTCAACGTCACGCTGACCGGCTTGCCGGAAAAATTTATTTCAATAACCGGAGAAAGCGTCAACATGCAATCCGGTGCCGTGGTGGACATCTCCGGCGGGGGAGACTTGCTTGCTTCCCGCTGGGTGGCAGGTAACGGCGGCAGCATGAACCTGCTAGGATCAGCCACCGCAGCGTGGGGCGCAGGTAGCGAATATCAAGCGGGACAGCTAGTCAATTTCAACGGGGAAACCTGGTCTGCAAGAGTTCGCCACACCGGACAATCGCCTTCAATAAGTGTCTATTGGTCCAAGATTGCGGAGTCCTATGCAATTATTCCGACTTCTTCACTGGCTTTCGCTCCTTACAACGCGTTCAACATCGGCTCGAATGCAGAATCACTGGCAGGCGACCCCGGTTATGTGAGCTCGGGACTTGGTGTCGGTGATACGATCACTCTCGAAGCGAGTAACGGACTACCCGCCGGAAGCTACACCTTGCTGCCCCGCCGCTACGCATTGCTGCCCGGAGCATTCATTGTCACTCCTCAAAATGGAGTGGGAAGTGGTCAGGTCGTGTCACCTGACGGTTCCATTCAGGTTTCCGGCTATATCGGCAATCGCTTTAACCCGACCCAGGCCGCTCCTGTTGTAGTCTCACGTTTTGAAATCGCTTCTGCCGAGGTGATTAAAAATCGCGTGACTTATGAAACTTATTCGGCGAACAAGTTTCTAGGAGGAAATGCTGATAAATTGGAAACCGGCAAGCCCCAGCAACTTCCCCAAGATTCCGGATACGCAGTGTTTCATGGCAACTCCGCCCTCCAGCTTAATGGTATACTGCGCACCCATTCGTTGGGTCTCGGAGCAATTGTTGATATCAGCAGCTTCGCCGACATCCGGCTGACAGGTGGCGCCAACACGGGCGGCGGAGTCACGCTGCTAACTTCGATTCTTTCCTCTTGGGGCACGGACAGCCTGCTCATCGGAGGCATCCGCCGTAACAACAGCGACGGCAAAATAGAAATCGAAACCCGCACCGCCAATCTCACTCTCGAAAACTCTGGCGATAATCTCATCGCCTCTGATGTGATTCTGGCTTCAACCGGATCTCTAACGATAGAAAACAACTCGTCCATCACGACCTCAGGCGACTCCAAATTCGATTCTGAAACATTGTCGGTCACGGGTGACGGTACTCTACTGAGGGTCGGGATGGATGCCGATGCTTCGATCCTGCGCACCGGTGTTTCCGGATCAACCGGGGCGCTGATGACTATCGGTTCGTCAGTCGTTCTCAGCGGAGAATCCATTATTATTGATTCGACCTATGGCACAGATCTCGCTTCGGACCTTGATCTCGGCGCGGATCACCTCACTCTTGGCAGTGGTCAAATCAGCGTGGTCTTCGGTGACGGGTCAGGCGCACTCACTGGATCAGCGGTTGATCCGCATTTGGTGTTGAAGGGAATCACGCTGGACAAGGTGATGCAGGCTAAAAATATTACGCTTCAGAGTTATCGAAGCATAGATTTTTATGGCAGCGGTGTCTTGGGTGGCCCGACTCTTGATAGCTTGACATTCATCAGCAGCGGCTTGCGCGGTTACGAGACTTCGGAGGCAGCCGTTCTCATTAATGCGACAGATGTGACATTCAATAATTCTGTCAATGCCGCCACCCTCGTTCCTCCCGCAACATTAGCCGGTAACTTGCGAATTAATGCGGATAATATTCGTCTCGGTGCGAACGGTTTCACCGTAGCCGGCTATCAGAATTTATCATTGATATCATCCAATGGAATTTTTGCACAAGGCACAGGATCCTTCACCATGTCTGGGAATCTACTTGCCGAGACGCCGCTCATCACAGGAGATGCCGGAGCATCCTATTCTATTACCGCAGCTCAGGCAATGATGCTGGAGCGCGGCACGGGCACGAGCACGTCCGCGACCGCGCTGGGTGCCAGTCTGACTCTTCAAGCCGCCACAATTTCCGCTAACAACGATATTCTCCTGCCCAGCGGACAACTCACACTGCGCTCAACGAATGGAGACGTTCAGGTCGGTGGAAATCTATCTGTAGCAGGTTCTTCCAAAAAGTTTAACGACCTTATACGCCATGCCAACGCGGGCTCGATCACTCTGGATTCCCTGACGGGTAACATCGATCTCGTGGACGGGGCCTCTGTTTCAGTGGCGGCTGCAGATGGCGGTGGCAATGCCGGCACCCTGAATGTAAAGGCCTCGCAGGGATCGTTTTCGAACTCCGCGATCGTGAGCGGCCAAGCTGCACAGGGGCACACGTCCGGTTCTTTCACTCTCGACACCGGATTTCTCACTTCCAGTGGTGATGGTTCACTTGCTGTTCTCGATGCCTCGCTTGATCTCGGTGGCTACACCGCTTCCCGCAGTTTTAGAATCCGCAGCGGTGACGTGATCATCGACCACACAATTCGAAGTCATGAGTTTTCCCTTTCCGCCGACCAAGGAAATATTGATATCACAGGGGAAATTGATGCCTCTGGAATAACCGGTGGTCACATTTCGTTGGCTGCCAGAGGTAACCTTGTTCTCGCTGCGGGAGCCAAACTCAGCGTCGCCGCGCTTGAATTCGATAGCGCCGGCAAGGGCGGATCAATTCTCCTCGAATCCGGGACCCAGCGCGATGGCGCTGTCAACACCACAGCGTTGCTCGATCTCAAGGCGGATTCCATGATCTATCTATCAGTTCAAGAATTTATTGCAGGAAGTTACGACACTTCGGGGTCTAGCGCTTTCCAAGGAAAATTCACTGGCACTCTTCACCTCCGCGCTCCACGAACCTCTGCTAACAATGAGATTCAGATCAGTTCGATCCAGAGCACCATCATCGGCGCGTCTTCCGTCCTCGCGGAGGGATTTAAGGTTTATACACCCACCAACGGTGTTCTCAACATCGCTCAACGCAACCTAATCAATACAGACGCCATCAGCTTCCTCGGTGCGGCCGGTATCGGCAATGCCAACGAGGTCGCCATGCGCGACAGAATCCTGAATGGCGCCGTCGTCTCGCTCGATTCACTACTCGTCATTGCTCCGGGTGCTGAAATGATTAATTCCAGTGGCAGCCTCACCCTCGGACTTGTTAACAACACTAGTTCTGGAATTACCAATATTGAAGCATTAGCTACTGCCGACTGGGATCTTTCTAGCTATCGCTATGGCAGCCGCAGCGCTCCTGGAATTCTGACTATACGCGCCCAAGGTGACCTCATATTCAACAACACACTTAGCGATGGATTCGATCCAATCGCACAGGGAAGTGCTCAGGTCTTCGCGGATAACGGTCACTCACTGATGTGGCTCGCCAGCCTAACAAAAATATCTGGGGCCCTTCCGATTAACACCCAATCGTGGTCCTATCGATTGACCGCTGGAGCGGATACAAATGCCAGCAACTTCCGAAGCGTGCTTTCAATCAACGACCTCGATCGCAAGCAATCGGAAAAGGGTTCGATTATCGTCGGTGAATTCTATCCCGCCGTGCCCAACACTTTGGCCAATGGTACGGCAGCCGGCATAGGCACCAACGGCCAAACCGCAGACACCATTCGACTGTCCTCCACCACCACCAACCGAGGAAACCGCTTCGAGGTTGTTCGCACTGGCACCGGCAGCATTACCATCAGTGCCGGACGGGATGTGCAACTGCGTAATCCATTCTCAACGATCTACACGGCCGGCGTCGCACTGCCAACGATCACTTCCGTGTTTAGCGAGGGCGATTTCGTCCTTCCCGTCATACCAACCACAGTAAGCCGCCACCCAAGCCAGTCTGGCGGCAGCCTTACATTGGGTGCCATCCAGCAGATCTATCAGTCCAACTGGTCGATGGCCGGTGGTAATATCTCCATCTCCGCCCAATCCGACATTGGCCGCTATACATCAGTGGACGGAGTGATCAAGGTGGACTCTAGCCGCCAAATGCCGACAAACTGGCTTTATCGAAGAGGTTATGTCGATTCCTCTACCGGGTTGATTGCTGCGGACGGCGGTTTCGGCACCAATCCCAATCCCGGTTTCCAGAATACGGAGAACATAACCGATGTCGCTACATCAACTTCATGGTGGATTGATTACAGTAATTTTTTCCAGGGAATCGGTACGCTCGGTGGCGGCAATATCGACGTGACGGCGGGCGAAGATATCGTTAATCTCGACGCTGTGGCTCCCACCAACGCCAGGATGGCAGCCCGTAGGAAAAATCCCGATTTCGGCGTCGTCGCCGACGCCCCCGAGTATTTCAACGTGGCTCCCGATCCCGACAGTTTGCTTGAGCACGGCGGCGGCGATATTGTGATTTCTGCAGGCCGGAACATCGATGGCGGCATCTACTATGTAGAAAGAGGAAACGGAATTCTCCGGGCAGGAGGCAGTATCACCACAAATGAGGCACGATCCAGCTCGCTGGGACTCCTAGATGGATCCGAACCACTTGATCCACTCACATGGATGCCCACTACCCTCTTTGTCGGAAAATCCCAATTCGATTTGACCGCCCGTGGTGACATTCTTCTTGGTCCAGTTACTAACCCGTTTCTCTTGCCACAGGGACTCAACAACAAGTATTGGTATAAGACATCATTCAGCACGTTCTCCGCCGAAGCAGGAGTCACCTCATCTTCCTATGGAGGCAGCGTGACCCACCGTATGAAAATTAATCTTCCCGACGGAGCTTCATCTCGTTCCATCCTCGACGTTTGGTTCAGCAACCAGAATCTTTACAATGGTGTCAGCTCTTCGGACAACGCCTCGAACTATCAGCCATGGCTGCGTCTGAATGAAATGGACCTCCAAACCTATAGCGGTGTCTTCAGTCTTATGGCTCCAAACGTCCGCAGCACGGCATTTAATGGAGACATTAATCTTGTTGGGAGTTGGACGCAGGCACCTTCGACTAGTGGCGATCTTGAACTCGCTGCGACAGGATCGGTTATAGGACTTCACAATACCGGTCCCGGAAGAATCAATAACCGAGATGTGCAAGTATGGACTTCGGCAAAGATCAACCTCTCGGATGCCTCCCTCACTTCAATCCCAAGCATTGAATCACCGCTTGCTTATCAGAGCGCGATTGGACGAGACCGCCCGGCCGCAGTTCAAAGTAATGTGGGTATTCTCCAGAAACTGAATCTCTCGATTTCAGAAACCGGTTCCTATCGAGATCTAGCGGGAACAACTCTGATCAAACAAGCACTACACGGAGATGAGATCCTGCATCTCAATGATCTGAACCCGGTCAGGATTTTTGCAACAGGTGGAGACATCGCAGGTTTCACCCTGTTCTCTCCAAAGCAGTCGCTTATCATGGCACAGCGGGATATCACCGACGTGGGTTTATATCTTCAGAACGTGCGCAAGACCGATGTGGCTTTGGTGTCCGCCGGTCGTGATATCATCTCCTTTAACGAAAAAGCCCCCCTTCGCGGTCTGGCTGGAAACCTGAATGCCGGAAATTTCGTAGGTGACGATCTTATCACGACCGTCACCGGAGATAGCACGAATGCCATGTCTGGAGACATACAGATCAACGGGCCCGGCATGCTTGAAGTCCTCAGTGGCAGGAATCTGGATCTTGGAACGGGAGCCAACTTTTTCGATGGCACCGGTGTTGGCATTACTAGTATCGGAAACAGCCGAAATCCGAACCTGCCGTTCGAGGGAGCCGGCATCATCGTCCTTACCGGCACCACCGCGCCAATCGGCGATGGACCTGCCCAAGGCATGTCAATGAGTTCTATGAATATAGATGGTTTCATCGACACCTACCTAAAACAGCCCGAAGAATTCGACTCTATCTACTGGAATAAACTCGGCAATGAACTGGACTTCGACGAGCTAACAATTGAACAGCAGGCTATCGTTGCGCTGGAGAAATACTATGCTGTGTTACGCGATGCGGGACGCGAGGCGTCCGAGACCGGGAGTTATGACGCAGGTTTTGAAGCAGTGACGTCTCTCTTTGGCGAAGTCAAACCCTTGGGGGAGATCTTTACCCGTGCCCGTGAAATTCGCACCACTTCAGGCGGTGCTATCAGCGTGGGTGTCCCAGGCGGAGGCATTACCATGGCATCGGAGGTTTTCGGCAATCCCTTAACGCCGCCGGGAATTGTTACCGAATACGGCGGGACGATTTCCACTTTCACCTACGGCAGCGTGGACATCGGTCAAGCGCGGATCTTTACGCTCCGCGGCGGTGATATTGTCATGTGGTCGTCCGAGGGGAATATCGCTGCGGGTAGCTCTCCGCGAACAGTAGTCACAGCACCGCCCACACGTGTGTTGATTGATATCACCACCTCCGATGTGCAGACCGACCTTGGTGGCCTGGCCACTGGTGGCGGCATTGGCGTGCTCGCAGCAGTCGAGGGTGTGAAACCCGGCAACGTGGACTTGATTGCGCCCAATGGATACGTTGACGCCGGTGATGCTGGCATCCGCGTGACGGGCAACCTCAACATTGCCGCGCAAGTTGTGCTCAATACGTCTAACATTGCTGCTGGTGGCAACACTACTGGATCTGCAGTCTCCGCGCCTGCGTCTCCGAGTGTCACCACCGTCACCAGCGCGGCCAACACAGGAGCAGCTACCACGACGACGAATAAGTCTGCGGATCAAGCGCCTCAGGAAGCACCCAAGCCAGCGGGGGATATCGCTTCACTCTATACCGTGGAGGTGATAGGATACGGCGGCGGATCGGCTGAGGATGAAGACGAAAAGCAGGAGACCGTCCCTGATGCAAATTCCCAAACACTTGAACAATGAAGACACAATCCTTGATCGTCATGCTGCTAGTGCTCGACGCCACAACTGTATGGGCGGGCGAGCCAACCACTGGTGCACTATTAGAAATTCAGGCAGCGGCGGAACGCGGCGATGGCGATGGCCGGTTCCAACTCGCCCGGGCATATTTGCACGGCAATGGAGTCCCCAAGAACCCCGCCAAATCCCTCGAATTGATGAGAGTCGCTGCGGAGCAAGGTCATGCCGACGCGATCGGCGGCATCGGATATTTTTACAGCAACGGTATAACGGTTGAAAAAAACGAGAGCGAAGCTGCATCATGGTTCCGCAAGGGGGCGGAAAAAGGCTCTGCCAAAGCCCAGCTCAACCTCGCAAATCTGCTGCTGGCGGGAAAAGAAAATGGCTTGCCTGACGGGGCGGCCGCAAAATCGCCGGAAGAAATGCGTGCGGAAGGGCTTCAGTGGCTGACGAAATCGGCTAATCAAGACCTTCCGGACGCGACATTGGTTTATGGTAGTGTTCTCTATTTCGGTGAATACGGAGTCGCTCGGGACTACGGCAAGGCTGCTCCCTATCTAAAAATCGCCGCGGAAAGTGGAAGTGCTGAAGCGCAAAATACTTTTGGCCTGATGAACCAGATGGGCCTGGGAATGAATGAGTACGCA
The DNA here is from genome assembly GCA_903919975.1 of Akkermansiaceae bacterium. GTDB lineage: Bacteria > Verrucomicrobiota > Verrucomicrobiia > Verrucomicrobiales > Akkermansiaceae > Luteolibacter. The sequence goes on along the minus strand of CAIXKE010000081.1, from coordinate 6,106 downwards.
AAGGCCGCCGAGCTTTGGTTCCGAAAGGCAGCGCTTGACGGCCACCTCAAAGCCCAGAGTAATTTGGGTCGACTCCTCAATCCACTCGCCAATGACAAAGCTACCCGTATCGAAGCACTGGGTTGGCTGGTGATCGCCTCCGGACGAGGCGAAGTTACAGCCACAAAGTCTCTTGAGGATGTCGTTCCTGGCCTCAAGGAAGGCGAACTCGACGAGGCAAAACAAAAAGCTACTGAACTTCGGAAATTGATTCGTAAAAAGCAGCGCCGCGCTTGACCGAACGGATCAATTTCCGGAATCGACAGATTGCTCCGGAAGGTTAACCTCGATCGCACTCATCATCGATTGGCGATTGTAGGCGGCATCGCCGAACATGGCGCGATATGCTTCGTTCGCCCGCTGGGTTGCCCGATCCACCTCGAGTCCAGTGGGGACCAACAGTTCGCCGCGATCCTTCGGCCTCACATCCGTTTCAGAGTCATTGCTGGGTTCCCGCGAACCAGATGAAAGCTCGCCGTAAAAGCGATCTGCAATCGTCTGGTTGGCTGCCTCAGACGCGGAAGAACAGCGGTGAGGAGTAGGCTCGTGATCGCCTTGAGCCATAATCGCTGCAGGAAGGCGAACGTTGGGGGCAAGACGCACGGCACGTTCCTGCGTTTGATTCCGCACAGCATCCGGTTCGTCTATTGAATCTAATAGATTATCAGAAGAATTTAATTGATCTTCCTCTGCAGATCTATCCGCTATGGAATCGGCACGAACTTCGGAGTCCAGACTGGTGATCTTCCGCTTTTGCCCAGCATGTGCACGCGATAATCCGCTAACCCGATTTACGGCTCCGAATTCACGGGTATCTCCGGAATGATTCCCTACGGAAGAGACCGATTCATTTTGTCGAATGGAAAATAAAGCTCCGACTGATAGAATGACGCTGGCGGCGATTTTAAGATGAAGGGGGCGCAAGTGATTAATTTAGTGTGACTGATTTTCAAAAAAGGCTGGTACCGGGTTTAAATCCGATACCAGCCTGTGAGTGGCTGTTAATGCAGCCTTTTCGGGATTATGTGTATGCCCAGTAGACTCTACACACGTGCCCGATTACGGAGCGACCGTGCCGCCGTCAAACGGACGACCGACGTTCATCTCGGGGATGGTGATGCCGGCGGAAGCTAGGTTTGCTGAATTCTCAAGGGCGGTTTTGATGCCCGTGTAAACCGTTACAGCGTCACCGGCGGTGATATCGTTTCGGCGATACAACTGTTGGAAGCCCCAGGCGGTGTAGGCACCTTCCGTGACCTTAGCTCTATCGGCTGCAGACATCGTGCCGCTGGTGGCAAAGTCATTGAGCTTCACGCCATTGTAAGAGCAGACCACCGCACCGTTGGCACGGGCGGTCGTCGCATCGTTGAGTGAAAGCCAAGTCACAAGGTCGGCTATAACAGGCTCGCCGAAGGCATCAGCACCCGTTTCGTCAAGAACCGTAACTGCTGCACCTGTTTTGCCCATGTCTGTGCGAAGTGTGCTGCCACTGCTGTAACCGCCATTGCCAGCGATGTCATTACTCCAGACCGTGGACGCGTTGCCAGCAAGTTGACCTGGAAGGGCCGGATCGTTCACGCCGCCGGCGGGAACGAGTTGGATCGTAGTCAGCGCTGTGGATGTGGAAACGTTAGTAACATATTGCTTCACTGCATTGGCGATACCGTAACCGGTTTCAGCAAGATACGTGGTCCGGGTTCCGGATCCGTCGTTACGACCGGTGGAGAACACATAGCCTGCGTTTACTCCGGGTGCATCACCTATCGGATTGTCGGCCTCTACTCCGCTGAATACACTGCGGGGGAGGAAACCGTTTGACATGAGTGCGCGGAACTGTTGCGAGGTCACGTTGGTGACTGGCGATCCTTCGTTGGCAAGCATGGTGAACACCACGACACCGCAGGTTGAACTGCCCGGCTGAAGGCTGAAACCCGAATACGGAGTGGCGGCCTTGCTCACGTCCGAAAAGGCGATTTCCGATTGTGACGCGGCAGTAGTCTTGGCGAAGCCTACGGTGTCCTTGTTGGTCTCTCCTCCACCGATCGCTGCGGCGGTCACGAAGTTGCCCAATATCTCGGTGTAGTAGGTAGGATCGCTCGCTGGGCTATCCACCAGCGCGCGGATTCCTTCGACGGAACCGTTGAACGAGGTGCGGATGGTGGTCACACCTGCGATGCCCTGAAACGTGCCTTTGAATATCGAACGGGTGGCACCGGTGTAGGCACCGGCCGCTTGGTCGTGCGAGAATTGATAGGCTGCGCCCGAAGCATTGTATTTCGAACGGATAGCGGTCAGAGCCGCCGCACGGAAGGCGGTGGCACCGGTGATGTCAACGGTCACATCGGCCAATAGTGCCGGAACGAATGAGAATGCGGATAGTCCCGCGATGATTGCTGTAGTCTTCATATTATTGATTTGTTTAGTGTGGTTTGAAGAGTTTTATAACATTTAGACAGAGCGGCGGCGACGAAGCACGAATGCTCCGGCGGTCAAGCCGATCAAAACTGTGGAGGACGGTTCAGGAATCGCCATAAAGGAAACTTGGCCATTGCTTCCGACGGTAACTGTTCCCTCAAACGAGCCGATGCGGAGATCGCCAGCGACTTGGCCGGAGATATTGTTTCTCGCAAGGACGCGATAGAGGTCCAGAGCGAATTCAGTTTCTCCGACAGCCCCACCGAAGTCACCGAAGGTGGACGCAGAACCCTTCTGCTGGACGCCGCCCGCGAAGGCGCCGAATGCATTGCCTTGAAGGCCAGGAGATGAGAACGGATTCTGTTCGTCAATTGTGGAGATGGAAGTGAGAGACACGGTCGATTGCACGTCATACTGGGTCTCGAACGTGTTGTTCATCGTAAACATGCCGGTGGCTCCAGTGGTCATCGCTCCGGTACCTGCTGTAACTAGATCCCACCCAGTTGAATTTGCGCTGCCGATGGTTCCCACAGAGTTACGGGAACTGGAAACGTAGAGCGTCCGGTGCGGATCGCCGTTGGTTAATGTGCTATTTGTGTTAGATGTGCCCCATACGCCTGCAAGACCAGCATAGATCGAGGAATCAGTCTCCCAATTCTCGCCAAAGGCGCTGGTGAGCGTCGAGTTGAGATTAAGGAAGTTAATGTTGTTCGATGATGCGTCGCGGAAGGCGGTAGCAGTATTCCCGAGATTTGCATAGACGGTGTTCGTGCCACCTTCCTGTTGGAAATATAGCACCAAATCTCCTGGGGCATAGAACGTGTTCGCTGCGCCGGCGGGTAAGGCCGCCAGACCGAATGAAAACGCCGAAAACAAGGCGTAACGATTAATTAGTTTTTTCATGCTTATTTGTGTTGTCGTTTTTTTAGTGTTATCGAGGTGTGTGATTCCCACGAAGGTCCGTTGCGATCAGGATTTTATGGGGCCTGATTTCGTGCGGCAACTTCCGTGAGGACTGCCTAATCATTGCCATGAACCACGTCCTACCCATGAGTATCGTGTGAAGAATTCGTCACAAGGATTCCCAATCATATGTGCAATTAGTAACCTGTCTTGCCACTCGGCTCTGCAATCATTACCCGGATCTCAGCAAACGCACAATTGTTACAATTTTGTCACATTGAGGCAATTGCCAGGTTTTTGGCTGCCCATAGATGTGTTTGACGCAATTGTCCGACAGCAATCCAATTATCAACCTAGTAAGTTTATTCGTCACCGATCCACGTCATCACATACTATGAAATTTAATTCTATCACATTAATATTTGCCTGTGCGGTTGCATCCGTTTTCGGTTCGACACCACTTAGTGCACAAAATGAAAACTTCGCAGCAGGAGACCTCGTGCTCTATTTTCAGAAATATGGCGACGTTGATACTGTTTACGCTAATATTGGCAATGCTGCCACCTTGTTCCGCGGCACCGCGGCTGGCCCCGGTGCATCTGACCGCGTCAATTTCCTTGATATCAACACTGCACTTACGAGCGCCTTCGGTGCAGACTGGGCCAGCGACCCCGATGTTTATGCGGGCCTCGCAGGTGTGTGGGGATTCTCGAATACCAATAGTGCCCTTCAGGGCGGTGATCCCCATCGGACTCTTTACGTTTCTAATTCTCGCACGGCAGTCGGAACGGTCGGTCAACCCAGTTCGGGTGCTTGGGATCTAGTTACCGCAGGTAATGGAGCGATGACATCTGCAGCCACCAACATCTTTACACAAAACAACGTGCTCGAAGTGTCTTTAGATGAAGCCGTCGAGGTTGTGGCCGCCGCGGTATCTCAGATCGATAATCAGAATCCGTTCGTCAATCAAGATATTCAAGACACCGGATACAACACTTTTGCAGGCGGAGTCCAACAGCGAGGCACGACCGGTTCCTTCGGATCTTTCGGAGCGGCGGGTAGTGTTGAGTTTGCTCTGGACCTCTATCGTATTCTCGCGAGGAATAACATCGCCGGCCAGGTGGCGGGCGACTTGCGTATCGGTTCCTACGAAGGCACCGTCACCATCAACAGCAGCGGCATGGTTTCCTATGTTTCGCAAGGAAGCGGTCCTGTCGACGTGGCTGCGGCGATTGACGCTTCTCCTGCCTCGGTGACCATCAACAGCGGCGGCACCACCACTTTGAGCGTCACGGCATCCGGCACGGGTCCATTGACCTATCAATGGTATCAGGGAACCAGCGGCACCACCACCACCCCGATAGGCGCCAACTCCGCAAGCTTCACGACGCCGGCCTTGACCTCCACTACCAGTTACTGGGTGAAGGTCACCAATGCTGCCAACCCAACGGGTGCGGATTCCTCGACTGCAACCGTAACGGTCAACCAACCTGCGGCGATTGATACGCCGCCTGCTTCGGTGACCATTAACAGTGGTGCCACTACCACACTCACAATCACCGCCTCCGGCACGGGTCCATTCACCTATCAATGGTATCAGGGTGCCAGCGGCATCACGACCACCCCGGTGGGCACCGACTCCGCAAGCTTCACGTCGCCAACCTTGGCTACGACCACCAGCTACTGGGTAAAAGTCACCAATGCCGCCAATCTGACGGGTGCTGATTCCTCGACTGCGACGGTGACCGTCAATCAGCCCGCGGCGATCACCACGTCACCCGCCTCAGTGACCATCAACAGCGGCGAGACCACCACGCTGAGCGTCACGGCATCCGGCACCGCGCCTCTCACCTATCAATGGTATCAGGGCACCAGCGGCACCACGACCACTCCGGTTGGCACCAATTCCGCAAGCTTCACGACGCCGACCTTGACCACGACCACCAGTTACTGGGTGAAAGTCACCAACGCGGCCAACCTGACGGGGGCGGATTCTTCGATTGCGACGGTGACCGTCACTGAAGCCGACGTCGCAGCCTCAATCACCACGTCTCCCGCTTCGGTGACCATCAATAGCGGTAGCACTACCACGCTGAGCGTCACAGCGTCCGGAACGGCACCCTTGACCTATCAATGGTATCAGGGCACCAGCGGCAGCACGACCACTCCGGTTGGCACCAATTCCGCAAGCTTCACGACGCCGAGCTTGACCGCAACCACCAGTTACTGGGTGAAGGTCACCAATGTGGCCAATCCAACGGGAGCCAATTCTTCGACCGCCATCGTAACGGTCAATCAGCCTGCAGCGATCACCACTTCGCCCGCGTCGGTGACGATCAATAGCGGTAGCGCCACCACGCTAAGCGTCACTGCGTCCGGCACGGCGCCTCTCACCTATCAATGGTATCAAGGCACCAGTGGCACCACGACTACACCAGTCGGCACAAATTCAGCGAGCTTCACGACGCCGACCTTGACTACGACCACCAGTTACTGGGTGAAAGTCACCAACGCGGCCAATCCAACGGGAGCCAATTCTTCGACCGCCACCGTAACGGTCAATCAGCCTGCTGCGATCACCACTTCGCCCGCCTCGGTGACGATCAATAGCGGTAGCGCCACCACGCTAAGCGTCACTGCGTCCGGCACCGCGCCTCTCACCTATCAATGGTATCAGGGCACCAGCGGCACCACGACTACACCAGTCGGCACAAATTCCGCGAGCTTCACGACGCCGATCTTGACTACG
>CAIXKE010000080.1 GCA_903919975.1 Akkermansiaceae bacterium | reverse complement strand
GCATCCGCAACGAAATCGAAAACAAGCGCAAAGGCAAAACACTCGCCAAGCGCGATGCCCAGTCCAAAAGCAATGGCGGAGGCGGATTGACTGTTCTCCAGCAATGCATCCAACGCCTCGCCCAACGCACTGTGAAGTTTATCCGCTGGTTGAAAAACCATCTGGACTCCGAGCGCTCATGGCAGCACGCCCTGGCCAGTCTCGCTAAAATCTACGCACGCTCATGACCCCAAAGTTGAACACCGTTGAATGTGTCACCTCGTAATGCAAAACTTTTACTTTCGGTGTATGGCGATCAGGACGCCTACGGGCTTACAGAGCATGCGGCCAAGCTTCCGAGTATTTCTAACGAGATTCCGTTGTCACCGGATTCGTCACTCGATTTAGGCATTTCCTGTCATTCTGAGTCAAAACCTGTCGCAACGGAAGGCTCGGAATCGTCTTCACAAGTCGTTGTGAATGAGTTGATTAGTCGGCTTTTGTCGTGCCTGGGCGTGGGGGGGCAAATGGCTCCGGCGCTTGGGATCGAACCAAGGACCTAGTGATTAACAGTCACCCGCTCTGCCGCTGAGCTACGCCGGAATTACGTCGTTTCAGACGCGGGCGGACGATGGGATTCCCGGGCGTTCCGTGGCAAGGGAAAAATCCCAATTGGGCGAAATTCCCGGAAACTCGGGGCAGGCGGATCTTGAGGGCGGTCAGCCGCCGGCGGCGAGGGCGACGATTTCGACTCGTGCGCCGGGTTCGACTTGGGTGTGTGGGTAGTCGCGGGGAAAAACGGCTTGTTCGTTCAGCTCTACGACGACCGGTTTGCCGGCGAGGCCGGTGGTTTCGAGCAATTGGGTGATCGAAACCGCGCTCTCCTGCGGATGCGAGGTGCCATTCAGGGTGATGGTGGTGTGGGAAATCATCGCCATTGCAGGAGTTGTTCGGGAAACGGGCAGTCCTGGCAATCGGAGAAATCCTCGAGGCAGAAGTCCTGATACACTTGGAGCAGCGCTTGGTGGTGAGCAACCCGGCGGGTCCATGGCAAGGCGGATTTGCTGGAGCCGAAAAGCCGCAGTGAGCAGCGCTTTACTTTATCGTTAGGCGTGGAGTTCCGCAGTTTTTGGTAGGAATGAAATGTCATGCCGTTCTCGCGCATGGCAAGCGGCGCGAGGTGATTGGCGATGAGTTCCAGCGCGTGGGTGCGGCCAAAAAGCGAGACCCGGCCGGGGGTGGCGGCGGAGGTGAGGGTGTGGCGGAAAGACCAGAATGGGTGGTCGAGCGTTTGCAGGAAATCGATGAGCGGCTTGACGGCAAATGGACGGGCAAGGGCCAGTCGGCGGTATTGGGGCCAGGCATTGACCAGTGCTGTGAGTGCGCCAACCCGTCGGTGCGGGTGGTTGGCGGGGCGTTGGCCGTGGGTTTTCCATGGGATCGCGCGGTTTTCAGTGACTTCGAAGCGGGCGCGGCTTTTCCACCAGGCGTCCCACAAGGCGCGCAGGTAGTCGCGGGTGTCGGGCGGTGCCATTTCGTGGAGGTGGGGTGAGAGAAAGCCGGCGGTGCCGAAGAGCACGGCTTCGGCGGCATCGCCCTCGGCCTTGAGCAAGGCCAGCGGTGAGCGCTGTGCGAGCAGACGCATTTGCAGCGAGTTGCCGCGATAGCCGAGCGTTTCAGCGGTGGCTTGAAACAAAGCGGCGTCGCGGCCATGGGCGTCGGCGGTTTTCAACCAGCGGGAGGCTTTGAGATTGGCGCGGTGCAAGGCGGCTTCATTGAGCAGGCTTTCGATCGAACCGGGCGAGAGGTGTTTCAATGGAAAGATGCAGCGGCCCGGATGAGCGATGGCGACCTCGCGCTGCGGGCGGTTGAGCGCATCCGACAGTTGCATTTCGGTGATGATCACCTGGGGGACTTCGCGGTGCTCGGTGGTGCGGATGAAATCCCGGCGGCCACTTGCTTGAAACACGACGTGGAGGACGACGTCCCGGAACGCCGGATTGACGGCATGTCCGTGGGCTTCCCAAGAGCTGGCGTCGGGATCGAGTTCGAGGGGGCCGGTCCGGAGTTCACCATTGATCTCGACGGCGGTTTGGATGAAATCCGGGCCTGAACTGCGGTTCCACTCGCCGAATTGCACGATTTTCACGGATTTCCCGCAGGTGGTGCGGAAATCGCGGCCAAACGCTCCGGAAAACCACAGCGCTTGAAGTTCCAGTTCCGGCGGCAAGGCGGCGGCGGAGGTCTCCGCGAATAACAGTGGCGGATGCCACACTGATTCTAACAAAAATCCGTATGTCATGTCAGGAGTTGCGGGCGATCATGATTTTTGGTGAGCTGTTCACTTGGTGGGATTGGCTGGCGGTGGAGCTGGTGGGTCGAGGATTTTCAGCCAGCCTTGCAAAGATTCCGCTTCGGGGAGCGAGCGATAGCGCGTTTCCGCATCTCTCAGGCCTCGGACGGCGAGGTCCTTGCGATTGGCGGAGCGGTCGATGGCGATCACGTGGAAATCCTGACGGAGTTTGTCCGCATCTGCGAGATAGAAGCTCTTGGCCTTGCGAAAACACAAGATAGCTTCGGAGCTTAAGCCATGGCCTTGCAAATCCAAGCCAACGGCTTCGGCGAGCACTGCGCTGCCCGTTCGGTCTGCCGCCATGTCGAGTTGTTTGCGGCGCTCGTTAGGATTGTTCGACCAGCGTAAGGTGGCGGCCCTCAGGGCGCGGAAATCCTTGTCACTTTCCATCACCGCGCCGCTGCCGTCGAGATGTTTGAAAGGTTGATAGAGAGGGTCGCCAAAAACCACGCATTGCCATGATGCGGCGGGCATCGCCATCCAGCAAGCCTCCACCCATGAATGTCCGGCTAACAGGCGTTGGTGGAGGATTCCGAAGTCGTGGGTGAGATGCAGAAAAGGTTCATAGACATTGCCTATGGTGACTGCCGCGCCTTTTTCCAGCAAGGGGCCAGCCCAATTTTTCGATGGGTTGTGGAGTTGTTCGGCGCTGAATGAATGCAAGTGCATGGCGATCGCGCCCTTACGGAATTTAAACGAGGGATTTAAAAACGGGCCGCTCACATTCCAATCATACCATCCGTGATAGAAAGCCGCTTGGCGCATCGGATAGTAAGTTGGAAGCGTGTCGTTGAAGCGATCCACCACGGTCGGGATTCCAAATTTCGCGTTCTCGCTCACTACGTTTTTCAACCATTGGTCGCCCTGCGGAAACTTGTTGGCGATGTCCACGTAGGCCATGCCCCAGAGGCCATTTTTTTCGGTTTCGATGGCATCGCGGACCATTCGCTCGCAAGTGGCATAAGTCGGCGCATCGATGCGTGCGGTGAGGATGAGAAACGGAAACTCGCGGCTGGATATCGATTTTTCAGACTTATAATATGGATTGGGCAATGCGCCTGTCCGAGGCACGCCTTCCAAACCAAAGAGTGCTAATTCGGAATCGACCGATGCTTCATCGTGATCGTCCATCGGATTCTGCGGGGGAGGGGGGGGCACCGTGGCGGTTGGTGGCTTGGGTTTTGGGTCGGGCTGAATGCGTAGGGGGACACCGCGCACCGTCACGAGCACGCGGATCTTGTTGAGAACCGGAGCGGTGATTCCGGCGGCGTTCTTACCTCGCTTCCACCATGCGCGACGGTCGAATTCTTTACGCAGCGGTGCGGCGATCATTGATTCGTAATCGGCGCGTGAAATGTCCTGCGCTTCCGGCATTTTTAGAGCGATGAGATTCTCCGTCGGAATGCCGCGTGCCTCGCAGTAAAAGCGTGCGAGTTTTCCCGATTCTGTGGATGTCTCGTTGTAAAGGACTGCGACCGAATCAGGCGCGGGTGCGCCGATTGCCAGCGGCCATACGCCCGCCAACATCAGCCACGCCACAACAAACAAACGCATGCGGTAAATATGCGTGGAGCTTTGAGGAGATGCAAGGCTCACGCGCATCAAAGCCCGATCCGCAGGCCATCCCAAGCCACCCGCACGCCCGCCGGTAACTCCGCCTCCAGCACGGCGTGGTCGTTTTCGTGTCCGAGGTGGGTCAGCCAGGCCTCACCCGCCTCCGCCTCGCGGATTGCCACGAGCGCCTCGCACAGAGAAAAATGGGTCGGGTGGGGGAGGGGCCGGAGCGAATCCACCACCAGCACATCCACTCCACGGATGAGGTCCATCGTGGCGGGCGGGATGCGTTTCACATCGGGCAGGTAAGCGATGCTACGGGCACCTGAAGCTTTGAATAAAAACCCGATGGTTTCCACCGCGCCATGTTCCACAGGCAGCGGCGTGATTTCCAAATTGCCATAAGAAAACGGCCCGTCGATGGGCTTCGGATCCGGCTTCACATAGCCCAGATACACATTCTCCGCGGAAAAAGCCCAGCCGAACATCTGCTGCAAGGTCGCTATGCACTCATTCGTCGCATGCAATGGCAGCGGTCCGTCTTTGCGCCAGCAAAACGCCCTCAACTCATCAAAACCGGCCACGTGGTCCAAGTGCGAATGCGTGTAAATCACAGCATCGATCGCCCGCAGTCCCTCGCGTAGCGCTTGTGCCCGCAAGTCCGGTCCGGAATCCACCAACACCGCCACCTCACCAGCCCTCATCAGCACCGATGACCGCAAGCGTTGGTTCCGTGGATCGGCCGATTTGCAAACCGCACAGCCGCATCCGATCACGGGCACGCCGACCGATGTGCCTGTGCCAAGAAATGTCAGTGAGAAATCCGCCACGGGAGAAACCTACCCACACTCGCCCCGCCCACGCAATCCTAAGGCGTCAGCGCCCGGATGTTCCGGCTCTGGATCTCCCGCTTCAATGCACGGGGAATCGACGGACTTACCTACAAGCCCCGCCCCGGCCGCCCCCGCAAGCTTGAAGCTGCAAAAGTCGGGGCCGACATCCTTCCCCGTATTGATGATCCTTCACTGGCGGGCGAAACCCATTGGACCGTCGTCAAACTTTGCGGCTGGCTGCGCGAGGAAAAGGCAATCGACCTCAGGTGCCGCACGCTCGTGCGCTACCTTCATGAGCACGAATACGTCCGTAAGATTCCCCGGCCCGTGCCAGAGCCTCCGGATCGCGAAGCTTGGGAAGACCAGCGCGAAGCCTTCGCCTTTGAGCTTCTCGGACTGTTGGAAGACCCGGTTTGTGAAGTCTTCTTTGGCGATGAAGCCGGGTTCGAAGGAGATCCGCGGCCGCGCCATAAATGGGTCAAGCGGGGCCCGCGACCGACCCAGGCCTACCAGGGGAGTCACGTTCGGCAGAATGTCATCGGCGCGGTCAATCCCTCGACGCGATGGCCGTAGAGGTACCGAAGCGTCGAGGCAAACGCGTTGTGCTCGTGCTCGACAACGCCAACTGGCATAAGACCAAGAGCCTGTGTTGGCATCACATCGAGCCGGTGTATTTGCCACCATACAGCCCCGACTTCAACCCGATCGAGCGACTTTGGCAGCACCTGAAAGGACACTATCTGGTCGGCTACTTCACGAAACAAAGCAAGGACCTCAGCGACAAGCTCGTCGAGTCGATCCAGCACTTGATGAACCTGCCGAAAATCATCCGCTCCGTTTGCAAAACGCATTCCGAATAGCGGACCTAATTTTTGGCAAAGGGTCTAAGCCCAATTCACGGCGACCTCGGCGCAGCGGCCGCTTTTGTCGTCGTATTTGAGAAATCCGTTAGCGAGGGCGAACTCGTGGACGCACTTGGTGACTTTGACGTCGTAGGCGCAATACTCGGCGATTTTTCGCAAGGGGGCGAAGTTGCCGGATTTTTTGTGTTCCTGCCACCAGCGCAGGGCGTCGAGGCCATCGGCGGTTTTTCCGGTGCCGAGTGAAGCGGATGCCACCGAATCGAGTTTGAGGCGGAAGCCGAGGATGGTTTCGAGCTCCAGCATCATGTCGAGGTTGATCGTTTGTTCGGCGAGCGTATGGAAGACATACGGCTGGAGCACCGGGTAGTCGAACTGGAGGTGGTTCCAGCCGACGACCAGATCCGCGCTGAGCAGGTCCTTGGCGAGTTGGTCCATTTCGCTTTCGCCGTAGATTTCGTAGGTTCCGCGGGCGGTGCTGTAGGTTACAGCGATGGAAATGCCCATTTTGGCCTTTTGCGAAAACCCGCCTACGTCACCGAAGCTGCGCTGCGTTTCCAAATCGAAGTAAACAATGTTTTTCCCGGCCACGCGCCGTTCATAGCGATGGTCGGAGGTGTCCGGCAAGCCTTGGAATCCATAGGTGGTGAAATACGGGCAGAAAAGGCTCGATGCGCACGCGGTCGTTGCCGGGCGGCGGATTTTCGTTTATATCCCCTGCATCAATGAATTCCACCGCGTCACTGAGCTATTGTCCCGATCTTCTCCACCCTTCGCGCCGCCTCACCCGCGAGGTGATGGTGGGGAATGTGGGCCTTGGCGGGAAGCACCCGATTCGGGTGCAGTCGATGATCACCTCGGATACACGCGATACCGAGGCTTGCGTGGCCGAGATTCTCGGGCTCGCGGATGCCGGATGTGAGATTGTCCGCGTCACGGCTCAGACGAAAGTTTACGCGGCGAATCTCGAAAATATCGCCCGTGGGGTGCGTGCTGCCGGGTGCACCGTGCCACTCGTCGCGGATATTCATTTCAAACCGGACGCCGCCCTCGAGGCCGCCAAGTGGGTGGAAAAAGTCCGCGTGAATCCGGGGAATTACGTCGATAAAAAGAAGTTTGAAATCCGCGAATACAGCGATGCCCAATATGAGGAGGAGCTGGAGCGCATCCGCGAGGAGTTCACGCCCTTGGTCCGCCTCTGCAAGGATCTTGGCCGCGCCATGCGGATCGGAACCAACCATGGATCTCTATCGGACCGCGTTATGAACCGCTACGGCGATACGCCGCTGGGCATGGTGGAGAGCGCGTTGGAATTCGCCCGCATCGCCCGCGACCACGATTATCACGCGCTGGTTTTCTCGATGAAAGCGTCCAACCCGAAAGTGATGATCGAGGCCTACCGTTTGCTCGCCGCCCGCCTTCTCGCGGAGGGCCCGGATTGGAACTATCCGATTCATCTCGGTGTGACCGAAGCCGGTGATGGCGAGGACGGCCGCATCAAAAGTGCCATCGGCATCGGTTCGTTGCTCGCGGACGGCATCGGCGATACCATCCGAGTTTCGCTCACCGAGGATTCCATCCATGAGATCCCGGTTGCGCAGGCGCTGGTGAAACCTTATAACGAAAGTAGCTGGGGCGTCCAAGGGGCGTCTCGCCCCGAGTTCCAAGAAGACGCGAAGAGCATTCACCTCGACTTCAGCCAACTCCAAAAGCACGACTCCACTTACCTCCCACACTGGCGAATCCCCGGAGCCACCTATGCAATCACCTTTCGTCTCAAAGACTCTATCCCCTCATCTGTCTTAGAGGATTACCAAAGTCGAAAAAAGATTTTCGCCACCCGTTTGCAAGAACTGACTTCCCAAGGTGGCTCCCGCAGCAGTCTGGAAGCACTGGTTTCAATCCGATCGGAAATCGCAGGTTTTCAGGAATCGTTTCTCGATACCACACTGAACCAATCCCACGGCGAGTGTCTTCTCAGAAAGCCGGAAATCGCAGGCCTGATGGAAAGCGCGATGAAGTACTTCGATGGTGAACGATACACGTTGTTTGCATGGTCGGTGATGCCCAATCACGTGCATGCGGTGCTGCGTCCGGAAGAAGGACAGGATCTGGCAAAAATTGTTCAATCATGGAAATCTTTCGTCGCGAAAAAAGCGAATGAGATTCTGGGGAGGACAGGTTCGTTCTGGCATGAGGAATACTATGATCATGTGGCCACGGATGCGGATGATTTTAGGCATCAGGTGAATTATGTGTTGGAGAATCCTCGGAAGGGGAATGCTTCGGCGGTTTGGACGGGATCTCGGAATGACGGGGACCTCGGAGCGAGACGCTCCTTGGACGGCCTGGAGCGGGACGCTCCAGCTACTTCTTTCACGCCGTCTTACGATCCTTTCTCTTACGAGAGGCGTCGCAGTTCGGCTCTTGAGATCATGGGGCATTTGCTTGGCGGGGAGAATACAGTGCGCGTTTTCACCACCCAGGATCGCTGGAACGCGGTCGCGCACAAGATCGCCGCTATGGGTGATTTCAAACCGGAGATCATCGCGGAAAAATCCGGGGTCTTGGAGATTGATCCGCATGACGATGTGGCGCTCGCGGCGGTGAATGGCCGGGTGGAGTCATGCTTGGTTACGGTTTCCGATGGCACTGAGATGGAAGTCATTCCAGCATTTCGTTTGTTAGCTTCGAAACTGCAAGCGCGGCATCCGATCCTTTTGAAGGACACCATGCATCCACCGCGGGAAAATAAAGATTTCCTCGAGGCACTTCTGCCCGCCGCCCAAAACCTTGGATCGTTGCTTTGCGATGGCATCGGCGATGCGATTCTCGTCCGTGGTGAGACCGCGCCCGGCCAATCATTGCGACTCGCCTACAACATCCTGCAAGCCGCCGGCACCCGCATTTTCAAGACGGATTACGTTGCCTGCCCGAGTTGTGGCCGCACGCTTTTCAATCTCCAGTCCACCACGCAGAAAATCCGCGCAGCGACCGGCCACCTCAAGGGCGTGCGCATCGCCGTGATGGGATGCATTGTGAATGGTCCCGGCGAAATGGCCGACGCCGATTTCGGCTACGTCGGCGGCGCGCCCGGAAAAATCAACCTTTACGTCGGCAAAACCGCCGTGAAATTCAACATTCCGGAAGATGAAGCAGTCGCCCGCCTCACCGACCTGATCCGCGAGCATGGCAAATGGGTGGACGCCCCTGCTAACGCGGAAGCCAACGTGTAACGCCATGGGAGACTCCGACACGCTCACCAAAACCCGCGAATCTGCCGTGCTTGCAGTGCCGTGGAATGTCGTTGTCCATGATGACCCGGTGAATCTCATGGGCTACGTCACGCACGTTTTGACGAAAATTTTCGGTTACAACGAGAAAAAAGCCGCCGTCCTCATGTTGCAAGTGCATCAACAAGGGCGCTCGATCGTCTGGACCGGTGAACGCGAAAAAGCCGAGTTTTTCACCCAACAACTCCAAGCCCACCAACTCACCAGCAGTCTGGAAAAAGCCGAGTGAAAATCACCCCGACATTAAAAGGCGGACTGCGGATCGATACCGATGCGCCAGGCGATTGGGCGCTCCTCAACGGCATTTCGAATGACGCGTTGTCCTGTGAGGCGTCGCTTGCGGAGCGGTTAGGAAACCTCATCACCGATGAAGAAGTCACCGCCGATTGGCAGGATTTTGTTATCCCTGATCTCGACAAACAATTTTCCTCCGCCCTGTTGCATGTCACCACCGCCATCGCGACCGCCCATTTGGAATCCGATGGCGGACCCGGGCTGCTGTGGATCAACCACGATGACGGACTGCAATGGTATAGCGCGTTGAATCAAGCGCGCCTGGCCATCGAGCAACAATACCGGTTCGGCCCCAGTGAGACGCTCAACCCCGACGAGTTTCCACCCAAGCGCCGCACCGCCTTTCACCGTTCGCAGTTTTACCTGGCTATCCAAAGCTTGCTGTTAGATCATGTGATGCACTGAAAATCGGGTATTTGCTTCAGCCGAGTGAGGCGAGCGCGTCTGGAATCGGCACATCCTGGCGCTTGCGATCGAGAAAATAACTGACTTCCGTGTAGCCGGATGCCTGCAACAAATGCAGTGCGGTCACATAGCCATCGCCTACGCGTTCGGGGACATGGGCGTCTGCGCCGATGACTACGGGGATGCCGCGCTCGCGCATCATGACGAGTTGGGGCGGTGATGGATTCATTTCCGGCAGCGGTTTTTGCACGCCGCTGGTATTGAGTTCCATGGCCACTCCAGTGGCGGCGATTCGGTCGAGCGCGCGTGCGATGACCGGGCGAAGCCGATTGAAATCCCAATCGGCGGGCGACTCGTTTTTGATGAGATCCGGATGGGCGAGCGTGTCGAAAAGTCCGCTTTCCGCAGAGAGCGCGAGGTGTTCGAAATAGAGTTTCTGATAACTGTGTATCTCGCCGGTGAAGAACAGCTTCCGGTAATCGCCGACCTGATAGTGAATCGATCCGAGCACGTGGCTGAGCGGCACCCGTGCGTGGAGTTCCTTCAGCCATGACTCGATACCCGGATAATAATCGCTTTCCAGCCCGGTTCTAACATCCAATCTGCCGGCGAACTTTTTGCGGGTGGCGGCGATCATTTCCACGTAGTCGTCGAATTGTTCCGGAGCCATCCGGACGTTGGCGGAAAACCCGCCGGGCAGCGGGCAATGGCAGGTGAAGGTGATGCCTTTGAATCCACGTGCGAGAGCGACTGCCGCGTATGCGTCCGGCGTGCCGATGGCGTGTTTGCACAATGTGGTATGGCAATGGGATTCGTAAAGCAACGGTGCGGGCATGGCGCGGGATGCTGTGGCAGCGTGGCGGCGATGGGAAGCCGGATCCTGCGGAAAATCCGTCACCATGTTCGGTTACGAATTCTAAAAAGTGCGGCGAGCATGCCCCAGGCATCGTGGAGTGGCCGCACTTTACCGCCATTTTTTTCGATCCATGTCACGGGGACTTCGAGCCAATCCGCGCCGCTGCGTTTCAAAGTGGTAAGCAGTTCGGAATCGAAGGCCAGACCATTTTCGGAAAGCCGATGAGCGATGGCGCGGTAATCATCGGCCTTGAGGATTTTGGCTCCGCATTGGGGATCCTCGCATTGGAGATCGAGCAATAGATGCACGGCCAACAGGAACCCGCGGTGGAAGATCGCCCGCCACGGACTCTCCACGACATGGGTGGTGGCGGTCCGCTTGCGGATTCCGATCACCGAGCTGCGGTTTGCGAGCGCGGTTTCGATGAGTTGCAACAAATCTTCCGCCGTCACACTGCCATCGGCATCGATGAAGGCGAGCCATTCGGCGTCCGGTGCCAGTGCCCATGCCTCCCGGACGGTTGAACCTTTGCCGTGATGTTGGGCGGCAAAATGCAGGCTGATATGCGGAAAAACCCGGGCGAACGAGCTGCGGAGTTCGGTCAGGTGCCGGTGCTCGTAATGTCCCGAGCCGTCATCGGCGATGATCCAGTGGATGGGAAGGGGAGATGCAGCGAAGGCTCTCGCCAGCGTTTTTCCATACTCCGCGAGACGTGTGGAATCTTTCCACACTGGAGTGACGAGCAGGATTTGAGTTGGAGTTTCGGTCACGGGCGTAATGTAAATTACCGTTGCGGGAAGATCGATTCTTTCATCGTATCGAGCGCTTTGATGAATCGAACCATCGTTATTGTCTGTTGGATTTGCGTGGCCGTCACGGCGGTTTTTTTACGTTTTGACGCCCTTGGTAAACGCCCATTTCACGCGGATGAGGCGACTGGAGCGAGGATCACGGCGCGGCGGATGGAAGCCGGCGGCAGCCAATTTGATCCCAAACATTATCACGGGCCTTTGTTGGCGGATTTGGCCATCCCGTTGTGCAAACTGCGCGGCGAGACGGGCTGGCGTGACATGACCCAGACCACGCTGCGGATCCTTCCCGCCATCGCCGGATTATTGCTGGTATTGCTGCCCTTGTGCTGGCGCAGGCGTTGCGGCGATGTCCCGATGTTGGCGGCGGCGGCTTTTCTAGCGACCTCGCCGCTGCTGGCATACTACAGCCGGATGTTCATTCATGAATCGTTGCTGGTGTTCTTCGGCATGGCGGCGCTGATGTCTCTAACCGGCAAATGGCGTTGGGGAATTCCGGGGATTTTGATCGGCTTGATGTTCGCGGCTAAGGAAAGTTTCGCCATCAGCCTCATCGCGTGGTCGGGTGCCGCGGCGTTGATCGCATGGGAAAACAGGAAATCGTTGGATCGAGCGGCGCTCGCGGCAGCATGGCGGGAGCATCGCATTCCGGTAATCGTCTCGGGACTTGCCTCAGTCGTCACCGCCATCGGATTTTACACCGATGGTTTCCGGCATCCGCAGGGAGCCATTGATGCGGTCCGCACGTTCTTCGTTTATGAAACGGTGGAGGGGCACGACAAAAGCTTCGGCTACTACTTCCAACTTCTCGCCATGCCGCAGAAATCCGGCGGGGTTTGGTGGTTTGGCACGCCATTGTTGGTGCTCGCTCTTATCGCATTCGCCTCCACTTTCCGCGGTGACGAGGATGCGCCGAAGTGCCGGGCGACGATCCGTTTCATCGCCTATGCGGCCGCCGGGCATTTCCTGATTTACAGTCTGATCGCTTATAAAACCCCATGGCTTGCGTGTCTGCCGTGGGCGCATGTCTGCCTGCTTGCCGGATTCGCCGTCGCCCGATTTTCATCACAGCGATTGCCCGCGCAAGTCGCGCTGGCGGCTCTAACTATTATTTGTCTGGTCACCCAGTTCCGACAAGCCCGCTATGCCACCGGCCGCCTTGCCTCGGATGATCGCAATCCGTATGCCTATGTTCCCACCCGACGTGACGTCGAGGCGATGGAAGAGTGGTTGGAAAAAATTCGTGATCGTTCGCCAGCCGGGATGGTGGATGGCGTGGCTGTCATTGGCAGCTATTACTGGCCGCTTCCTTGGTATCTGCGGGGATTTGAAAAGATCGGCTACTGGAAGGAACCGCCGCCGGATTTGGAAAAATTCCCGCTGGTGTGCGCGATGCCGGAATTCTCGGAGGCTGTCTCGGAGTCGCTCGGTGACACCCACGTCCCAGTGCCGCGCGGCCTGCGTGCGGGTGTGCCCCTGTATCTGTTTGTTCGCAAAGATGTCTGGCAACACTGGTTGGAAAGCGAAAGCCCATGAAGACTCCCGTTCCCTTACTCGATGCGAAACACTTCGCTCATGAGGCGATGCACACGACGTTCAGTCTGCGCATTCCGGGGGTGGACGAATCGACGGCGCGTGCCATTGCGCGGGAATGTTTCGAGCAAATCGATCTTTTCGAATCCCGGCTCAGCCGCTTTATCGAGGGCAGCGATGTTTCCCGCATCAATTGCCTGGCCGTCGGGGAAACGCTCTATATCAGCGAGACTTGCCACCAATGTCTGCTGCTTGCGCTGGATGCCGCCGCGAGCACTCATGGATTGTTTGATATCACGCTCGGCACTCGGATTGAGCACCGGAAATCCGGCAACGCGGACCCGGCACCGCCGATTATCGGCCGACTGACCATCCATCCGGATGTCCCGGCGATCACTTGTGACGAACCCGGCCGCGAGATTGATCTTGGTGGCATCGGCAAGGGCTTCGCTCTGGATCAGCTGAAGCGGCTTCTCACTGAATGGGGCGTCGAGAATGCTTTGCTTACGGCAGGTGCCAGCTCGTTGCTTGCCATCGGGCCACAGCCATGGCCTGTTGATCTAACGGGTGATGCGGGTGTCCTGCGCTTGGAGCTCACCCATCAATCGATCAGCGCCTCGGGCACGGGCATCCAAGGAAGTCATATCATTCATCCATGGGGCGCCGGGGCAATGCCAGCCAATCCGAGCCGCCGCATCTGGGTCACCGCCGCCACCGCTGCTCTTGCCGAGATTTGGTCCACCGCCTTGATGTTGATCGACTTGGAGGAAATCCCGGATATTCTAGCAGGCAATCAGGATGTCACAAGCGTCCATGCCGACCGTGGCGGCAGCGTGGAAA
This sequence comes from Akkermansiaceae bacterium, assembly GCA_903919975.1. Classification (GTDB taxonomy): domain Bacteria; phylum Verrucomicrobiota; class Verrucomicrobiia; order Verrucomicrobiales; family Akkermansiaceae; genus Luteolibacter. Next base: position 69,392 of record CAIXKE010000080.1, on the reverse strand, counting down.
AGATTTTGTGATACGAATACCCGTTACGATCCGGAGAGGGCGGTGATAGCGGCCTCATTTTTGTATTGTTTCGCGATGTCGAGTGCGGTGACGCCTTCCTTGGATTTTAGCTTGGGATCCACCTTGTGTTCGATGAGCAGCTTGATGAGTTCCGCTCCGCCGCTGGCGGCGGCTTCGTGGAGTGGGGTGCCGCCGCGTTCGCTCAGCGTCATCGGGTCCGCGCCGCCGGCGAGCAGGGCTTTGGTGGTCTCGAGCTGGTTTTTGGCGGCAGCGTGGTGAAGCGGCGTCCAGCCATCCTGATCGAGAAGGTTGGGTTTAGCTCCCGCCTTGAGCAGGGCAGTGACAATTTCCGGGCTGTTGCGGTCCACGGCGAGGTGCAGTGGCGTGCGCTTGGAGGCGTTCGTGCTGTTAGCATCGGCACCGGATTCCAGCAACAGGACGGCGATCTCTAGTTTGTTGCGGAGAACGGCCTGTTCGAGCGGCGGGCGCGAGGTGGGCTTCCCTCCCTTGTTCGCACTTTGCGGATCGGCAGCTAGGTGGAGTCGGACATCGGCGATGTCGCCCTTGGCGATTGCCGCATCGATGGTCGGATGGACGGGTGCAGCCACGGCGAGCGGCGCGAGCAGGAGGGCGGTCAGGAGATGGATGTAGAGACGGTTCATGGGATGAGTATGTTGAGGAAACGTCATAGGGTGGGGAAAATTTCATCGATTACGAAAAAATTAACATTTCATGAAAGGTAGGCGGCTGGTTTTAAGTAACCGGAACGCATCCATCACCTTAAAACGACCATGAATCCCAATTTGTTGAATCGCCGTTCATTTCTAGGAAACACCACACTTCTGGGCGCGAGTCTGGCGGCCTCCTCCGTTTTCGGGCAGGTGGCTTCTGGCGGATCCAAGAAAATCAAAGTCGGCCTAATCGGTTGCGGTGGCCGCGGCAACGGGGCGGTTCAGAATTTCATGGAAGCTTGCAAACTCCTCGGCTTCGAGGCGGAACTGGTCGCTACCGCAGACGCTTTCCAAGACAAGGCGGAAGCCGCCGGCAAAAAATTCGGAGTTCCTGCAAACCGTTGTTTCAGCGGTTTTGACGGCTATCACAAGGTGATCGCCACCGATTGCGATTACGTCCTGATGGCGACCCCACCGGCATTCCGGCCCTTGCACTTCGCCGCTGCGGTGGAGGCTGGTAAACATTGTTTTATCGAGAAACCCGTGGCCGTCGATCCGGTCGGGGCCCGTTCGGTGATCGCCACAGGCGAGAAAGCGAAGGCCAAAGGCCTCGCGGTCGTCTGCGGCACGCAGCGCCGGCATGACGCCAACTATCTGCGCAACAAGGCGATGATCGATGCTGGCGCGATTGGCGAGATCAAAGGCGGCGTCGTCCAGTGGAACGGCACCGTCCCATGGATCAAGCGCCGCAATCCAGGTGAGTCCGAGGCGGATTACATGGCGCGCAACTGGCTCAACTTCACCGAAATGTCCGGCGACCACATCGTCGAGCAGCACGTCCACAATCTTGATGTGGCGGTCTGGTTCATTGGCCGTCTGCCCACGATGGCTCTGGGTTTCGGCGGCCGTGCCCGGCGCGAGACCGGCAACATGTTCGATTTCTTTAGCATTGATTACGACTTCGGCGACGACCTCCATATCCATAGCCAGTGCCGTCAGATTTCCGGCACCTACGGGCGGGTCGGTGAGATGTTCACAGGCACGGCGGGTTCCTGCTATGGCGGCGGCAAGCTCAAGGGCAAGGAGGTGTCCATACCTGAAATCAAATTGGACTCCGGCAATGGTCAGGTCCAGGAGCATGTGGACATGATCCGCAGCGTGACGTCGGGTAAGCCGCTCAACGACGCCCAACGCATCGCCGAGGTTACTCTGGTGGCCATCATGGGCCGGATCTCCGCCTATACCGGCCAGATGGTCCGGTGGAGTGACCTCATGGAAAACAAGGAGTCTCCACTCTACAATTTTGCCTGCGCTCCCACAGCTCTGGATTTTGAGAAAGGCACGGTCAAGATGCCTGCGGAAGTTCCACCGGTGCCTGGCAAGGCTTGACTTGGCGCGGTGTCCAACGAGCTGTGCCACTTCTGTTGAAGTGAGGATGTCGGGTCAATGAATTGTGCTTTACGCGGTTCATTGGCCTTTCCCAGCCTCATGCGCCACAGAAGATGCGTGGAATGAGGTTGAGCATTTGCTTGAGGACGATCACATTGGTCCGGGCTTGTGTGGTTTGGGTCATGACTCCTTGCCGAGTGGCGGGAATTGCAACTCAACATCAGTCCGCTTTTTTCGCTCCAAGCCAAGCCTTCCTGTGAGACGGCAGTGATTTAATTTGATCTCAACATGCGCCTGATTTTCATTGCCACCGGGGACATTGCGTTGCCGTCGTTTCGTCATCTGCTGGAGCACGGGCCGCGCCCGTTGGCGCTGGTCACCCAGCCGGACAAACCGGTGGGACGCCACCAAACGCTCACGCCGCCGCTGATCAAGACCGAGGCGCTTGCAGCGGGGATTCCAGTGTATCAGCCGGAAAAAATCGGGGAAGCCGCGGAACAGCTCGCGGCGCTTGAGCCGGAGTTGATCGTCGTGATGGCTTATGGCCAGATTCTGCGCAAAAACATTCTGACGCTCGCCAGCCGGGCGATCATCAATCTCCACGCCTCGCTCTTGCCGAAATACCGAGGTGCGGCCTGCATTCAGGCGGCCATCGATGCCGGCGATTTGGAGACAGGCATCACGTCGCTGCATGTGATCCGCGAACTTGATGCGGGCGACATCATTCTCGCCAAGGCGATTCCCATCGCCCCGGACGAAACCGGCGGCAGTCTGCATGACCGTCTCGCGGATCTCGCGGCGGAGGTGTTGTCGGAAACGCTAACAAAGATCGCCGATGGCAGCGCAGCCCGAATTCCGCAGGATGCAGCTCTTGTCAGCTATGTCCCGAAGCTTGAACGTGATGACGGTCGGTTGGATTGGAACCTGCCCGCCGCCGCGCTCGAACGTCGGATCCGCGCCTATGATCCATGGCCTGGAACTTTCACCATCGCCCGTGAGGGAGAAAAGGAAAAGCGCCTGAAAATCCATCCTCCCAACCAGGTGTTGAATTATGTGTTAGCTCCGGGTGAGGTTTCCGCGGAAAACGGGAATCTTATCGTGGGCTGCGGTGTGGGCGCTTTGAAAATTTCCTCCGTCCAGCCTGAGGGCGGCAAGCGCATGTGCGCCGGTGATTACTTGCGCGGCAGAAAACCGGAGGTTTTCCGGTAGCTCCTGATCGACACTTCGCTTGTTGCATGGCTCGGGAAATTCTTGGCATGCATCCCGGTATGGTTACGATGCGGGCAAGTTCACATGAGTTTTTCCCTACACCCAAGACTTGCCGCAGGCGGATTTGATCTCGGTCGGATGGCCGGCTGCCGCTTGATTTTGAAAGACAACGCGTTGTTCCCGTGGTTGCTGTTAGTTCCGGAAGTGGAGGAGGGGATTGAAGATTTGCATCAATTGGAGGTGGCGCGCTACGATGAGGTGATGGCTGCGGTGCGAAGTGTCTCGCAATTCGTCGCGGATCATTTTCAACCGGAAAAACTCAATGTTGCCTGCATTGGTAACCAAGTCCGGCAGATGCATATCCATATCGTCGGGCGTGGGTCCGGTGATCCTGCATGGCCGGGAACGGTGTGGGCGTTTGACGGGAAATGTGCCTATCAGGATGAGGATGTCGCGGGGATTATGGCGGCGGCGCGGGCGAGTCTGGCGCTTTCATGAGCTCATTTAAGACGTGCGGCGACGCCGCGTTTTTCATCGATGAAGAGGGTGAGCAGCAAGCCGATGGCGAGGAATGCCGCGAGCACGAGCAGTGCATGGGCGGTGCCCAACGTGTCTTTGACCCAAGCGAAGGGAAAGGTCATGATCGCGGAGAGTTTCCAGACAAGGCCCCAGATGCCGAAGGTTTCCGCCTCGCGGCCGGGAGAGGTGAGGTAGCCGACGAAGGCGCGGTTAGCCGAACCCAGCGACCCGAGGCCGAAGCCTAGCAGATTTCCGATGAGCCAAAGCGGCCAGACTGGGAATGAGGTTTCCGCAGCGCGTGCCGCATGCAGTTCGTGAAGGTGCGCATACCAAGCGAATCCGAGGACCGTGCCGAGCCATATCAGCAAGAGGATCAGCACGGAACGTCGATGGCCGATTTTGTCCTGCCAGAAAGTGGGAAGGATGGTGCCGACGATTCCTGAAACGGTGAGCACGGCCACGAAGAGCACGAGATCGACCTGGGTAAAACCGAACTCCTCGGCGAGTTTGCTGGCGAAGAAAAACACCACGCTCATGCCGGTGCCGTAAAACAGCGATGCGGCTAACAGGATCGTCATGTCCTTTTGGTGTCGGACATTGCGGATTGATTCCGCGAGACGGAGAAATCCTGCGATGAAGGGATTGCGGCTTGGTTTTTCAGAGAACTTGGAGCTGGGCGGTTCGTGGAGCCAGAGCAGCGTCGGGATGATGAAGGCGACAAACCACAAGCCGGAAAAAATGAAAAACGGCCGCCAGCGGTCGACGGCTTCCAAGCTGAATCCTACCATTGCCACCGCCGTGATGATGAGTAGCAACAGCGCTGAGGCATAGGCGACGGCCCAGGAAAATCCGCTGACACGGCCGATTTGATCTTGGCGCGCCAGGCCGGGGAGGAAACTTGCTAGAAAATTCTCGCCGAGGGCGAAGGCGAAATTCGCCGGGATGTAGAGCAGGGCGGCCAGCCAGATTTGGCCCGACTGGATGAAGGTGAGGCCGCAGGTGAATGCGCCGCACAGCAAGCCGGAGCCGATCAGGAAGTGTTTTTTCCATGCCCGTGCGTCGGCGACCGCGCCGGTGATGGGTGAGAGGAGTGCGGTGAGCAACATGCTGGTGCCGTAAATCAGCGCCCAGATCCGGTCGTCGATGGCATCGTTGCGGATGATGATTTGAGAAAGAAATATTGGGAACAGCAGCGTGTTGATGAGCAGGGCGAATGATTGGTTCGCTACATCAAAGGAGATCCAAGCCCACAACTGGCGTTGTTTGGGAAATCCATTTAGCGGATAGAGGCGGTGGAAGCTCATCGGTTTTGATAGAGTCCGTTATCGGTGATCCAGCGCGAGACGTCGGGATGGAGCCATGGATGGTGGGTTGCGCCGGCGGCGATGGCTGCACGGATGGCGGTGGCAGATGCCGGATGGTCGGCTTCCAACGCGTGCAGCTGGTAACCGGCGCGAGGCGATGGGGGGGTGCCACGGGAGAAGACGATGAATTCGACGCAGTCGGCGAGGAGTTCCGGCCGCGCCCAAGTGGTTAGGGTGTCCCATTGATCGGTGCCCATGATCCAGAACAGTTTGGCATTGGGAAATTTTGCCTTCATGGCCTCCGCCGTCTGCCATGAAAATGAGGGGCCTTCGCGAAGGGTTTCCAACTCATCGACGACGGCCCACGGCAGGTCATGGGTGGCGAGGCGGAGCATTTCCAAACGATCCCGGGCGGAGGTGGGGGTGGTGTCGGTCTTGTGCGGGGAGATCCGGCAGGGGATGAAGCGGATTTCATCGAGCGCGAGCGCGGATTTCGCCAATTCCGCAAGATGGACGTGCCCGAGATGGACGGGATCGAAAGTGCCGCCGAATAGGGCGATTCTACGGGCGTCAGGCATGAGGCAATAGTGTGCCGCGCGGTGGGGAAACGGCAAGTTTTGATCCGCATGGATGGGGGATACGAGTGGCAAAACACCATTTTTAAAATGCGGAACATTCGAGGATACGCAAATAAGATCGCGGGTTATGCCGGGTTTCCGGTTTTTTGCGGTTTGTTGACGATCTTTTTAAGGTTGATAATAAACGAGTTGTGAAAAAAATGAATCCGTGAAAGACAGCGGCGCGAGAATGGGTTAAGTGATTCCCGATGTCAGGGGACGACGACGAAAAATCCGGAAAGCGTGACGAGGTGATGACGCAGGCCTATGCGAAAACCCGCAAGAGCCTGATCGCGCGGCTGGACAATTGGGAGGACCAACGAACGTGGGATGAATTTTATCAAACCTACTGGCGGCTGATTTACTCGGTGGCCGTCAAGGCGGGGCTGCGTCAGGACGAAGCGTTTGATTGCGTGCAGGAGACGATTCTTTCGATCGCCAAGCAGAGCAAAAAGAAGCTCTACGATCCCGAGCAGGGGTCATTCAAGACATGGTTGATGAACATGACGCGCTGGCGGATCAACGACCAGTTCCGCAAGCGCAAGAAGGATACGGCGATGATGGGAGGCGAGTGGGACAACGATCGGAAAACGGCGGTGATTGATCGCATCGAGGATCCGGCAGGAGAGGTTTTATCCCGCTTGTGGAACATCGAGTGGCAAAAGAATATTGCGGATGCGGCGTTATCGCGGGTCAAGGCGCAGGTCTCCCCGAAGCAGTATCAGATCTTTGATTGTTATGTCATCAAGCAGTGGGACGCCAAAAAAGTGCAGGATAAGCTCAATGTGAGTATGGCACAGGTCTATCTGGCGAAGCACCGGGTGGGAGCCGTGCTCAAACGTGAGTTGGCTAAACTTGAAGCCGAAAGCGATGCCGACTAGATTCCGCCCGAGCCCCTCGATTCCGGATCACGAAGTTCTGCGGAAGATCGGCGGAGGAGCTTATGGTGAGGTCTGGCTTGCGCGCGGGGTGACGGGTGCGTTGAGGGCGGTGAAAGTGGTTTGGCGCGAAGACTTTGAGGATGCACGGGGATTTGAGCGGGAGTTTGAGGGCATTCTGAAATTCGAGCCGATTTCCCGGGATCATCCGGCGTTGGTCAATATTCTGCATGTTGGCCGCAGTCCGGATGGCACGTCGTTTTATTACTACGTGATGGAGATTGGCGATGATGTGAGGACCGGGCGTGACATCAATCCGATCGAATACGAGCCGCGGACCTTGCGTGCGGATCACCATCAGGCGGCGGGTGTCCAGTGGGATACCAACGAGTGCATCGATGTCGGGTTGCGTCTCGCCGAGGCGCTGGAGCACTTGCACGGGCAGGGCTTGGCTCACCGCGATGTGAAGCCATCGAATATTATTTTCGTCAATGGCAGGGCGAAACTGGCCGATATCGGGTTGGTGGCGTTGCGCGGGCAGCGCACGTTTGTGGGGACCGAAGGTTTTGTTCCGCCGGAAGGTCCGGGATCGGCCCAGGCGGACGTTTACAGTTTGGGGAAGGTGCTTTACGAGATTGCGACCGGCATGGACCGGATGAATTTCCCGGAATTGCCGGAGGAGATTCCCACGGGTCCCGACCGCAAGCGCTGGCTGGAGCTCAACCGGATCATTTGCGAAGTGTGCGAGCCGCGGATTTCCAAGCGGAAAATCTCCACGGCAGCAGGCTTGGCGGAATCGCTCAAACGGATCCAACGCGGGAAACGCCGCCGCCAAAGTGGCACGGCAGTGCTTTTGACCACGCTGATGCTGACCGGTTTTGCTTGTTGGGCGGGATGGGAATTGGTCAAGGACTCAGACTGGGTGCAACGTTTCGTTTTGGATCCGCCGCTGCCGCCGCCGAAGGCCGGTTTGTTGCGGGTTTTCAGCACGCCCGAAGGGGCTGATGTGTTGGATGCGGGCGGGATCATGGTGGGAACCACGCCGACGCCGATGCTGACCGCGCAGGTGGGGGGGGAAGTGATGTTTACCTTGCGCAAGAACGGCTTTAAGCCGTTAGTTGTGCGTGGCTTGGTGCCGGGCAATGCGACCAGCGAGCCGATGACGCTATACGGGGAGATGCGGGTGTTTTCACCGCCCCTGCCAGGGGATGTGTGGGGCGATCAATTGGGAGCGGTCTATCAACCTGTGGAAGATCACCATGTTAGTTCGGGCTATGTGACGCAGGAGATGTGGGACCAGCGTGGAGAGATGTTGAAACTGGTGAAAAACCAGTCGGAGATTCTCAAATTTTCCCAAAACGGCCAGCCAGTGGATGTGATGCTCTCGACGGATGAGGCGGCGAATGCTTACTGTCAGTGGTTGCAAAACAGTGGAATCCGGGCGGGCTATCTCACTGAAGAGCACGAGGTGAAGCCGCTGCGTGAATTGTCGTTTGGGCATCCCGGAATGAGTGCTCGGGCACGAAGCGAGGGCTTGAGGCCGTTCCGTGTGATTGTGCGGAGAATCGTGTATGGCCGGATGCTCCTCACCAGCGAACCGCCAGGGGCGGAGGTGTATGTGAACGGGCAATCCGTGGGTTTCACTCATCAGTCTCTAACGATTCCTCAGGTGAAACCGGGAGAGGTCGATCTGCTGTTGGTGTTGGAAGGATATAAGCCGCTGGCAAAGAGCATCAAGATGGTCGAGGGCGAAACTTTTGAGAAGAACCTCACGTTGGTAAAAAACCAAGGAGTGGTGTTTGGCAGGCCGTGGGAAAACGGGATTCAGATGCGATTCGCTCCGATCGGGAAAGATTTGATGGTTTCGATCTGGGAGACGCGCGTGAGTGATTACGCGCTTTTTGTAAAAGAGTCCGAGCATGATGCGCCGCGGTCCGCGCCATTTCCGCAGGATGACGATCATCCGGTGGTGAATGTTTCCCGGGAAGATGCGCAGGCGTTTTGCGAGTGGCTGACTCGCCGCGAACGCGAGGGGGAGAGGATTTCGATGGCTCATGTCTATCGCTTGCCCACCGATTTGGAATGGAGTTCGCTGGCGGGACTGATCGAGGAGGATGACACCAGTCCGGGATCGCGGGATGCCCGCAAGCAGGGGGTTTTCCCGTGGGGCGCGACTTGGCCGGAGACCGGGAAAATAGCGAATTTGGCGGATTTGGCGGCTTCCCGGACGCCGGGAGTCGAGATTGTGCGGACGATCCCCGGGTATGTGGACGGCTATCCATTCACCGCGCCGGTGGGAAGTTTTCCTGCAAATCAATACGGCCTCTACGATGTGAGCGGTAACGTCCAGGAATGGGTGGCGGATGAATATTCCAAGCTGGCCACCAACGTACTCGGTGTCCTGCGTGGTGGTGGTTGGAATACTTATCAAATTGAAAATCTCTACACCGGTTCCAGAAACGCCGTCCCACCCACGTATCAGGATACGATCTATGGATTCCGCGTGGTGCTCGCTAAAGCCGAGTGAGGCGCTGACGGACTTGTAAAATCGGGACTCAGAGAGAGCATGGAGCATGGGAAAATTATCGTAAATCGACACATTATTCATTTGAACGGATTCTCACATCACTTTCGCGCGCGGGCCGCCAGCGCGCGTCTCGCCAATGTTCCCAGCGTTGCGGGAAACGTTTTTCTTGGTGTCGCCCTTGCCACATCGTCCGGGGGGCTGGGTGCTGTAGAAGCGCTCTGTATACCACTCGCCCTCTTGGTTCTGTCCGGGGTGTTTCTCTATCTCGCGGGTAATTTTCTCAACGATTGGGCGGACCGCGGTTGGGATGAAATCCATCGTCGCGAACGTGCGCTGCCCAGCGGGCTTTTCACGCCACGCACGTATTTTTTGGCCGCCTGCGCATTCGGTCTGTTGGGCATCTGCTCCGCCGCCGCGGTCCATCCGCAATGCTTGGTCGTCGCGCTGATAATTGTTGTGGCCATCGTGATTTACACATGGACGCACAAGTGGGCGGCGTGGTCGGTGATTCCGATGGGATCGTGTCGCGCCTTGTTGCCGGTGCTGGGATTCGCCGGATTCGCCGCGCCGCAGGGATTTTCGATTGCGCTCATTGCGTGCGCCTTCGGGTTGTTTTTCCACATCGTCGGACTGTCCCTGAGTGCCCGCGGTGAATCGATAGCGACCGCTCCGACGGGTCTTCTCCGTTTTGCACGATGGCTATTTCTACCAGCCGCACTCTTGATGTTTTTTGCTGCATGGGTGGGTTTGGCGTGCCCGTTGGATGTGAGTCTTTTAGGGGTTTTTCCCTATGTCCTGTGGATTGCGCTATGTCTGACGATTTTTCGCAAGCCCGTCCACAGGCTCATCTCCAATCTGCTCGCTGGAATCCCACTTGTGGACTGGATCGTCTTGTTGCCGCTTGCTCTCGTTGCCGCCGCGCCGGGCACCTTGGCGATCGCCTGTTTGATCGGGTCACCCTGCGCCTTTCTCGCTGGCAAGGCCTTGCAAAGACTTGCTCCCGCCACTTGATCCGGCTTGCCCGTTTCCTTGTTTCGCGTTCCACTGCCGTCCGCATGAGCATCGCCGAGAAACAAGAACAGCTTTTGGAGGAAATCGCCCTCTTTCAAGATTGGACCGAACGCTACGAATACGTCATCGGCCTCGGCAAGAAACTCCCGCCGATGGACGCCGCCGCCAAAAACCCGGAGCACCTCATCAAGGGGTGTCAGTCGCAAGTCTGGTTGGACGCTACCTATCAAGATGGGAAAGTTCACTACCATGCGGACTCCGATTCGCTGATCACCAAAGGGATGATCGCCCTCTTCGTGCGTGTCCTCGATGATGAGACGCCCGATGCCATTTTGACGGCGGATATGAATTTTATTGATCGCACCGGACTCAAGGAGCATCTCGCTCCTACGCGCGCGAACGCCCTGAACCTGATGGCCACCCAGATGAAGCAACGCGCACTTGCCTTCGCCTCCCAAATTTCCTGACATCCTTTTCCTATGTTCGACTTCACATGGTTTTCAGATCCCAACGCTTGGGCAGCCCTCGCCACCCTTACGCTGCTTGAGATCGTTCTGGGGATCGATAACATCGTTTTCCTCTCGATCCTCGTGGATCGCCTGCCGCCGGAGAAACGCCGAATCGGTCGTATCTTTGGCCTCGGTTTGGCCATGATCACACGGCTCATGCTGCTGGCCACGATCAAGTGGATCATGGGACTCAAAGCCGTCATTTTCACCATCCCCATCGCCCCGGCATTTTGGAAAATGTCTCCCCACGCCGCCGAACACGAGGGTATGCTCGGCATTACCGGCAAAGGGCTGATTCTTCTCATCGGTGGATTTTTCCTGATTTGGAAAGCCACCAAGGAAATCCATCACAAGCTTGAAGATAGCCCGGATGCGCAGGTCTCCGTGAAAGCGAGCAGCTTCATGTCGGTATTGATCCAGATCGCGCTGATCGACATTATTTTCTCGTTGGACTCGGTGATCACTGCCGCCGGTATGGCCGATCACCTGTCAGTGATGGCCTTGGCCGTGATTATTTCCGTCGCTGTCATGATGATTGCCGCCGGGCCAATCAGCGATTTCGTTTCGCGTCATCCGTCGGTGAAAATGCTTGCGCTCTCGTTCCTGATTTTGATCGGGACCGCGCTCATTGCCGAGGGTCTGCATTTCGAAATTCCCAAAGGCTATATCTACTTCGCTATGGCCTTCTCGCTTGGAGTGGAGTTGCTCAATCTGCGTGGTCGGGCAAAATCCCAACCGCCGGCTGCGGCGGAGATTTGAGGTCGCCGGCCCCAAGCAGGCTCAGATATCCGGAACTCTGCCGGAATTCCGAGCTATGTCAGTGAAATCGCGTGACCTCATTTGGCTCCGAGCGAGACGCCCGGGCTACTGTGGCGCGGGCGTCTCCGCCCGCCGCCATCTCATCGGTAGGTCATCCCATTTCCCGGCGCTTCAGGATGTCTGAGGTTAATTCGCAGTTTCTGCGATACGGGCAAGGATTTGCGCGAGCACCGGCAGGTCGGCTTCCGCCCAGCACAGGGTTGCAAAATCCTCGGGGGCGCACCAAAGCAATTGCTCGTGCTCGAAGGCCTGCGGTTGGCCGACCGTGATGGTGCAAAAAAATGGCAGGAGGCGGATGCTTCCTCGATCGTAGTTCCAATGCACGGGTTCGAGTGGAGTTCCGACGATCACTTTGATTCCGAGTTCCTCCTGCAACTCACGGGCCAGAGCGCATTCCGGTGATTCATCGGGATTCACTTTCCCGCCTGGAAACTCCCACAGGCCCGCCAAGTGCTTTCCCTGAGGGCGCAGGCAGGCGAGAAAACGCCCGTCTGAATTCTCAATCACTCCGCAAACCACATCGATCATGGGCGCACCCTGTGGAATCAATCCAGTTGGGTCAATCCTACTCGTTGAATCAGGCTACAAACGAAAAAACCGCCGGAGGTGCTCCGGCGGTTTGATTGAGTGGGTTTGATGAATGGGTGATGAGATTAAGCGAAGGTGCCTTCTTTTTTGGCTTCTTCCTTGTCCTTGTCGCAGCCGCCTTTTTCGCACTTGCCACCGGCAAGGGTGCCTTCTTTTTTGGCTTCTTCCTTGTCCTTGTCGCAGCCGCCTTTTTCGCACTTGCCACCGGCGAGGGTGCCTTCTTCTTTGGTTTTTTCCTTGTCGCACTCTTTCTTGCACTTGTCAGCAAGGGTGCCTTCTTTTTTAGGTTCTTCCTTGTCGCAGTCTTTCTTGCATTTGCCGCAGTCGGCGAGGGTGCCTTCTTTCTTAGTCTCTTCCTTGTCGCAGTCTTTCTTGCACTTGCCGCAGTCAGCGAGGGTGCCTTCTTTTTTAGGCTCTTCTTTGTCGCCGTCTTTTTTGCACTTGCCGCAATCAGCAAGGACGATGGTGTCCTGCTTCAGATCTGCGGCGGAAGCGCCGAAGGAGAGAGGAGCGATGATGAACGATGCGCAGAGAGCGCTGAGGAATAGTTTCATAAGGGTGTGTTGGTGGTGTTGGATTAGGATCTACGATTTGGGAATATGCCCACTTCTCAGAGTTGCGCCAGCGAAAATTATTCAAAAAAATCACGACGGGCGGAAAAAATTCAAAATGCCCATGAGGGCAGTCCCGGGGGTGGACTCGGTTCCGGGCCTTTTTGCCCGCCGGAAATCCAAATTTTCCCCGCGATGAGGGGCAGTTGGCGGATTCAGATTTTCTCCACCTCCACATGCACCTCCATATGGCAGTGGCCGGTACCGTGATAGCTGCCTACCACTGGCGCCACGTCGTCGTAATCCCGGCCGACGGCGAGTTTTACATAGCGCTCGTCGGCAAGATTGTTGTTGGTGGGATCAAAGCCGATCCATCCAGCCGCAGGCAGATAGATTTCACACCAGGCATGGGAGGCTTGGGCACCGACGAGAGTATCCGTAGGGCCGTTGTAGAGGTAGCCGGAGGCATACCGCGCCGCCACTCCGATCGATCGGCACATGCCGAGCATGACGTGGGTGAAGTCTTGGCAGACACCGCTCTTTAACGCGAAGGCCTCCAGAACATTGGTGTTCACGGCGGTGGATCCGGGCGAATACTGAAATTCATGGTGAATCCATGTCATAACCGTCCATGCCTGATGATAAATCGACGGGCATTCACGGGTGATATCTATCGTTTTCCGCCAGAGCTCGGGAGATTTCAGCACCCGGTTGCTCTGCTGCAAATACGGCCAAATTCGCTCGCGGATCGATGGGTCTTGATAGGCTTCAATCGATGCCTCGCGACTTTCGGCTTTGATGTCCAACGGTAGATTGTGGACGCGGAGTCGGCTTTCAATCTCCAGCTTTGAGTGTGGCTGCGGCAACTCGAAATGATGGGTGATGTTTTGAAATAAATCGGTAAAGCGCCGCAGACGGGTCGCTGGCAGGACGCGGATCAAGGAGCTGATGGTTTTCTGATAGGGAAACGTGCGCGGTTCCAAATGCAGCGTATTCAGGCTCTGGATCACCGGAGTTCCGTAATGGAACGTCGTCCGGTGCAACACCGAAAGCCGCATGCCGGCCGCGGGCTCCGCGGATTCGCATGGTGGGTTCACTGCTGTTGCTGTTGTTGCATCTGCCATAAAGCGATGGCGGATGGTGAGCGGGAATCTCCCACAGGGGAAACCTGAATTCTCTCCGGCATGAGAACGTAGCTTTCGAAAATCGCTTCGCCGATGCGGTTGAACCTTGCCTGAAGTGAGTCGAGATACGGGTGCAGCCCGATGCAGAAGGCGTCTTCGGTGGAGCCAAAATTAAGGTCGGAGAGGAGCCGGCCGGTTTCCCGCTCCGCCTCGTTTGAAAAGGTCCCCCGCGGGGTGCCGGAGATGCGGTGCAGAGCGGTATCCACCGCCTCGATGCAAAATAAGACCGAACGCGGGAAATCCTTGGAAAACACCAGGAAATCAAACACTCCGCGGGCATCAAAGCCGCGCTTGACCGATCGAAATGCCCCCAGCGCGCCGCATGATCGCAGAATCGCCGACCAGTGGAGAATCCCAGGGGATGAGCTCTGCATGCCTTCCGATCCGCCTGGCAGGTAACTCGTCACATCGATGAAACGCGTTGTCTTATCGGCCCGTTCGAGATGCCGGCCGAGGTCCATGAACTCCCATGCTTCGTTGCGAGAAATCGTGGACGCGGCGATTCCAAGGAAAGTCTCGGCAGAGCGCCGGATTTTCTGATAGAATCGGGCCGGATCGGAAGAGATCAGAAGGGTAGCCTCTTCCGACCGCGTGAATAAATAGAGCGAGTTCATTTCCTCCCACAACTCATCGGACAATTGGTCGCGCACGGTGCGGGCGTTTTCCCGCGCCAGGCCGATGCATGAGGTGATGCTGTTGGGGTTTCTCGGATCGTCGGTTAGAAAGTGGATGACCTCCGCGCTGCCGGCTTCGTCATAGATGGAGTTGAATGTTTCCTCGTCACCGGCGCTGAGGATGATCGGTTGCCAGAAACCGCGCAAGCGGTCGCTATCGAGCCGCTCCGAATCCAACAGGAGCTGTTGGTTGACATCGATCAGGCGTGCGAGATTGTCGGCCCGCTCGACATAGCGGGCCATCCAGTAAAACGTGTTTGCGACGCGGGATAACATGATGATTTCAGCGGCGGAGAACCCAAGTGTCCTTGCTCCCACCGCCTTGGGAGGAATTGACGATCAGAGAGTCTTTCGTGAGCGCCACGCGGGTCAGACCGCCGGGGACGATTTTGACTTCATTGCCATAAATGATGTAGGGCCGGAGGTCGATGTGGCGGCCGGACAGCGCGCCGTCACACCAAGTCGGCGAGCGGGAGAGGGAGATCACCGGCTGGGCGATGTAGTTCCGCGGATCGGCGATGATCCGTTCGCGGAAATCAGCGATCTCGTCCTTGCTGGCGGACGGTCCCATCAGCATGCCGTAGCCGCCGGATTCGTTCGCCGCCTTGACCACCAGCTCCGGCAGGTGGCCGAGGATGAATTTCATGTCCTCCTCCTCGGATGCCAGATAAGTCGGCACATTTTTCAAGATCGGTTCCTGGCCGAGATAATATTGGATCATGCGTGGAACAAAGTGATAGATCACCTTGTCGTCGGCCACGCCGGTTCCCACGGCATTGGCCAGCGAGACATTGCCGGCGCGGTAGGATTGCATCAGTCCGGGCACGCCGAGCACCGAATCCTTGCGGAAGACCACCGGGTCAATGAAGTCGTCGTCGATGCGGCGATAGATCACATCCACGCGCTTGAGGCCGTGCGTGGTGCGCATGTAAACAAATTTGTCCAGCACCACGAGATCGCCGCCTTCGACGATGTCGATGCCCATCTCGCGGGCGAGGTAACAATGTTCGAAATACGCGCTGTTGTGGCAACCGGGAGTCAGCAACACGCACACCGGATCGGCATCCCGGCGCGGCGAGATGTGGTGGAGCATGTTGAGCAAATCCCGCGGGTAGGAGTCGACCGAGCGCACGCCCATGTCCCCGAAAAGCCTGGGGAATGCGCGCTTCAGGGCGTTGCGGTTTTCCAGCAAATACGAGGCCCCGGACGGGCAGCGGCCATTATCTTCGAGCACGTAATACTCGCCATCCGCGCCACGGATCAAATCGCTGCCGCAAATGTGGATGTAAATATCTCCCGGCACGTCCACGCCGCGGAACTCCGGGCGGTAATGTTTCGCCTGCTCCACATAAAACCGCGGGATGACCTCGTCCTTGAGGATTTGCTGGTCGTGATAAACGTCATGCAAAAACAGGTTCAGCGCCACGATGCGCTGGGTGAGCCCGGCCTCGAGATGTTCCCATTCGTCGGCCGACATCACCCGGGGCACGGGATCGAACGGGAAAATCCGCTCGGTGCCGCGGTCGTCATGGTAAACGTTGAAGGTGATGCCTTGGCGGAGGAAATAGAGTTCGGAATTGGCCTTCCGGGCGAGGAAATCTCTCTCGTCGAGTTGGCGGAACCGCCTCAGCAGCGGCGCACAATGAGCTCGCACCGACCCATCGGATTGGAACATCTCGTCATAAAATTCTCCCGGATCGTAGCTTTCAAACATTTCCATGGGTTTCCGAATTCACTCAGCCTGACCCTTGCTTAGCAGTAGGCGGGCCAACTTTTGGATGGAAACCCCGAAGTTTGAGACGGCGGAGGATTTCATGGTAAACATCGTCACTCCGCAAATCCCACTATTCGTGTCACAGATTATGCCTCTGCTGGACTCTCCTCTTGAAAAGCATCCTCCGCATGTCTATTTCTCCGCACGGCCAACGCGGCCACCTCTTCCACATCGTCATGAACGCCCTCACCCGTTGCCTCGCAACTTACTGGTCTTCCTCCATCGGGAAAAAGCTCGTCGTCGCCCTTACCGGAATCGTTCTGGTTCTCTTCCTTGCGGGCCACCTTATTGGAAACCTAGTCGTTTTCATGGGTCCGAAGCCATTTAATGAATACGCGTATTTCCTCCACCACATGCTACATGGCGCGGGGATCTGGGTGTTTCGGGCGGTGATGATTGTAATGATCGTCGCCCACATCGTCGCCACTGTGGCGCTCACCATGCAGAATCGCGCGGCCCGCAAGTCCTACGAACACTCGGCTACCATCCAGGCTTCGAAATCCTCACGCACGATGATTCTTTCCGGTCTGACGATCCTCGCCTTCGTGATCTACCACATGCTGCATTTCACCGTCCGGGTCGGCAACGAATACAACAATCCGGAACTCTACAAATTCATGCTGGATGGCGAGCAAGTCCATAACGCATGGAAAATGGTGATCGATGGCTTCGCTCCCAAGGTCTGGTATGTCACGGCCTTTTACGTTATCGCGATGACTCTGCTGTGCTCGCACCTGATGCACGGCGTCGGTTCGATTTTCCAAACCCTTGGTTTCCGCTCCAAGAAATCGGAAAGCCTCATCAAGCAGATCTCCATTGGCTACGCCCTGTTTATTTGGCTCGGTTTCATCTCCATCCCACTGGCGATCAATCTTTTTCCTGGGTATTTCGCTGCGCTCGCTAATGCCGTCGGCCATTGAACGATTGGCCCAATTTCAAATTTCAAATCCCCAATTCATCATGTCCATCGTCCTCGACAGCAAGATCCCATCCGGCCCCCTTGAGCAAAAGTGGTCCAAGCACAAGATGGACTCCAAGCTCATCAATCCGGCCAATAAACGGAAATTCTCCGTTATTATCGTTGGCACGGGTCTCGCCGGTGGCTCTGCCGCCGCCTCACTCGCTGAACTTGGCTACCAAGTGAAGTGTTTCTGCTATCAGGACAGTCCGCGCCGCGCCCACTCGATCGCCGCGCAGGGCGGCATCAATGCTGCTAAAAACTATCAAAATGACGGCGACTCGGTCCGCCGCTTGTTTTACGACACCATCAAAGGCGGCGATTTCCGCTCGCGCGAAGCCAACGTCTATCGTCTCGCCGAGGTGTCGAACTCGATCATCGACCAGTGCGTCGCCCAAGGTGTGCCCTTCGCTCGTGAATACGGCGGTCTGCTCGACAACCGCTCATTCGGCGGTTCGCAGGTTTCCCGCACCTTCTACGCCCGCGGCCAGACCGGCCAGCAGCTTCTGATCGGTTGCTATCAAGCGCTCGAAAAGGAGATCCACAAGGGCGGCGTCAAAATGTATCCGCGCACTGAGATGCTCGATCTCGTGCTCGTCAACGGCCACGCCAAGGGCATCGTCGTGCGTGATCTGGCCACCGGCAAAGTCTCTTCCCATGCGGCAGACGCGGTGATTCTCGCCACCGGCGGCTACGGCAACGTCTTTTTCCTCTCGACCAACGCGATGGGTTGCAACGTCACCTCCGCTTGGCGCGCCGCCAGACGCGGTGCGCTTTTTGCCAACCCGTGCTTCACCCAGATTCACCCGACCTGCATCCCGGTCAGCGGCGATTACCAATCGAAGCTCACTTTGATGTCCGAATCACTCCGCAACGACGGTCGCATATGGGCACCCACCACCAAGGAAATCGCCGAGAAACTCCGCAAAAAAGAACTCAACCCTGCCGATGTCCCGGAAGATCAACGCGATTACTTCTTGGAGCGCAAATACCCTTCCTTCGGAAACCTCGCCCCGCGCGATATCTCGTCGCGCGCCGCGAAGGAGGTCTGCGATGCCGGCCGCGGCGTCGCCTCGACCGGTCTCGGTGTCTATTTGGATTTCCGGGATGCGACCATGCGCCTCGGTGAGGCAACCATTCGCGCCCGCTACGGCAATCTCTTTCAGATGTATGAAAAAATCGCCGGCGAGGATCCTTACACACGCCCGATGATGATCTATCCTGCGGTCCACTATACCATGGGCGGTCTCTGGGTGGACTACAATTTGATGTCAAACATCCCAGGGCTCCACGTCCTCGGTGAAGCGAATTTCTCTGACCACGGAGCCAACCGTCTCGGTGCCTCCGCCCTCATGCAAGGCCTCGCCGATGGTTATTTCGTCATCCCCACCACCATCGCCAACTACCTCGTTACCCAGAAACCCGGCAGCATTTCCACCGACATGCCCGAGTTTAAACAGACCGAGGCGGAGACTAACGAGCGCATCAACAAGATGCTCACGATCCAAGGCAAACGCACCGTGGATTCCTTCCACCGCGAGCTCGGCTTAACCATGTGGGACAAGTGCGGCATGGCCCGCTCCCGCGAAGGTCTCGACGAAGCGATCGCGAAAATCCCGAAAATCCGTGAGGAATTTTGGCAAAATGTCGTCATTCCTGGCTCCGGTGCAAACGTCAATGCCGAGCTCGAAAAAGCCGGCCGTGTCGCCGACTTCCTCGAATTCGGCGAAATGATGTGCTACGACGCCCGCGACCGTGAGGAATCCTGCGGCGGCCACTTCCGCACCGAGCACCAGTTCTTTGATAACGACCCGGAAGTCAAAGCCGGCAGCACCCAAGCCGGCGAGGCCAAGCGCCACGACGACCAATTCTCCCACGTTTCCTGCTGGGAATACAAAGGCGAGGGGGCCGCCCCGGTCCTGCACAAAGAACCACTCGTTTACGAATCCGTCCAAGCCTCGATCCGCAGCTACGCGTAACGGCGATCATGGGTCGCCGTGGGCAGGTTTTGTTTCCGCCCACCCATCAAATGACACATGCGGCACGCTCCAATTGAGGAATCACCTCATTTTGAGACTTATGAGCACCGACCGGAAAGAATTCACCCGCGCCGGACGAATCCGACACGGGTGTTATCCATGAACGCAACCACGTTCCTAACCCATAAAAGTGATTGATTTATTCGTCGCCGTGACCCGGATCGGGTAATTTGTTGGGTTTTAGGCGCAGGCCATTGCCTTGGAAGCGAGTATCCAGATTGAATCGGCCCACTCGTTGGCGGACTTCATCCGGTGCGGCGGCTTTATCTTGCTCCGTATCCCAAGGGCCGGTCCAAGTGATGTTCTGATCCTTGTCGCGGATGGTGACTTCTTTGCCGCCATCGTTAGAATTCAATTCGATGCTACCTTGATCATCCAGAAGTTTGATCGTCGCGCCTTGTTGGATCTCGATCCGATTTTCCTGGGGGATTGCCGGAGCATCCAAGCCTTGCAGGGCATTTTCCATGCGTTGCTTCATTTCGCGCATCGCCTCATTGAGTTGGGGAGCCACTTGAGGGCCTCCATCCTCGCCCAGTTGCAATTCCATGCCGCCAAGATTTCCCTGAACCATGCCGCGGAGGCGGTCCGCGAGTTCTTTGGGGACGCCATCCAGATTGAGTTGATCGAGCGGGCGGGGTTCGATTCCTGCGGCGAGAGCGGCGGGGCGGACGCCAAGTGTCACATCGGTAGCTGTGGGTTTTCCCTGCTGAATCAAGTCAATGTGAAGTTTTTCGCCGGGCTTGCGGGCGGCGATTTGCCGGGTGAGATCTTCGGCGGAAGCAATCGCTTTGTCGCCCACACGGGTGATCACGTCATGCACGGCGATCCCGGCTTTGGCGGCGGGCCCGTCCGGCATGACTGCTCTAACGATAATTCCTTCACCGGCTTTGGTGCCGATGTGTGCTGAGAGCATTTCGGGGATGGCGGAGGAAACCACGCCGAGATAGGCGACTTCCGCTTTGGCAATTACCGCAGGTTTGGCATCCGGCTTTCCAGGCAATGCTTCCGCGATGGCGGGTGGAGGAGCGTCGTCCGCCGGCGCCTCGATGGCCGATGCCGATGACGCCAGCATCCATGCCGACGAGGCGAGCATGCCGGTGAAACCCGCTGAGATGGTGGTGAATGATATCTTTTTCATCGTTGATGTACGAAGAGCGTAGTAAAATGATTTTTTGTCTTCAAAAAACGAATCAATCGTTTTTTGTTGGGACGAGAATGTATTCCACGCGTGGTTGTTCCATTTGATAGATCTTGCCGTTGGCGTCTTTGAGTGTGACTTGCTCCTTGTAAATCATTTTCAAGACCCGGTGGGGTGGCTGGTTGGATTGCCAGATGACGCCTTCGTCGCTTGCCTCGCTAAGGCCGCGGTTGAAACTGGCGGGGATGAGCTCGCTGGGGCTTGGGGAGACTGGAATGATGGAGTTTCCAGGAGAAGTTCCGGCGACTTCGCGTGGGCTTGGGTTTACAGGAACGAGAAGCGCAGTGATGGCTCCGGTTAGCGCCACCGCGGCGGCGGCACCCCACCAACTGCGGCGCGATGGCTGAGTGGTGGATTTTTTGACGGGAAACCCGATAATGGTCTCCGCCTGAGAAAACGGGACTTCGCGCAAGATGGCTTCCAAGGATGCCATCAGAGCGGGAGAAAGTTGAGCTGGAGTGATCGCGCGCAGTTGTTGTTCTTGGCGGACTTCGGCGGGACTTAACTTAGCCCATGACGCATCGGCGCAGGCATCGAGTCGATCTAGCAAATAGACTTCGAGTGCTGCCGGGCGGACCCTGCGGAGGTCCGCTTCAGTGGGGGTGGGATCGAATGACATGACGATGGGACGGGTGGAAGGATTCAGATCGAGAGATCACCCCTGCGGCGGGCACCACCGAGGCTTTTTTTGAGGGCTTCCAGTCCATAGCGATACCGGGAGGCAGCTGTGTTTTGGGAAATGTCGAGAATTTCGCCGATCTCGGCGAATGTGCGTTCTCCCCAAACTTTCATGATGATGACTTCAGCGAATTTCTCAGGCAATTCTTTGAGTTTCTGCTCAAGTTGAATGCGAATTTCATCATCCGAGGATTCGCTTTCGAACCACGGATGGAAAGCTTGGGCATAGGCTTCACCATCTTCGATGCCGACGATGTCCTCACGGCGTTTGCGGCGATCTTCGCGGCGGCTGAGGTCGATCGCGAGGCGGCGGATGGTGGTATAGAGATAAGCTTGCCAGGCATCCGGACCGCCGACGAATTCGTGGTTTTGAATTTTCCCCACGAGTTTGACCACGGAGTCTTGAAATACATCTTCCGCATCTTCGTGTGTGCGGGTTTGTTGGCGGGCGAAAAGCAAGAGTTTCGGGCCATGGGTTTCCAACCACGCACGCCATTCAGACGGGGCGGGTTGCGCTTCCGGGACGATTGAAAGCTGCGGCATGTCGGGTTCCTTATCCATAGAACGAAGCGGGGAATGAGATTTGTTTACGGGGAGTGCGTCGCCCGGAAAGTATTTACTTCCCGGGGTTGAGGAGTGCGGCCGCCATCGCGCGGGCATGCTCACCGCCGCCGCCGAGCATGCGGACGAGCTCTTGAATGCGCGTTTCACCGCTCACCGGGAAAAGCCGTGAGCGGGTGCGGCCGTTGGTGACTTCTTTTTCGACGACGAAATGCAGCGCTGCGGTGGCGGCGACTTGGGGAAAGTGCGTGATCGCCACGACTTGGTGGCGGGTCCCCAGCGCTGCCATTTTGCGACCGACGGCGCAGGCGACTTCGCCGCCGACGTTGGCGTCGATTTCATCGAAAACCATGAGCGGGGTGGCATCCTGATCGGCGAGGGCGGATTTCACGGCGAGCATGACACGACTGATTTCGCCGGATGAGGCGATCTGGCGGAGTGGCAGTAGCGGTTCGCCGGGATTGGGGCCGAATTGGAATTCGATCGACTCAAACCCTTGCGGGCCAGGTTCTGCTAGATTCTGGAGCGGCGCTTCGAACGAGGATTGTTTGAAACCGAGATCCTTGAGCTGGGAGGAAATTTCCTTGGCGAGTTTTGGGGCGGCCTTGCGGCGAATGGTGGTGAGCGCCTTGCCAGCGGTGTCGAGCGTGGCGGCGCAGGCGGCCAGTTCGTTGGCGAGGGTGGTGAGTTTTTCGCCGCGATTCTCGATGGTATCGAGGCGGTTGGCGGCGGTTTCCCGGCGGGTGATGACGTCGCCGAGAGAGGGGCCGTATTTGCGTTTCAGCGATTCCAGCAAATTGACGCGTTCTTCGAGCGCGGCGGCTTCGGCCGGGTTGATGTCGAGCTCCTCGGCGTAATCGGTGAGATTGCTTTCGAGCTCCTGAAGCTCGAGAACGGCGGTTTCCAATGAGCCGGTTTGTTCGCGGATCGAGGGGTCGAGTTTTTCGAGATCGCGGACTAGGCGTTGGACGTCGGCGAGGCGGGTCAGGATGCCGTCGTCGCCACTGAGCGCGGCAGCGGCGGCAGCGGCATTTTCCACGAGACGGCTGGCATTGGTGGCCCGGCGCCAACGGTCTTCAAGTTCATGTTCGTCCTCGGGGCGGAGGTTGGCGGCGTCGATTTCCTGGATTTGGTAGCGGAGGAGCTCAATTTCCTGCTCGCTGGCATTTTCGGCGTGGCGGAGATCGTCGAGCTCGGTGGCTTTGGCGCGCCAGGCGCGATGGTTTTTGCGGTAGGTGGCGTGGGCTGACGAGGCCCCGGCGTAGGCGTCGAGCATGGCCAATTGGCGCTCGGTGGAGAGCAACGATTGGTGGTCATGCGGGCCGTGGAGGTCCACCAAGTGCTCACCGATGCGCTTGAGGAGGGCGAGCGTGACCGGCGAATCGTTGACGAACTGGCGATTTGCGGTTTGGCCGATGGCGCGGCGGACGATGAGCTGGGTGTCGTCGCAGGGCGAAAGGCCGCCGTCTTCGAGGATGGCGTTGATTTCCCGTGGATCCTTGAGTTCAAACACGGCCTCGACCGAGCAGGTGTCCTCGCCGGTGCGGATGAGCGATTTTTCGGCGCGCTCGCCGAGCACGAGCTTCAGGGCGCCGACGATGACGGATTTGCCTGCGCCGGTTTCTCCGGTGATGCCGATGAGACCGGGGCCGAGCTCCCATGAGAGTTCATCGACCAGCGCGAGATTGCGGATTTTAAGAAGGGTGAGCATTCGTTTTGCGGAACGTGGCGCATTATGCAAGGCCTTCCGTCGGAAGCAATCGCGGGATTTTTTTCACTCCGATGCTTGGTGACAAATCCCCGGTAAATACGCTTGGAATTGCCGGCAGCATTCCGTAATGCTCCTCCCCTCATGGCGAAACAGGCACTCGGAAAAGGACTCGGAGCACTCATCCGGAAAAGCGCGACCCCACAGTCGCTCGACGCGGCGGTGACTCCAGACGATTTTAAACGGGTCCGGGATGTGCCGATCAACATGGTGGTGCCCAGCCCGCTTCAGCCCCGGACGACGTTTATCGATTCGCCTCTCGACGAGCTCGTCGAGTCGATCCGCCAGCACGGCATCATCCAGCCGCTCATCGTCCGTGCGGTGAATGGCAAGCTCGAACTCATCGCCGGCGAGCGCCGCTGGCGTGCTTCTAGCAAACTCGGTCTCGCCACTGTCCCGGTCATCGAACGTGAAGCCTCGGACCGCGATGTGCTCGAAATGGCGCTCATCGAGAACCTGCAACGTGAGGATCTCAATCCGATGGAGGAGGCGATGGGTTATGTGCGCCTGGCCAAGGAATTCACCATGAAGCAGGAGGAAATCGCCGTCCGCGTCGGCAAATCCCGGGCCAGCGTCGCCAACGCCATGCGTTTGCTTGATTTGCACGGTGACGTGCAATTGCTCGTCGCCCATGGCCGCCTGACCGTCGGCCACGCCAAGGCGATTCTCTCGATCAAGGACCAAGACTCGCAACTGCTCGCCTCGGATCAAGTCATCCGCCGCCAACTCACTGTCCGCGCCACCGAAAAGCTCGCCCAATCATTCCTCAGTGATTCCTCGGATTCGTCCGGCGATCCCAAAAAACCTGGAGTCTCCCGCGAAGTGGATATTCACATCCGCGCGATCACCAACCGTCTCCGCGAGCACCTTGCCACCCACGTCGCGCTTCAGCATTCTGCCAAGAAAGGTAAAATCGAAATCGAATACTACGGCGATGACGACCTCCACCGCCTGCTCGAACTCATCGGCCTCGGGGCCTCGGAATGATCAGATTTGAAGTCTCAAATTTGATATTTCAAATCCAAGTCGGGCGGGTAGGGCTTGCTCAATCCAACATTCAAGGTTAGCAAGCGGCCATCAAACGACGTTCCTTTAGTTTTCTTCTCGCCCGGCGGTATCTCAACCCCCGCCGCTCGATGCTTTCCTCCTTCACTCTGATTTCACTCATCGGCGTGATGCTCGGGGTGCTCGTCTTAGTCGTGGTCATGGCGGTTTACGCCGGTTTGGAGCGGGAAGTGAAAACCCGGTTTCTCGGGTTTTCACCGCATATCCAGTTGAGCCACTTCCCCCAGGCTTATGGCGAAACACCGGCATTGCTCGATTGGCAGAGCGTCGCAGCGAAGGTGAAAACACTGCCGCATGTGCAAACCGCCACCGCTTACGTTGCGGACAACGTCATCATTGATGTCGAGGATTGGCAGAATCCGGTCACTTTCATGGGCGTTGATACTTCGGATCCCGCGCAAGTCGATGGCATCACCAAAATGCTCGATCTAAAAAACCATCCGGATTCCTCCGCGGATTTTGGCATTGATGACCGGGTGGTCGTTTCCTCCAGAGTGGCCGACAGCTTCCGGATCGGCGTGGGCAATACGATCCGCCTCTATTCGACGCGCAATTTCAAGGAAGTCATGCGCGTTTACAAAGCCAACGACAAACCACCCCTCCGCGAAGCTTTCGCCGATGCTTGGAGCGGCGCGTCCAAGCTCACGAAAACGTGGAAAGCGGCCGGTGACAAGTTCACCATCCCGATGGAAACACTCGCCGATATCTACGAACCGCTTTATGCCGTGCTCGATGAGAATCTACGCCAGCCTGAGCGCGACTTGCTGAGCGCACTTCTATCCGCCATGGAAAAAGGCGAAAAAAACCCGATTGCCGGAGTTTATTCCTTCACCTCGGACACCAAAACTGAAATCGAAAAGACGATCGAGGAGTTGAACCAAACCGACCGCGATAAGATGAATGCCGAGACTTATAAGAGTCTCGAGAAATTCGTGCTGCCGAAGGACGTGCAGGTCATCGGCGTCTATCAGGCATCGATGATGGCGGTCACGCCGGATGTCTTTGTCCCGCTATCGCTCGCCCAGGATCTCGCCGGCCTTGAGGATGGCGCGGTGCAAAGCATCTCGCTTCGCCTCGACGATGCCTACGCCGCACCCGCCGTCTCCGCCGAGGCGCGAAAAACCTTAGGCTCGGATTGGGCGATTCTTCCGTGGAACGAACATCCGCAGTTCGTTAGTTTCTCGATGCTGATCAGCCAACAACGGGTGATGATGTATTTTTCACTCTCCTTTATCATGCTGGTCGCCGCCTTCTCCATGATGGCGAACATTTTCACCGTCACCATCCAGAAACGCCGCGAGATCGGCGTGATGAAAGCACTCGGAGCCGCGCCCGGACAAATCGTGAGGGTTTTTATCTATCAAGGAATGCTGCTTGGATTATTAGGTGGCGGGCTCGGTATCGGCCTCGGCCGCCTTGTCATTCATTTCCGCGGGCCGATCCAACAGCTTTTCCGGTCGTTCGGATTCGATCCGTTTTCCGCGCAAATGGTCGGGTTCGACGTGATCCCCGCCCACCACAATCCCGTCGAGCAAGCGCTCATCGGCGTCATGGCATTTGTCCTGTGCACACTCGCCGCCCTCGTTCCCGCGTTTTTCGCCTCCCGCAGCGACGCCGCCAAATCCCTGCGAAATCTCTGAATCATGGACATCTGGATCATTCAAGACGGCGAAAAAATCGGCCCCATCCACGACTTCGAAGTCCGACGAAAAATTGAAAATAGCGAACTGTCCGCCACCACGCCCGCATGGCACGAGGGAATTGATGCCTGGAAACCCCTCGTCGAAATTGATCTGTTCTCGCGGGAGTTTGACAAGCCACCCGAACATGCCGAACCGGAATCGAAGCCAACGCCACCGCCAGCATCGCCAGCATCGCCGGACCAAGCCCACCTCGTCCGCCGCTTTTGGGCGCGCTGGCTCGATCTAACTCTTTTCGCGGGCATCTGGTGGGTCGCCATCTGGGCCTCCGGTCGCGATATCGACACGATCTTCAATCAACCGTGGATCATTCTATTCCACTACATTCCTTGGTTCGCGATCGAAGCGTTTCTCCTGCATCGTTTTGGCACCACCGCAGGGAAAAGCCTGCTTGGAATCAGAGTCGTCAATGACGACGGCTCATACCTCAGTCTCACCGCCGCCACCCTACGCTCCGCCCGCGTTTTTATCATGGGCGTTGGCTTCGGCTGGCTCCCACTCGCGCTGATCTGCCAGATTTTTGCTTGGTTCACCACCAAACGCCTCGGCCGCCCGCTCTGGGACCATGCCGGTGGTCATCGCCTGATCGTGACTCCGCTGGAGTCCATGAAAATCGTCACCTACGTGCTCGTTTTTTTCACTTCCATCGTGCTCCAGATGATCGTGCTCTTCCCATACGTTGTGGAAAAAACCGCGGAGCGAAATCCGGAATTCCGGAAACAGTGGGAACAATTCCAAGAGGACATGCGGCAGGCGAAAAATCCTAAGTGATGTCATACTAAATGATATCACTCTGAAGTTCTTTATTGCTCCTAACTCGCGGCTTTCAGCCGCACGACAGCATGGAGCTCGGCGGCTTGTTCGAGTTGAGTTTTCCGGAAGAGGTAATGGTTTTGCAAGCGCATCCAGTATTCGGGTTCATTGCCGAAATAGCGGCCCAACTTCAGGCAATGCTCCGGGGTAAGCAGTCGGCGGCCGGCAAGGATGTCATTCAGCAACTGAGGGCTAATGTGCAGATCTGCGGCGAGCTTTGACTGGAAAAGTTCGTAATCGTCGAGAAAATCCCGCAGCATGGCAGCGGAGGTATTGGTGAGGGGGATTCGTTCAGGTTCTCGTTTCATGACGCTCAATGGTAGTCGGTGATTTTCACATCATGGGCATCCTTGCCTTCCCAACGGAAGATGATGCGCCACTGGTTGTTGATCAATAGAATGCGCGTATTTCCGCTCCCCCGGAGGGAGATTGTCCGATTTTGTACGAACAGAAATTGGCCTCCATTCGCCTCTTCCTCACGCCTTCATCATGCCGCCTTCGACCGCCCCAAGCACATCCACCTCTCCATTCAACATCGCCAACTTCCAGATCTCGGCGCACGCCGGTTTTCCGGGTGGATGCATCTTGACCGCCTCGGTGGATCCTGCTCTCTTGCCCTTGCCATATGAAAATCAGCAGCCTGTTGACTGTCCTCGCTCTGAGCGGCTCCGCATTCGCGGAGCTCTCCTACACCCTCGTGCCCGATTTCATCAAACCGCCGCCCGGGCAGGAAAATCTGGGCAACAGCCACGGTGAGATCGCTTGCGACAGCGCCGGCAACTTCTACGTCAGCGTGCAGGACAACAAAGAGGGCGGTCTGCTCGTCTATGGGCCCGATGGCAAATTTTCGAAAGTCCTCAAAGTCCCTTCCTCTCTCCACGGCTTCGTGATTCGCAAGGACGAAGGCAAGGAATACATCTTCGCTGCCGTGCTTAACGAGAACCGCTTCATCAAGTGCAACCTCGACGGCACCGTAGTGCTGGAAATTCCAAAAACCGCGTTCCCCGAAGACAAGGGTGCCTTGAAACTAACCAACTGCGATGTCGCGAGCAATGGCGACATCTACATCGTCGATGGCTACGGAAAGAGCTGGATCTTCGTCTTCGATCGCACGGGCAAATTCAAAAAAGTGTTCGGTGGTCCAGTGCAACCATGGAACTTCAAGAACACCCACAAGATCTTCATCGACCATCGCTTCTCGCCCGAGCGCATCGTCGCCTTGGACCGCGGAAACAACCGCATGCTGCACCTCGACCTCGACGGCAACATCATCGGCACGATCGCAGAAAAATCCCTGCGCAATCCCAGCAGCGCGAGCTTTCACGGCGACCTCATGTGCGTGGCGGAAATCGCGGGACGTGTGAGCGTTTGGGACAAGGACAACAAGCTGGTCGCGGAACTCGGCGTGTCGCAGAAACCCACCAACACCCCCAAGATCGGACCCAAGGACTGGCAACAGGGCACGGTGACCTCGCCACATGGCATCACCTTTGACAACGACGGAAACATTCTCGAGACCGAATGGAACCAGTGGGGCCGGGTGCTGCGCTGGAACGTGAACAAGTGATGCGCCGCTTGCGCTTCATCGCCCGACTTTTCACAGGGGGAGTCGCCGTGCTCCCCTTGCTTGCGCAGGCTCACGACGGTGAGTTTCTCCAAGCCCGCTTCGAAGCGCGGCATGGGGTGCTGCACTTGCAAATCATCGCGGACTACGGAGGTAATCCGATGATCGCCGACGAAGCGGAGGCGCGGCGCGCTCTAACAGACTCCTTGCGCATCGAGGTGGGCGAATCCAAAACACAACACCGTCTGGACGAACTGGCCCCCCTAACGATCGCACCGCGCGCCGCGCGTGACACCCAGTCGCCCGCGCCTCAAAACGAGACCGATCCAAGACATCCCCATCAATTGCTAGCCGCATCGTGGCGCTGGTCCGCGCCGGATGGCGAAGTGAGATTCTTCAACCCTGAAACCAGCCAGCAAACCGTGCTGTTCTGGGTGCACGAACCCGGCGTATCTCCAACCCGCTGGACCATGCTCGTTGCTGGCGACCGCACACCCACAATCGCCGTAAAACGTCCATGGTGGAAACATTCCTGGCTCTGGGGGGCGCTCATCGTGGCTGGGATTTCGGCAGGTGTGGCCGCATGGCGACACCTGCGCCGTGACGATGGGATTGCAGATCATAAATCATAGATCGTAGATCGTGGTGAATGGTACCAGTCCTCGCATTTCAACATACAGATCCTCCCGGATGAGAACCTTCTGTTTCTTCTCTTTCCATGACCGGTGACCAATGACTTCTTCTCACTGCTGACGCTTCAACGCGAGTTCCACAAGCTGTGTGGAAATCTTGCGGATCTCCTTCATGGATCCAGGAGTCGGTTCCTGGCCGTTCTCCAGATTCATATTCTTGCTCATCTCCTCAAGCAGATCCCGGATGGCCAAATAATTCGGCCGGGCGGAAATTTTCGGTTCCAACCCGGTGATACAATCCGAGTAGTATTCCGCGATATCCTGCCTCATCACCTTCCGGGCACGTTCGGGAGAAAATTGCTTGTCCACGGCCACTGAAGAAACTTCCAGTGCCCGGATCCAGCCGCCTAACGAAATTAAGTGGGCCAGATCCGCATCCTTGAGCGTGACCAATTCATCCTCCACATCCCTCTGGGTGGCAGACAACTCAAGCTTCAGTTGCGGCACATCGCCGTTCTTTGCGCTATCTAACAACCCAGCAGTGTGACGATTGACCCGCTCCCCCGCGCCCAGCGCCTTGCCATAACGAGACAAATCCTTCGCCATTTTTTCCACATCCTTCAACTGCTCGGCCTGGACCGTGAGGAAACCATCCGCGATGAGAAACCCCAATTCGATCGCGAGATCCGCCCGATCCAGCGACATCCGCGCCGGCATTTTCCGCTCCACCTCGGCGATGGGCAAAGGCATCAGAAATTGCAATGTATCAAACATTCTGGAGATCGAGGGAGCCGTGAATTGGTTCACGGCAAGTTCCAGACGGACGTCAAGATTGTCGAGCAAGTCGTTTGGGATCTCTCCATTGGGTCCGGCAGCATCAGCAGCCACTTCCGCCGGATCTGGTGCCCCCTCGATTTCCAAGAATTCCTCCTCCGAAATCGCAGGCATGGCCAGGACGAACAAGGCGGAAAGAATCAACAGTTTCAACTTCATGCGCAGAGACTGCATCAACCTGACCGGATTGCGAGAAATTTGCCTTTCTCGGGATGCCCGGAAATCGTCAATCGGGTCAATCGGGTCAATGGCGTCAGAGTAGAATGGCGCTAACTCAACTGGGATTCCAAAGAATATCCTGTTTTTTCAATTTCCCATGACCGTCGATCCAGAACCCTACCGCATCGTGACAGCGTCCAACTTCCGGTAATCCGCACCCGTTTTGCGGCGGTTCACGGAGGCGCTCCATGCATCAAGATCCTTGCTCATCCGCTCGACGATCGCGGGCATGTCGTTGGCGATGTTTTTGCTTTCGCCGCGGTGCCTCCAGCCATGAAGCCGATCGGGCTCGGGCGTTCCTTCATTTTGCCCTCCAGCAAGGGCAGCAGGTTAATCCATCGATGGGTTGCGGCTTGTCATCCGGCATGGAAATCCCGGCCGCCGCGAAAAGGGTCGGATAGAAATCGCTGGTGACAGCGGGGACCGAAGTTTTCCATGGTTGGACACGGGTCGGCCATTCACAGATGCCGGGCACCCGGATTCCGCCCTCATTGACTCCGCCCTTGCCGCCCTTCAGCGGGGCGTTCGCGCCGGGCAATCCATTGTCAGAACAGAACCAGAGCATCGTATCGCGGGTCAGACATCGTTCCTGCAATCCCTTCCGCAAACCGCTCGCCGCCATCTTGTCCAACTCGCCGGTCTTGAACTTCCCCTTCGTCAAGCGCCCCAACTCGTTGTAACTCACATCTGACCAACCCTGGTCATCCGTCATGCAAAGGATGACATTAGGACGGGCTTGCTTGGCATCCTGTGCGAAACACGGTACCGCTGCGAACCATGCACTCAGGATCACAACCGTCTTCGGTAAGCAGAGTTTTTTCATAGGAATGCCAGCTTATCTAACAGAGTTGTCCGCCGTTTGCTTTTCAGCCACTCTTCCGCGAGGGATGGCCACTTGGAGACTTCGTTGGCGGAGGGGCGCAGGCCGTAGCCGTTGCCGCCGGTTTCGAAGAGGTGGAAGGTCGAGGAGACGCCAGCCGCCTTGAGCGCCGCGGAAAAATGCCGAAGTTTCAAGTATTTTGGCCGTCGCTTCAAAGTTGCCTCAAATGAATCTTGGCAATGCGGCCCGGGAAACTACGCTCGCAACTCAACAGGCCCATGCCAAAAGCAATTTGTAGCATTTATCATGAAACCTATATTCGCATACATTGCCTTCGCTGTCATTTGTTGCGCCCAGGCATTTGCCGCGGAAAGCATCATCAAAGACTCGCAAGACATGGACTGTCATGTTTATGTGCCTGATGTCATCAATCCTGCGACGACTTATCAATTAGTCGTCGGAGTTCACGGCGCCGGAGGAAAAGGCAACGGCGCAGCTGGCATGAAAGACTGGGCGCAGCGCGGCGACTTGATCGTGATCGGTCCGTCGTTTGACGCGAAAGGGCAGGTGCCTTATCAAGGCGGTGATGGCATCCATGCGGAAAAACTCATTGCACTTTTTGAGATTCTTAAAAAAACCTACAAGTTACGCGATCAAATGTTCCTCCACGGTTTCTCCGGGGGAAGTCAGTTCACTCATCGCTTTACCATGTTGCACCCAAAGCTTGTCTGCGGTGTCTCATCACACTCCGGCGGCACATGGGCCACAGATAACTACGGCGAGATCAGCGCCGCAGCGAAGAAAATCCCCTTCGCGATTTCCTGCGGGGAAAATGACACAGGAAAATCATTTCCCGAAGCACCGTTTGGCCGGCTCGAGTGGTATGGCCGCTTCCGTGATGAGATCGGCAAAAAGGGTTTCTGCTCCATTGGCGGAACATGGCCGGGAGTCGGTCACTCCATGTCGGCTGGCGCATGGGATTTAACAAAACAATGTTTTCAACTCGCCACCGGCCTGCCAGGGGCGTCTGCCACCGAAAAAGTCGTGATCAGCGATGCATGGAAAAACTT
Source organism: Akkermansiaceae bacterium (assembly GCA_903919975.1). Classification (GTDB taxonomy): domain Bacteria; phylum Verrucomicrobiota; class Verrucomicrobiia; order Verrucomicrobiales; family Akkermansiaceae; genus Luteolibacter. The sequence goes on along the minus strand of CAIXKE010000080.1, from coordinate 37,249 downwards.
GAATGGAATTTCTGAAAAATCCACAACGCCAAGACCAACGTCCAAGCCCGCCGTTTCCAACAACACGTCTCAGGCCGAGGTTGATAAGATGGCACCAGCGGCTTTCAAGAGAGCTGACACTGAAAAAGTTCCTGACGATTTATTGATCGGTTTCATGAAAAAATATCCACCGGCTTTATGGAAAGATAAACCCGGCTCAGCCAAGCTATTAGAACAATGCACAGCCGCTGCAAATATGTGGCAAGCTGCCGCAAAAGAGAAAAACATGTGGAACAATGCCTTACAGCAGCAATTTTCCCAGTTCACAGCGGGCTTGGATCTAAAATCGGATTAGCGCTTGAAATTTATAGAAAGCCGGTCTTGCTGTGATGCATCATCTTGAAATGATCTACGGGCTTAGCCTTGATGGAATCATGCGGATCTGTGGAATTTCTTTCCATGCCTCGGCGCAGAATAGTCCGCGGTGATGGAAAAACAGCACTTGTGCCACATGCTGGAACAGCGGGTTTTTCAAGGCGGGATTGTAGAGGCTGTTTGGAGGGGCCAGATGATCCATCGACCAACGCATCAGACTTTTCGTCGGGGTGCGGCAGAGTGACGATACCGGCTTGCGAGAAACCAGCAAAAAATCCAAAAACTAGCAGAAAATTCGGGGTTTTCGTCTTACGATGAGGATGTCACATTTCATGAATCATCACCTTGCGGGTCATATCGATTTCCCCCTTGGAGTCCTTCGTGGAAAGAATGCCCGCTAGCCCGTATTGGCCGTCTTTGCAGGTGAGCGCAGTATGGAGGCAGAGGGGGTAGAAGTTTGGTATTTTAGTTTTGACTGAATTACCCGCCTTGTCCTTTCCCTCGTGCCAGACGGTGTATCCAGTGTGCCAGATAAGTTCAGGAACGAAGCGTAGATCGATGTTAACGTTGTCCGCTCCTATGGTCGGTTCGATTTCAAGCGTGCTGCCCACCTTGCGGGTTTCAAACGCGGTTGGATTGCCGGGAATGATGGTTTCCCCAGTGTTGTTTTTCCCCGTCTCCGCGCTCGGCAAGACAGGTGGCGTATACTCTGTCTGATAGATGGTTTCACGAATCGACTCGGCAGCCGCCTTTTGCCCGCTTCCGGCGCAAGCAATCTGGGTTTTCAGCACCCTCGCCTCGTTTTTGGCGAGCATGTCTTGGACTTGTTGGCGGAGCTTGCCGGTGTTGGCGCTGCCGGGCTTGGCCATGAACAGGAGCTTGGTCAGCGCCTCGTGTTACATTTCCACAAACTCCACCTGGACTTGCACCTGCTTCGGGGCGCTCGTATCAAAGGCGTCTTGGCCCGAATCATCTTCATTTTCCCCAGTCTACCCTGCCATTTCCACTGGCTTCTCAAAGGCCGGGGGAATGACTTCCGGAGTCTGGGCAAGAAGAGGGACTCCAAAACCTGCGAGCATCAGGCCCACCATAACGAAATTTCTACTCATATACATGATCGGCACCTATCCGGTTCGGAGCTCGTTAACAAGCGCCGATATGGTGAAGCACGTGAATCAAGCGACTCTTTCGCATCTTCACCGCCGGGTTTCCGCGCTATATAATCCGCCCGATTGAAGCTGGAAATTTGCTTTTAGTGGTGAAGGTCGAGCGGAGGTTTCGCAAAGCAGGTTTTAATATATCGAAAAGCCTGCTTTTTTTGTAACACCCACCCACTCATCCACGTTTCATTGCTCCATGAATTGCCGCCCCCGCTTGTGCCTGCATAATTTCCGTCGAATGGGTCTTGTGCTTGCCCTTGCGACACCACTCACCGCCTCGGCACAATTGCCTCTCCAGAAGGACGATGTGGTGTGTCTCATCGGCAACGGTCTGGCGGACCGCATGCAGCATGACGGCTGGATGGAGGCGCTGATTCAAAGCCAGATGGCGGGCAAAAACCTCTCATTCCGCAACCTCGCGGTCGCTGGCGACACGGTAACCTCCCGCCCCCGCAGCAAGGGAGTGCCCTCACCCGAGGATTACGTGGCCCAATGCAAGGCGGACGCCATCTTCGTCTTTTTCGGCTATAACGAGTCATACGGTGGCGAGGCGAAGCTCGTGCAGTTCAAGAACGACCTGAGCGCCATGGTGGATAAATACCGCAGCGCGAAGTTCAACGGCGAATCGCCCCCGCGAATCATCCTATTCTCGCCCATCTCCCACGAGAACCTTGGCGACCCGCTCTTGCCCGACGGCAAGGCAAACAACGCCAACCTCGCCCTTTACACCAACGCCATCAAGCAGGTCGCAGCCGAAAAGGGCACCGCGTTCGTCGATCTCTTCACCTCCTCACAAGCCCTCTATGCGAAGGCAAAAACGCCGCTCACCCTCAACGGCGTGCACCCGCTGCCCGAGGGCAACCGCCAGCTCGGCGAAGTGATCGCCGCGGCCATCACCGGCAAATCCGTTGCCTCATCGCCCGCCATGGAGCTGCTTCGCCAAGCCGTCCTCGACAAAGACTGGCACTGGCACAACCGCTACCGCGCCACCGACGAAAACGACATCTGGGGCAGCCGTGCCGGGCTCCGCTTTGTCGCCGGCCAGACGAACCAGGCAGTGCTCGTCCACGAACTGTCAATGCTCGACGTGATGACCGTCAACCGCGACGCGAAAATCCATGCCGTGGCCCAGGGACGGAACCTCAAGGTGGATGATTCGAACGTCCCCAAACCGCTCGAAGTGGTCTCAAACGTCGGCGGTGGAAGCAAGAGTTCCAGTGCAGCGAAAGAGGGAGACTCATCCTATTTGTGCGGCAAAGAGAGCCTCGCCAAAATCCACGTGCCCGAGGGCTTTGCGGTCAACCTCTTCGCCGACGAGGCGATGTTCCCCGCGCTGGCCAACCCGGTGCAGATGCAGGTCGATACCAAGGGCCGCCTATGGGCCGCCTGCTGGAGCACCTATCCGAAATGGGAACCGCTCAAGGAAATGACCGACAGCCTGCTCATCCTGCCCGACGAGAATCGTGACGGCGTCGCGGACAAGGCGATCGAGTTCGCCAAGGTCCACAATCCTCTAGGCTTCGCCTTCTGGGGCGGCGGCGTGATTGTGGCTTCCCAGCCCGATATCCTTTTCCTCAAGGACACCGATGGCGACGACAAGGCGGACCTCCGCATCGTGCTGCTCCAAGCCACCGGATCGGCCGATACCCACCACGCGGCGAACAATTTCATCATCGGCCCCGACGGCGGCCTATACTGGCAGAGCGGTATTTTCCTCCAGCACAACTACGAGCATCCATGGGGACCCTCGCTGGCCTCGACCGCATCCGGCATGTATCGCTTCGATCCGCTGCGCCACACCATCTCGTTCATCGCGGGGAACAGCCCCAATCCCCACGGCACCACTTTCGACCGATGGGGCTACCTCTTTGCCACCGACGGCACCGGTGGCCGGGCCTATCAGGTGCGACCCGATGGAAACGGCTTCAAGATGTTTCCCTTGCTGAACAAGGAGGTGAGACCGGTGCCCGCCAACGCCATCATCTCCAGCACGAACTTTCCCGATGAACTCCAACAGCAATTCCTGATCTGCAATGCGATCGGATACCTCGGGCTCAAACGCTACGACCTCAAGCGGGATGGCCACACCACCGGCAAACAGACATTCAAACAGGGCGAAGTCTGGGGCGAGCCCACCCCCGATTTCTTCCGCAGCGACGACAAGAACTTTCGCCCTGCCGACGCAGAATTCGGATCCGACGGCGCACTCTACGTCGCCGATTGGCAAAATGTCATCATCGGCCACATGCAGCACAACATCCGCGACCCCCAGCGCGACAAGAAGCACGGCCGGATCTATCGGATGATCCACAAAGACCGCCCGCTTCAGGCTGCGGTCGCCATCGACGGCCAACCGATCGCCGCGTTGCTCGAGGTGCTCAAACACCCGGTCGATGGCGTGCGCGAACGGGCCCGGACCGAACTGGACGAGCGCAACCCGGACGAAGTCCAGACCGCACTGCGTGAATGGATGAAACCTTTCGATCCCAAGAAAGCCGCAGACGCCCATTGTTTGTTAGAAGCGCTGTGGTGGTTCCAGCGGCACAACGTGCGCGACCAAGCCTTGCTCACCGCCTTGCTGGAATCGCCCGAACCGCATGCCAGGATCGCCGCCGCCACGGTAAAACAATTCTGGGGCCCGGCCGACCCGACGACGAAGGGAACGACGCAGACCCAGATCGCGGACACCGAAGAGAAGATCAAGATCAAGGCGCCCAAACATCTATCAGGTGAAGCCGCCAAGGCTTACAGAACCGGCGGCCAAGTTTACCATCGGGAAGCCCACTGCGCGACCTGCCACCAGCCCGACGGCAAAGGCCTGAACCCTGCCTTTCCGCCGCTGGCCGACAGCCCGTGGGTCACCGGCAGCGAGGAGCGCCTCATCAAAATCGCCCTCCATGGCCTCCATGGCAAGATCGAGGTGAACGGCAAGGTTTACGACCCCGAAAAAGGCGTGCCGCCGATGACAGCGTTCGAGTCGCTGTTAGGCGACGCCGAGATGGCGGCAGTTCTGACCTACGTTAGAAATTCCTGGGGCAACAAAGCCGCCCCGGTCCTCCCGGAGACGGTGAAAAAAGTCCGCGCCGCCACCAAGGATCGCTCGATCTTCTGGAAACCCGAGGAACTGCTCAAAGAGCACCCGCTGGAATAACTCATCCCAAAAAAACCACCATGAAAGCTCTCCGCATGCTCGCCGCCTCCGTATTCGCCGCCGCACCTATCCAGGCCTCCTCCATTGTCTATCAGGGCGATGCTGGCCCCGGATTGGGCAAACACATCGTCTTCCTTGCCAGCGACCATGAATACCGCTGTGAGGAAACCTGCCCCGCCCTTGCGCGCATCCTTGCCAAGCATCATGGCTTCAAATGCACTGTGGTCTTCGGGGTGGACAAGGACGGCTTCATCGAGGCCGGCTCGTCGAAGGTTTCCGGACTCGAAGCTCTCGACAAGGCGGACCTGTTCGTCATTTTCACCCGCTTTCTCAATCTGCCCGACGAGCAAATGGCCCACGTGGACGCCTACCTCGAGCGTGGCGGCCCGATCGTTGGCCTGCGCACCGCGTCTCACGCCTTCAAGATTCCGGCCAACTCAAAATACGCGAAATACGACTTCAAGTCGAAGGTCGCCGGCTACGAAAACGGCTTCGGCCACCAAGTTCTCGGCAACACCTGGGTCGGCCACTACGGAGCCAATCACAAGCAAGGAACCCGCATCCAGACCCTCCCGGATCAGCGCGGCAATGTCATTCTAACGGGAGTGAGCGAGGTTCTCTTCTGCCACGCCGGCGCCTACGTCGGCAAGCCTGGCCCGGACTTCACCGTGCTCACCAATTCCCAGCCGCTCGTTTCGATGGATCCCACCGCCGAGCCGGACACGACCAAGCCGCCGATGCCCTCGACCTGGACGCGCCAATACGCCGCCAAGGACGGCAGCAAGCACCGCGTTTTCCATAGCACCCAAGGAGCCTCCGAGGACATCCTGGACGACAATTACCGCCGCCTCCTCATCAACGGCATCCTCTGGGCTGCGGGCATGGAAAAGGAAATCAAGCCCGACCTCAATATCTCCTTCGTCGGCCCCTATCAGCCGAACACCTTCGCCTTCGGCGGCCACGCGAAAAAGGTCAAACCCTCCGACCTCGCCGGCTGGGACACCCCGATCACGCCGACACAGCCCAAGGGCACCCCTGCCGAGTAAAATAGCGACGGAAGTTCTGTCGGAAGTCCGGTTCATTGGTTCCTGCCTCTTGGGCTTAGGGGCTGTACCGGCCGCAAACTCATCGGCGAGTTCTACCCCCGCTGAAAAGCAAGACCCGGTCATAAACACCCAAGGGACGGAATCCGTCCGCTCTTTATTTTTAATCCGTGCCTCCGCCGCTCCGGTCGGCCTAGTATCTGCGCATGCCGTTCAGCAAATTCGGACTTGATCCAGGGATCCTCGGAGCCATTCACAAAGCAGGTTACACCCGCCCGACACCCGTGCAGGCGGCCGCCATCCCCAAAGTGCTGCAAGGGCACGACCTAATCGCCATCGCCCAGACCGGCACCGGCAAGACCGCAGCCTTTGTGTTGCCGATCCTTCACCGTCTCATGTTGGCGCATCGCCCGGACCAAACGCGCCGCATGAAAGTGCTGATTCTCGCGCCCACCCGCGAACTCGCCGTGCAGATCATGGAAAATATTCGGACCTACGGGAAAAGCCTCCCGATCCGCGTCGCCGCCATCTTCGGCGGCGTTGAGGAAGACGCGCAAATCAAAGTGCTGCGCAAAGGCGTCCATATCATCGTCGCCACGCCCGGACGTTTGCTCGATCTCATCGGCCGCCAGCAAATCGATTTCAGCGCGTTGGAAATGCTCGTGCTCGATGAAGCGGATCGCATGCTTCACATGGGTTTCCTTCCAGACATCGAGAAAATCGCCGCGATCCTGCCAAAACGCCGGCAAACCCTGATGCTTTCCGCGACCTTTCCCAAAGAAGTCGAGTCGCTCGCCCGACGGTTCCAATACCAACCGAAAATGGTCCAAATCGGCAAACGCTCTAACCCGGCGGACACCGTCGCCCAGTGCGTTTACGAAGTGCCCGCCCATTTGAAAAGCGCGCTCTTGCTGGAATTGCTCAAACAACCCGACTTTAAAAAAGTCCTCGTCTTCGCCCGCATGAAAGATGGCGCGAACCGCCTAACGGAATTCCTCAAAGCAGCCCAAGTCAAAGTCGCCAAGCTCCACTCGAGCCGCTCACAAGAACAACGTCTCCAAGCACTTCAGGATTTCAAAGATGGAAAAGCCCAAGTCCTCGTCGCCACCGACATCGTGGCACGCGGCATCGACATCGATGGCGTCTCGCATGTCATCAACTATGATTTTCCCGTCAATCCCGAGGATTACATCCATCGCATCGGCCGCACCGGCCGGGCGGAAGCTCAGGGCGAAGCGATCAGCTTTGTGCCCGAAGAAGACTTAAACCTGCTAGGCATCCTCGAGCTCACCATCATCCAACGCCTCCAGCGCAAGCGCCTCAAAGGCTTCAACTACAACGCTCCCATCCCTCCATACATCCCCGGCGTCACCCCACCGCGCCGCGATTGGCGGAAACGCACCCGCGAAATGGATGCGAAAAAATCCACCAAACCAAGCCCCAACCCCAAATCCACACCCGCTCCTCGGCCGCCGAAAAAATCCACCAACCATCGGCGCCCGAAATAATCCGAGAATCAACGACTGAGGTCGTCCTGATACATCAAGCGGAATCCGCTTTGGTGTAGGATGGCGACGGCGAATTCATAGTCTTCCACGTGCATTGCCAGCATCGATTGCCCGTTCGGGTTGGGAAGTAAGGCATACGCAAAGTCGATGTTGGTTTCCGCGATCATCAAGGTATCGAGGCATTGCAGCAGGCCGGGGCCAGCCTCACGCAGAGCCACAACAATGAGCTCGCAGGAGGTGTGCGGAATGCCTTTTTCCATGAAGATCTGCTCGGTGGTATCGGGATCGGAAACGACCAGGCGGGCGACTGTCGCATCGCGCGAGTCCTGCACGCTGAGCCCGATGACTTCAATCGATGAAGCCCGCAGCATTTTCACCAACGCCGCGAGCGCGCCGACCCGGTTTGGCAGCATGACGGAAAATTGGCGTACGGGCGCGCTGTGATCGACGAGAGTGTCGGTTTCCAATTCAGTTTCGGGTTCCATGATGATTGAAGTTAGATGTTAACCGCGCAGCGGAAAAGTTTGCACAGCGCAGATGGCCGCGTCGCTGATGATGAGTGGATTCGAGCGCTCGGCAGCAAGGCCCAAAAGCCGTCCGAATCCGCACATACGGGGAACCTAAGCGGAACGGCTCCCGGATTCAATCCCGAATCGGCGCGGAGCCCGCCGCGAGAGCCCCATCAGTCTGGCTTCAGCGATCTTTCAATTTGCCTTTGGCGCACATGGCGGCATCTTACAAATGGCAATATAGGCTTTCACGTCCCACCCGGACATCCATCCGGAAACATACCCCGCGAGGACTTCCCCGGTCCTCTCATCCGACCTGAAACCATGAATTCCTCCCCCATTCAAGAATCAGCCCGGCTAGCGGATGTTGACCATCGGCAGCCCCCTTCTTCCCGCCAGATCCAGACGCTGGAGGAAGCAAAACCGGTCTTTATGCCGCATAAAAGCGAGCTTGAGAAAATCCGTCAACACGCCCGGCCACTCACCGGAACCTCCCCCGATCTCGATGGTTTGCTCGAAATGATCGGCAATGCCAGCGTCGTGCTGCTCGGCGAATCCTCCCACGGCACTCACGAATTCTACGATCTGCGCGCGCAACTCACCAAACGCCTGATCCTCGAAAAAGACTTCAACGCCTTGGCCGTCGAAGCCGATTGGCCGGATGCTTATCGCGTCAATCGTTTCGTCCGTGGCGAATCCACCGACCACGATGCAGTGGATGCCCTCGCCGGTTTTGAGCGATTTCCCTCATGGATGTGGCGCAACGCCGACGTGCTGGATTTCATTGGCTGGCTGAAAGATCACAATGAACACGTTTATTCCTCCGATCATCAGGTCGGCTTCTATGGCTTGGATCTTTACAGCCTCCACAAGTCCATGAACGAGGTCATTGCCTACCTCCAGTCCAGAGACCCCGCGGAAGCGGCAAAAGCGCGGTCTCTCTACGGTTGCATCGACCGTTACGGCCACGATCCACAGAACTACGGCTTACTCGCCAGTTCCGGCCAGGGAAAAACTTGCCGCGATGAAGTCATCCAACAACTCGTCAACCTCCGCGCCAAAGAAGTCGAATACCTCACCCTCGATGGAGCATCCGCCGCAGATGAGTATTTCTTTGCCGAGCAGAACGCGCTTCTCGTTAAAAATGCCGAGAATTACTACCGGAAAATGTATCGTTCCTACGTCTCCTCATGGAACCTTCGTGACGAGCACATGATGGAAATGCTCGTGAAACTCATCGCCCATCTTCAAACGCAAAATGGCAGCGCAAAGATGATCGTATGGGCGCACAATTCCCATATCGGCGACGCGCGGGCGACGGAAATGTCATGGCGCGGTGAGTTGAACATCGGCCAGTTGGCACGCCAGGCATTCCCCGGCCAGTGCCGACTGATCGGATTCACCACCTACACCGGAACCGTCACCGCCGCCTCCGGTTGGCACCTGCCGGCCGAACGCAAACTGGTCGTGCCCGGACTTGAGGGCAGTTATGAAAAACTCTTCCATCAGGTCGGCATCCCGGATTTCTGGCTCGACTTCACCGGCAGCGACTCCGCTGTCGAGGTCATGCAGAAACCACATCTGGAGCGGGCGATCGGCGTCGTTTATGTGCCCGAAAGCGAGCGCCAAAGCCATTACTTCGAAGCCAATCTCGCCAACCAATTCGATGCCGTGATTCACCACGATCTAACCCGCGCAGTGGAACCCCTTGAACGCACATCCGCTTGGCAACCCGACGAGGCCCCCGAATCGTTCCCGGCGGGATTGTGACCGCAGCCCCCCAGCAAACCGCAGAAATCACCACCCACAGACATTTTCAGATTGCCCTCACGCCCGGTCCGGTAAATTCTCCTCCTGTCGCCCGTGCAAACCGATCCATTTCGGTCTTCACGCCAAGCAACGCCTCGGTAGCTCAGTTGGTAGAGCAGTTGACTCTTAATCAATTGGTCCTTGGTTCGAATCCAAGCCGGGGTACCACTTTTCTCACAAACCATACATGGAGACGAAAACATTTTTTTGTTAGGCTTCGAAAAACCTCTTCCGGCATTTTTCCGGCAGGTCCGGGTTCCCACCGCTTGGGGCGGTCAGACGGGACGCTTCGAAACTGCCGCTCATCAAGATCAAGCTTCGGGATGAGGAGTCCCCGTTCCGGATCTAAGGCTACTCCGATTACCGGCCTGACCACGAGCTGGACGGTGTCATCCTCGACCCGGCCTGCCGGGAAGCTGGGTGGCGCGTGATCTGGGGTCCGTCGTTCGAGTCCGAGTCGGAAGGCTTGGTCTGGAAGTTCAAGCTGTATCCGGTGACACAGGAAGGACACCCTGAACCCTAGTATCACGAAGGATAGGAGTCCGGGCGTAGAGCGTGGTTTTTCTTACTACCAATGACTTACAAATAGTTTGGTCTTAGTAAGCAAAGCCGTAGTTCGGTAAATTTCCCGATAGGTGCAAGCGGGTAATATCTGGTGACCAACGTATTGGAAAAAGTCGTATCAGTAAAACCCGAACCAACACGCAAGGCTGCGCCCCCCCCAGAGACGCACGTGTCTGTATATTGAACCTAGAATCCGCAGTTGGAGAGCGGATTCTAGGTTCATACCCTTGGGTGAGCACTCCCGCATGAAACGAAACCGCCGGCAGGAAAACCTCGAGGGGCTGGAGCCGCTTGCCAGGCAGGCGGCGCACTACGCGCCGCACATGAAGCGGACCACCACTTCCGTGCCGCCTATGGTCAACGCCGACACCGATGAAGGCTACATCTTCTGCATGCCCAAAAACGTGCAATCAAGTCATGCGGCCGCAGCATTGTTTGAATTTTCTTTTCGAGCCACAGGTGCAGGGCGCGTTGCGGCCGGGCGTGTCCTCGGCCTGGGGTTTGCGTTGAGGAAGGCCTAAAGCTACCTCCTTCGGCGTGGCTTCATGGAGTTGCGCGAGGAATGCTCTAAGACTGTCCGCGGAGCGGAACAGGTTTTGCAAAGCCTCTCGCTTGATCGCATCCATCAGGGTGACAAAGAGATCATATGCCTCGTTCTTATATTCGACCAGAGGGTCCTTTTGGCCTTGAGCACGGAGGTAAACTCCATCGCGCAACTCGTCCATGGCGTCAAGATGCTGCTGCCATTGCCTGTCGATGGCGGCGAGTATCATACGGCGCTCCCCTTGATCAAGCATCTCCATCGGCAAATCGCCCGTGCGGTTGCCATACTTTTTTCTAACATCTTTGACAAGTATCTCGATAATGGCTACCTCCCGCATGTCCGAGATTTCTTCCGCTGTGATACTGATAGGAAGAGTGGTGCGAAACTCATGAATCAATTCATGATAATCGGGATGGTAAGGATCGCACCCGGCGAGATACTGGCTGACTCGAGCCGGGATAATTTCCCGGATGAGGTCATGCACGAGTTTGCCTGCAACCTCGGTAGTGAGCACCTCGTTGCGGTAGCCATAGACAATCTCACGCTGCAAATTCATAACATCATCGAAATCGAGCACTCGCTTGCGCGTCTTGTAATCGCGTTGTTCGACCTGCCGTTGAGCGGATTCGACCAGTTTGCCATTCACTTGGCCGGACTGCTCGATCATAGCGGCCATACGGTCCGGAGACGCGTGATTGCGCATGAGGTCGTCTTCAAGTGAAATGAAAAACTGCGAGCGACCGGGATCACCTTGGCGGGAACAGCGGCCGCGGAGCTGGCGGTCCACGCGACGGGATGGATGGCGCTCCGTGCCGATGACGAACAAGCCTCCGAGTTCGGCCACACCCGCACCCAGTTTGATATCGGTGCCGCGACCGGCCATGTTTGTGGAAACGGTGACGGCTCCGCGTTGACCGGCGAGGGCGACAATTTCCGCTTCCTGTTCATGAAACTTCGCGTTGAGAACAGTATGGGGGATCTTCGCCCGCTTGAGCATTCGGGAGAGCGTCTCCGATGATTCCACCGAAGCGGTGCCGACGAGAACTGGCTGTCCTTTGGCGTGTGCGGATTCGATTTTGGAAATCACTGCGTTGAACTTCTCGCGGCGGGTCTTGAAAACCTGGTCATTCTCATCAATGCGAATATTGGATGTGTTGGTGGGGATCGGCAGCACATCCAGCTGATAGATATCATGAAATTCGGCGGCTTCCGTTTCCGCTGTTCCGGTCATGCCTGCGATTTTTTCGTATAGGCGGAAGTAGTTCTGGATCGTGATAGTCGCATACGTCTGGGTCTCCTTTTCGATGGACACGTTCTCCTTTGCTTCGACTGCCTGATGGAGTCCGTCGGACCAGCGGCGACCAGACATTTCACGACCGGTGCTTTCGTCGATGATCGTGACCTGATCATCTCTAACGACATAATGAACGTCTCTTTCATAAAGACAGTAGGCCTTGAGCAGCTGCGAAATGCCGTGGATTTTCCCGGCCTGCGCATCCATGTGGTGATGGATGTCTCGTTTGGCGTTGGCTTTCTGATCGTGGGTCAGATCGCGATCGGATTCGATGGCAGTGAGCAGCGCATCCATGTCGGGCAGGGTGAAGGAATCCGGGTCATTCGGCGCCAGAGACCTGCGGCCTTTTTCCATCAGATCAGCGTCATTCGCCTTTTCATCAATGATGAAATAAAGTTCTTCCTTGAGTTTGTGGATGTCCTTTTGGAAGGCGCCTTGCTGGAAGGAAAGCTCGGTTTTTTCCAACAGCCTACGCATCTCCGGTTCTTCCATGAACCGCAGCATCAAGCGGTTGCGTGGTTGTCCGAGCTTCAGTTTGTAAAGCGTGAGGCCGGCAGCTGTGGTGTCGCCGGTTTGCAACAAGCGCTTCGCTTCGGCGGCGAAGGCATTGCAGAGTTCTGTCTGGCGCTTCACCAACTGACTGACGAGTGGTTTGTATGCGTCGAACTGATGTGAATCCCGGGTGGATGCTCCGCTGATGATGAGCGGAGTGCGGGCATCGTCTATGAGGATCGAGTCCACTTCGTCGATGATGGCAAGGTAATGACCGCGCTGGACCTGTTCGTCACGCGTGGTGGCGGTGCCGTTGTCACGAAGATAGTCGAAACCGAATTCGGAATTGGTGCCGTAGGTGATGTCGCACGCGTATGATTCGCGGCGCTCCGTTGGTGGCATCTGATTCTGAATGCAGCCGACTGTTAGGCCGAGGTGGCGGAACAATTCACCCATCCAATCGGAATCCCGTTTGGCAAGGTAATCGTTGACGGTGACCAAGTGGACGCCGAGTCCGGTCAGCGCGTTGAGATAGACCGGCAGGGTGGCAACGAGGGTTTTGCCCTCGCCGGTTTGCATTTCCGCGATCATGCCACGGTGGAGGGCGATGCCGCCGATGAGTTGGACATCGAAGTGAATCATCTCCCATTCCATCGGATGCCCGTTGACAAGGATCTCACTGCCGCAGAGGCGGCGCGCGGCGTTTTTCACCACGGCGTAAGCCTCGGGGAGAATTTTCTCCAGGTATCTGGCGCGGGATTTGGCGAATGCACCCTCGATTTGATGGAACGCGGCTTTCGCGGATTCGATCGACGCTGCGGTCGCTGCGACTTCGCGCGGAAGCGATGGGAACTCCTTGCGAAGAACGGTTAGGCGCGCATCAATGGCTGCGGCAGTGGCGCGGAGGTCGGCCTCGTTCATCCGCTCGATCACTGCCACGGGCGGAGCATCCAGCGCGTGATAGCGGGCAAGATCGTGACGCCATGAGGCGGTGAGTTCGTGGAGTTTTTCGACGGGTTCGCGCTGGAGCGCCCCTTCGATCTCGTTGATGCGGGCGACGGTCGGTCGGATGCGATTCACTTCGCGCTCGTTTTTTCCGCCAATGATTTTAGGGAAGAGCCACTGGATCATGGGAGGAAGGAAAGGTTGAGGTTGGGTGAAGACTGGGTCGTGAGAGCCAGTAAGACGGGATGGCGGACGATGAATGGAAAAGTGGTCATAAAAAAGAAATGTGATAAGAGAGCTTAGCCTACATGGCGAAGCAGGTGACCGACCGGCGGACTGCCGGGCGGCGCGGAACCTCGTCAGAGGGACGGGGGAGATTTTCGGGACTGCTGTGAGTCCACAAATTGGCAACCTCTCATGCCGGAAGAGTCGATGAACCAAGGTGGTCAATCACTCGACATGGGTGGGCCATCTTCAGGCAACGGGTCCGGCGGGAGGAGCCCGCCCCCGGATCGCGCCTTCCCGGCAGAGGAATACTGGTGGCCCTCCGCGCTTCTCAATGAGAACAAGCCGTGACGACACCACCAAGGCCCTTGTGCCGACCGTGGGGTGATAAGCGAGTGAAACCTGAGGATGGGGAATGCGGCCCGGGGTTTGGACATCGTCGCCCAATTGCGACAGTTCCACTTCTCCCGAAGTGCTGATTTTCTTAACTCGCGCATGATCCGCCGCAAGTGCGTTCCATCCAACCAACGCGATCAGCGCCATGACCCATGGGATCAAAACGTTGCGAAAGGGTCGGTGATTTAAGATGGTCATCGGGACTTGCGCGGGCTCAATGAAACTTCATTCGGTTGAGCTTCCGTCAAAAGAGTCAGGGACGATCTGAAATTGTCAAATCATTGATTACCGCCAGTCCCCGAGATGTCATGCAGAGCCGCTTTTCCTGGTGGTGGGCGCGGCGGACGGGATTGCCGATACCTTCAATCATGCCGCCGTCATCCCATAGGGCATTCGGAAGCGGGGCTTCGATTGTTGGGCATGAAGCGGCAGAAAGGTTGATTTTCAGGTTGGTGTTTCCAGTTTGTGCCGTCGACGAATTCTGCGACCGGGTCCATTTTCATAATCGTTCACCTTCACGTATTCCTTTCAGGATTTTCTGCTCTGATCTATCAGGTATTGTGGATGAAGCAACTGGTGTTGTTGTTCGGCAATGCTTCGCATGCCGCCGGGGCTACGTTGTCTGCGTTCTTTGAAATCTTGGCCGCTGGCAGTTGGTTCTGGGGAAAGCGCTCAACCCAATGCGGAAATCCGCTGCGCACCTATGCATGTCTGGAGCTGGGCGCAACACTTGGCGCGTTGCTGGCCGGGCTTTTCATGCCGCTTTGGTTCGGTTTTCGGGCGACTTGTTTCATCGCCACGGGAATCATGGTAATCGTCGCGATTCTCGCCTTTCAGGTTTCACGATCATTATCGGCCTCACGCGCGGTTGGGGCTGGAGAATTCGGTCTACACTTTTGCGGAGATCCTTGTGGTGGCGCTGTCCTGCCTTGCCGGCGGACCCTTAATCAGCTCCGTATTTGCCCGGACGAAGTGGACGCCAAACACGGTTCTTGGGGTTTTGCTCGGCCTTAGCGGTGCTGCCATTGCCATGACGCCCACCGTTTTCATGGAGTTGACCGATTCCTTTCATTTCCAGCGGTTAAGGCGAGTTGGTTGGATTTTGTGTTTTTGATTTTCAAGAAATGCACACTGATCCTTCTCCGCTCATCGAGAGACGCTACAGAGATTGGCTTTGGCGGTCCTCCGTTGTTGATTCAATCGTGTTAGCGATTTCCTGTTCAGTTAGGTGACGCCATGCGCCTGGGGACATATCAACTGGCAATATGATTCCGCCGATGCGCTCTCGATGCAATGCCGTGACGCGGTTGCCGATGCGGTGAAACATCCGCTTCACCTGATGATAACGGCCTTCGTACAAGGTCAGCCGCGCTTGACGATCACTCAGAATCTCCAACTCCGCTGGCAGCGTGGTGAGGTCTTCGGTGTGGAAATAAAATCCGCACGCGAACTCGGCGACCGCTGCCGGCGGAATCGGATCGCGCGTTTCCACAAGATAAACCTTGGGGACTTTTCGCGCTGGATCCATCAGCAACTTCGACCATCGACCGTCATTGGTTAGAAGTATGAGTCCCGACGTATTGCGATCGAGGCGACCAACCAGATGCAGGGATTCTTTATCGGGATCGTCGATCAAATCGATGACCGTTCGGTGTTCCGAATCCGTTGTGGCGCTGACCACTCCGACCGGTTTGTGGATCATCAGATGCAGCAACCTCTGGGCCGGACGGATCAGCACTCCGTCGAGTTCGACCCGCGAAAAGCGATCCACTTCCAGATCGTGGCGGACGACAACATGTCCATCCACGCTCACACGACGGTCCACCACCCGCTGGCGTGCCTGATTGCGCCCCATGGCATCGTGTTTTGCGAGTAAGCGGTCGAGTTTCACCGGCAAAGGAATAGCCATGAAGCGGTGG
The DNA here is from genome assembly GCA_903919975.1 of Akkermansiaceae bacterium. Lineage (GTDB taxonomy): Bacteria > Verrucomicrobiota > Verrucomicrobiia > Verrucomicrobiales > Akkermansiaceae > Luteolibacter. The sequence continues at coordinate 21,336 of CAIXKE010000080.1, read as the reverse complement.
GAAATGCAATGGCGGCGGCGAATGACGCGGAACCAACCCCGCATCGCGACTTGCGCGGGGCGGGTGGATGGTGTGAGGTGCACGGGTGTTTGCGACTTACGTGCATAATTTGAATCCGGTGCTGCTGCGCCTGACCGATGCGATCCAACTCCGCTGGTATGGACTGGCGTATTTGATGGGCTTCATGGCCGGCTTTTTCCTGCTGCGCAATTTAGCCCGGCGCGGCTTGTGGGTGCTGAAACCTGAGCAAACCGGGGATTTTATCGCGGCGGCGGCCTTGTTCGGGGTATTTCTCGGTGGGCGGATTGGCTACATTCTTTTCTATCAGATCCCCAAGGCCGGATGGGACGAATTCGCGAAAGATCCCCTGATGCTCGTCCGCGTCTGGGAAGGCGGGATGGCCAGTCATGGCGGGATTCTCGGATTGGTGATTTTCACCTGGTTTTACGCCAGAAAACATCAGGTGACATGGACCGGCCTGGGCGATGGGCTTTGCGTGGTGGCCCCAGTGGGCTTGTTTTTCGGACGTATGGCGAATTTCATCAATGGCGAGCTGTATGGCCGAGTGGCTGAGGGCGTGGCATGGGCGGTGAAGTTCCCGCTTTCGATGACAGAAACTACGCAGGAAGTGCAAAACGCCGCTTGGCAGGCATGCACCCAGGTCGATCCGAAGCTCGCCGAGGCGCAGACATTGGACCAGCTCATCGCGGCCGCGCGTGCGAATCCGGAGGTTTCCGAGACTTTGGGAAATTTCCTTCCAGCGCGTCATCCATCGCAGATTTACGAGGGATTGTTAGAAGGTGCGTTGTTGTTCGCGATCTTGTGGTGGGTGCGGACGCGTTTTCCGAAAGCCCCGGATGGTTTGCTGACCGGCTTGTTTTTCGCGCTCTACGCGATTTTCCGGATCATCGGCGAGCAATTCCGTGAACCGGATGCGGAAATGGTCGGCATGCTGACCAAGGGCCAGTTTTTCTCGTTGTTCATGTTCCTGTTCTCCGCGGCGTTTCTGTTCCATGCATGGCGCGGATGGAAACGAGCCGGTAATGATCACTCCTTGGGCGGCGAAGCCTGATGGTCCAGGAAAGGCTCGCGGAATGAATTCCGCGCTCCAGTTCGTCGTATCGCAAGCGTCACGTGTTTAAAAAGGAATCACCACTTGAGCTTCGAAGCGGAGAGCCGGATTGGATTGCGGTGCGAGTTGATGATTTTCCCGTCGGATAGATGAAGAACACGATCGGCCATTTCCGCCATCGCCGCATTGTGAGTGATGATGACGGTGAGCGTGCCGAGTTCGCGGTTGATGCGCTCCACGGCTTCCAGTACGGTGATGCCAGTGGTGACATCGAGCGCGCCGGTGGGTTCATCGCAGAGCAAGACCTCCGGGCGTTTGGCGATGGCGCGGGCGATGGCGACGCGTTGTTGTTCACCGCCGGAAAGTTGGGACGGGAAGTGGTCCATGCGCGCGCCGAGGCCGACCATTTCGAGAGCCTCCTCGGGCGTCATGGGATTCCGTGAGATGCCGGTGATGAGAGCGACGTTTTCGCGGGTGGTGAGCGATGGGATCAGGTTGTAAAACTGAAAGACGAAGCCAACGCAGTTGCGGCGGAACAGGGTGAGTTTTTCCTCTTCCGCGCCATCCAGTTGCCAGCCTTTGTAAAACAGTTTTCCGGTGGTCGGGATATCGAGGCCACCTAATATATTGAGCAAGGTCGATTTCCCGCTACCGGAGGCTCCAAGCAGGCAGATGAGTTCTCCTGCGTGGAGATCGAGATCCACCCCGGCCAAGGCCACCACATCGACCTCACCGGTGTGATAGACTTTGCGCAACTCGCGCGCTTCAAAGACGACCCCGGTGGAAAGCGGCGGCGGGGTGGGGGAGTCGAGGTGCATCGGGATTCATAACTTAGCAGACGAATCGCCGGGCACAATCCCCAGTGGCGGGGATTTTTCAAGCTAGGACCGGTTCGGCGAGGCCGGCGCGGACTAACAGCGGTTCCAATTCGGGATCGCGTCCCATGAAGCGGCGGTAGAGTTCATCGGCCGGAGCGGAGTTGCCTTTGCTGAGGATGTGCTCGCGGAAGGCGCGACCGGTCTCGGGATTGAGAATGCCTTCGCGCTGAAAGCGGGTGAAGGCATCGGCGTCGAGAACCTCGGACCACTTGTAGGAATAATAACCGGCGGCATATCCGGTGGAACTGGAGAAAATGTGATTGAAGCGCCGCAACATCGAGGGCGTGGCGGTTTTGAGCGGTGCGCGGTAGTCGGCGAGGATTTCGCGGTCCACGGTATCGAGGTCATTGCCGAGCCAGACATCAAGATGGATGTGCAGTTCGAGATCGAGCTTGGCGAAGGCGATTTGCCGCATGAATGCGGACGCGCTGAGGTAATTTCTCGCGGCGATCATCTTGTCGAAGAGCGCTTGGGGAATCGTCTCGCTGGTTTCATGGTGGCGGGCAAAAAGATCGAGCGATTCGCGGTCCCAGCAGAAGTTTTCCATGATTTGAGATGGCAGTTCGACAAAATCCCAAGGCACGTTGGTTCCTGATAGAGACTTCACCGGAACCTGGCTGAGCAGGCCGTGAAGCAAGTGGCCGAACTCGTGGAAGATCGTTTCCACTTCACCATGGGTGAGCAGCGCGGTCTTGCCATCCACGGGCGGGCTCATGTTGCCGATGATCAGGCCGAGATGGGGTTCGCCGGGATTTCCGGTGTGCAGCGAGTTCATCCATGCTCCGCCGCGCTTGGATTCACGCGGGTGCCAATCGGCATAGAACGAGCCGAGATGAGCCCCCGTTTTCGAGTCATGGATTTCATAGAATTTGCATTCCGGATGCCAGACTTCGACCGGGGATCCAGGATTGTTGATCGATGAACCGGGAGATTTGCCGGGCTCGATGAAAACCGTTTCAAGCTCACGGATCGAGATGCCGAACAAGCGGGCGGCGATTTCGAACATGCCGGACATCACGCCATCGACGGGGAAATACGGCCGCAATTCCTCGTCATCGAGGTCGTAGTTCTCCTTGCGCTGGAGTTCCGCCCAGTATGCGGTTTCCCAAGGTTCGAGGATATCGACAGGAGAGCCGGTTTTAGCCGCTTTGAATTGCGCGAGTTGGCGGAAATCCGAGTGGAAAGCAGGGACGATCCGGGAGTGAAGGTTTTCAATGAACTCCAAGGCTTCGGCCCCGGATTTCGCCATGCGGCGGAGGAGCGTGAGGTCGGCAAAATGGCGGTGGCCGAGGATGGATGCTTTCTCATGACGCAGTTCGAGGATGCGCCAGACGAGTGATGTGTTATCAAACTCACCATAGCCGCCGACTTTCGAGGATGCCTCCCAAACTTCCCGGCGGATGCCGTCATCGTGCAGGTGCTGCATGACGGGAAACATCGAGGGAGACTGCAGGGTGAAGCGCCAGGCGGGGGCTTCATGGCCTTTGGCGCGGGCGTTCGCGGCGGAGGCGGCCATGGCGGATGCGGGTAGGCCGGCGAGTTTTGCTTCGTCGGTGATGACGAGTTCCCATGCGTTGGTCGAGTCGAGCACATGCTCGGAGTATTGCTTGGTGAGTTTGGATAGATCCGCCTCGATCGCTGCGATTCGTTGTTTTTGGTGCGGTGGCAAGTCGGCACCGGCTTGGCGGAAATCAATCAATGTCTCCTCGACGAAGCGTTTTCTAACTGGATCAAGTTTCGCCGTTTCCGGGCTTTCACCGAAGGTTCTGAGGATCGTCCAGAGGCGATCATTCAGGGGGATAGAGGAATAGAAATCGGTGACGGCGGGCAGCATCCCGTTCATCGCCTCGCGCTGGGCGGGGTTATCCGAGACTGAATCGAGGTGGTTGAGGCGTCCCCAACCGTGGCCGAGTTCCTCGGTGGATTCTTCGAGAGCGAGAAAAGTGGACTCATAAGTGGCCTCCGCGGGATCCTGATCGCAGATCGCCCCGATGCAATGTCGGGCGATTTCAAGGGCATGCTGGATGTCCGGTTCAATGGCTGTGGGGACCAGGGTGGACCAGCGGATGTGGAAATCAGGGGTGAGGAATGGATGCATGCGGAAGAAATGTTTGGTTTTTACTGAAAATTTTTCGAAATCGGTCGGGCTATCTGACCGACATGAGGTGAGGGAAATTCGCCTTGAAATCCCGAATTGTCGAGCCTCGTTCTCTCGGGGCCGCTGCATCAAAATTCACGATATTAACAAAATCGAAACGCGGAGGACTTTCGCGGAAGAATCGTGGGTTTTGGGTTTCTTCAGATTCAATTCTAAATCTCAAAACTCAGCACTTCTCTCCGCTCCTCAGCGTTTCGTTGAAATCTTTTGGATGCGTCGGCGCTGCGGTGTGAATGTGTTCGACGGAGTGGCATGGTTCCGGCACTCTACCCGTGCGTAAAAATCATAGTCTCATGGAAACTTCAAACCACTTCGAAATTCCGGGCAGCGTCAGCCTCCAAACTGGCAAAGGCGGACTTCCTGTCATCCGTGTCGAGAGCGCAACCAGCACTGCCGAAATCTATCTGCTTGGCGCGCACGTCACCCAGTTTCAACGGAAAAACGAGGCGCCGCTGCTCTTCATGAGCGAGTCCAGCGAGTTCGAGGTCGGTAAGCCGATCCGTGGCGGAGTGCCGATCATTTTCCCGTGGTTCGGCCCCCATGATGGCATGCCCGCACATGGTTTCGCGCGCTTGGCGGTTTGGGAACTCCGGGCCAGTCAGGTTCTGGCCGATGGCGCGGTCATGCTCCACTTCCGCCTGCCCCCTGATGATCTGTTCGAGACGGACTACATCGTCACCGTCGGTGACACGCTCACGATGGAGCTCAGCGTCGCCAATACCGGCAGTTCCGATTGCAGCTTCGAGTCCTGCCTGCATACCTATTTCCAGATTGGCGATATTCACCAAATCTCCGTGATAGGTCTGAACGGCACGCGTTATCTCGACTCGTTGATCGGCGAGCAATCCACCGAAACTGCTGACGCCATCCGTTTCACGGGCGAAGTCGATCGCATCTATCAAAACACCAGCGCCGACGTTGAAATCCACGATCCGTCACTTCGCCGGAGCATACGCGTCCGCAAGTCAGGCTCCAAGTCCACGGTCGTTTGGAATCCATGGATCGCCAAATCCCAGCGCATGCCGGACTTCGGTGATGACGAATACTTGAAGATGGTCTGCGTGGAATCCGGCAACGTAAAAGAAAACGCAGTCGTCCTTCACCCCGGCGAGATCTCCATTCTTAAAGTGGAAATCGCCAGCGTATGATCGCAATGATAAGAAATATTTTTCTTCATTCTCATATGAAACGTCGCCTCATCTGCTTGCTGCTGCTCGCCATCGTCTCTCCGGTCTCCGCCCAAAAGACAGGCAAAGCCAGCTCTCCAAGCGTCGCTCATCAGATAGACGCCTTCGCGGCGGATCGTGTTTGAGCTTGCTGCGTTGTTCTTTTTGAAGAGGGGCCTGGCGGTTGGAAACCGCAGCCACGTTCAGCGCCGGCGCGTTTGCTCTTCGATGAAGATTTCCGCCAGACGAAAACAACGGCGGGAAAGATTCTTCGCGTCGTTGTCGCCGGTGGGTGCGGACGCTTCAATCGGTTCCTCACGTTTCGGAGCGGATGGAAATGGAATGTTGACCATCTCATCGCGAACGTTTGTCGCGCGCGCGGCGGCCCAAGAGCGCCAGCATTCCAAACAACCCCAAAAGGAACGTGCGCGCCTCGGGGATGGCCGCCGTCCAAACCAAGTTCACATCATTGCCGATGTTGTCAGTCGAAAAGGATCCCAGTGACAGCCAGTTGCTGTTGTCGATCGACGCGAAAAAGCCCGTCAGAGTGCCAGAGCCCACGTTGTTGATGATCCCTTCCCAGACCTGGCTGGTCTGCCAAAACCCAATGTTGGCCGGCGCAAAATCGCCAAGACTCAGTGCCAACGAGGCTCCCGTAATGTCCATATTGCCGAGGTTGATCGTCACCGTATCGTAATTCGTGCCGGGACCCTCGGTTGAGAAACTCGCAAGTTCCCAAACATAAACGCCCTGGAGGGTGAAATCGCCGGTAATGATCATATTACCCGGGCTATTTCCGGGGGTGAGTTCTGCGCCTGCATTCACCGTCAACGCGCCGACAGTGCCCGAGCCGCCCAAGCCAGCGCCAGTGTTGACCACCGTCAGCATGCTGGTGGAGATGCTGCCGTTGACGACCAGCTTGCCGTCGTTGACGATGGTGTTACCAGTATAGGTACTGATTCCCGTCAGTTTCACCTCACCGGTGCCATCCTTGACGAGTTGGCCCGTCCCATTGATGCCACCGGCAAGTTCCACCACGCCGTCACCGCTGTTGCGGAGGGTGGCAGCAGTTCCGTCCAGTGCGATGTCATTGGTGAACTTGTTGGACGTTCCATTATTTTCGATGCTGGAATCAAAGACCAGCTCCGAGGCGGTGCCCAGTTTCACCAATGCGCCACCGAGATTGTCGTTGATGGTAACCGTGAGCTTGCTGCCCTCGAGCACTGAGGCGGTCCCGGAGAACGTGTTGCTGCCGTTGAGGCGCAGACCACCGGTCCCTTGGATCACGATCTCTCCTGCCCCGTCGATTTTGCCGCTGAAACTGCCTTGTTGCGCGCCCTCGTCGAAGGTGAGCTTGCCGCCCGCTTCCATCAGGATCGCGTCCCCCGCGGTGCTGGCCGTGACCGGGGCCAGCACGCTGCTGACCAGGCGCTGCCCGGCCTCACCGGTAGCACCGACTTTAATCGAACCAATCGCCGCGTCATTCTCATAGGCCCAGCTTTGAATGAGGCCATTCTGGCCGTTTTCGGTGAGCACCACCCGCATCCAGCCATAGACCGGGGTACCCGTGCCCGAGGCCAGTTTGAAACCCAGATAGCCGGCCTTGCCGTCGGTGAACTGTGTGGGCCCCGAGCCGAGGTGGCCCAGCCCCCCGTAGTCCCCCGAGCCGCCCCAGTCCGAGGAAAAAGTCGAACTCCCGCCGATGATCGAGGCGGCGGCGAAGCGAACGATCGCGTCCTCGGAACCCTCGCCGCTGCGCACCGGTTGGAAAGTCGGGGAGTTGGCGATGAACAACCCGCCGAAAAACGGATTCAGATCCCAACCTAAAACGGGCGCAGAGCCGGACTGGGCATTATTGATGTTGATGTAGACGCCACCGATGTTGGTCGGGATGGCGATGTTCTGTTGCCCGCTGAACACGATCTCCGCCGTGGCGGCGTCCGGTCTCAACAGCAACAAGGAGAGCAGCAGCAGGCTCCCGTGGCGGAGGGGGAAGGAGGACCAGTCGATGAAAGTGAATGTCATATCGCGTTTATCTCGTCGATTACCGGGACTGCACCTTCACTCGGAAGAAGGTGGCTTTTCTGCCATTCACGAAAATGATATAAGGCACGTAGACCGCCTCTACCTCTCCATTATCCGCCAGCCGGGTCGGGGTGGTGGTGGAAGCCTTCCAGGTGACAAGGTCGGCGCTGAACTCCACCGCATAGGACAGCCCCACGGCGCTGTAATCCTTGCGCCGTGAAAAGACCGCACGATAGCTGAAGCTGCCATTCACGGTCGTCGCATACGGCACGGGCACCCCGGCGGACAGAAAGGTGCTGCCGCTCCACTGCACTGCCGCGCCCGACGCCTGCAACGGATTGGTGCCGAACGCATACTCCTGCAGGTTGCTCAAGCTGTCGGAATCCGCGTCGGAGTTGATGCTCGCCTGCGTGCCATTGAGTCCGAAGTGGCTGACTTGCCAAACATCGGGCAAACCATCCGCCGCGTAGGGTGCCAAGTCATCCAAACCGGTGTTGGCGATCGTGAGGTTGAGCGTGTCGGACAAACTCCCAATGGCGGCGCGCCCGACCGCCACTGTGTTCTGATAGACCGAGCCTGCGGTGGCCAGCCCTGTGGAATTGATACTGGCGAGCGGGCCGCTTTGCACCGACCAGCTCACCGATTCCACGGGCAGGATCCCTCGGGTGGAGTCGTCGTGGAATTCAGTGACCGCGAGTTGAAGGGCGGCTCTTTCATTGAGCGTCATCGGCGACGTGGGCTCATCGATGGCGATGCTCACCCGATCCAGGAGTTGCCCCGCGTAGCCGGTGCGGACCGCATAATTGAGCGAGGCGCCGGCAGCACCCGCGGCCGTGGCAGGGTTGACCGAGTATGCCGCGCTGGAACCGGCCACGCCGCCCCCGTCGAGCACGACGGGGCCGATGGAGTAGTCCGCACTCGTCCCGCCCCGGGCCGCAAGCGGCAGCAGGAACACCAACCAAAGACGACGCATGACAGCCATTTACCGATTCTTGAGAAGTTCTTCCAGCTTGCGGAGGCGCTGCTCTTGCTCGCCGAGTTTCTTTTGGAGTTCCTGGATCGCCGCGGCCGAGTAAATCGTCAGCGGATAGGTGTCCACCTGCAGGATCTCCGAGCCGTCGGGCAGTTTCTGGCCGCTGCTTTTCACGTCATCCGGAAAAACCCGCGCGAACTCCTGGGCGATCACGTTGGGATAGCGGCGGTCCTCGATCTCGGGATGAGCGGCAAGGTAGTCGTCGGTGTAGCGGAAATCCACCAGCCGCACCTGGTCGAGTTTGTCCAAGGCACCGGAGATCGACTCGATGTCGGTCTTGATCCGCCGGTCGGAGTTGGAAAGCCAAGCCCCGGCGGTTGATTTCCAGGCATTGCCATTCACTTCGAGTTCGTAGGTGGCCGGCACGCGATTGATGCCGAGCTTGCCGGTGAAGACGTTGTCCTGATCGAGGCGCGCGACTTGCGCGGGAACCAGGTCCGAGCGCAAGGCCAGCGCGTGCCTCGTTCCGGCAGCAATCGCCACCACCTCGGTCGCCGTGGCGGGTATCGTCGGCACGCCGTCGGCGGTCTGACCCCAGACGACGATCGTGCCGTTGGATTTGAGGGCCATGCTGAAGCCGTAGCCTGCGGCGAGCTGGGTCACTCCGCTCAAATCAGCCGGCACAGTGCACTGGTTGGCAGCGTTCAATCCCCAGGCCACCACCGTGCCGTTGCTCTTGAGGGCAAGGCTGTGGTAGGCACCTGCGGCAATGGCGACCACGCCAGTCGCAGCCTCGGCAGGCACGCTGATTTGGCCCGCGCCGCCCTCCTCACTGCCGCGGCCCCAGGCCACCACCGCTCCCAAAGCCGTGAGCGCGAGATTGTGGTCGTAGCCCGAGGCAATGGCGGTGACGGAGCCCCCCGCCAGGGCCGAGGGAATCGTGGTCTGGCCCCAATAGTTGTCGCCCCACGCCCGCAGTGTGCCGTTCGCCAAAAGCGCCAGGCTATGGCTGGCACCCGCTGCGACTTTGGTGGCGGTGGTGATGCCGCTTGGGACCGTGGCCTTGCCGCTCGCATTGCTGCCCCAAGCGACAACCGTGCCATCGCTCTTGCGGGCCAGGTTGTGATCCACACCCGCGGCGATGTTCGTGACGCCGGTGGCCGTGCCGGGCACCGTGGTTTGCCCGCTGGTGTTGAGCCCCCATGCCACAAGCGTGCCCGCATCCAACAGCGCGAGGCTGTGCGACTCGCCGGCGGCGATGGCGGCCACCCCGGACAAACTTGGCAGCGTCGTCTGGCCGCTGCCATTATAACCCCAGGCAACCACCGGTTTGACAGGCGCTGCATTGACCGCCGAAAGCGATACGCTGCTGGCGCTCGCCGCAAGCAACGCATAAGGCGCTGAGGCCAAGCGCTGATCGGGCGTGATGAGTTGGAAGCCACGGCTGCCGTCGTTGAACCAAATCCGCAGGCGCACATCGTCCTGATCCAAGGCGCTCGAAGGGAGCGCCGTCATGTTGGCGAGCAAACTATCGCCGAGCAGGACCGAATAAAGCCCTTTGGTCACCGCCAGCGATACCGCCGCCGTCGGTTGCGAACCCGCAGTCCCCGTCCCGTCATTGCTCCAATAGCTGACCGTTCCACCCGCGTTGACCAACGCGAACTTGAACTGGCCGTTGCCATCGAAGTTCACCCCATTCACCGCCACGCGGCCCTGGTGGTTGAGCCGTTGCGGCACGGCGGCTTGGGTGGTCCCGAGGCCGCAGGCGACGAGCCAAAACAAAAGGCCGGCCCTTACAAAATGTTGCAGTGTTTCAATCATGGTTTCGGAGTGGGTGGTAGGGTCGTCGGTAAACGACCGGGGGCAGGAGCGGATGATGGGGGCGTTTGTTTGACCGGCTCCGGCGCGCCGGGCCGAAAGCCAAGTCCCGAATCGGTCGCATGCAGAACCTTGCCGTCCATGGAAAAAATCAACTGCATTTCACTGTGGGGAGATTTCATGACGACGCTTTCGTTCGAATCAAAAGCAAACCACTTCGGCGCATCGGCGATGTCCGCCGCGGAACCCGCCGGCGCGAGGCCGAAGGCATTGTCATCGCGCAGGCGCTTGAGCAATGGCGCCGATGGCTCGACCACCAGAAACCACTGCCATTTCCGCACTCCCTCTGCGTTGCTCCATTCGCGGCGTTCCGCGTGCAGGATCTTGTCCTCACTCGTCGGACTCGCCCAGAAGGCGCGTTGGAAAATCTTCACCGGATCGTTCTCAACCTTCGTTGGCGGATCAATCTTGGAAACCGCAACCGATGGCTGGTCCACAGGCGGCTTGCGACGCCCATCCAACCAGTGCCAGCCGAGCCACAAAAACAGCAAGGCCGCCAAAACCGCCACAATGACTATCAGTCTTTTCATCAGTTCCCGGAGTTCGAGTAGCTGCGGAGGAAGAGTTGGATATCCGTGACGCTGGCGACGAAGCGGTTGAGCGCGTCCTGTTCGTTGCTGAGCAGCGTGTAGGCGGGGATGACGATCTTCCAGCGGGTGTTCCAGACACTGCGGCCGATCAAGCGGGTGTTGGTGAACTCGGTGGGGATGCTGCTGTAGAACAAGGAGGCGTCGCTCACCGGGCGGAACGGCTGGTGTTTGCGCAGGATCCACGGCTGTTCGCTCAAAGTGCCGTTGGCATCGAAGAAGTTGGTGCTGTTGAAGGCCGAAGCCCCGAGATTGTAGGGCAGCGGCAGCGCCTGGTCGTGCACGGTCCAGCTGCGCAAGGTGTTGGTGTCGCCCAGCGGCGGGGCGAGCATCTGGTCGTTGCCACAGGGGATCAGATAGAGATAAGGCGTGGTGCTCAGGGCGTTGGCGCTGCTGCCGGCACTGGTGCCCGAACCAGCGGAGCCAGAGCCATAGGAATTCATCCCGACATAACCTGGCAGGGCGATCCCGACGCTGGAAATCTTGGTGGCAAAGCTGCCCGGCGTGTAGGCGCTGTCACCCGCGGCCAGCGGCAGCCCGAAGAAATTCTTGAGATGCTCGATGGTGCTGCCGAAGGAAATCACGATGCCGGGAACCGCGGTGCCGTCGGGTTTCTTCAGGTTGTTGCAATAGCGCGCCACGTCCGGATCGGCCATCAGGTTGCTCACGATGTATTGCTGCATCGTCTGTTTCCATGCGTCGTCGTCGCTGGTTTTGTCGGGGTCATCCTGAATCCGGAACAACTCCTGGCGCAGGCTGAAGAGCGTGCCGTAGGGGTCCGGGTTGTTGATGCCCAGGCGGCCCTTGGCCACTGAGAAATCCGCGTTGAGCTGGGCCATCGTGCCGGCCAAGCCGGAGTCACCGAGGGTGCTGACGGTCGCCTGCGGCTGGTCGCCGCTTAGATCGCCGAGCGCGCGGGAGGCGACGATGTTGGAGATCACCTTCTGCCCTGCGGTGGTGCCGAGCAGGCCGGTCTCGTAGTCGTAGCTCTTGGCCGCGAGGTAGGTGTAGCGACCGGCGAGGTCATACAAGGTGCGGTATTGCTCCAGCGCCTCGTTGCGGAAGGTGCGGAAGGTTAGGTCCTTGGTGCGGTAGCCGTTGATGACCCCAGCCGCCCGTTGGCGGAACGTCTCGCGGTCGGTCAGCAGGTTCTGACCTTCGACGAGCACGTTGCGCAGCGCCTCGTTGCTGCGCTGGTAGTCGGTGGCGAGACTCGCCACTTCGAAGTGCGCCGAGAGCAGCTCGCGGTAGAGTTGCTCGAACTCATAGATCTGCTGCTTTTGCTCATAGCGGAAATTCAAGCTGTCGATGTTTTTGTAAAGGTCGAAAGAAAGCTGATCGTATTTCGCATCGAGCTGATAGGCCCCGGCTCTAAAGTTCACCGCTGAGAATGAAGCGACGGTTGAGGAAATGGCACCAGCCAACATCAGAGTTGCACGCGCGGCAGACGTTCCATCGACTGCAAGACCCAAAACCTTCGGAAAGAATTCGGCCGTGGCATGGAAGAGGCTCTCTTGGTTGGCCGCATAGGCATCCAAACGCTCGGAGGCACTGTATAACCCAGCCTGTGTCCTTCTCAAGCTAACCATCTGCTGAGTGGCACCGGTCTCTGCCTGCAGGATTTGGCTGTGCACCGCCACCATCTCATTGAAGAGCTGGAACTCGCGCTTGAAGCGGGTGTTGAGTACCTGCATCTTCTGATTGCTTTCCAGAAGCGCCATCTGCGCCTGATAGGAATCGAGCAACGCCTGCTGGATGCGGCCGACTTGGGCGCGCTGGCCGCCCGCGCTGCCGAACCGCTCGCTGGACCACAGCAGGTTTTTGTTCGGCTGCACCGTCACCGTCTTGGTGACTGAGTTGCTCGGCGTGATCCCATCGAGGGTGATGTCGGCGATCGAGTTGCCGCTGAAATTCGCTATGCCCGTCGGCACCTTGAGGCTGAGTGTCACCGCCTTCGAGGTATCCACCAGATCGGTCGGGCGGTCGACGACGAAGAAGTTGGTGAGATCCGGTCCGGCGTAGCCTTGGGTAAACGTTTTACCGACGCCGATGTCACCGCTGTATGGCGAGCCAAAAATGTCGATGAGCTGGCTGACAAACGCGTCTTCTTGATCGACATAGGCGGTGGTCGAATCGCTGATTTGGTTCTCCTGATTGCGGAGCAAACGCGACATCTTGGCGGCTTGATTGAAGGCGCCCTTGGCGTTCAAGGTCGCCCGCAGCGCGCGGTCGTAGATCTGTTCGAAGTGGCTCTTGCCCGCTTTCATTTCTGTCGGCGAGATATCAAATGCGATCGCACCCGGGCTCAGGCCGAGCGGATTGAGGTGGGCGTTGGCGCTGTCGATCGTGCCTTGGAAATCATTGCCCGCGGACGCGAGTTGGTTGAGCTCCGGCACGGTCGTGCGGTCGACGATCTGCACGCCGCTGTGGTTGGGATTGGTGTCCTTGTCGGGCAGCAAAGTGTTGGCCGCGACCCAGTTCACATAACTGCCTTGCGCACTGCGCGAGACCCATTCGTCGAGCGCCTGGTAGCGGGTCACGCCGGTGCGTGAGTTGACCTTGCCATCACGGAATTGGCTCCAGCCACTGGCCGGATCGTCCTTGTAGTTCTGGCGATGCACCAGCGCCACGATCTGACGGGCGCTGCTGGCGGCGTTGGCCGCAGACGCTGCAAATTTCCGCTCGTCCTTGTAGTCGATCTGCACCGACTTGCCGAGCACCGTCACGTCCTCCGCCGAGGTCTGCCAGGTGAAGTAGGGGTGTTCCAGCAGTTTGTAGTAGCCTTTCAAAGCGGTCAGGTAATGACCGTAGGCATCGCCGTGGCCCTGCGGGAACATGCGATAGGCATCGGCGGCATCGACCACGCCGTTGGCGGTGCTGCTGCCGGTCTTTTCCTTGATGTTGTAGTTGGTGGCATAGAGCACCTCGCCGCTGTTGATGCCGCGGGTGTAGTTCCACCACAGGCGGTTGTAGGCTGGAGCGGTGCCCACGCCCGGATTGACTGAGTCATCGCGGCCCTTGAGCAGCGCCAGTTCCTCGTCGAGCGAGCTGGCCACTTGCCCCTCGAAGGAGAAGCGGCTGGTGTTGACCTCGGTGCTGGAACTGGCATCGTCGATCGAGATCGTCGGGTTCGCTCCGTCCGCATACGCCTCGTTGCCGAGGATGGTGTAAAGGTCATTCAAATAACCCGCGGCGAGGATCATTCCGTTGTTGGCCGATGGGAAGTCGATGCCCGAGCCGATAGTGAAATTCTTGCCGCGGTTGAGCACGGTTTCGTAAATCTCGATCAAGCCGACGTCGTTGATATTGTTCAAATTCAGCGCGATGTCGCCTTCCCAGCGTTTGCCGGCTTGGGTCAGCATCGAGACATCGGTATTGATCTCGCTGTTGTAGAGATCGCTCATCCGCTGGTTGAACGGCGTGATCTTGGCGAGCACGCGCTTGATCCAGCCTTCGACTAGGGCAGGCTCCGTCCAGCGGGACCATTCCGCATCGTCCGCTTGGCCATCGACCTTAAGGCGGTAGCACATCGTGAAATACGTGTCGCCCATCAGCACGGCGGGGTTGCTGATCGTGGCCGTCGGCGAGCCGCCGACGAGGATGGTTCCGCCCAAGTCGCCATTAGGCTTGAGCCAGGTGCTGGTGCTCGCTGTGGTGTCGATGTTTTCCTCGGTAATCGTCGGGTCCGTACCGTCGGTCGGGAAGCCGTAGCGCCATTGGAATTCATACAACTCCGGGTGGCCAGCGTAGTCGCCGCTATGGCGCAGGGTCACCTGCTCGTCGAGCGGATTGCTCGCCAGAAGCACCTTGAGGTCGCCTTTGTAAAGTGATGGATGGACCTTTAGGATCTGCATTGAGACGGTATTCCCCGCGTCGGTGAAGGCCTCGCCATTTTCCAGCATCAGGGTGACGTAGCCGGTGCCCTTGCCCGTGGCGCTCAAGGCATAACTGTCCACCGCGGTGTCGCGATCGCGGATGTCCGCCAGCGTCGATTGGTCGATCAGGCGATGATCCTTGGTCTCATCGACCACATACTTGCCGGGCACAGTTGTGCTTTCGCTAAAAGTTTCCAACTGAGTGCTCAGCGCGTTGATCGCAGCATCCCACTTACTCTTGTTGCTGTCGCCGTACGTGCAGAGGCCTTGCAATTCCGCCAGTTCCGCCGCGCTCAGCACGTTCAGATTCAGGTAATCCTCACCCGCGATTTCATCGACAAACTCGCCCTTGAGAACGAGGCCGCCCTTGGTTCCCAGATTGGCGTCATAATAGAAGCGCTGCTGCAAACTCGGCGACAGCGTCTGGAAATACGTCTTGCCGGCGTAGTCGCTGGTCAGGACGGAAGGTGGCAGTTTGTCGAGCGCTCCGGCGGTCAGCAGGAATCGCTTTTGTCGGGTCGGATCGTGCAGGGTCACGCTGTTCGCCGTGGCTCCCGTGTTGGCGACCGACTGCTGGTAAATCACCTCGGCACTGGATGCGCCGCGGATTTGTGGTAGCTGGCCGGCAATCGCACTGGCCTTGGGCAAGGTCAGCGTTTCCGCGGTTTTGAGCACTGGCACGATCTTGCGTTGGGCGATCGGCAGGCTGAGGTCATCCGGCCATTTCGGCTGGTAAGTCAGGGTGACGGGCACGCCGCTGCCGGTGTCGGCGATGAACGGCATCACCGTGCCGACCGGGCGTTGATTGGCGAGAGTGAGGCTTGGCTCAAAGAAGCCGGGCAGCGAGTTGTAATAAAACTTCATCCCGAAGCTGACTGGCGGCGCGATCTTGATCTCCGGCGCGGCGGTATAGCCCGAGCCTGAGTTCAAGATCTGGATTCCAGTGATCTCCCCGTTGGACACGATCGCTTCCGCAGTCGCCGTCACGCCATCCACGGTTGTCGGCGGAGCGATGGTCACCGTCGGCGGGGTTTCGTAGCCGCTGCCGGGATGATCAATGATGATCTGGTAGACATTGGTTGGGTACCGATTGATCTCAGTCCTTGCGATGCAGCTGGTCTTGGCGTGGGCGCCGCGGTAGGTCCAATCATACCCTTGCCGGTCCTTGAAACTGAAACCCGCGTAGTTCGCCGGAGCATCCCCTGCGCTGGCCAGATCCGCCACGGCGTCGACTTCGTAATTCAGCGCCTTGCCATCGTCACCGAGCGGCAGCGGCAGGGCAAACAGCGGCCCTGGGGGTTGGACCTTGGTCCCCGCGATGGCATCATAGGCCAGCGGATAGGTGAAGGTCTCACGCACGACCTCATAGACATCCATGCTCGGCCGGCGGTCGGTCGGATCGGTGTAGGCCAGCAGCACGAAGGGCCGTGAGGTGGTCGCGGGATCATTCAAATCGTCGCGCAGCGCGTAGGCTCTTTTACCAAGCAGCAACGCGTGTTCCTCGTTGGGATTGTAGCCGGCCTTCGTCGCATCGTTTTGATAATAAACGCCGCCTGCCTGCTGCGATGAACCGAGGTCGCCCGTGCCGATACCCGAGGCGATGACGATCTGCGGTTTGAACATCGGATACTCCACTTGGTAACGCCCCACCTTGGCCGGTAGGTAAAACGGCGCGAACTTCGCGCTGGGTGGCATCACTTTTTTGAACCACCAAACTTTCAGGTCGAAGCGCTCCGGCTCAGCCAAAGGCTCCATCAGCCTGCGGTCACTGGCTTGGAAGGTGACTTCTTCCTCAAGATTCCGAGACACCCACTCAGCGGTCATATCGTTCAGGTCGGTTTCGCTGTGTTCCCACTCCGGATTGAAATCTCCGCCGCCATCGGCACCATGATACAAATAAGTCACCGCGGTATCGTCGCCGGCGGCCACAATCACGCGGATCCAACCCAAGTGCCCGTAGCCCGTTCTGGTAAATCCGAAACCATTATTCTGCCCCAAGCGCCAATTCGCCAGCAGCTCAGGATCGTCGATCGTGAGGCTATTGAGCGGCGGCGTCATCGATGAGTCTGGCTCGGTATTTTCAAGCGTGCCGATGGGTTCACCGTTCAGAGTGAATTCATAATTTACTGACCCATTGTAGCTGTTGGCAAGAATTTCAAAAGTCACCGAATCGATCTCCAGATAGGTTGGTGATGGGGCGTTCACCGGGATGATCGCGCCGGCCTCGGCGGCCGCCATGCCTGCGGTGAACGGGTTGATGTAGCCGGCGGGGTAGTAGTTGATGCCGCTGGCAATGTAGCCGCCTGCGGTGCAGCCATCTGGAGCCACCAGGCGGTCACCCACATTCACCACCTCCACCAGGTCCGCCCTGCCATCGGCGTTGGTGTCGCTGAGGGTGGCCACGGAAGGCGTGTCCGTGAGGGGGCCCTCGCCATCGGGATCCTCCACCTCCGGGCTGCCGAGTTTATCCTCCGCCTGAATGTAGAGCGGCACATACCACGGTGTGCCACCCGTCATAAACTTCAGCAAACTGCGGTTGGTCTTGTCGCTGGAGACACTGAAATCCACCAACAGCCGCTGGCTCTCCACATCCATGCCGACCTCGGTTTCCGCCGGATCATCCTGATAGGCCACTTGCGGCAGATTGGCCGGATCAAACTGCGGGCCGGTGGCAATCCCGTTGCCAGTGAGCGTGACCGCCATGGTCTCGAACTCAGAGAGCGAGGCGGGCCAGACCTGGGTGTATTTGCGCAGATACTTCGGCCACTGGATCGACAGGTTCGGCGCGGCGGCCAGATAGATCTCCGCGTCCTTGGGCTCCAACCAGTAAATCTGGATCTTGTCCGGGTCGTTGTTCTCCCGCTCGGCATGGTAAACAAGCTGTCCATTGGCCAGCGCCGAGGTTCCGTAGAGCGCCTTGCCGCTGGTCTGCGTGGCGTTGGGGGCCAGCGAGGAAATCAAGTCCGCCTCTTCTGGCGAATTCCACGGCGAGAGTTGATGGCCGAGGGTCACCTCGATATTGATCGATTCGGCATCGCGCTTGGTGGAGACCACGTCGGCACCGAGGAACTCGCGTTTGCCCGTGCTGGAAATCTCCGCCCCAAGGTATTCGACAAACACACCGCCCTCGAGATTGTAGGCATGCAGGGTGCCTCTACCCGCCATGTTGTCATACCACAGCGTCCGGCGTTCCGCGGGCGCGGAGTTGCTCGGATCGTTGCTCGGGTTGTAGCCCACCGGCACGAACTCATCCACCACGTGGCTGGGCATGAAACTGTTGTAAACCACATTGGCCGCCACGATCCGTCCCGCCGGGATGTTCACCAGCGGGCCATTGAATGACTTCTCGGTCCAATACATCGGCCGCTGCGGCACATTCGGCGCCGATCCCACCGCGAAGCTCTCGGTCTTGAACTTGTAGGTCGGCTTGGTGTCGTCCGGAGAGGTCGTGTCCGGCACGTTCGAGACCCAGGTCACCGTCACCCGTCCCGCTTGGGTCGCAAACACCCTGCCAGCGTGCGGGCTGTAATAATACGAAAGAGGTGCCGAAAATTCCCGGGCCGTCGAGCTGCTGATCGCTTCGCTCGGTTTTCCCCGCAGGGTGAGGGTGAGCCCGTTGACGATGTCCACCCGCTGGCCAAGCAGCGTCGAACCACTCACCAGCGCGCTGGGCACCGCGGCCACGGTCACCACATTGCTCGCTGGCGAGCAATTCGTCACATTCACCAGCTCCGTCTTCACCAGCGGCTGGCTGCCGCCGTCGATATTGCCCAGATAGACATCGGCAAACACTTCGCCCGGCTTCACCGGCTCGGCGCGCCAATACGTGCTGTTTTTGGGATCGCCGTTCCAGCCGAGGCTGGGCCGCTCGATCACATCGCCGAAGGCGTAGCGCGGCACCCCGGAGGCGAAGCTGTAGCCGATGCCCGACTGCGCTAAAATCGCCGTCACGACCGGCGCGGCGGGATCGGTGGTGGCATCGACCGCGTTCGGGTAGCGCCCGCTGCTGATGCCGGCCCACGAAATCGCTCCCGCGCCCGTCGAGGTGACTCCCACCCCGGCGAACTGTGGCGTGGTGGCGGCCTCTCCCGTGGGGACCGCCGGCGCGGCGATCGTCACGGTCGGCGGGTTTTCCGCGCTGTAGCCAAGGCCACCGCTGTCGATCGTGATCGACGTCACCACCCCATTGGACACCACGGCACTGGCGTAGGCGGTGCCGCCCACCCCTGCGCTGATGGTCACCAGCGGTGCTGAATAGTAACCCGCGCCGCTATTCGTCACAACGATGCCGGTCACCAGTCCGTCTGAGACAAGGGCGGAACCACCGGCGCAGCGTGGATCGAGCACATTGCTGGCCCCGCCACGGATCTGCAGCTGGGCCTGCGCCAGCGGCGCCAGCAACAGCGCGCCCACGGCAGCGAGGAATGGAAAAAATCGGGTGTTCATGGTCGGTTAAGAAAAGAATGGGGTCATCAAAAAAGGATCTCGGAAGCGAAGAACGGCGGGCTGGGGCTAGGGGATGCTGCGGACGGTGCGGAAGCTGAAACTTTGGGACGCAAAGCCAGGCTGAACGTAAGAGCGAAATGCGGTGCGGCAGTGGTAAGCTCCATTGCCCGCGTGTCCGCCCCGAAACGACCGCCTCCATGTCTCCGTGGTTGTCCCGCGCGGATCGCTACCTCCCGACAAGGTGGAGAAATACCAATCCCAACACAGCTGCCAGATGTTTCCCGCCATGTCGTAGAGCCCATAGCCGTTTGGCGCATAACTGCCCACCGGCGAGGTGTATGGGCCAGCAGCCTGGTTCGCCATCGGGCTGTAGCCTGCGGGTCCCGCATCGTAGCCCGAGACGTAGCCGGTGTAGTTCGCCAGATTGTTTGAGGCCGTATTTCCCCACGGGAAGCGCTGGCCACTCAGGCCGCCGCGCGCCGCACGCTCCCACTCCGCCTCGGTTGGCAGGCGGTAGCCGTTGGCCGTCCACTTCACCATCGCGTTGCTCACATCCACATACCCGGTCTTGTAGACCGTGGTCTGTGCCGTATCGGTGTAGTAAACGGGCGTCAGACCCTCCTGCTGCGAGCGGGCATTGCACCACTTCACCATGTCATACCAGCTTATGGTATGCACCGGATGGTTAGGGAATCGGCCGAGACCGGCATTGGTAATGTCGTAGCCGTTGGCGGTGGCCCAGTAATAGACCTTTTGCCAGACGCTGAAGCTCACCAGGTTCACATCCATGTAAAACGGCGAGACTGTGGTGGTCACGGGCACGGCATCGGTGATATCAGTATCGCCGATGCTGTTGCCCTGCGTGTAGGTTCCGCCGGGGATGTAGGCCATGCCGGCTGGAATGCCTGCGCCCAGCTTGGCGGCCGTGATGCTGCCATCGGCGATTTTGGCGGCGGTGATGCTGCCATCGGCGATCTTGGCCGCAGTCACCGCGCCGTCGGCGAGGTCGGCCGTGGCGATCGTGCCGTCGAGAATGGCTGCGGAAGTCACCGCATCATACGCCAGATTGGCTGGGGTGATCGTCGCGTCCGCGATCTTGATGGCCGTGACCGAGCCATCGGCGATCGCGGCCGAAGTCACGGCCCCCGTGGCGAACTTGGTGCTGGTGATGGTGACATCGGCGAGCTGGGTGGCTGTCACCGCGCCGCTGGCGAGCTTGCCCAAGGTCACGGCGCCATCGGCGACCTGGCTGGTGCCCACCGCACCGTCGGCGAGCATGGCGGTGGTGGCCGCCTGGCTGGCGAGGCCATCCGCGACCTTGGCGCGCAGCACGTAGGCGGAGCTTGCCAGTTGCTGACGCGGCGAGACCTCATTGTCCACCGCAGCGGTGCCGTCGTCGATGGTCACCCCGAGGTAGCAGGACGCGCTGGTGAAAACAGTGTTGACCTGCAGCTCTGGCGGCCCCTTGAGGGTCTCGCTGTAGCCCAGCGGCGTGCCCACCGTGGCGCGGCCTTGGCCGATGAGCACGCTGAACTCGCCCTCTGCCAGGGTCACCACCTGCTGCTCGGAATAAAGCAGGTCGCTGAACAGCGAGTTGGAGGCACTGCCCCAGATCCGGAAGGTGACGGTGCGGGTGATCGGTGTGCCAGCCCCCATCGGGGCACCGCTCGCCGTCAGGGCCCGGCCCTGGTAACTGATGGCATTCGGCACATCCGCAAGTGCCACCTGCAGCAGACACAGCGCAGCAAAAAATGCAAAAATTCGGGTGTTCATGGTCGGTTAGGAAAGGAGTGGGGTCATCAAAAAAGGATCTCGGAAGCGAGGAGCGGCGGGCTGGGGCTAGGGGATGCTGCGGACGGTGCGGAAGCCATTGCTGGTGCTCACGTATGTGGGGTAAGCGGAATGGCGATATGCGATGCGGACTACGTGTGAGCCAGCACTCCCACCGTAGGTTCTATGGATCCGCCATGCCGACGTGGAAGCCCCGCGCGGATCGGCGCCCCCCGCGTAAGGCGTGCCATACCAATCCCAGCACCACTGAGAGCTATTGCCCGCCATGTCGTAGAGCCCGTAGCCGTTTGGCGCATAACTGCCCACCGGCGAGGTGTATGGGGTCGCAGCCTGGTTTGCCATCGGGCTAGCAGCCTGTCGGACTTAGAAATCAGATTCACTGAATAATTAGGCGCGTAGCGGCGTATGGAGGAAATGTCCGTCCGTTTCGTCAACATTGACCACGACACGCCGCTGCTCCTGCCGCCCGACCTGCGCGATTGGGTTT
>CAIXKE010000079.1 GCA_903919975.1 Akkermansiaceae bacterium | reverse complement strand
CTGGATGGTGATGGTGGCGAAGGTCTGGGTTTCCTTCTCGATGGAGACGCCTTCCTTGGCTTCGACGGCTTGGTGGAGACCGTCCGACCAGCGGCGGCCGGCCATTTCGCGACCGGTGTTTTCATCGACGATGATGACCTTGTCGTCCTTGACGACGTATTGCACGTCCTTTTCGAAGACGCAGTAGGCTTTGAGGAGTTGTGAGATATTGTGGATTTTTTCCGCCTGCGAATCCATGCGGACCTGGAGTGCGTCCTTGGCGGCGATTTTCTGTTCGTCGGTGAGATCGCGGTTGGTATCGATGTCCGCGTAGAGAGTGCCGAGGTCGGGGAGAGTGAAGGATTCCGGGTCACCGGGAGAGAGGTATTCGCGGCCCATTTCCATCAAGTCTGAGTCGTGGCCTTTTTCATCGATGACGAAATAGAGCTCTTCCTTCATTTCGAAGAGTTCCTTTTTCTGGGCGTCTTGGTGGAATGAGAGTTCGGCTTTTTCGAGGAGGCGACGCATGTCCGGTTCCTCCATGAAGCGCATGAGTTGGCGGTTGCGCGGTTGGCCGAGTTTGAGTTTGAAGAGGGCGCGGCCGGCGCTATCTTTATCGCCGGATTCTAGCAGATTTTTAGCTTCGGTGGCGACGTCGTTGCAGAGTTGGGTCTGGCGTTTTACGAGTTGTTCGACGAGTGGTTTATACTTATCGTATTGATGCGAGCTGTGGGAAGACGGGCCGGAAATGATCAGTGGTGTGCGGGCTTCATCGATGAGGATCGAGTCCACTTCGTCGATGATAGTGAGGTAGTGGCCGCGTTGGACTTGCTCGTCCTTGGTGGAGGCCATGCCATTGTCGCGGAGGTAGTCGAAGCCGAATTCGGCATTGGTTCCGTAGGTGATGTCGCAGGCGTATTCGGCGCGGCGTTCCCATGGTGGCATTTGGTTTTGAATGCAGCCGACGGTGAGGCCGAGGAAGCGATAGAGAGCGCCCATCCAGTCGGCATCGCGGCGGGCGAGGTAATCATTGACGGTGACGAGGTGAACGCCGAGTCCGGTCAGGGCGTTGAGGTAAACTGGCAGGGTTGCGACGAGGGTTTTGCCTTCGCCGGTTTGCATTTCGGCGATCATGCCGCGGTGGAGGGCGATGCCGCCGATGAGTTGGACGTCGAAGTGGACCATTTCCCAGAGGAGTGGGTGGTCGTTGACGGTGATGGTGGTGCCGCACATGCGACGGGCGGCGTTTTTGACGACGGCGTAGGCTTCGGGAAGGATGCGTTCGAGGTGTTTGGCGCGGAATTTTGGGAATTCCGCCTCGGCTTCGTGGAAGGCGGTCTTGGCGGCGTCGATCGAGTCCGGGGTGGGTAGGACTTGCGCTGGCAACGAGGAGAATTCATCGCGGAGGGGCGCGAGGCGAGTTTCGATGGACTCGGCGGTGTTGCGGAGTTCATCCGCCGTCATGAGTTCGATGAGTGGTTTCGCGGGGGCGTCGAGTGCGTGGTAGCGGGCGAAGAATGCCTGCCAATTGTGGGTCATTTCGCGGATTTTCTCCTCGGGCTCTCGTTGGAGTGTTTCTTCGATTTCACAGATGCGGGCGACCGTCGGGCGGATGCGGCGCACTTCGCGCTGGTTTTTACTGCCGACGATTTTTTGGAGGATCCACTTGATCATTTGAAAGATAGGGTAGGGCGGGAACCCGCCGGGCGGAGGCAATACACTGGCATTTACGCGGGTGCAAGCGCTAGGCTTCGCCGATTCTCCGGCGGAGCCCCGGGATTGCTCAGATCGTCATCGCGTTAAATCCGCCATCGACGATCATTTCGATGCCGGTGATGAAGGATCCGGCTTTGGCAGAGGCGAGGAGGAGAGTGGCACCGATGAGTTCGTCGGCGTTGCCGAAGCGGGATGCGGGGGTTTGGCGGAGGATGTCGAGCACGCGGGATTCGTCGAGGATCTTGCGGTTTTGTTCGGCGGGGAAGAAACCTGGGACGAGGGTGTTGACGCGGATGTCCTTGTCACCCCATTCGCGGGCGAGGTTGCGAGTGAGATTGTGGACGGCGGCCTTAGAGAGCGAATAGGTGAAGACGCGAGAGAGGGGGGTGAGGCCGGAGATTGAGCCGAGATTGATAATCGAGGCGGCGCGGGATTCTTCGATGAAATAACTGCCGAAAACCTGACAGGCGCGGAAAACCGCGCTGAGGTTGGTGTCGATGATGCGCTGATATTCTTCTTCCGGGATTTCAAGAAACGGGGTGGGGGAGTTGGTGCCTGCGCCATTGATGAGGATGTCCACTTGGCCGGAGCGTTCGAGCACGGTATCAAGCAGGTGTTGGAGCGACTCCCGCGAGGTGACATCGACAGGCACGAAATATCCTTTGCCGCCGTAGCTTTCGATTTCAGCGAGGCGTTTTTCGGCTTTTTCGGGAATGCGACCGCCGAGCACGACTTCGGCGCCTGCGCGGGCGAGTCCGACGGCCATCGTGCCGCATAATTCACCGGTCCCGCCGATGATGACGGCTGTTTTTCCAGAGAGGTCGAAAAGGTCTTTGAGAAATGAGGCGGTCTGCATGAATGTGATTCTTGGGTAGAAACCGAGTGGTGCCAAGCTGGAATTCCCGATCCAAGACTGGGAGTGTGGAAATTGAGGGCTTGGATTCTATAGATGTGATGTCGCGTGTCCAATCGGGTTTGCCGTTGCATTCGGGTAATTTCGGTGCTGATAGTCTGCCTGCGTTAGCGTATTCAAATTCTTCATTTCCTGCTGCCAATGTATTCTGCTGTCTGCGGCGATAGTTGTTCTGCGGGGTTGGTGCAGGCTGACAAGGAACCGGCAAAACCCCGGGCTGAGATTGGTGAATTGGAGAAGCCCTCCACACCGCCGAAGGAAGGCAAGCCTGCGGCCGCCACCGATAAATCCGCAGAGAAAGACAAATTGCAGATCAGGGCCCGGCGGGGGCCGAGGGGTTATCCGTGCCTGAGACTTATGCGGTGATCCGATCGCCCCGTGATACCGCGAAATAGGAGGAGGCCTTGCGGGGTCGCTAGGCTTTTGTGATCAAGCCGTCATGCGGTTCCGGGGGGAAGGGAGTGCTCGTCATCGGTATCGATCTCGCGACGGGCAGGACCATTCGCGCGGTGCACTACGGCATGCCTCTCACCCGTCACCCGGATTTGGGAGTCGAATTAATCGGTATTCAAATGCCGGAATGAGATAGGATTCTCGATATTGCGGTGATCTGCCAGAAAATGACCGGACTCGAATATCTTGGAGTGGACTTGATGATCGATGAAACCCTCGGCCCGCTTATGATCCAAGTGAACGCTGGACCCGGTCTTGCGATTCAGATGGCCAACGGGGTTGGCTTGTTGCGGCGATTGGAGCCCGTGGTAGAACTCCACGCATCCCAACCTGGCGAGGGGCACACCGACAAGATCGCATTTTTAAAAGCGTGCTTTGCGGCCAAACTAACGGGCGGAGTTGCTCAAACCTGTGCGTCCAGCCATTTTTCTTTAAAATGGAGGCGCGAGAAAATCGCCGCTTGGGTTACAAGATCGAGGCCGAAAACAATCCACACGCCTGTGAGTGTGACTTGTGTGAAGTGCTGCAGCATCCATAGCAGCAACACCCGGTAGAAAAGCATGCTGCCGAAGGACCAGCGCATCACAATGGGTGTCGCTCCCGCGCCGCGCATGGAGGTTTTTAAAATGATACAGGTTGCGAAAAAAGGCTGGGTGAGAGCGCAGACCACCAGCAACGGTTCTGCTAGGTGCAGATGCAATTCACTGTCGGGAGCCATCCAACCGATCAGCATTTCCCGTCCGAAAACGAAGAAAATCCCCATCATGCTCATGACCACGACTGCGGATTTCCAACAGAGGCGCACCGCCTTCACCGTCATATCGCGCGATTGCGCGCCGAGGTATTGACCTGCTAGGGCCGCCGCTGCGGTGGCGATGGCGAAGCCTGGCAGAAAACTCATCGATTCCACACGGATCGCCAGAATATGCGCTCCTAGAGCTCCCTCATCGCGCAAGCCGGCGATCACCCGGATGCCGAACGCATGGATCATCCACATTCCAGCGATTTCCAGCGCCTGAGGCATGCCAACCCGCAAGATGCGTCCCATCGTCACTCCGTCCGGACGCAGGTCTTTGCGGTTCCAGTGCAATCCATCCTTTTTTCCATGTCCCACTAACAGCAAGGAAGTCATCAAGCCGGCGATCCAACCGATCACCGTTCCTCCCGCGATGCCAGCCACGCCATGCCCTCCCAGCGGCGATGAAGAGAACACAAAGATCCAGCTCAACGTCATGTTCACCACGTTGACCACGATCATTGCTAGAAAAGGCGTTCGGGTATCGCCCGAGCCACGGAGGCCTGCATTCACAGCGAACAAGGCACCGCTGAACGGCCCGGAAATCGCTAGGATGCGCAGGTAAATTTCCGCTTGTTCCGCAGCCGCCGGACTTAGCCCGATCCAGTGGATGAGCAGCGGAATTCCGGCTTGCAGGATAATCAGCGAACCGAATCCCGCAGTGATTCCTAACCACAGCCCTTGACCTAACGCGCGATTTGCGAGTTTGCGGTCGCGTCCGCCCGTGGCGCGTGAAACCAAGGCCATCACACCGGTGGCCACCGCTCCTTGCAGGATGTTGAAAAACCACCCGACGTATCCGCCCAAACCCATTGCATCCAACACCGCCACACGCTCCGCTCCCTCCGCCATCCGCCCGGAAATCAACAGATCCGTCATACCTACGAAAAACGCGAGTATCTGCTCCAAGAGCGGCCAGAGTGCTAGGACCAACACTTGCCGTGGAAGAGAAAGTCCGGCCAAACGTCCGCCCAGTTCGACTTCGGCGGCTCCCCGCTCAATCGCTTCTAGACTGGTTCCCGGTTTGGACATGCTTGCGGTCATGTTTTAGCCATTTACTATGGCTGCCGCGAATCAATTTCCGCGAAAATGCATCAAACTCGATCCCGTCTTGGATTCGATCCGGCAGCGAATGATCGACCTAAGTAGAGCAACGTCCGTGGGATCAATGACAACACGAAGGAAGTTCCTCAGTGGCAGGAAGAGGTTTGTTTTCCCGCCCGTAAAACTCCGGTGGAACCGTGCCGTGGAGACGCCACGCGAGTATCAATGCCGTGACCAAAGCGAGTCCGCGCCGCAGACGGTTCATGGCAAGAGGAGTCAGCGCCGCACGTATCCGGTGGAACTGGTGCTGGGCGAGCCACAGCAAGGGCACCGTGCCCAGTCCGAATGCGAGCGTGAACTCGGCTCCCTTCGCGGCCGATCCGGCTAACAAGGCGGCCCCAAACACCAGATAAAGCGGCCCACATGGGAGGAATGGAGTGAGCAATCCCATCGCCGTGGCCCCGCCATAAGCGGAGAGCTTGCAGGCTTTGAATCGTGCGCGCGCCGTGAGGCGATTCAGAATTGCGGGCCGTGGAACTTTTTTATCCAAGCCGAGGGCCATGATCAGCAACACGAGCACCATCACCCAGGGTAGCAACACCGCCGGCGAATCAAAAAACCATTTGAGGGGTTGTTGGCCGAGGGTGCCGCAGATTCCGCCGATGATGCCGTAGGATAGCAACCGTGTCCCATGATAGAGCGAGGCGGCGGTGAGGCGTTCACTCTCTGATTTTGCCAGCGTCCCCAAACCACAGGCGATTGGCCCGCACATGCCCGCGCAATGCAGGCTGGTGGCGAGTCCGGCGACAAGGGCGGCAACGGTGGTCATACAGGAGGAAAGTCACACTTCATTTCCTGACTTCGATCTGCTGTGGAGCGTATTTTACGGCTACTGAAATTAGGGTGGACCACGCTCCGAGCAAGAGCACGAAGGCCAAGACAATATAGATCCATGGATTCCGGGAGATGAATGCGGCGATGGTTTTCATTCTGATTCAGGGGTTCAAGGTTTCGGGGATTCGAGTGATTGCGGATTGGGGCCAAGAAAACGGACGGTTTTTTCCAAAGTGACATCTCCAGGGTTGGCGTGGACTTCCAGCACAATATCCGAGACGCCAATGTAGGTATTTATCGGAGCGACTACCACACAGGTGCGTGACAATTCATCAAGCGCGCCGACCGTAAACGTCTGCTCGGCTCCGCTCAGTTCATAACCGGGCGGACAATTTTTGCCGAGACGTATGGTGACGGTGGCCTCTTGGTTGCGCTTATTCATCACCCGCACCTTATAGATATTTCTCACCGAGGAGGCATCGCTATAGAATCCAGCACCACCGACCCTCGATACCGTGGCGTTGAAGGGTCTTGCCTTATTCGAGGCCACCAATATGAGAGTTCCCAAACCAAGGGTGGCCAATGCGCAATAGGCATAAATCCGTGGCCGGAGAAAACGCCGGGCTTTTCCAGCAAAACCATTGAATGAATCATAACGAATCAAGCCCTTCGGGCGTCCGACCTTGGTCATGATTTCATCACAGGCGTCGATGCAGGCGGTGCAGCCGATGCATTCGAGTTGCAGGCCGTTGCGGATATCAATACCAGTCGGGCAGACTTGCACGCAGCGGTGGCAGTCAATGCAATCGCCTTCCGCCTTACCCTTCGCGCCACGGGGTTCACCTCGTTTCTCGTCATAGCCGACATTGACGGTGTCATCATCCGTGAGAGCGCCTTGGAGTCGTCCGTAAGGGCACATGATGATGCAGAATTGCTCGCGGAAATATCCGAAACAAAACCATAGGGTAAGCGTGAGGAAGGAGACGATGCCGAAAGCAGTGGCGTGCTGCAGCGGACTCTCTTGCATCAGTTCATAGAGTCGGTTCAGGGAGACAAAATAGGATAGAAAGACATGCGCGATTGCGGCGGAGATGATGAGATAGATGCAGTGCTTGAGGACTCGTTTGAAAATTTTGCCAAAGGTCCACGATGCATTGTCGAGAGCCCGACGGGCGGGGGCGTCGCCTTCGATCCAGCGTTCAATCCTGCGGAATACGTGGTCCAGAAACACCGTGTAGGGGCAGGCCCATCCGCACCAGATTCTACCTAACAATGAAGTGCCGAAAAACAGGGCGAAGCCAAGACCGCTGACCGCGAAAAACATCACCCACATGTCTTGTGGCACCAAGGTGAGGCCGAAGAGGTGGAACATCCGGTTCTCGACATCGAGGAATACCGCCGGGCTGCCATTGATTGGAATCCAAGGCAACAGAATGTAGATTGCGATGAGAACGACGCCGACCACACGCCGTGCGATCACCCACGGTCCCCTGACATCCGCAGGATGCAGGAAATAGCGCGATCCGTCATTGTTGATCGTGGTGACGGAGTCGAGATTCGGTTTTTTGGAAACAGCCATGGGGAAGCTCTGGAATCTCGCATCATGACAGCATCCTCGCTCCGCATACCCTGCGCAAAACCCCGCAGGGCTTATGGCGAAAAATGCGGAGTCCTCGGCCAAGCAAAATCACACGTAGTATAACTCACGCGCTCTGGCATGGATCGCCGCGTCATTATCCAGCAATTCTTGGATTGGATCCCAGCGACCGGAGACGAGCGCCTCGCGCGCGGAGTCCGCCATGGAGACGGGGACACTCAGTCCGCACGAAGTCCGGACGCGGAGATTTTCAACATCGATGGTCACGGTGGTGGTGGCGTCGTTTTCGATCAGACTGCGCAGTGTTGCGACATCCGCAGCGGTGGCGATCACGCAGGGCATGGCGAGCGTGGTCGAGTTTCCGAAGAAGATCTCGGCGAACGACTCGGCGATCACGCCGGTAAATCCATATTTTTTGAGCGATTGCGGAGCGTGTTCGCGTGATGAGCCGCAGCCGAAGTTGACACCGGCGACGAGTATGGACGCCCCGGCAAAACGCGGATCGTTGAGCGGGTGATTGGTTTTTTCGCCGGTATTCGAATCGAAGCGCACGTCGTAAAACGCGAATTCGCCGAGCCCATCGAAGGTGACACACTTCATGAAGCGTGCGGGGATGATACGGTCGGTATCAATGTCATTGCCGGGGATGAAAACCGCGCGGCCCGAGACTTGGGTAACTGGATCGAGTGCCATTTGAATTTGAGAGTTATTAGAATGAAATTACGCAACGTTGGCCGGATTTTCCAGATGGAACAACTCGCGGGCATCGGAGATGCAGCCGTTGATTGCGGCCGCGGCGACCATGACCGGAGACATCAGGATGGTGCGTCCGGTGGGCGAACCCTGGCGGCCCTTGAAATTCCGGTTGGATGACGAGGCGCAAAGTTGATCGCCGACGAGTTTGTCCGGATTCATCGCGAGGCACATCGAGCAACCGGCACCACGCCATTCAAATCCGGCATCGGTGAAAATTTTCGGCAGGCCTTCCTGTTCGCACTGGATCGCCACGATCTGCGAGCCTGGGACGACGATGGCTTTCACTCCGGCAGCCACCTTGTGGCCTTGGATGTATTTTGCCACCTCTCGGAAATCAGAAATGCGGCCATTGGTGCAGGAGCCAATGAAGGCCACATCGATTTTCACGCCTTTGATCGGAGTGCCGGCGGCGAGTTTCATGTAGGCTAGCGCTTCGTCGATGGACTCTTTTTCAAGCAGGGTTCCCGCTGTCGCTGGATCCGGAATATTCTCGGAAATCGAGATTCCGTGGTCCGGGGAAATTCCCCAGGTGACGGTCGGCTCGATCTCGGCGGCATTGATTTTCACGACGTCATCGAAGTGGGCGTCGGCATCGGAAGCGAAGGACAACCAACGGCTTGCCGTGGTGTTGAAATCCGTCATGTCGACGTATGGACGGCCGTGGAGGTAAGCGATGGTCTTGGCGTCCGGATTAACGTATCCGCAGCGTGCACCACCTTCGATGGACATGTTGCAAACGGTCATGCGTTCTTCCATCGACATGCGGTCGAACACATCGCCTGCATATTCATAAGCATAGCCGATGCCGCCTTTGGCTCCTAACAAGCGAATGATATGCAAAATCACATCCTTGGCGTAAACTCCAGGGCGAAGATCGCCGTTGACTTCGATCCGGCGGACTTTGACCGGAGCAAGCGCGATCGTCTGGCTAGCTAGCACATCGCGTACCTGTGTGGTGCCGATGCCGAAGGCGATGGCGCCGAAGGCGCCGTGGGTGGCGGTATGAGAATCGCCGCAGGCGATGGTGGTCCCTGGTTGGGTGATTCCCTGTTCCGGTCCGACGACGTGAACGATGCCTTGTTTTCCAGATGCGAGGTCGAAATAGGTAACGTCGAAGTCATCCGCGTTTTGGCGAAGGGCTTGCATCATTTCCGCAGCGAGCGGGTCTTGCGGCGCGTCCTGATCAATGGTGGGGACAATGTGGTCCACCGTGGCGAATGTGCGTTGCGGAAATTTCACCTTCAGTCCGAGATCGCGGAGCATGCCGAAGGCTTGGGGCGAGGTCACCTCATGGATGAGGTGGGTGCCGATGAAGAGTTGCGTGCGACCGTCCGCGAGAATTCCGACGGTGTGGGCGTCCCATACTTTTTGAAAAAGGTTTTTTCCCATGGTGTAAAATGTCGCCGTGGTTGGCGGCGGGGCCGGAAAACTGCATAGTGTCACCGGGAATGTCAAAGCCGCATGCGGCCCGGTCATGAGAAAAATCACCGTGATTGTCTAGACCGTCACCTGCGTTCGACAATCAAACCGGCTATGACGCCGCCAAGCACCACCAAGGACAAGATGATCACCCCGATTTTCAAACATTGGGCCGGAGAAAGCGATGATTTGTTTTTTCCCTCGACCCATTTGCCCCATGTCGGTTGCGAGGGTGGGCCAGAGCGGTGATAATGGCGCAATCGACCATTAAAACGGTTATGCTCGCGACGTAACTGGGGGCGCTTCATCGGTAAAATTAGCCAGCAGCGAATCGCTCAGCGGCTTGGGAGGTTTTTTGGGGGGGCGGGGGAAGGAAGGCCGGAAATAAAAAACAGGGTGAATCCCTACCTACACGAAGGGGGATCCCATATCTGAGATTGATTTTCCAGCCAGTTGGGGGATTACTTCTCGTGAATTACTTCTGGACCAGTGGTCTGAGCTGATTGAATTTCTTGGAATTGCGGAAGCGGACGAAGGCGTGGTGGCTGCGCCTCGCTCGTGCAGCAACATGAGGCGGCTAATAAAACGAAAGAAGAAACGACAAGTGTGGAGATAATGCGAATCATTGGATCTAATAAGTTAAGTGGTGTGAAAATTTCCTCCCAAAAATTATAAATGGAGGATTGCCGACCCTCAAGGGTGACAGGTAAGGGGATTTATTTCGTGGGTGCCACATAAACCGGCTTGCCGGGAGCAGGAGCGGCGTTCGGGCTGCAAGAAGCGGCGAGCAGAGCGGCGGCGGCGGCCATAAAAACGATTTTCATCTTTGGATCAACGGGGTTTGATTTAAAAACCAGCATGAAACGCACGCCAGTTCTGATTTGGAGACTAACGCTCAACCCCGTCTCTGCAAGGCAAAAGACAATCCAATATGGATCAAACACCGGCAACAGACCGCCTGACCCCGGCGGTCGGCCATGGCGACGCGATTTTTCGTCGCGATGCGGACCAATCTGCTTGCTGGAAGGATTCCGTGACATTACTCTCCGCGCCCTATGAAAAACCGTGCGATTTGGCTGATGGTTCCTACAATGGCGCTATGCCTTGGGGCGTGTAAGAAAAAAGAGGCATCCAAGACCCCGCAGACCGTCCAGCAGCCAGCGGTGACTGTTGAAACACCCGTCACTCCCGCCCCATCAGCTTCATCGGTCAAACCCCTGGCGCTCAGCCCCGAAGAACGTGCGGCAAAGCTCGGATTTGTGAAACACCTCCCGCAGGATACGGAGGTTGTCATGGCTTTTCACAACGGTTCGAAATCCGCAGAGATCTTTCAGTCCAGTAAGCTCTGGAAACTCATGCAATCCCAAATGGGCGGTGGGATGATGGGCCAGGGAAGAGATATGGCCCCTAGCGGCGAGGAAGTGGAAGAGGATGTTGCACTCCCTGAGGGCGAGCAAGATGTTGTAGCAGAACCTTCGGGCATTCCAGATGATGCCAATCCGATGGGCCCGGCAGCGCTTTTTGGCACGGAATTCACCATCGCCCTCGGCAAATCGGTCGGTCAACAATCCGCCAATCTCCTGACTCTCTACCGCCGGATGGGTTATTTCCAAATGCGATCGCTGGCGAAGACCTTCGTGGAAGCGGCCAAGTCCAATAACATCTCCTCGATGGCGTCTGAACTCGGCGACCCCTACGATCAGGAAATGTTCAAAGAATTGCTCAACGATCCGGAATCCGGATTGGCCTTGTTTGAAAAAATGAACATGCCGCCGCTCTATCTTGCGTTCCGCGCTCCTGCATCCGGACTCGATGCCGCCGCCCAGCAAATCGCCGCTTTCGTCGAAAACCTCGCGATGCTTGGCGAAATGGTCGAACCGGTCGAAGTCGAAAAAGTCGGCAAAAAATTCACCGGTCACAAAATCTCGGGAGCTAAAATCTCCGCCTTAATGGCTGATGACCGCGCGGGAATGGAAGAAGTGTTGGATGCCGCAAACGTCGACAGACTGCTAGCCGCAGTCGCAAAGAAAGATCCAGTCATCCTCAGTGGAACCGTCGGCGACTATGTCATTCTCTTCATTGGTTCGTCCGTCGATGACCTGAAGTTCGCCCCGGATATCAGCCAATCGCTGGTGGCTTCCGAGGCCTTGGCCTTCTGTGATCCCTATGCCTCCAAACAACTCGCCGCAATGATTTACGGCCAAAAGGACGCTCTTAATTTGATGAGATTGTCCACTGGGGGCCTCGCTGATTTGGCGGGTGGTCTGCGTGACGGACTTGCCGCTTCGGAAGGGCTCGGCACCACTCGTGACCTTGAAACCCTGCTGCGCATGGTGGCGGAGCGCGAGACGGCGCTCCGCAAACTGGCTGGCACCGAAGCTCTCGGCGTGGCCGCGTTTTTCGAAAATGGTCTAAAAATCGAATCCTACGGCGGAACCGACAATGGCATGGTTGATTGGAAATCGCCCAACAAACTGGCTTCGCTGGGTGACTCGCAAGACGTGGTGATGTTCGCGAACATGACCACCGAGGCCGCCTATGACGAAAAAGCCCGCGCCTATATCGAGGCAATCATGGAGACCTCTTATGCGGCGGCGATGAAAGTCTCCGAAATGCCGCTGGAGGGTGAGAAGATGCTGCAATTTAAGGAAATGGCCAAAATCTTCGATACCCAATTCCGCCCCGATGCCGTGGCGATATGGGATTCGATCAGCAATGATTTCGGCGGCGCTCTCGGCAATGAGCGCGCTTGGGTCATGGATCTCAAGGGCTCGGTGCCAACGATTCCCGGTATTCCGCAAGCCGTCGTCGATTCAGGCAAATTCCCACGGATTTCAGTGGTCGCCCCCGTCTTGGATCGCTCGAAACTCGCCGATTCATGGAAAAATCTCAACACCAGTTTTACCGGCGTTCTTGCCAAGATCAAGGAGATGAGCGGCATGGAAATCCCAATGCAAAAACCGATCAGTTCAGAAAAGAACGGCTACACCACTTGGTTCTTCCCAGTGCCGGTTTTCAACGATGACTTTATGCCATCCTTAACCGTGGGCGACCAATGGTTTGCGGCATCGACCTCCAAAAACCAAGCGCTTGACCTCCTCTCCCAAGCTGCTGCAGGTGGCGAAACGCGCACCGGACTTCAGTTCACGATGAACTTCAAGGCGCTCGAGAAGTTCTCACAGGAAATGCATCAGGTGTTGGAGAAAAACTCCGAGGCGCTCGGCATTTCCAGCAAGGATTTAAATTCGGCGGCTGAATTGATCACCGCGCTCGAAGATTTGGATAAACTCACCGTTCACTCCCGCCGGGAAGGTGGCGTGCTTCGTTCGAGCGTTCATTTTAAAACCCGCTGAGATATCCCAACTACGGGCGGCGTCCGCGCCGCCCCTTCTGATTTTTCTTGCCGATGACTCTGGAGCCGATCGCCGTCGTTCGTTCCTGCTTCGGTGGGAAATTCGGCATTCCACGCCAACCAGGACTCTGTCCGAGCGCATGGGGCGAGCTGGTTTTCCATGATGCTTATCGGAGCCCGGAAGCCATCCGCGGCATCGAGGGATTCTCCCATCTGTGGTTGATTTTCGGTTTTCACGAAACCATCGACCAGGGCTGGAATCCCACCGTGCGCCCGCCTCGCCTCGGAGGGAATCAACGCGTCGGTGTTTTCGCCAGCCGCTCGACCTTTCGCCCTAACGGCCTCGGCTTGTCACTGGTAAGCCTGGAAGGAGTCGATCTTGATGCCAAAGACTCCCCCAAGCTTTTGCTAGGCGGGCTGGATTTAGTCGACGGCACGCCGATTTTCGACATCAAACCCTACCTGCCCTACACTGAGTCCTTGCCTGATGCGACGACCGGCTTCGCCAACGATGAGATCCCGCGACTTGCCGTCGAAGTCGCAGACTCCGCGCGGGCGGATTTCTCACAATTGCCGGATCGTGCTCAAGCGCTCATCCGTGAGGCCCTGTCGCTCGATCCGCGCCCGGCGGTCCGCATGAAGGACTCGGATCGGGTTTTCGGCGCGCTTTTCTGCGGGCATAACGTGCGCTTTACGGTGAAACACGGAGTTTGCCGGATCATCGAACTCCCACCTGCGCCTGCCCTCACTTTTTCGCCTCCTTGCAGGATACGGCTTTGACGTGTGCGCCGGATCGTCCATGCTCCCCGCGCCATGAGCTTTTCCGGTACCTACACCGCTCTTATCACTCCGTTCCGCAACGGAGCCATCGACGTTGCCGCTTTTCAATCCCTCATCGAACGCCAAATCTCCGGCGGCGTGGATGGGATTGTGCCGGTAGGGACGACCGGTGAGTCACCCACTCTCGATACCGACGAGCACATCGAAATCATCCGCCTCGCCGTCGAGTTTGCCGCAGGGCGCTGCGAAGTCATCGCCGGCACGGGTGCCAACGCCACAGCCGAAGCCATCGAACTCACGGCAGCTGCGGAAAAACTTGGCGCCACCGGCACGCTCCAAGTTTGCCCGTATTACAACAAGCCCTCGCAAGAAGGACTTTACCTTCATTTCAAAGCCATCGCGCAAGCCACCAGCCTGCCGATCATGCTCTACAGCGTGCCGGGTCGCTCGGTGATCGAAATCTCCACGGAAACCATTACCCGCTTGGCTGC
Organism: Akkermansiaceae bacterium; assembly: GCA_903919975.1. GTDB lineage: Bacteria > Verrucomicrobiota > Verrucomicrobiia > Verrucomicrobiales > Akkermansiaceae > Luteolibacter. The sequence goes on along the minus strand of CAIXKE010000079.1, from coordinate 19,699 downwards.
GGAGTGTCCTAACATCACCGCCGTCAAGGAAGCCGGCGGCTCCGTGGACCGCGTCAATCAACTCATCCAAGCCGTTCCTGAAGGATTCAGCATCCTCTGTGGAGATGATCCACTCACGCTGCCATTCATCGCTTGCGGGGCGGTCGGCCTGGTTTCCGTTGCGTCCAATCTCATTCCCGACGTCATCGCGCGTCTCGTCCGTGCCTGCCTCAACGGCTCGTTCGACGAAGCCCTGGTCATTCAAAAACAATACTATCCGCTGATGCGCGGCCTGATGACGATCGACGTCAACCCGGTCCCCATCAAGACCGCAGTCGCCTTGCAAGGCCACTGCAACGCCGAACTTCGTCTGCCGCTCGCTCCGCTGAGCGTGGACCACACGACCCAGCTCACCGCCCTGCTGGAATCCTATGGCTTGCTCTGAAGCCGAAACGTGTTAGTATAACCGCACCATTCTCTTCCTCCACCCGGAATCCACCATCGTAATTTCCACCATCAACAACCGCTACCCGACTACCATCATGGCCAAACTCTTCATTCCAGGACCTATCGACGTTTCAAAAGAAACCTTCGCCGCCATGAGCCGGCCGATGATCGGCCACCGCGGCAGCGAGTTTGAGGCGCTCTACGCATCTACCCAACCCGTCTTGCAGGAACTCGGCGGCACCACCCGCCCTTTTTTCCTCTCCACCTCCTCCGCATGGGGAATCATGGAAGCCTCGCTGAAAAATCTTTGCGCGAAAAAAGTGCTCACCCTCTGCTGCGGCGCGTTCTCGGACAAGTGGTTCAGCGTTGCCAAGAGCATGGGCCTTGCAGCGGATAAAATCCAAGTCGAGTGGGGTGAGGCGATTTCACCGGAAGCCGTCCGCGCGAAACTTGAGGAAGGCGGTTTCGATCTCGTTACGCTCATTCATAACGAAACCTCCACCGGCGTAATGAACGATGTCGCAGGCATCGCCAAGGTCGTGAAATCCTTCCCCGGGGTTTTGTTTGTTGTGGATGCGGTTTCATCCTTCTCCGCCGTGCCCATCGCCATGGACGAACTCGGCATCGATGTGTTGCTTGCTGGTGTTCAAAAAGCGCTTGCGCTGCCCCCCGGCCTCACGGTCTTCGCCTGCTCTCAAGACGCGCTCGAACGCGCCGAAGGCATGCCGAATCGCGGCTACTATTTCGATTTTATCGAATTCGCGAAAAACGCGGCACAAAACAACACGCCTTCCACACCGGCCATCTCTCTGATCTTCGGTCTCCAACACATCCTCGGCGTCATCGCTGCGGAAGGTGTGAAAAACCGTTACGCCCGCCATGCTGCGAACAATGCCATGATCCATGAGTGGGGAAAACGCCGCGGCTTCAAAAACTTCGCACCTGAAGGCAGACAATCAGTTTCACTCACGTGCTTCCACACCCCGGCCGGCTTCAATCAATCCGCCTTCATCAAAACTCTCAACAGCAAGCACGGATTCGCTATCAACGGCGGCTATGGCAAAATCAAGGGGCTCACCTTCCGCATCTCCAACATGGGCAATGAAACCCCAGCCACCATGCAGGAACTCATTGATGCCATGGACGACGTGCTCGGTTGATCCGGCAGTTCATCCGCGAGAAAGTATCGAAGTGCCGCTTCCGCCAGTTCACGGCTTTGGCGTCTGTTGATTCGGATCGTAAAAAATCCTAATGTCCGCCTTGTCGGTTCCGAGGAGTTGCTGGGCGCGCTTGAGCGCTCCGCGGGTCGATAAGTTAGGATTCCGCGGATTGGTAATAAACAGATTGGATTCACCCGCCTTGCGGTCGCAACCCTCCTGCAAGGTTACCAACACGCCGGATTTCTTCAACACCCGATAGACCTCACGCGGAGCACCGGAAATGATTAGATGGAGTCCCTTGCCACGCATGAAGCGGATCAAATCCTCCAAGGCCATCACGCTGGTGGCATCCAGATGTCTCGCGTTCTTGAGCCGCAGGATGATCACCTGAATCGCCGGATCCGAAACCGTCCGCTGAATCTGTGTCCGAAACAACTCGGCGGCCCCGAAGAATAAGTCGCCCTCGACGTGAACGATCGAAATCGCAGGAATCGGACGTTGCCGTTTCTCACCCATCTCGCGCAGCTCACCCTCATCGCTGAATTCATACTCCACCAAATACGGGCGACTCGCCTTGCGCAAAAATAAGCTGATCGAAAGCGCCACTCCGATGAAAATCGCCACATGCAACGGTGCTAGCATCGTCGCAACAAACGTCGTGATCAACACCATCGCATCATCACCCGTCGAGTTCAGGCAAATCCGAATGCTCCGCACATTGAAAAGTGACAACGACAGCGCAATGACCAGCGCCGCCAGCGCCGCCTTCGGCACGTAATCAATCAACGGGACTCCCCATCTCACCGACGATGCGATCAGCACCGCAAAACCCAAACTATAAACCCCCGAAAAAAATGACGCAAAGCGCGTGCGCGCTCCCGATTCAAAGTTGAGCAACGATCGCGTCAGTGAACCCGAGGCGGGCATTCCGCCGGCGAACGCACTCGCGATGTTGGCCATGCCCACCGAAAACATGTCCTGATTGACATCCGAATGATCCCCGGAGCGTGAGGCCAGTGCTTTGGCCATCAGGGTGTTTTCCAGCGATGCGAGGAAGGCGATGGCAAACGCTACACCTAACAGCGCTGAGATGTCGTTGAACACTCCATCGCGCATGAGATGCGGCATACGGGGCATCAGTTCCGAAATCCCGAAGGTCGTAAACGTGCTCGCTTGCGTAAATGGCGCCACGTGAAACCGGATCAAGGAGCCAAACAATGCGGACGACAGTATCAATGCGATCGCAAACACCGGCCATTTGGGTTTCCACTTCATCAAACCATAGTAAATCAGCAAGGTCACACCACCGATCGTCAGCGGAATCCAATCGACATGCGGCAATGCGCGCACCAAGCCCATCACCAAGCCGACGAACGAAGCCGCCTCATCCTTATCGATCCATCCGTCAACGCCGAGCAAATGCGTCGTTTGATTGGCGAGAATCAGCACGGCCGCACCGGAAATGTAGCCGACCAATACACTGCGGGAAACGAATTGCATCAGATCCGCGACCCGCAACAAGGATCCGAGCGTTGCGATCAATCCGACCATCAGGACCAATAGCGGAATCAGTTCACTCCATCGCCCGGAGAGCGCGGGATTGGCGGAAAAAAAGCTGAAGAGCATCAGCGCCGTGGCATTCGTCGGCCCCATGATCGTATGGCGGGAGGCGGCGAAGAATGGTGCCACCAATGCCGCGACCGCTGTGCACAAAACTCCATAAACTACCGGCAGCCCTGCAATCGCCGCGAAGGCGATCGCCTGGGAAATGGCGAGCAACGTGACATTCGTCGCGGCACGGGAATCCGCCCACAATTTCATCAGGCTGTAACGCCTGAGCGAGGCAGTGAATGGAAAGACGGCGATATGCTCAGAGGTATAATGATTCCCCACATTCCGCCCCACCCTGATGAACTTGCGAAGAGTTTTCATCGACCTTACCGGATTACTTGAACCGTGCCCTACGGAAAAAGATGAGGCCTAACAAAATACAGGCGGCATTCGGCGCCCACAGCATGGCGGTGACCTGCGCTGGATTCTTGAATTGGTCTGCAAGCATGGTCACAAGGAAATATCCCGTGCCGATGAGCAGGCTGATCACCAGTCCGCTGGACGTATCCCTCCGCCGCGCACCAAGCCCCAAAGGCACCGCGATAAAGGCGAAAGCAAGGCAGGCCATCGAGAATGAGTAACGCTTGGTGATCTCGGATACGAGTTTGATCTTCTTCGAGTTTGAGAGTTCCTCACTGGTGATCACCGCCTCGCGAATTTCCGCGTTGGTCATGGTGCTGGCTTGCATTTGCCGATACTTCGGAGTTTTTAAATCGATAAGCAATGGCTCGGCCTTCGCCGCGAACACCATCTCGATACTGCCATCGGCTTTGTGAGTCTCGAAATATGCGTTTTCGAGTTTCACCCGTAACTGGCTCTTCACATCATCCACCGCAAGTGCGGCACGCGCCGCATGGACATAGATCCGCTCACGGAGATCCGAATTCGAAAGCTGATAGAAATGAAAGCCTTCCACCCACTCGCCGCGTTTGCCCTCGATCAGGACTTTCTGCACATCACTTCCACTGCCTTTGAAGTTGCCCTGCACTACGCCGGGTTTGAGGAGTGAATCGGGATCGCGGGATGCCTGCTCATACAACAACTCAATTGAAGACGCCTTGGAGCGCGGGATGACGTTGGTGTTCAACCATAAGCTGGCTAGGGAAAGAAGAAAGCCGATCACAAATACCGGGGCCGACAACCGCACCAAACTAACGCCGGCGACGCGAAAACTCGTGATTTCCTGATGTGCGGAAAGCCGGCCGAACACCAATAATACCGCGGAAAGAAAGCCCCATGGCAGCGTATACATCAAAGAAATCGGCAACACGCTGATCACGAAGCGTAGCACCAATGCCAAAGGCGCTTTCTGGTCCACCAGCAGTGGCTGGATTTTCTTGAACAAATTGCCAAGCATCAAAACCAAGCACAAAATCAACACCGCATACAAGGTGCCCAAAAGCACTTGTTTGCCGATGTAACGGTCCGAAATCCTCATGAAGTTGGCGTAGCCTGATGCAAGACCTTCAGACTGTCCAGACAAGAGAAAGCGGATCGAACATCCGCGACTCGCCGAGCATGTCCCAATGTCTTTAATGATTGGATCTGACAGGTCGATTCTTGATGCAGGCGCAAGGAGCGCCGACAAGGAGCACCGACAAGGAGCGCCGACATTCTGTCGGCTGTCGGACGGGGGACATTCTGTCACCCGTCTTCCGCGAAGCGACTCGCCGTACAGTATGTCCGTCAGGCCAACAGTGCTCCAAATGCACGCGCTCCGACATGGCGAATCCTTATGCAGGAAACGCGGAAACCATGCGCCTGATCTCACGCATGGTCCGGCGGGTTTCATTCTGCCATTCCTGAAGTGTTTCACGTGAAACTGAAACCCGATCCGCAACGGCTTTTTCCAGTTCGTGATAGTTTGCAGTGAGGCGCTCGACCATTTCATGGACGGCGTCGCTGACCCGCTGGGCGGAGCTATGGCCGTGACCGCGAAGCTCGGTGAGATGTTGTTCGGCCCGCAGACGCGCCTCGCGCATTTCAGCAAGCAGAATCCGGCTGTCAGGAACGCGGCGAAGTCCTTCGACTAGTCCCAGTTTCGAAAGTGTCCAAATCGTCCACTTCGAGGGATCCCACTGCCAAGGCTTCACACCGTTGCGATAGTCGTGCTGGAATTCATGGTGATAATTGTGGTAACCCTCGCCGAATGTCAAAAACGCCATGACCGCGCTGTCCCGGGCACTGTGGCTTGATGAATACGGCTGACGGCCCACGGTGTGGCAGAGGGAGTTGATGAAAAATGTGCAATGCTGGGCCACCACGATGCGGGCGACGCCTGCGATCAGAAATCCGCCAAGAGCTCCGGTCCAGGGGTCCATGCCGTTGAAGAAATTCCAACCGTATCCGAGCACCGAGGGGATGATGAGGCCCACGACCAAGCCAATCCAATGGACGTAATTGTATTGCCACATGACCAGCTTGTCCTTCCGCAGATCGTTGACGTTGTCCATCGGCGGTTCGGGATTGAGCTTGAACATCAGCCATCCAATGTGGGCCCACATGAATCCTTTGGAAATATCGTAGGGATCTTCGTCGTGGTCGACGTGTTTGTGGTGGCGGCGATGATCTGATGCCCAATCTAGGCAGGCATTTTCAAATGCGCAGGCCCCGAAAACCAGCGTGAACAAGCGCACCGGCAACTTCGCCTTGAAGGAAAGATGCGAAAACAAGCGGTGATATCCCACCGTGATGCTCATCATCGTCGCGACGAGGTAAAAGAAAAACATACCGAACTGAAACCAGTCGATTCCGAATTTCAGTAGGTAAATCGGCAGGCCGATCAGGGCGATCAATGCGGTGCCAATGAGAAACGAACTGGTAATCCAGTTCACTCGATCGAAGGGAATGCGATACATGATTGTGGGGTTGAGGGAGGGTCTGGGGCCCGGTTTTGGGGTGGTGCGGATCGAGGCGATACTGCGCCCAACCGATTGCTGCCGCCTTCCTTAGTCGATGACCATCCAACGCGCAACCTCCCATTTTTTGCAAAATAGCGACGGGTTCTGTCTTGACAAGGCGTGAGCCAAAGCCCATCAACCGCGCCCGACCAAAATTGCGGAACCCCATTAAACCAACCAACAACATCGCATGCGAGGAGTGACTCTGAAGAAAGGTGAGCCCGTTGACCGCGCGCTCAAGCGCCTTAAAACGAAACTGGATACCGAGGGTATTCTTGAAGAAATGCGCCGCCGCCGCGCATTTGAAACCCCCACCGAGCGCAAACAGCGCAAACTCCGGTCCGCCTCCAAGCGCAACAAAATCCGCTGGCGCTACTCGAATGCTCCCGCTGGCGCCGAGCGCTCCGTAGCCGCTGAATAATTTTTCCGGTTCCGCAAAACCAGGAAATGAACGGGCACCGCAAGGTGTCCGTTTTTTTATATCCATCCGTTTTGTGTCTATCCGGAGACCGAATCCTCGAAATTCTCAGGATTTCGCCGTTCCGCGGGGCTTGGGATGGCTGCGCTCATAGGGAGATTCGCCGGCGGCCAAGCGAATTAGTCGTTCGGCGCGCGTCCGTACCACTTGTTGGATCAAATATCCGGCATAGACGGCGGTCGCCGTCATCAATGTGATTCTTTCGAGATGTTTCATCTGTAATTTGTTTTTTGAAATTGAGCCCCACTGCAGCAAGCGGATTTTTCAGTCACCTCAAGGGGCTACTAAAAGTAAGAAATGCGGAGTTGATGGCAAGTCTGAATTTACACGCAATGCTACCCGGCGCCACCAAATACGCTAAATCTGCAAGGGAAACGCTTTCTGATGCTCATCGCGATACTGCGATGGTGAAAGGCCCTCGATCCGGTTGAAAACCTTGCAAAAATGGTCGGCGGTGTGGAAGCCCGCCTCGATCGCCACGTCCTTCATGGACGGCCGCTTAATCCTGTCAATTTAGAATTTTGAACCGCAGATGAACCCAGATACACGCAGATGAAGAACACAGATAAAGATGGCGTTTTCATCCGATTCATCTGCGTTCATCCTGTCTATCTGCGGTTGAATACTCTTAAATTATGACGCTATCCTGAATATATTGAGCATCTCATTCGCAACCCTAACCGCTCAGCTATGAAAAAACTTTTTCTTTTTCTCCTCCTCTCTGTCTTTTCCGCGAATTTTTGTCTCGGTGTATCGAAGCCGCTGAACGTGCTCATTCTCTACGCCGACGATTGGCGCTTCGATACGCTGGGCTGCGCGGGCAATCCGGTGGTGAAAACGCCGAACCTCGACCAGCTCGCGGGCGAAGGATTCCGATTCACACGGAGCTGCGTCACCACCTCCATCTGCGGCGTGAGCCGTGCGAGCATGTTCACCGGACAATGGATGTCTCGGCATGGGAATCAGGCGATGAAGGAATTCAAAACTCCGTGGGCGGAGACCTATCCTGGTCTGCTGCGGGCGAACGGTTACTTCGTCGGTCACATTGGAAAGTGGCATAACGGCATATTTCCTGAGGAGAATTTCGACTTCGGTCGGTCGTATTACGGCAAACACTGGCTCAAGCAACCGGACGGCACGCCGATCCACGTCACGAAGAAAAACGAGAACGACGCGCTCGATTTCCTCCAGCAGCGCCCGAATGACAAGCCGTTCTGTCTCACGCTGGCTTTCATCGCCGCTCACGCCGAGGATGACAATCCGAAGCAATTCCTGCCGCAGCCGAAGAGTATGGCCCTCTATAAGGACGTGACCATTCCGGTGCCCAAGACCGCCACGGATGAAGCTTATCGCAAACTGCCACCCTTCATCGCCAACGAGAAAAACGAAGGTCGCGTGCGCTGGCGCTGGCGCTTTGATACGCCGGAAAAATACCAGGAGATGATGAAGAATTACTACCGACTCGCCACTGAGGTGGACGCCACCTGCGGACGCCTGATCGCGGAATTGAAGAAGCAGGGCCTGCTGGACAGCACTCTCATCATCTTCGTCGGCGACAACGGTTACTTCCACGGCGAGCACGGCCTCGCGGACAAATGGTATCCGCATCAGGAAAGCATCCGTGTGCCGCTCATCGTGCGCGACCCGCGGTTGGATCCTTCAAAACGAGGCGGCACCAATGACGATTTCACGCTGAACGTCGATCTCGCACCAACTATTCTCGCCGCGACCGGCATCAAGGCTCCCGCCACCATGCAGGGACGCGACGTGGCGCCACTTTATCTATCAGCCGATAAACCTGCTTGGCGTGACGAGTTTTTCTACGAGCACGCACCCATTGGCAATGTGGAAAGAATTCCTGCGTCCGAGGCGCTGGTGCGCAAGGACTGGAAGTATTTCTACTGGCCCGATTTCAAGCTGGAGCAACTCTTCCATGTCGAGGCGGATCCCTTCGAGGAAAACGACCTCGCCAAGGACCCGGAACAAGCTTCTCGCCTCGCCGAAATGCGCGCGCGCTTTGCCGAACTCAAGGCTGCGGCGAAGTAACAAAGCCCCATTCACCACACCTGCGGCACTATCATGCGAATCCCTGCCATCCTTTTTCATTACGCCTCTGCAGTTTTGTGCGTGGCGTCCCTCGGCGTTTTTTTCGCCGCCGCCGGGCCCGTGGCTGATGTTAAAAAAAATCGGATCTCAGAGCTGCAAACGGTTGCCTCCAGCAAGGTGAACGCCAATGCACGGATCAAATCCCGTGATGAAAAATGGCTCGCATTTGCCCGCGAAGAACCGATCGCCGCAGTATGGATCGCACAGGATCTGGGTGCCACCGCGCCCGAGTTGCTCGATCCGGGAACCGCGCCCGCAGCGCTCACCCGCCTCGCACCGGAGCCTCCGGATCGCGAAGCTTAGGAAGACTTTCGCGCGCGAGGCCTTCGCCTTCGAGCTCCTGGAACTCTTGGAGAGTCCTGCCTGCGAGGTTTTCTTTGGCGATGAGGCCGGGTTTGAAGGCAATCCGCGGCCGCGGCACAAAGGGGTCAAAGGAGGCTCGCGTCCGACCCAGGCCTATCAGGCGAAGCCATGTTCGGCAGAACGTCATCGGGGCGGTCAATCCTTCGACCGGCCAGCTGGTGAGCCAGATCGTCCCCCATTGCGATACGGGGGGGTCCAGATCTTCCTCGATGCGATGGCAGCGGAGGCCCCAAGACGTCGTGGCAAAGGCGTGCTGCTCGTGCTGGAAAACGCCAGTTGGCATAAAACCAAAAGCCTGCATTGGCATCACATCGAGCCGGACTATCTCCCATCCTACAGCCCCGACTTCAACCCGATCGAGCGGCTTTGGCAGCACCTGAAAGGGAACTATCTAGCTGGCTACTTCACCAAACAAAGTAAAGACCTCAGCGATAAGCTCGTCCAGTCGATCCAGGACTTGATGGATCGTCCCAAAATCATCCGCTCCGTCTGTCGGACGCACTCCGAATAATGAAACTAACTTTTGGCAAATGGTCTAACGATTTGATAGTAAGGGCTCGAATGTGCGTCTTATGTGACGCTAAATCCTGTCTTGTGTCTCGAAGTCTGTGTCTTCCGAAGGAAATCAATCCTCGATCCAACGACCGAGGGCGGATTCCAGGGCTTCGCAGCGTTTAACACTGAAGGATTCGTTAGCAGCGACGGTGACTCGGCGGCCGGCGCTGTTTTGGAAATGCAGGAGGACGGGGGTTGTGCCGGGGTGTTTGGCGAGGGCGTTTTTGATTTCCAGGAGGTCGAATTCGCAGTGGCGCGTGGTCCAGAGCATCAATTCGAGCGGGCCATTGGAATTGCCATTGGCGGCGCCGCGTTTGGCTTTCAGTTCGGCGAGTTCGTAGCCGGTTAGGCGTCGACCGCCGGTGCGGTCGTCCAGCTGGATGGCGCACTTGAGGCGGATGATTTTCCCGGGTTCGATCAGGCCGGCATCGCGGGCGGGGGTGAAGGTCTCACCCCAGAGCATAATTTCCGAGCTGCCGGTGAAGTCTTCGAGAACAAGCACTCCGAAGGGCTTGCCGGTCTTGGTGATTTTGGCATCGAGCGAGCGGACCATGCCGGCGAAGGGGAAACGATCGCGCGGGTTTAAAACTTCGATGTCGTCGATCAGGCCGAGGCGACGGTATTTATCGGAGTCGATCACGCTGCGGAATTTGTCGAGCGGGTGGCCGGTGACGTAGAATCCTAACAATTCTTTCTCGTGAGCGAGGCGGTCGTCCTTGCTCCATTCCTCGACGGAATTTTCATTCGTGCTGGATCTCGCGGCCGGTGTGGGCGCGGCGAATTCCATGGCATCGAAGAGTGAGACCTGGCCGGAGGCTTTGTCTTTTTGGGCGGATGAGGCGGAGGCGACGACTTGTTCGAGTCGGCTGAACATGCCGGCGCGGGTCTCTCCGGTCCAATCGAGGGCCCCGGCTTTGACGAGGTTTTCGAGGATGCGTTTGTTGACGACTTTGGAATCAAGGCGGGTGGAGAAATCTTCGATCGAGGAGAATTTGCCGTTGGCCTCGCGATCCTGAATGGCGGCGGCCATGGCTCCCTCACCGCAGTTTTTGATGGCGGCCAGACCGTAGCGGATGCCTTTGGCACCGTTGAGAGTGATTTCCGGAGCGAAGCGGAGTTGCGAAGCATTGAGGTCGGGCGGCAGGATTTCGATGCCCATGCGGTGGCACTCGGAAACGAAAACGCTGATTTTATCGGTGTTGTGAACCTCGTTGGAGAGCAGCGCCGACATGAATTCGACCGGATGGTTCGCTTTCAGATAGGCCGTCCAATACGAGATGTGCCCGTAACAGGCGGAGTGTGACTTGTTGAAACCATAACCGGCGAACATCTCAATTTTTTCGAAGATCTGGTTCGCGAGCGCCGCGCCGATGCCGTTGGTTTTTTCCGCGCCCGCAACGAATTTTCCGCGCTCCTCGGCCATTTTTTTCGGGTCCTTCTTACCCATGGCGCGGCGCAGCAGGTCGGCTCCGCCGAGCGTGTAGCCGGCGAGCAGCTTGGCGGCGTTCTGGACCTGCTCCTGGTAGATCATGACGCCGTATGTGTTTCCGCAGACTTGCTCTAACAACGGGTGTTCGAACATGGGCTTCTTGCGGCCTTTTTTCACCTCGATCATTTGGTCGATGAACTGCATGGCTCCCGGGCGGTAAAGAGCTAACAAGTCGATGATGTCATCGATTTTCTCGATTTGGTATTTCCGGCAAGTTTCCACCATGCCGCCGGATTCGAGCTGGAACACGCCCATCGTCTCACCGCGGTTGAGGATATCGAAGGTTGCGTGGTCATCGAGACGGACTTTTTCAATCTTGAAATCCGGTTTGCGTTTGCGGATATGTCCGACCGCTTCATGGATGACGGTAAGGTTTTTCAGGCCGAGGAAGTCCATTTTTAGCAGGCCGACCTCGGTGATGGCACCCATATCATATTGGGTGACGACTTCGCCTTCGTTGCCGAGTGTTAGAGGGACGTGTTCGTCGAGCGGGCGATCGCCGATGACGACGCCGGCGGCGTGGATGCCGACGTTGCGGTTGATGCCTTCGAGTTTGAGCGCGTAGTTCCAGAGTTCCTGGTAAGTGGACGAGGCCTCGATCAGTTCTTTGAGCTCGGGTTTGGATTCCCACTCGCTCTTGAGGGTGACGCCGGGTTTCGCTTCGATCATTTTAGCGATCCGATCGGCATCGCCGTAGGAAACTCCCATCACGCGGGCAACATCCCGAATGACGCTTTTTGCGCCCATGGTGCCATAGGTGATAATATGGGAAACGCTGCGTCTCCCGTATTTTTCCCGGACGTAGGCGATGACTTCCGGACGGCGCGATTGGCAGAAGTCGATATCGACGTCGGGCGGGCTGACGCGTTCCGGGTTGAGGAAACGTTCGAAAAGCAGGCCGAATTGCAGCGGGCAAATATCGGTGATGCCCATGGCGTAGGCGACGAGCGAGCCGGCCGCCGAGCCACGGCCGGGGCCGACGGGGATGTCATTGTCGCGTGCCCATTGGATGAAATCAGCGGTGATGAGGAAGTAGGATGCGAAGCCGAGGCTGTTGATGGTATCGACTTCGTATTTGAGGCGTTCTTGGATTTCCGCTTCGGCGGCGCGTTCCGGCGAATAGCGTCGGAGTAGGCCTTCTTGGCAGACGCGCATGAGGTATTCTTCGCGCGGCGAGCCGTCGGGCGCTTCGAACTGCGGGTATTTCTCGGAGGATGTTGAATCGAGTTTGAGTTCGACGTTGCAGCGTGCGGCGATTTCCAAGGTGGCATCGCAGGCACCTGGGATATCGGCGAAGAGGGCGCGCATTTGTTCGGCGGTCTTGAAATAGACTTCCGGGGTGTAGCGCATGCGGTTTTCGTCGATGACAAGGTGGCCGGTGCCGATGCAGATCATCACGTCGTGTGCTTCGTGATCTTCGCGGTGGAGGAAATGCACGTCGTTGGCGGCGACTGGTTTGAGGCCGAATTCGGCGGCGAGTTTCAGGAGGCCGGGGGTGACGATGCGCTGAGGTTCGAGGCCGTGGTTGTGGATTTCCACATAGACATTTTCGCGGCCGTAGATGTCCACGAGTTCGGCGAGGGTTTCGCGGGCTTTTTCTTCATCTCCGGCGCGGAGCCATTCGTTGACCGGGCCGGAAATGCAGCCGGTGAGGCAGATGATGCCTTTGGAATATTGGCGGAGTGCAGCGCGATCGACGCGGGGTTTTCCGTAGTAGGAGCCTTCCAGGTGCCCTTTTGAGACGAGTTTCGAAAGATTGTTCCAGCCCTCATTCGTCTCGGCGAGCAAGGTCATGTGGGTGGCGCGCTTGCGGCCGACGAGGTCTTTTTTGTCCTCCATCGATTGTGGCGCGAGGTAGATTTCGCAGCCGAAGATCGGTTTAATGCCAGCCTTGGTGCATTTTTGGTGGAACTGGATGGCTCCGTAGAGGTTCCCGTGGTCGGTCATGGCCACGGCGGGCATGCCGAGTTCTGCGGCGCGTTTGGCGAGATCCCCGGTGCGGATCATGCCGTCGAGCAGGGAGAATTCGGTGTGGAGATGGAGGTGGACGAAGGAATCAGACATCGGGCTGGCCGAGCGTATCCAAGCCCGCCACGAGGGCAAGCTGCGGAGTGCGGGAAGCGCGGATTTTCCAAGAAGAAACATCGGGCAGCCGATTGCCCGACGGTTCAGCGTGGATTATGCACTGGCCAACATCCGCTAACTGACATAAGTTTTTTGTAATGAGTCTCGCTGAAATCTCCAAGTTGCCGCTCAGAGAAAAACTCCAGATCATGGAAGCGATTTGGGAGGATTTGCGTGGGCAAGCAGATCGCTTCGAGGTTCCTCAAGAACATCGGGAACTTCTGGATTCGCGTAGGGAGAGAGCCGCCACTGGAAAAGCAGTGCTTCGGGATTGGGATGCGGTGAAACACTCAATTGGCGGGAAATGATCAGAATTCGCGTCTCGGAGGATGCCCTGGAGGATTTGACTGATGGTTTCTGGTTCTATGAATCCCAAGAATCAGGATTGGGCGAATATTTCTCCGCCTGTCTCCGAGCGGACATAGAAGGATTGAAGGTTACCGGTGGCATCCACCGGAGGAATTACCGGGATTACCATCGTTTGCTCAGCCGGGTGTTTCCTTACGCGATCTATTACACAATCGACGGTGATGAGGTTGTGGTCTGGGCTGTGACTGATTGTCGGCGGAATCCCGAGTGGATCCGGGAGCGTCTGGGTCCGTGAAGGCTTGGATTTTTCTCATGAAGCCAGCCCCGTCTGAGTGTAAGTGGTGAAATCCATCGGATTATGAATCCGGATGGCAATCGGATGCGGGAGGTTTCGACGGAAATTTCTGCCCAAGTTGGCGCTTGGAAGCGGCGGATTGCGTGATCAAAGTGCTGCTCATGCGCACGAAAGCGGTCTCATTGTTGCAGGAATTGACGGATGCCCATTCAGTCCCCGGGCATGAGGATGAGGTCCGGGCGATCTTTGTGGATGAGTTGGAAGATTGCGGGGAGTTGTCCACGGATCGAAATGGTTCGGTATTCTGCGAATCCACTGGCGATGGGCCGCGGGTTCTGGTGGCCGGGCACATGGATGAAGTCGGCTTCATGGTGCAAAACATCACGACGGATGGGTTTATCCAGTTTGTGCCGCTGGGTGGATGGTGGGAGCACAGCCTGCTTTCCCAACGCGTCGAGATCCTGACCCGCAGCGGTGGAAAAATCTTGGGTGTCGTTTCATCGCGACCACCGCATTTGCTGGCCGAGGCGCAAAGGCGGCAGGTGATGACGATCGATCAAATGTTCATCGATGTGGGCGCGGAGTCGCGGCGCGAGGTCATGGATGAAATAGGGATTTCGCTGGGTGATCCGATCGCGCCCTGCTCGGTGTTCACGCCGATGGCGCGTGAGGATTATTTTATGGCCAAGGCCTTCGATAACCGGGTGGGCATGGCCGGGGTGATTCAAGCCGGGCAAATCCTCACACGGTCCACACTTCCTAACCGGCTGATTCTTTGCGGCACCGTGCAGGAAGAAGTCGGCCTGCGTGGTGCGAAAACCGCCGCTGCATTTTCCCATCCGGACGTCGCCATCATCCTTGAAGGTCCGCCGGCCGACGATACTCCGGGATTCTCCCGGGCGGATTGTCAGGGTCGGCTCGGCGGTGGTGTACAGATCCGTTTGTTTGATCCGTCGGCCATCGCCAATCCGCGCCTGGCGGGGCTGGCGATCGATGTCGCTCGGGCCGAGGGGATTCCGCATCAGGTGACGGTACGGCGGAGCGGTGGCACTGATGCCGGGTCGTTCCATCTCGCTAACAACGGAGTGCCCTGTATTGTGCTAGGCGTCCCGGCGCGTTACATTCATTCGCACAATTCGATCATTGATTTGAACGATTACCTCAACATGATCACGCTGATCATTGCATTAGTCCGGCGGCTAGACCGCGAGACGGTGGATGGTCTATCGGAGTATTTGTGAGATAAAGATCTAATTTTTTTCTGGTATCGGTTAAAATGTTAGCCATGTTCGCGCCATGAAGTATCAACCATGGTTGGTGGCTGTTAAGGCTGCTTTTTTTCTCAGTTTCATCGGTTTTCAACGCGCGTCCGCAGAGCTTCCCATTCTGAAAAAGCAACCTTGGATGGGTTATTTCGCGGTGTTTGAAAGTCGGTACTACCAGTTCAGCGTCGACACCAATGGGGCGGCTACCCTTACCCTGATGAATCCCAAGGGCGAGCCGATGGGGGAGGCGACTGAAATCGCGGTCTCCTTCGTGGTTGAGGAAATCCTACCTAACGGGGAGGCCCGGCTCAAAAAAATCAAGAAGGGCTCGTTGGAATCCACCGACCCGGCGACCGATAAGCTCGGCAAAATCACCTTTCATGGCAAGGTCACCGGAGACGCCGCTTATGAAGTGACCATCGAACAAGAACGAGGTGACATTTTCATCGGTGGTCGCATCACCGACACGGGGACTCTGACGAAAGACCCGCTTCGTTTCACCGTTCGTGTGAAAGTTCCGAATGTTTATGCCGATGTGGAAAAAGAAGGTCGGATGGCGCAGAAAGCCTTCGAAAAAAGGATCAAAGACGACCGAGTGGATCTGAAATGGTCGGATGGAAAGCGCCTCAAGCAAAATTTCACCGACCGCGTGGATGTGACTTCCAAGGAGATCAACGGCCCGGGCATTGTCAACGCCGAGGCCGAAATCAATTACTACAATGGCAAGAAACTCCGGTTCGCCGCGACTGAAAACTCGGCGATCACTTTGTGGAATGATACGCCCGCGCCGCTTCACGAGGGATTCACCGTCAATTGGGTGGTGGATGCCGCCAAGGATCCAACCGGAAAATCCCGTCTCAGCTTGCAAGTGAAGTGAGGCTGGAAATCTCTCGGTCGCCGTGCAATTCTCCGACTATGGAACTTGCTGAAGTCACTTGCCCGACGTGTTTTGAGGTCTTTGAAGTCGCCGTGCCGCATCCGGACGAGATGCCTGCGGAGGTGGATTATGATTGCGAGGTTTGCTGTCGGCCGATGGTGATCGTTTTCACCGAGGATGATGTCTATGCCCGGGGTATGGCGGATTGAGCGGTGGTGTTTCAAACAAGGGCGTTCACGTGTGCCAGCGCCGCCGAGGCAAGGCCCGCGGGATTGTAGCCGCCTTCGAGCACGGAGACGATTTTGCCGCCGCACCATTTTTCAGCCAACTCGACGCAGCGGCGGGTCATCGCGGCGAAGGTGGCGTCGGACCAGTGCAGGCCGCCGATCGGATCGTTGATGCGCGCGTCGAAGCCGGCGGAGATCAGCAGGAAATCCGGTTGAAACGCATCAATAGCCGGAGTGATTTGTGCATCCCATGCTGCAAGCGCGAGGGTGCCGTCCGAAGCGCCGGGCAGGGGAATATTCAGGTTCGCGCCGAGGCCTTTGCCTTGTCCTCTTTCGGTGGCGGGACCGGTGTGCGGATAGATATCATTCTCGTGGAGGGATAGGTAGAACACGGAGGGATCTTCGATGAAGATCGCTTCGGTGCCGTTGCCGTGATGAACGTCCCAATCGATGATCGCCACACGTTGCAGACCATGCTTTTTTTGGAGGTAGCGCGCGGCGATGGCGACATGGTTGAAAATGCAGAACCCCATGCCGCGGGTCGCCGTGGCGTGGTGGCCGGGCGGTCGCACCGCGCAGAAGGCTGAGAAAACTTTGTCCGCCATCACTGCATCCACTGCGGCAAGAACGGCACCGCTCGCCTCCAGTGTGACATCGTAGCTTTCTTCGCAGATCGCCGTGTCGCCCGTGCGCAGCTGGTGGGCGAATGACTCCACATCCCGATAGACCAGATCATGATAATAATGTTCATGAGCCAGTAAGATCTCGGAAACCGTAGCCCGCCGACCGGGCAGTCTCAGGAAATTTTCTGGCAGTTCTTGCAGTGCCGATTCAAGAACCCGGTAGCGCTCCGCGGACTCCGGATGGTGCGGTCCGGTGTCGTGTTTTTCGTATGTCGCATCGAAATGAATGCCGACCGATCGTTTCTCAGCGCTCATCGTTCAAGGCGTTGGATGTTTTTGCGTGCGAGAAATTTCTTCCGAGTGCGCAGGATTTTTTCCACGGGCATTTTAAAGATGCGTTCATCATCCCGCGATGATTTCGCTTCCGCACCGCCTGCGGCAAGGAATAATCCGGCCATGGCGCGGTTATCCGGCAGCACGCTCGCCCAGAAGTAAGTAATTCCGCGAAATTTGGCGATAGAGGCGAGCTCACCTAACAAATATCCGGCCATGCCGAGGTGACGGGTGGCTTCATGCACGACGAAGGCGACTTCGGCGCATTTTCCGTCTTCCTCCAGATAATACCTGGCGATGGCTCGGAGTTCCTGGCGGCCATGGATTTCCTCAAAAATACCCAGAGCCAAATCTTTGCGTTGGTCCACAGCCGCGAGCTTGTAAGCGGACTCACCGCTCATGCTGTCCCGCTGATAGCCATAACGCAGGCGGACGGTTTGCTCGTCGTGGGAATAGAAAAACTCCTGCAAAGTCCGCATGTCGCTCGGATGGAGCGGCCGCACCAGGAAACGCAGCTCCTGAAATAGCACCCAGGAGCTTTCCACTCCGCCTTCGGCAAATTCGGGCTGGGTGGCAGGCATGGTGAAAAACTTCGGCAGCCAACCGCGAGCTCGCGCCCCGGCCAGCAGGCTCTCGCGGTGATCCGGGTGGGCGATTTCCACCAATCTGGCGACCCGCTCGCGGATGCTGCGGCCGTGGAGACTGGCAACGCCGAACTCGGTGACCACGTAATGCACGTCGCCGCGCCCGGTGCAGACTCCGCTGCCTTCTTCCAGTCCCGCAACGATCCGTGAATGCGCGCCATCATCGGTGGTGGAAGTGAGGGCAATGATCGGCCGTCCGTCCTTGCTGCGGCCCGCGCCGCGGATGAAATCCTGCAGCGCTCCGATACCGCCGTAAAATTGATGACCGCTCGAATCGCGCACGACTTGACCGGTTAGATCGATTTCACGTGCGCCGTTGATTGCGACCATGCGGTCGTTCCGTGAGATGCGGCCCGGATCGTTCACCCAATCGCTGGGATGAAATTCGATATCGGTGTTGTCATCGACAAACTGATAGAGCTTGCGGCTGCCCATCACGTGGCTGGCGATGATTTTCCCTGGATAGAGGTTTTTCCGTGACGAGTCGACGGCTCCGCAGCTGACCAATTCCATCAACGCGTCATTGAACAAGCCCGTGTGAATTCCCAGATGCTGATGTTTGATCAACGCTTGAGCCACGGCTTCCGGAGTGTTTCCAAGGCCGATTTGGATGGTGGATCCGTCTTCGATGAGTTGCGCGGCGTAGCGGCCGATCCGTTCGTGGCGTTTGTCTAAAATCGCTCGTGGCAATTCCGGCAAAGCGGCGCTGTGTTCGATGAAAAAATCGATTTGGCGGGTGGAAATCCGGGAGTCGCCGCAGGTTAGCGGCATCTTGGTGTTGATCTGTGCGATCACCGTTCGAGCCAGGCGTGCGGCGGGTTTCACCACATCCACGCTCACACCGAGCGAACACCAGCCATCGGCATCGGGCGGGCTGACTTGAATCAACGCCACGTCTAACGGTAATGGGCCATTTTCAAAAAGCGAGGCCACCTCGGACATCGGGCAGGGGGTGTAGTCGGCTTGCCCACGTTCCACCGCCTCACGCAGGGCGGGTGTTAAAAAAAACGAATTCGTGCGCAGGACATCGGCGTATTTGGGATCGATCCACGGGGTTTCACCGAGGCCGTGGATGTGAACGAGTTCTATATCCTTGAAATGGTCAGCCTGCCGCAACATCGAATGCACCAGTGCGAAGGGCACCGATGCTCCGCCGCCAATGAAAATCCGGCTTCCCGGCCGGATTATGTGTGGCCATGCCTCCTCATCCAAGGGTTTCATGGAGGAAGATTACCAAACGTGAACCATCATCCAAATCAAATCATCTCGGCCAGCAAAGCGGAGGCGTCGGATGCCTCCAGCGCCCGCAGCAATTCACCCATTGGGTCGTCTTCCTGTTCGTCCGCCACGTGCGGAAGGTGCTTGCCGATGCGGCATGGGCAATGAAAACGCTGAGTCATAAGCATGTTAATAGGGCTCCGAGTCCGATTTTCCCCCTAGAAAATTCACCCACCCTGACCTTCCCAAAAACCGAACCATCACCCCCAATCTTGCCCTACACAATAATTGTTCTTATGATCACTCTTTGTGCCGTCCATCTATCAACCCCCGCCGCCCCCGCGCCTCACCCCTCTGGCAAATCGTCCACCATGGCTGGCAAAGCTTCCTCGCTGATTACAAAAAAATCACCGCCCTAGCCTCGGCCCGCTCCACCCCACCGACACCGACACCGTCGAATCCTTCCTCCGCTGCGGCGACCTCGCCTCCGGATTCACGCGCCTCGAATGCCCCGACTGCGGCCATGAGCGGCTGCTCGCCTTCACCTGCAAGACCCGCCACTTCTGTCCTGCCTGCCACCAACGACGCGTTCGTTCCACTAGCGACTGGACCGCGGGATCTGTATGTCATCAAGTCCCACATCGACAGGTGGTTTTCACCATTCTCAAAGTGCTGCGCGGCATCTTTCGCAAACGT
>CAIXKE010000078.1 GCA_903919975.1 Akkermansiaceae bacterium | reverse complement strand
TGGAGCGCGGAATTCATTCCGCGAGAAACTTCATCGCACGGCCTCGCGGAATGAATTCCAATGCCTTTAAGGATTCGATTCTGATAATTACGTTTCTTGATGTCGGCAGGGAGCGTAGGAGCGGAGAAATTGGCCCGAGTCGAGGAGAGATAACGACAAATACCCCGGAAACATGCAGAATTCCGGCACGGAGAGCGCCAGCATCTTACGGAGCGCCGACATTCTGTCGGCTGTCGGAGAGGGGACATTCTGTCACCCATCTTCCGCGAAGCGACTCGACGGACAGAATGTCCGTCATCCAGCAGCGCGCAGAATGCACGCGCTCCCACAAGCCGAATCCTTAAAGGCATTGGAATTAATCCCGCGCTTCAGTATGCCGTGCCGCAAGAGTCGATTTATTTGTTGGGTTCAGCATGATCCGTGGATTGCAAGGGGAACCATAAGGTGAAATGACTGCCGGTTCCAAGCGAGCTTTCAATTTCAAGCCCGCCACCCAACCACTCCATCCGTTTGTGGACGCTCATTAGACCGAAACCGCCATTCAAACCTTCCCGCACCCGGATGACTTCCGGGTCAAAGCCGCAACCTGCGTCACTCACCTCGATTTTTAAAATATCATCGTCGGCCAGCCACACGCGCAGCCTGGCTTCCTGAATGCCGGCATGTTTGACGATGTTGAATAACAACTCCCGCACACATCGGAACACCGTGACGCTCGCATCGATGGAGGGTTGCGCGGTGTTCTCGATATCCAAGCGCACCTCAAGCCCGTATTTTTCGCCGCACCACGTCTGCAACCATTCGAAAGCGGCGGCCAGACCGCATTGTCTTATGATCGGTGGGCTCAATTCCGCAGTGAGCGCGCGCGCGGTCTTCACCGAAGTCCGGATCATCTCCTCGATGTGACCGAGCTCTCGCAACACTCCCGCATCGGTGACTTTGGATTTCAACATGCCGAGATTGAGCAACGCGGCGACTAACATCTGTTGCAAATCCTCGTGAATCACCAGCGCGATCCTTTGGCGTTCGCGCTCCTCGGCATGACTCAACTCATCAGCCAAGGCGCGCAATTCAGACTTCCGGTGCTGCAACTCCGCCGTTCTTTGGCGGACCCGTTTCTCCAGTTCCTCCTGAGCCATCCGGCGCTCGCTGATATCCGAGAACCCCACCCCGATGACTCCGGGATTCGTCTGAAACGCATGCACTTCGAAAAAACCGGGAATCCCGTTTTCATCTTCATAGCGAATCTCAAACCGCTGGTTATTCAACTCGCCTTTGGCAATCGACCGATAGATCTCCGGAACATCCGTTCCCACTAGATTTGGAAACGCATCCTCCAGTCTCATGCCGATTAATCCGGCATGCTTGATGCCTAATTCCTCGTCAGCAGCGGCATTGGCATGCATTAGAATGATCTGGTCGTCATTCTGAAGTTGATAGGCATAAAAAGCGGTGGGCGAGGTCTCGATGATGCTGCGAAATTTTTCCTCCGAGTGGCGCAGCGTTTCTATCGCCATTTTCCGCTCGGTGATGTCGCGGGCCACGGCGCACATCAATCCATCGCCATACGGCACGGCCCGCCATTCCAACCACCGATAGGACCCATCGACGCAGCGGAAGCGATTCACAAAATCCATCAAATTTTCTCCCGCTTTGATTCGAGCCACTTCATTCAGGGTGGCTGGGATGTCATCCGGGTGGATAAAGCTCACAAACTTCCTGGTCGTTAGTTCCTCACAGCTGTAGCCCAGAACCCGTTCGAACTCCGGATTGACCCGCCGGAAGTGGCCGCTATGGTCGGCGATTCCCAGCAGATCATGGGATAGGTTGAAGATGCGGTCCAAGTCCTCATTTTTTTTCCGCACCGCCGCCTCCACACGCCGTTGTTCGGTGATGTCGATGATGGCCATGCGGCAGACCAGCCCGTTGGGGGATAGTCCTCCCTTCAGGCTGACAATCATGTTGGGTTGCCCTTGCTGCAATAGGTTTATCTCGCAAGGTTGCGTGCCATCTTCAGCGAAAACCCGTGACACAAAATCGCTTAATTCCTGGCGATTTTCCGGAGCCACGAATTGTGTGAAATACTCGTCAAGAAGTAGCCCTCGCTCCCGGCCAAGCATGCGTGCCGCCATGAAATTGACCTGCCGAATGAGGCCATTTGAGCTAATTGATAGATATCCTACGGGTGCGAAGTCATATAGATCTGTCAGAAGTTTGGTATTGTCTTCCAGTTCACTGCGGGTCGCGATGAGTTCTTCATTTTGGAGCTCCAGTTCTACTTGGTGGACCATCAACTCATGCAAGGCTTTGACCATTTCCGCTGGCTCCAGCGGCCCGGTGTGTTGCTCTCTGTTCGCCACACGCTCTTCCGCCATCCGCCGCAACGGAAGGCCGGTGCCATGCATGCCTGCCCCACTCATGACTTTCCTCCCGTTCCTTCATTCGGTGTTAAGGAAACGTTGTGTTGCTTGGATTTGTATGCTTCCAGTTCGATCGCCAGTTTCCGGGCCTCGCTGACATCGAGGAACGTGATGACCAAGCCATCGATCATGCTTTCTTTGGTTCGATAGGGAATGATCCGCACGGCAAACCATCGCCCGTCGAGTGTTGGAACTTCCTTTTTTAAAGGAATCAAGGTCCGCAGCACCTCGCGTGTGTCCTGTGCCAGTCCGTCATAGTCGAGGCGGGAAACGATGTCCGTGACGGGCCGTCCTACATCGCTTGGGACGAGATTGATGATGTCCGCCGTCTGCGGAGCGAACCACCGCACATTGAGCTCGTTATCCAGAAACAAGGTCGCTGTGTCCATGCTGCTCAGCAGGTTCTTCATGTCGTTATTCGTCCGTGAGAGATCCTGCAGTTTGCCCATTAGATCCTGATTCACCACCTGCAACTCCTCGTTCATCGCCTGCATCTCCTCTTTGGATGTGGTGAGCTCCTCGTTCATCGATTGGAGTTCTTCATTGGCGGACTGCAATTCCTCGTTGGAGGATTTGAGTTCTTCGCTGGTGGTCTGCATTTCCTCGCGGAGCAAATGCAGTTCCTCTTGCGCGCTGCGCAGTTCGCGCCCCAACTCGATCAGACGGGTGCTTTGTTTTCCTGTCACCATGGTCTTGTCGGCAGGAGCCTCCGCCCCGACCACTTCGCGGAACACCACCATCACCATTCCCTGTAAGGCGGCGGGCTCGGCGATGGGGTGCACAATGACATCCACCACACGGTTCACCCCATTGGATTCGACCACTAGATCGCGCGCGGTGACGACTTCTTTCTTGCGGACCGCACTGCGGAACACCTCGAACAAACTATGATTCAACTCACCGCGCGCCATCACGAACAAATTCCAGTTCGCCCGGCCCGCCGCAGGCTCAAGGTAGCGGTTGGTCTTGCCGTTGATGTAAAGAATGTCTCCCGCCTCGGAAACCAAAACCGCCACCGGCGCATAGTTGCCTAACAAAAATTCGTTAGCCCGCATCTGCAAATCCGGCTTCGGCAGTTGGGCGACGGCCACCGCTACATCCACCGTCGAGCTGCGGCCAGGCGGCAGTGTGAAGATCACGGGAAAATGCATGCGTTCAAGTGGCGCGGCGGTCTCCAGCCTGCGGTAGATCCGCTCCTTGCCGGGTAAGGGCACAAACAGATCCGTCGCCGGGCCAATCGTTTCCGCGCTGCCGAGAACCAGAGTTCCGCCGGGGTTCAGGCAATAGTGGAACAAGGGCAGCAGTTTTTTCTGCATCTCCGTGCTGAAATAAATCAACAGATTCCGACAACACAGAATGTCCAGCTTGGTGAACGGCGCGTCGGAAAGCAGATTCTGCTGCGCAAACACCACCATTTCCCGGATTTCCTTGCTCACGCGGTAACCGCTCTCTTCATGCCTGAAAAACTTCCGCAAGCGCTCTTCCGAAACCTCCTTGGAAATGCTATCAGGAAACAAACCTGCCCGCGCCCGGTCGATGGCATCCTTGTCCAAATCCGTCGCAAAGATCTGCAGTGACATTTTTGGCCGTGCACTATCCGCCGCCATCGCCTCCTGGAAGATCATCGCCAGCGTGTAAGCCTCCTCACCCGTCGAGCAGCCCGCCACCCAGGCCCGCAAAACCCCACCTTGCGGGTGTGCCTCGCTCAAGTCGGGAATCACCTCGGACTTCAGTCGTTCCCATACCGAAGGGTCGCGGAAAAAGCCGGTCACTCCGATCAACATCTCCTTGAATAACAACTCCAACTCCTGAGGAGTTTCGCGCAAATAACGTATATAATCCGCGACATCGCTCAAGTGGTGGAGGTGCATCCGCCGATCGATCCTCCGCCACAAGGTGCTGCGCTTGTAGGCTGAAAAATCATGCCCGGTTTGACGCCGTAACAAAATCAAAACTTTCTCCATGCCAATTCCGACGGTACCCTCGGAATTCGCACTAGCCACCTCGTCCGCATACCCCGGTTCAGCCACGGGCGTATGCCGGAAATGCTCTAGAATCCGCCCCGGCAGTTCCTCCGCCGCAGCAATCACATCCGCCAGCTCGGCTTGAATCACGCTTCGGGCCATGCTGTCAAATTTAGCGGATTCCGGATCCTGCACAAAGACCACCCCGCCATGCTCTTTGATCGCTTTGGCGCCCGCCGTGCCATCCGTGCCCATTCCAGATAGCACCACCGCCACACTTCGTTCCCGCCAATCCTCCCCCAGCGAGCGGAAAAAGAAGTCGATCGGCTGTCGCGGCCCAAGTTCCGCCGGGTGCTCCAGTAAATAGAGGACTCCGTGGAGAATTGAGAGGTCCCGGTTCGGTGGAATCACATGGACGTGGTTCGGTTCCGCCTTCATGCCATCGGTAATGCGAGACACCGGCATCATCGTGCGCCTTTGTATCAACTCCGCCAACATGTCATCATGCTTCGGATCAAGATGCTGAATCACCACAAATGCCAGCCCGCTATCCGCCGGCATGTGTTGAAAAAACGCCTCCAAAGCCTCCAATCCGCCAGCTGACGCCCCAAGGGCTACAATCGGAAATAGCGGGATCTTTTCCGTGCCATGGGGCATCCGGGGTGGCGTTGCGGAAGCTTTCCGGGAGTGGGTTGTCGTGTTTTTCCCCGGACTGGCGGCCTTATCCCCTGACTTCTTCATGCCCGTAAGCTATCATTAGTCCTCATCCCTTGGCTACCCTATTTCATGCCCTTTGTGCAGGCGGGGCCTCTGCCATCCCGATGGCTCGGCACGTACGCGGATATCCTAACCGCAAGCATCACTTGCCCCGATATCGATGCACTCAAACCGCCAATTCCAGAATGGCCCCTGCGCCACTAAACTAAATCGGTGAAAACGCTTGCCCGAGATGGTTTTCAGGCTGCCGTTTCTCCCATCAAATCCACCCACCAAACACCGCTATGAGTGACCCCATCACTAGAAATTTCGAGGCATCGATGCAGAAAACCTTTCAATGGATCGATGATTGCGGCCAAGCCCTGCTCGCCGACGATCGGCAGACCGCCTATCATGCCTTGCGGGGCGTGCTGCATGCCTTACGCGATCGGCTCATGCCCGATGAAGCCTGCGATCTTGCCGCAGAACTTCCGAGCATGCTTCGTGGGATGTATTTCGAAGGCTGGAGGCCTTCAAACAAGCCGCTTAAAATGAATCGGCAGGAGTTCCTGGAGCAGGTCAAATCCGAGGTCTGCCAAATTTCCTGGGATCTCGATCCCGAGCATTGTGTCTCCGCCGTATTCGGTGTCTTGCAGAAACACATCGCGGCGGGTGAGATTTCCGACATCCGCGGCACCCTGCCAAAACAATTTCAAGAGCTTTGGCCCGCCGCGTAGGCAGGAAATCTTCCCGCGTACGCGAAATCACTAACGACTTTATCGTGATCCGCTAACACCGATGCCGGGAAGCTCCTCATTTCGGAAATCACCGGATGAAGCTAGATTCACCGCCGTGAATCCATTCCCCGAACCACTGGCCGTCGAAGTTGAAACTGAAGAAATGATCGTCAATGGCATCCTGGAAATCCCGCCCAACGCCAAATCCATCATCATTTTCGCTCATGGGTCCGGCAGAAGTTGCCTCAGTCCGCGTAATCGGCTTGTCGCCCGCTCGCTGCTTCAAAAAGGCTTCGCAGTCCTCCTCCCGGACCTCGCCGATCCCGATGAGGACTCGTCGGATTCCGAAGCTCTGCAGAATCCCGCCTATATCGCCCGCATCGCCAGTCGGTTGACCTCCATCATCGACTGGCTCGCCAAAAACCCAAACACCAGCGAACTGCGCATCGGCCTGTTCGGAGCCCGCACTGGGGCGGCGGCCGCGATGATTGCCGCCGCGAATCGTCCGTCGTTGGTGCGCGCGGTGATTTCTCGGGGTGGCCGCCCGGATCTCGCGGAGGATTTTCTCCAACATGTGCAGGCGCCCACTCTGATGATCGTCGGTGGTAAAGACTCCGCCCACATCGATCACAACCGCCACGCCTGCGGCAAAATGCGGGATCGGCCGATGCTTGAGCTCATGGACGGGGCCAACCACCTTTTCGCCGAGCCCGGCATGATCGAAAAAGTCGCTTCAATGTCTTATCTTTGGTTCCATCGGAATCTCGCGATGTGCGGTTGATCAACCGCCGGTAGCTTTCAAGGAAACGAGATATTCGATGAGCGAGGTGAAATCCTCCAGTGTGAGGTCGGTGCCCAAGCCTGGTGGCATCATGGTGTTGGGCAAATGCGTTTCCTCGGCCACATCGGCCCGTTTGATACGGCTCACTTGCCCGGCAATGTCGCGCAATTCGATCACCCCATCCGCTTCGTTCGTGACGAAACCGATCTTGGCATTGCCGTCCTTCAGTTTGATCAACGAGGTTTGGAATCCTTGGGCGACTACTTTGTTAGGATCGAGCACGGATTCGATGAGATAGTCGCGGCTGAACTTCGCGCCGGCGGCTCCGAGATAAGGCCCTTTCTGCTCGGCCTTGGGATCGATGGCGTGGCAGGCGATGCATCCTTGCGTGGTGAAAAACCGCGCGCCATCAGAGACGCTGCCCTTGCCGGTCATCGCCGCGTTCACCACATCTGAAATCGGCAGTTCCGCGACTTTTTTGCCACTGTGCATGGCGCCTGCAACGGCGGTCTTGGCGGCCTTAGCGGCGTTGACGAGCTCGGCATTGTCCCATTGCATGCCGGCCTCGATTTGCGGGTCGAATCCCTTGAGTTTGAGTTCCTCAATCGCCTGGAAAAAACCAACCTCACGCGGATTTTTTTGCACCTCGCTCTGCACTTGCTGCTTTGCCTTGGAATCCGCCAGCGGGCTGTTGAGCACGGTGAGCATGGCCATCCATGCGATGCGACTCGCCGCATTGCCCTGCTTCGCGGCGATCTTGCGCAACGCCGGAATTTGTTTTCCCCGCTCCGGCGAATTCACGAAATCGTTCACGCATTGGGTGGTCACGGCGGTGGGGTTTTTGTCCTGCGTCCACACGGCCAGCACGTCCAATCGGAAGTCCATGGATTCCTTTTCGCCGGCTTTGATCAAGGCCTTGTATAACTCCACCCGCTGGGCGAGCGGCCGCTTGGAATCCTTCGCCGCCTCGACTAACAACATGAGCTGCGGGCGATCCATCTGCTTCGCGCCAAGCGCCACCAGCACGGGATCGACACCCGCAAGTTTCAACGCGGAAACCGGCAGTCGGTTCTTGCCGAGGACGGTCAGCAATTCGTTCTGCCGCGTCGGAGAAATCATGCCAAAACCCTTTTCGATCATCGGGCGGATTTTCGCGGTGCCTTCCCATTCGACGGGTTCGTAATACGGGCCACGGTCATCGGGCCGCGTGTTCCACCAGCTTTTGAGATCCCATTCCTTCTCCTGATAACTCAGCCTGGCGAGTGCGCTGAGAAGATCGAAGCGTTGATCGGAATCGGCCGATTTCTCAAACAAGGAAATCAATCCGTTCACGACATCCATCCGGTGGATTCTTTGAAGCGCGAGCAGGGCAAGCTTGCGCGTGGCGGCATCACCGGATGCCTCAAGACAGGCGGGGATGTTTTTCAGCGACGCCAGCGTCTGCATCGCCGTGTGCTGCAAACGGGGCGAATCGCCCTCCTCATGCCAATCGCGCGAGGCGGCGAAAATCGCGGGCACCGCATCCTTGGCCTTCAGTCGCTCAAGACCGATGAGCGCTTGTAAGACGACGCGCGGATTCTTGTCCTTGAGCGCATCGACGTAGGCGGCCACCGGGACATCTTTGAGCTCGTTGAGTGCATCGGTCATCGCGCGCAGTGCGGGCTCGCGCAGGGTGGCATCGCCGGTGAGTTTGACTAACAACTTGTTGCCCTCCGTGCGATAAAGTTGCTTGTAAGTGAAGATCGCCGCTATGCGGATGGCGATGGATTGTTTTGCATCACTTGCAATGGCGAAGATGCTGTCCGTGAACGCCGGTTTCTTGCCGCGCTTGAGGATCTCGCGCTGGCTTTCCAAACGCTGAACCGCGCTTGCCGAGGCGATGAGTTTTACTAGATCGGCATCAGTCGCCTTGGTGACATCGACATACTTCGCTGGCGTGGCACCGGTAAAGACGACCTGATGAATCATGCCCACGGGTTTTCCTGCGCCGGCGAATTTGAATGCGCCGCCCCGCCAATCGGCGAGGTAGAGGCGGGAGTTGCCATCGACATCGATGTCAACCGCACGCGGGAGTTTTACAAATGTCTTCTGCTCGACCTTGAAACTGGCACCCGATCGTTTCCATGGGTGGTAGTGGACGGTTCCCGTGGTCCAGTCGGTCGAGAACAAGGCATCGGTGAATTCCGCGGGAAAACCTGGCTCGCTCAGCCACAAGGCGCCCGTGCCGGACCCGCCGCCATAGTCCGCCAATGGCGTGATCGCCTCGTCCGCGAAGTTTTGATAGAGACGCGGATAACCATGATCGCCAAGTGCGGTATAATGATGGAAGCGGGTGTTCCAACCCTTGCCGTCGTTGGTGTTGTCACGGCTGAAAAGATCTAACTCGGGCGAGATGGCGGTGTCGCAGATGTTGCGGACCATCAGCGCATAGGGCTCCACCTGCGAGCCATCCGGCCGCACGCGAATCACGCCGCCACCTTGCAAGGTGTAACTCGATCCGTCCGTCCCCTTGGCCGGGGTGGTGCCGAAATCGCCAACCGAGACATAGAGCCAGCCGTCGATGCCCATGCGCACACCATTCGTGGTGTGGTCCGCGCCCCTTGGATGTTCGATGCCGCCGCCCAGCCCGGAAAGCAGTTGTTTCCTCTCATCCGCCACCCCGTCGCCATCGGTATCGCGGAAACTGCTGAGAAACGGGGGATGGATCAAATAAAGCGTTTCACCCACGAAATGGCCGCCGCGCGGGCTGTCCACGATCGGCACGAAATGGACGAACTCGTCAGCCTTGCCGTCGCCATTTTTGTCGCGGCAGCGGATGATGCGGCCGAAATCCTTTTTGTGTCCGAGCGAACCGTTTTGGTCGGAGGAAACGTAAACGTCGCCGTTGGCCGCAGCAGTGATCGCCGCAGGGTAATCGGCGTTCGGCGGTCCGGCAAACTCGCGGAGGGTGAAGCCCTCGGGCTCGGCGATGGCAGACCCAGCGACGGCGCCGAACAAAAGAATGGCGGCGTTTCGAATCATGTAGCCAACCAATACGATGCCATCCCGCCAGTCTCTCAAAAAGTTTCCGAAGCGCGGCGGCGACCGCCAAGTCATCCATAAAGCCCGCACTTCCCATTTGATTTTTTCCCGGGGACGCGTCACAAGCTCCGGGCATGGCCAAAGCGAAGAATGAAAACCGGGTGGTGGTGAAGGTGTTTCTCTATGGAATCCAACCGCAGATTTGGCGGCGCTTTTCGATTTCATCAGAGGTGACATTCATTCAATTGAGCGACGCGATCCAGTGCGCGATGGGCTGGGACAACAAGCACCCGCACGAATTCCGCCACGGCAAGGGGAAACGACTCGTCGATGTGATCGGCCCGGTCGGGCTGGAAGATCAAACGGCAGGCGAATTCCAGGACGAAGCGGTGCTCACGGTCGCTGAGTTTCTCGGCAAGCGCCGCCTGCCGCTGCGCATCCTCTACCGCTATGATTTCGCGGATGAATGGATTCACGAGATCGTTTTTGAAAAATGGGTGGCCGGCGAGGGCGGACCGGAAATGCTCGATGGCTTGCGCAATTGCCCGGAGGAGGATTGCGGCGGGACTTTCCAATACATGCAGGCACTGCACGGCGAGATCGAGTGGCTGCGGCCGGGCTACGATCCCGAGGCATTTGATGTGAAAGCAGTTTCTTTCGAACCGAAAAAGGCGCGTCGTTCGCGCTGAAGTCGGCTCAAACGGCGGAGAGTTTTGCCATACGGAGCCACGACACGGAGCCACGACACGGAGCCACGACACGGAGCCACGACACTCATGTCGTGGATGCGAATGGTGAGTCATTGGCGAAGAGCTTCGCGCTCCTCAATGGCCTCACATTCGCTTGCTCCACAGGAGTGTGGTGCCTCCTGAGAGTTTTTCGACGATCGCTGCCTGCACGCGGGCGGTTTCGAGTTCGTGTTGGCAGCGCAGGTCCAGCGGGCATTTCGCAAGCAGGCACGGTGCGCATTCGACGTGGCGTTTCACCACCGCGTGCCGCTTGCCGAGCGGGCGTTTCCACACCGGATCATTCGGGCCGAATAGCGTGATGCAAGTCGCGCCGACGTGAGCCGCCAAATGCGGCAGCGAGCCGTCGGCCGCGATGACGAACCGGCGGGCCGCCAGCATGGGGAGCGCGCCCGACACCGGAGATGCTTGGATGAACTCGATGCTCTCGCCGAGTCTCGTTGCGAGGGATTTTCCCAACCCTCGTCCGCCATCCACGCCGGCGATGCTCACGCGGCGGCCGCTTTCGATCAGACCACGCGCGATTTCCAACCATCGTTCCCATGGCCATTCGTGGCTCGGTCCGAAGTCGGAATCCGGGCTGAGCAAAAAGGTGTTAGGTTCGGATTGAATTCCGAGATCCGCAGGTGCGTAAAATTGTGGATTGAGCGTATCGATACCCATTTCCTCGACCGCAGAAAGATAAAATCTGACGCGATGTTCCAAAGGTTTTTCTGCCGCCACGAGTGGGTGGGTGAGTCGTCTTACGAGTTTCCTTTCGTTTGGCCCGAGGCGTCGTGGTACGCCAGCGAGTTTGGCCACCTTAGCGGCGAAGCCGTCTTCCCAGACAAGGGCGGCTTGCCAAGCTCCCTTGACCGTGGCCGCCGCAGCTTTTGGTTTCGTTTTCGCCGGGAAAGCGAGCACCTGCAAACCTGGCAGCGTTTCCCAAAATTCTTTCTGCTCATCTCGGCAAATCACGCCGAGCCCCAAGCCGGACGCCATCAAGGCCCGCAGCGCAGGCACGGCGAAACACGCCTCATCCCATCGCTCCGGTGCGGCCACCCATAGGTTTCCTCCTTGTGTCGTCACGCGCCCACCCTAACGCCCACATCGGTCGGGGGAAACGGCAAATGCATGCGGAAGAGCCATTTTTCTCCGTGCAGTTCTCCGCGAGATCTGTGATCTCCGCGTTTCGATTTTATCAAATAAAGGGAATTCCGATGCGGGTTTGCGAGTTGCAACGAGGCAAAAGCCGTGTAAATCACGCGGTGTGTGGGAAACAATTCAATCGAGTGCGCTCTGGGATGGAGTCGGGGTTGGCGCGGCCTGGGTGGTCACGGGCTGTCTGTTGCTGGCTGGGGTGATCGGCTGTGTAATACCGATTTTGCCGGGGCATTTGATTCTTCTCATGGCTGCAGTGGCGCATCGGCTGATGCTGGGCGCGGAGGGTTCCGGGCTTGAGTGGTGGTCGTTTGTGATCCTTGCAGCGCTGATGGTGATTTCTCAAACGATTGAGATGGTCAGCGGCGCTGCGGGCACCCGGTGTTTCGGCGGGACGCGCTGGGGCGCAGTAGGGGCATTGGCGGGCGGAATCGTGGGTATATTTTTCATGCCCTTCGGCCTGTTGCTTGGGCCCTTGGTGGGGGCGTTTGTTTGCGAAATCCACTTTGCGCGTAAGGAAACGCAGGCCGCATGGCATTCGGGCGTCGGATCAATGGTCGGAACACTCGTGGGAATGGGAGTGAAGATGGTGATCGGCCTGGTGATGATCGTTTGGTTTTTTCTCGATGTGTGGTTGGTCGGGTAAATCCTGGGAATTTGCTATTTCCTAATGCTCTTGAGCGGCAGCTTTTCGGGGTTCTCCATCTTCTTCTCAGGATAGCTGATGATTGGGGTTGGAGTTTGGATGAAGCGAAACGCGGAACGCGGGGTGAGCTTTAGCGAGCTTAGAAAAACATGGCGCAGCCGAAATCAGCATAGCCGGAGGCAACAAGCGGTGGGCGCGGAGGAAGGTGCGGAGGGGGGAGGAGAGGACTTTGATCGGACCTGATTTTCTTTTTATTTTAGCCGCAAAATAGCGCAAAAAAACTCAAAAAAGGATTTTGTTTGAGCCTCCTGAGGCTCCGTGCGGGAATGATGGAATCCGGTTTCGTTTTTGTGCTCTTTGTGCTTTTTACGGCCAAAAACTCTAAACCACCAAGCTGGTGGATCGGGAAGAGGGTTGAACCGCAAAGCCGCTAAGGCCGCCGCGAAGCGAAATACGGAAAAACGGTTTCCCCAAGCCTCAAAGTCGTAACCGCTTTTCTAATAAATCGAATTTCCGCATGCTGGTAGCCTCCAGTCCCAGGTAGCGGGCGATTTTAAGATGCTTGCAATCAAATCCTCACCCGCAGGTCGCGCATGCTCCACAGTTGTCCCTTCGCGCCGCTACCGCTCCCTCGCATCGCCCGCGCACCGTCCTTGCGCTTCGGCCCGAAGCGCTCCCGCGCATTTGCAAACGCCTCGTTCACAAACTCTTTGCTGCCGATCACCGCGCCGTCTGTG
>CAIXKE010000077.1 GCA_903919975.1 Akkermansiaceae bacterium | reverse complement strand
GCCCTTGCCAGCGTCGGTTTACGAAAGCTATCAGGAAGGCCGCCGTCGGGTGCAGCGCGACAGTTTCGTGGAAGTAGCCAAAGCCTATTACGAAGCTCCGCCGGAGTTCATCGGGCGGCAAATCTGGGTGCGCTGGGACGGGCGGATGGTGCGCTTGCTCAACGAACGCATGGAGCAGATCGGCTGTCATGCGCGGTTACGCCAAAAACAACGCGCTCAAGCGCTCGGGCGCGAAGCCAGGATCCTCTGGACCGCTACGGCGCCGATTTCCTATGAATTTCCACCAAATGTTGGTCTAATTGCACTTTTACTCTTGAGTTTCGTCAGAAACATCACTATTTTTTCTGACGCGTAGCACCCGCCATGAACAAACACGCCGATTCCATAGACGCCACCATCCTCGATCGCATCCGGTCGGGTCCGCAGGATCATGTTTGGACTCCGCGGGATTTTATTGATCTCGGATCTCGTGCCGCGGTGGACAAGGCGCTTTCGCGAAACTGCAAAAGTGGACTCATCAACCGTGCGGGCCGTGGACTTTACCATGTGCCTAGGAATCACCCCGCGCTCGGTTCACTCGGTCCCAGCTATAATGCCATGCAGGATCTCGTCCAACGCAAGGCCGGTGGCGACGTGTTTCCCACGGGAGCCCACGCGGCCAACGTCCTTGGCCTCAGCGATCAGATTCCCATGCGGAGTTGGCACCTTACCACCGGCCCCAATCGCCGCATTCGCAGCGGCAAATCCGAAATCGTGCTCCGGCACGTTTCTCCACGCTTCGTGAACACGAAAAACCCGAAGAGCTCCCAAGTCATTCTGGCCCTGCGTTGGCTCGGCAAGCGTGCCGTGGATGACGATGTCATTTCCAAGCTCCGCCGAAACCTTTCTCCGTCCGACCGCACCGCCCTGATAGCCGATGCAGCCTGCGCCCCCGCATGGATCGCCGACATTTTCCACCACCTCGCCAAGGACCCCGCAGCCGCCTGATCATGGATGCCTTTTTGAAACTCTCCCCAACCGATCAACTCGATGCCTATGTCGAAGTGAACCGGGCGATGGGTCTCGATGCCGCCAGTGTCGAAAAGGACTTCTGGGTATGTTGGACACTTCGCGAGATCTTTTCCCTCCCGGAAGTCGGCTCACACATCACATTCAAGGGCGGCACATCTCTCTCCAAGGCATGGAAACTCATTGAACGCTTCTCCGAGGACATCGATCTGATCGTGGACAAGGAGGTTCTTGGCTTCGGTGGCGACGCAGCTCCTGACAAGGCACCATCTAACAAGCAGCGCAAGGCGCGCCTTGAAGGCCTGATGAACGCCTGCCGTGAGTGGGTTCAGGGAACGCTGCAGCCCGCGCTTACATCACGGATCCATAGTGCTCTCGGTGAAAGCAATTGGAGACTCGAAGTTGATCCCGACATGCCCGACGGCCAGTGCTTGCTTTTCCATTATCCCACGGTCTTCCCGTCCAGCGCGGCCGCCTACGTCCGCCCCGTCGTCAAAATCGAACTCGGCGCACGCTCCGACGATTGGCCCCATGTGGACAAGTCCATCCAGCCGTATGTGACCGAGCACTTCACCACACTCGACCCGTCACCCTCCTGCGTTGTCCGGGTGCTCGCCGCCGAGCGGACGTTCTGGGAAAAGGCCTGCCTGCTTCACGAAGAGACATTTCGGCCGCCAGACAAACCTAGGAAATACCGGATGGCTCGCCATTACTACGATCTCTGGTGTCTCATCCGCGCCGGCATCGGTGAAAAAGCCATGGAGGAAACCGCTCTCTTCCAGCGCGTCGCCGAACATCGCGAACTCTTCTTTCGCTTCTCTTGGGTGGACTACACAACTCACAAGCCCGGCAGCTTCCGCCTCACCCCGCCCCCAGAACAACTCAGTGACTGGAGGTCCGACTACGCCGCCATGCTCGGTCCCATGTTCTTCGGCGACACTCCCAGCTTCGAGGAAATCATCACTCTTGCAGCCGCCTTCGAAGACACTTTCAACGCCACCGGTAATCCCAATTCTCCTTCTCAAACTTCAACGAAATGAGATTTGAGCATCCACACAGATAGAATTTCCCGATCTCGTCCTAACTCCCATGCAGGATTCAAACCATTGGATTTCACTCGGGAAGAGACCTGTAGGCGGGTAAATGTGCTCTGATATACAAAAAAAGACACAATTTGTCCATTTTGGCATTCTTCAGCACTTCCTGAACAGACCTGCTCAGTGGTCTAGAAAGACTAATTTGAGAAGTTTTGCCAATAATGGCCCGTGGCGGCCATCAATGGCTAGATTCCATTCCAAAATTCGAAAAATTTACTACCCTCCCCCCACATTTGTCCCACCCCTCCTTCTACAGTTGGGGTGTCATGAACCGAAACACCTCACGATCCGAATGGTTTTTCCCCATCGAAGAAGCCAAAGTCTTCGCCACCGTCACCCGCAATGGCAGGGCAGGGGACGTGCGGGTTCCCAACAAGAAGGCTCTCATCGCAGCCGATACCGGGGACATCTTGGGCATTGTTGGCGCTGGCTATCAGATTTTCACCAATCAGCAGGCAGTGACCTTGTGTCACAAATTCTGCCTCGAAGCCTTCCCTGACACGACGGCAGGAGAATGGACCTTCATGGAAGGCCATGGTCCGGGCACCCGGAGCTGGGTGGCGATGGACATCCACCACCAGGCGCATGCCATGAACCTGTGGGGCAATGGTGGCGCGTCGGAAACCTTCACGCCCTTCGTCCGCATCACCAACAGCTACAATGGCAGCCGCGCCCTGCGGATCGATGTGGGGTTCCTCCGCGAGCATTGCAGCAACGGCGTCATCTTCGAACAGGAGGCCGCCACACTGACTGTGCCGCACACTCGTCAGGGTATCCACTCTCTCAAAGTCGCCCGCCCCTTCGCTGGGATGTCCGCTCTCCGCGATGAATTCAGCAAAACGCTCGCCAGTGTGCGGGCCGTCGGGATCACCCCGAAGGAAGCAGGGAAACTGGTCCGCCATGTCATCGGATGGCCCAGCCTACCGGAAAATCCGAAATCTTGGGAACGCGACGAGCAGGCGAAACTCGACACCGATCTGGAAACCCGCCTGAGCGGCTATTTCAACCAACTCGGCCAAAACGCCTATGCCGCCTTCAACACCATGACCGACATCGCCTCCCGTCCGCCGCAAAGCCCACGCTTCCGCCGGGATCGATCCACCCTTGAACGCCATGCCGGGGCGTGGCTGCGGGATTTCAGGACGGCGGCATCGCTGTCCGGTTTCTCCATAGCCTCGCACTTGGATCAGCTCTCGAAACCTGTCGCTGCGGGAAAGACCATGCGCCACTGACGGAAACAACGATCCCTAAACTACTAACCAACAACGCTTCCCATGGAAACCTTCGCTCCCGGCGACCGCGTCGTCGCCATCAACATTGAGTGCGGACCGCTGCCGCTCAAATCCCTCGCGCCTCACGATGCTCATCCTTTCCTTCTGCCGGATGGGCCGCTTCATGATGATGTGATCTATCATGTGCATCGCATCTGCTACACCAGGGATGGTTGTCAGGGTGTTTATTTGACCGAGCATGCAGAGCCTCAGATCTCATGTAGAAAATGCGCTGCAGCGATACCAAGAAATGCTGGCACACGGCAGAGCGCGCCACGGACTCTCTACCGGATTCAGCGCCTTGGGCACTATTTCTAACGGCCTGGTGCCACGCATGGTCTATGTATCAGCCACAGCGCCACATCACGTGAATCCGCGAGGCCTGACCCCATCGAGGGTTGATGGTTCCTTGGGCCGTGCTGATTGGTATGCACCAGAGAGGCCGAGAGGATTGGATCTGGTGTAAGATCAGAGCGCCGCCGCGATTTTTTCGAGGCCTTCGAGCATTCTGGCGTGCGGACAACCGAAGTTGAAACGGATGTGCTGGGGCCAGCCGAAAAACGCGCCGTCGGAGAGGAAAAGTCCGGCGGATTTCTCGAAGTGGAGGGCTGGGTTTGGGTGGCCGAGCGCGCTGGCGTCGAGCCAAGCGAGGTAGGTGGCGTCGCTATGGCGCACGGTGAGGCCGGGGCAGCGGGTGCGGATGAAGTCGATGAGGGAATCGCGGTTTTGTTTGAGGTAAGCGAGCAATTCCAAGCGCCATGGTTCGCCGTGGCGGTAGGCGGCCTCGGCGGCGTAGTAGGAGAGGGCGTTGATTTCGGCGAGGGTGTGGCCGCTGGCGGCGCGGAATTTACGACGGACGGATTCGTTAGGGATGACGGCGTAGGCGTAACCGAGGCCGGCGATGTTCCATGTCTTGCTGGGCGAGAGCAGGGTGATGGTGCGCTCGGCGAAACGTTCGGGGAGATTCAGCGCGGAGAAATGCGGGGTGGCGGATTCATCGAAGATGAGGTCGCAGTGGATTTCATCGGAG
Organism: Akkermansiaceae bacterium; assembly: GCA_903919975.1. GTDB lineage: Bacteria > Verrucomicrobiota > Verrucomicrobiia > Verrucomicrobiales > Akkermansiaceae > Luteolibacter. The sequence continues at coordinate 52,458 of CAIXKE010000077.1, read as the reverse complement.
ATGAGGATGAGGTCATGGCGCTCGCAGAAATCGGCGATCCGCTGGATTTCCGCAGGGGAAAACGCACGGCCGAGGGGGTTTTGCGGATTGCAGAGAAGAAACAGGCGGGTGGCAGGGGTGACAGCGCGTTCCATGGCCTCCCAATCGAAGCTCCAGTTTTCTCCTGTTAGGATGTGATCCACGGTGATCAGTTCCGCGGAGGCATCCCGGTGGACGCCGAGGAAGGGCGGATAGATCGGAGTGCAGGTCATGATGGCTTCGCCGGGTTGGCAGAATGCGCGTCCGGCAAGGGAAAGGGCGGGGACGAGGCCGCCGAGGTGGACGATTTGATCGAGGGGGACCGTGGCATTGCGGCGATCACGCAGGTAAGTGAGAACCGCGTCATTGAGGCCCTCGTGGGCCTGGGCATAGCCGAAGATGCCGTGGTCGATGCGGCGGTGGAGGGCGTCGATGATAGGGGGAGCGGAAGCAAAATCCATGTCCGCCACCCAGAAGGGATCGAGCTCAGGACGGCGATCGTATTTGATGCAGCCGGTTTCGCGGCGCGGGATTGGGGTGTCGAAGTCGAAATTCATGTTGGGGTGGTTGTTGCTCTGAAAGCCGGAAGGTTCAACCCAGAAAGAGAAATGATCTGCTAATGGTCGGAGTTTAAGCCAAAGCTTGCAGGCGGCGGGTCGGGCGGTGCAGTGTCTGGCCGTGCCAGAGACGAAAGAGAGCGCCCAACAGTGGAGCGGTTATGTGTGCCCGGATTGCCGGTTTGTGTTTCGGGTCCCGAAGGATCATGACGGGCAGGGGGGCTTGTGTCCGGGATGCCTGATTTTGTTGAGGATTCCGGCTGCGGGGGATAAGCTTCCTCCTTTGGTGTTGCCATTGAAGGGGGCGGCATCGGAGGGGAATGAATTGAATTCTTCCAATCCCCGGATAAAAACGCCGCTGAGAAAAAAAAAGCATCCTCATGGAGGGGGCCATGCATGGGACCAGAAGTTGATGCCGGATACGGTTTCCGAGCTTGAGGAAAACCGCCAGATGTTCTGGATGCTGATGGGTGGAGCGATGTTGTTTTTGTTGGTTGTCGGGGTGCTGGCCATTTTCGGAGTAGGTGATTTGAAATCGCGGCAATTGGCAGGGGCGGTGCCACCTGTTTTCATTAAATCCAAAACCACTGAAATGGTTCCGTCATCGGATCCTCAGAAATTAGATGCGGCCTTGCTGGCGCAAGCGAAGCTCTTGGTTGGTCAATTTCTTGATGCCCGCCGGATCGAGGAGATGTTGCCTCTCGTTCGAAATCCGCAGGTGGCGGAGGCGAGGATGCGCAGTCATTATCCTGGGGGAGAAATCGAGGCTTCAGGCTTGATGGAATTCAATACGGCAGGTGGATTATACAAGATGGGATCCAGTTTCGAGGTGAAAGTCCGGACCCGCGATGGTCAGGATCGGGCGCTGGCGTTTTGCGAGACTCCAGAGGGAATTAAGATCGATTGGGAGAGCTGGGTGGGTTGGTCTGAAATGCCATGGGAGGAATTTATGGACTCCAAGCCGACTACCGGAAAATTGTTTCGCGTGTTGTTGGAGCCTGTTAGCTATTATAATTTCGCGTTTTCCGATGAGCAAAAATGGAATGCGTATCGCCTCGAGTCACCGGATGGACAATTGGAGATTTACGGCTATGCCGGGCGTAACTCGGAGTTGGCTTCCGATCTTAAACTGCCGCTGGACAAAAAACAGTCAGCCTTGACGCTTTTGCTGAAATTCCCCGCAGCCGCCAAGGCTGACAACCAAGTGATCATCGAAAAAATCATCGCTAACGGATGGTTGCTGGAAACCGTGAAAACACCATGAATCCGACCTCTTACGATAAAGCGCTCGAACTCAATCTTGATCCGCAGGTCTATGGCGCGTTTGCGGAAATCGGCGCCGGCCAAGAAACAGGCAATTGGTTTTTCCGCGCGTCCGGCACGGCGGGGCTGGTTGCGAAAACCATTTCCGCTTATGACATGACCATGAGCGATGCAATCTATGGGCATGCCGAGAGGTATGTCTCCGCCGAGCGATTGGGGGCGATGCTGGATCACGAATACGCTTTGTTGTTAGAGCGTTTGGGCCCGAAACGCGGCAATGAGACGACATTTTTCTCCTTCTGCAATACGGTCCGTGCGCGCGGATACAACGACAGCGGCGAGTGCCACGGTTGGCTGGGCATCCGGTTTCAGATGAAACCGGGCGATCCACCATCCGATATTCTGCTGCACGTGAGATTGCTTGACCCGGATACGATTGGTCAGATGGAAGCGCTTGGCGTGGTCGGCTTGAACTTGATTTACGCGGCCTTCCGCCATCGCGGCCACTTGAGGCAATTCGTCGAGTCGTTGCGGGACAACCTTAAGTTAGGGAGAGTGGAGGTGGATCTCTTGAAATTCTCGGGCCATGGCTACGGATTTTTTGACAACCGCTTGTGCGCGCTGCAACTGGTGGAAAGCGGTCTCACCGATGCGACGATGTTTTTGCCGAGCGGCGAAGTCGTGCAACCCACCGAAGTGCTTTACCGCCACCCGGTGTTGCTGTTGCGCGGTAGTTTTGATCCGGTGCTCAATCTGCATCTGGCCATGTTGGATCAGACCCGTGACGGTTTCTCCAGATCGCTGGCGGCCGAAGATCGTGGCGCGGCGATCGAGCTCTGCGAAATCTCGATGGCGAATTTGCTGCGCGGCCCGGGCATCGATCCGGTGGATTTCCTCGACCGCTCGGACGCCCTGCAATCGTTGGGGAAAACCGTGCTGGTTTCCAGTTGTGCGGAGTTTCACCGGCTCGCTGCGTTTCTCAACCGCTGCACCAACAAACCGGTGGGTATTATTTTGAGTATTGGATTGCTGAATGAATTGTTCAAAGCGAAGTGGTCGGCGAATCTTGCGGGAGGTTTGTTGGAATCCTTTGGCAGATTATTTAAAAAGGGGGTGACGCTGCAGGTTTTTCCGTGGAGAAACCGCAAGACCGGGGAACTGGTGAGTGCCGAGACTTTTCATGCGCCGGAAAACTGCCTGCATCTCTACCGGCATTTCATCGAGAACGGCCGGATTCAGGGCGTTTCCTGTGGGGATGAAACTTTGTTGGCATCCACTGGGCGCGATGTGTGCCGGATGATTCTCGCAGGCGACGAGCGCTGGCGGGATCTGGTCCCGCAAGAGGCGTGGACGATGGCCGAGCGGCATGCCCGGCTCCGGTTGTCGTGAGCGGGGCGTGGGGAGCTCGAAAATATGTGGATATGCAATCGACACAGCTTGACCGCAGGCGGGTCGGGACTTAGGAAGACGTCATGACACCACTTTACGAAGGCAAATCCAAGCGTCTCTGGGCCACCGAAAATCCCGATACGCTCCGCATGGAGTTCAAAAACGACGCCACCGCTTTCAACGGTGAGAAGAAGGAGAGCTTCGATAAAAAGGGCCGCCTCAACAACGCGATCAGTACGCTGATCTATGTCATGCTGGAAAAAGAAGGAATTCCGACTCACTTCGTCCGTGAGATCGATGAAACCAACGTTGAGGTCAAAAAAGTCGATATTTTGATGGTTGAGGTGATCGTGCGGAATGTCGCCGCAGGCAGTTTCTGCAAGCGCACCGGCATGGCCGAGGGTCACGTTTTCAGCCAGCCGATCGTCGAATTTTCCTACAAGAGCGACGAACTCGGCGATCCCCTCATCAACGATGATTACATCCGTGAGATGCATCTCGCCACGCCAGAGGATCTGGTTCATTTGCGGACGTCGGCGCTCAAGGTGAACGACTTGCTCAGTGCGTTTTTCGCCAAGTGCGGCCTCAAGCTGGTGGACTTCAAACTGGAATTTGGTCGCTTGGCTTCCGATCCATCGGTCATCGTGCTTGCGGATGAGATCAGCCCCGACGGTTGCCGCCTGTGGGATTTGAAGACCGGCGAAAAAATGGATAAAGACCGTTTCCGCCGCAACCTCGGCAATGTGATGGAAGCTTACGAGGAAGTCCTCGGGCGGGTGAAAGAAACCCTCGGTTGATGCACAGTTTTCCGGCAAGATTGCGCAGTTTTTGGGCTACGCATGTCTTGACACGAAGTCCGGTCTAAGGCGGGATCCCCGCCCCATGGCCAAGCTATCCATTCGCGACCTCGATCTTTCCGGCAAACGCGTTCTTATCCGCGTCGATTTCAACGTCCCGCAGGACAAAACCACCGGTGCCATTACCAACAACCAGCGTATTGTCGCTGCGTTGCCAACGATTCAATACGCCTTGGAAAAAGGCGCGGCGGTGGTCCTTATGTCCCACCTCGGCCGCCCGGATGGACAGCGCAACGAGAAGTTCTCGCTGCAACCCGTCGCCAACGAACTCAGCAAGCTTCTCGGAAAACCGGTGGATTTCCTTCAGGATTGCGTCGGCCCCGAAGTCGAAGCCACCTGCTCGCCCGCGAGTCTCCAGCCAGGTAAAATCGTCTTGCTGGAAAACCTCCGCTTCCACATCGAGGAAGAGGGCAAGGTCAAGCAGGCGGACGGCACTTCGATCAAGGCGGCCCCGGCCAAAGTCGAGGCCTTCCGTGCCAGCCTCACCAAGCTCGGCGATATTTTCGTCAACGACGCATTCGGCACCGCGCACCGTGCGCATAGCTCGATGGTCGGTGTGGATCTCCCGCAGAAAGCCGCTGGTTTCCTGATGGAGGCGGAAATCAATGCCTTCAATGCCGTGCTCGACACGCCGAAGCGCCCGCTGCTCGCCATTCTTGGCGGCGCGAAGATTGCCGACAAAATCCCGCTCATTACCAACCTGCTCGATAAAGCCGACGACATCATCATCGGCGGCGGCATGGCTTTCACCTTCCGCAAGGTTCTCAGTGGCATGGAAATCGGCGATAGCTTGTTCGATGCCGAGGGTGCGAAAATCATCCCTGAGCTCGCCGCCAAAGCGAAAGCCAAGGGTGTGAATCTCCACCTTCCCGTGGACTTCGTCTGTGCGGACAAGTTCGCGCCGGACGCCAATCTTTCCGCCGCCACCGACCACATTCCGGCCGGAATCATGGGTCTGGATGCCGGCCCGCAAACCCGCGAGTTGTTTGCCAAGGTGATCGCTGCTTCCAAGACGATCATCTGGAACGGGCCTCCGGGCGTGTTTGAATTCGATGCCTTTTCCGCCGGTACTCAATCGATGGCCGCAGCTATCGCCGCCGCCACAGACGCGGGTGCCATCACCGTCGTCGGCGGGGGAGATACCGCCACGGCCGCCAAAAAATTCGGGGTCGACCAAAAAGTCACCCATTGCTCGACCGGCGGAGGTGCCAGCCTCGAATTCCTCGAAGGCAAAGTTCTTCCCGGCGTAGCCGCACTCAGCGAAGCCTAACTCATCCAAGTATCCAATTTTTTAAAAACCCGAACCCCGAACACCAAACATCCACAACTGTATGAACCGCAAACCGATTTTCGCCGCCAACTGGAAAATGAACAAGGGTGCTTCCGAAACGGAAGATTTTGTGAAAAGTTTTCTATCAAAACTTCAGGGTCAGGATTTCCCGTGTGAAATCGTGATTGCTCCGCCGTTTGTTTCGTTGCCGAAACTTGCGGATCTTCTTCATACTGCCACGGCTGTTCAAAACGCCCACGCCATTCAGATCGCCGCGCAGAATTGCTCGCAATTCGATGCCGGAGCCTACACCGGCGAGATTAGCGTCCTGATGTTGCGCGAATTTTTCGTGCATTATGTGATCCTCGGCCACAGCGAGCGCCGGGCGATTTATGGTGAGACCGATGCGGTCATCAACGCCAAGATCAAAAAAGCCCGTGAGGCCAATTTGAAGCCGATTTTCTGCATCGGCGAGACCCTCGCCGAGCGCGAAGGCGGCAAGCTTGAAAGCGTGCTCCGCACTCAGGTCACCGAAGGCCTCAAGGATATCAGCGAAAAAGACTTGGCTGATATCGTGATTGCCTACGAACCCGTTTGGGCCATCGGCACCGGCGTCACCGCCACATCCCAGCAAGCGCAGGACGCCCACGCGTTTGTCCGCTCGCTCGTCGCCGAGCTCTACGGCCAAGACGCCGCTTCCCGCATCCGCATCCAATACGGCGGCAGTGTGAAGCCTAACAACGCCGCCGAACTCATGGCCTGCCCGGACATCGATGGCGCGCTCATTGGCGGTGCGGCGCTCGAACCGCAGAGCTTCCTGGAAATCATCCGCAACGGATCTTCTCAATCGGAAGAGTAAAGCGCTTCGCGGGACGTTGGGAGCTCAGTCGCTCTCGACGTTCAGATCCGGGATGTGGGTGAAGCTGATGCGCATGGGTGCGTTGTCCCGGCTTTCCTGGACGCTGCCGTAATAGACGACGCTGCGGCCGTAGCGGGCGCGCAGTTTGTCGAGCGTGGCGTCTAACCGTTGGTGTTTCCCCTGATCTTCAGCGGCAGGGATTTCGGCGATGGTTTGGAACAAGGATGGTGTGTAGTTGTGGTGCTCGCAAAGCCGGGTGAGCATCACGCCCACTTGCAGGAGTTGGCAGCGGGGTTTCGGGCGATCCCGCCAGAGGCGATCGAGCACGCGCATGAGTGTGAGGGTGGAATCGGTTTCATCGCTGCGGACTTCAGCCGCCCATGAAACGCCGCGAAGGAAGGCGAGTTGGAGCGTGAGTGTCCCGGCGAGCAAACCATGGGAACGCAATCGTTCGCAGGCTTTGTGCAGCAGCTTGCAGAGGATCGGCCAAGCGCGGTCCGGGTGGCGGCTTTCCGGCGGCAGCACATGGCTGTGGCCGATGGATTTGCGGGCCGAAACGATGTCCGGAATTTCATCGCCGCGCAGCAAGTGCCACAGCCGATCTCCCATCACGCCGCCCCACACACCGTGCAGCACGGGTTTCGATGCCGCACATAAGCGTTCTACCGTATGGATTCCTGCGGCGTGCAGGCGGGTTTCCATGCTGCGGGCGATGCCGGTTAGATCGCGGAGTTTCAGTTCGTGGAGTACAGCGGGAAGCTCGTGGGATTCGATGATGAAGAGGCCGTCGGGCTTGCGCATTTTGCTGGCCATTTTAGCCAAGAACTTGTTAGGTCCGGCGCCGACGCTTACCTTGATGACGGGTGAGACTTCGCGAGCGACGGTTTCTTTGATCTTCCTGCCGATGGCCTCGACGGCGGAGGGTTCGCGCAAATTGAGTGGCAGCCAGGCCCACATTTCATCGATGCTGAGAACGGCCTCGACGTGGATGCAATCCTCGACCGCCTCGACGATGCGGTGGTGGTGGCGGATGTATTCAGCGGGTTTCGATTCCACGATGGCGATGCCGGGGCAGAGGATGCGAGCGTCGCTGATGCGGGTGCCGGTTTTCACGCCGAACGCCTTGGCCTCGTAAGATGCGGCGATGCAGCACGAGCTTTCCGCCATCACCGGAGCCACTCCCACCGGTCGCCCGCGCAAGTTGGGATCCAGGTGTTGTTCGACCGATGCGAAATAGGAATCGCAATCGACGAACAGGGCGGTGAGCGGTTGATCCATTTTTAAAAGCGATGCGCCGGAGAGGGAAGGGGGTCAATAGAAAAGTGTTCAATTGAACTATTACATTGTTTTTACGTGTAGCGTGATGATGTGTGAGCGGCCGTTCCGGGGATCGGTGGCGGTGAGGGTGTGGGTGCCGGGGGTGAGGTGGATGACGGGTTCCGGGGAGGCGGGCTCGATGTGCAGGGTGGGGGAGGTCCAGTGGGCTGTGCCGGGTAGGTTGGTGACGGGCCGGAACTTGTCCGATCCGGAGGGGATTTCCGGGTCTAACAACAGCGTGGTATTGTCGGCCGGGCTGATGATGGTGAGGGGTGCGAGCAAGGCTGGTGCGGGATCGAGCGCGAGTTCGTGGCGGCGGAGATTGTTTGGGCTGGTGAACCAGGCGGTGAATGTGGGATCGAGCAGGGATTTGCCGGTGGCGTCGTAGTCTGCGGCGGTGGCGGCGGGAGGGATCTGGTCATGGGGAGCGAGGTCGTTGCGGGAGTGGGGATTGGCGGGATCCGGGGTGATGAGTTTGCCGTTGCGGGGGTCGATGGTGATTTCGCGGAGATCTATCGGGCGGGTGAACCAGGTGGGCGGGTGATTCCGGTGCAGGCGGAGCATGGCGCGGTGGAAGATCGGGCCCGCGCCGGCGATGCCTGAGATGCCTTTCATGGGTTGGTTTTCAAAATTTCCGGCCCAGACGCCGACGGTGAAATCCGGGGTGTAACCGAGGCACCAATTGTCGCGGAAATCCGATGAGGTGCCGGTTTTGACGGCGCAGCGGAATGGCAGGTCGAGCGGGCCGCCGGGAGGGAAGGCGGAGGCACGGGCGGCGGGATCGGATAGAATATCGGCGATGAGATAGAAGGAGTTTTTTAAAAACGGAAGGGTTGAGGACGGGAGTTGCGGTTGGGCTGGAAAGAGGACTGGGGGAAGGTGGTGGCCATTGCGGGCGAGGGTGGCGTAGGCGTTGGTGAGTTCTAGCAGGCGGACGGGAGCATTGCCGATGGTGAGGCCGAGGCCGTGGGCGGAGGGATCATCGCCGAGGGTGGTGAGGCCGATATTTGTTAGAAGATTATGGAGTGGTTCGGGTCCGCCGAGGGCGTTGAGTTCGCGCAGGGCGGGCAGGTTGAGCGAGCAGGCGAGGGCGTGGCGGAGGGTGACGGGGCCGCGGTAGGCGCGGTCGTAGTTTTGTGGGAGATCGAGGCCTTGGGGTGTGCGGAAAGGGCTGGGGATATCGGCGAGTATGGACGACGGAATGCGGCGCATGCGCTCCATGGCGAGCAGGTAGGTGAAGGGCTTGAGCGCGGAGCCGGGCGAGCGTGGGACGAGTGCGCCATTCAGTTGGCCGCCACGCGGGTCGTCCCAAGCGGCGGAGGAAACAAGGGCGAGAATTTCTCCGGTCGGGTTGTGGATGACGACCACTGCGGCATGGCGGAGATTGGCGGCTTTGAGTTTGGCGGTTTCCTCGTGGACGATGGCTTCGATGTCGCGTTGGAGCGGGAGGTCGAGAGTGGTTCGTATTTTATATTTGAGATATAAAATATTTGTCGATGGCGTGGTATGGGAGTTAGAAGTGGAAGAAGTGGAAGAAGTGGAGTTTGAGGTGTTCGGAGCGTGGGGTTTCCCGTTTGAATCGTGAGGTTCACGGTTATAGGATTGCGGTTCGGGATTTTGGAACACCGCCGGTGGAGTGAGGGCGGCGAGCCATGGGGCGGGTCTGGTTTCTTGAAGTGGCCGGAGATGGAGTGGTTCGGTGAGGGCGGCGGTGATGCGGGAGGGGTCGGCGTTTCCGTTGTTGGCGAGGCGTTTGAGGACGAGATTGCGGCGTTCGATGGCGCGCTGCGGGTGGTTCAGGGGATTGAGGCGCGATGGTGCTTGCGGCAGGCCGGCGAGTAAGGCGCACTCGGCGAGCGAGAGATCGGCGAGGGGTTTTTGGAAGTAGAAGCGCGCGGCTTCGGCGGCCCCGATGCGGAGGTTTCCGTAATCGAGGCGGTTGAGGTAGGCAGTGAGGATTTGGGATTTCGACCACGACTGTTCGAGGTGACGTGCGGCGAGGGCCTCGCGGATTTTAGTGGTCGCGCAGCGGTTGGTGGGAGGAGAGGAGATTTTGATGAGCTGCTGGGTGATGGTGGATGCGCCGGAAACCACGCGTCGTTTGGAGAGGAAATCGCGGATGGCACGGCCTGTGGCGAGGAGATCCACGCCGCTGTGTTGGAGGAATCGTTTGTCTTCGGCCGCGAGCGTGCTAGCGATGAGATCCGGCGGGAGTGCATCAGTGGTGACGGGCGTGGAGCGGGATGAATCCGGCAAGGTGAAATGGGTGATCGGCGTGCCGTGGCGGTCCACGGCGATGGGTGAGCCCGCCGGGTTTTCTAAAAGCCCTGATGGCAGGGAAATGCAGAAGGGCGCGAGGAACCATGCGGCCATCGCGACCAAGCAGGCGGCGATGGAATACCGGACGAGGCGACGTTTGTCTGGCAGGCGGAGCTTCAAGAGAGTCCAAGGTGCCACAATTTCCACTGGTTTGAAGCGCGAACTTGCGGTGTGGGCGAGCGTTGTCACGTCACAATGTGGGGCGTGATGTTTGGCAGGGAAGGTTTTCCGAACCGTCCGGTGCGTGGGTGGTGAATGATGGGGTGAATGTGGAGTCGTTTTGGCTTTCTCATTCGCTTTTCATTCTCACCTCACGTGCCGGACCGCTCGGAGAGGCGGTCCCTGCCTTTGCACTTTTCGTTCTCATCTCACGGTTGGACCGCGAACTTGTAGGGCGACGCAGGCGGATCGGGGATTGACGGCGGAAGTGCGGTCGCCAAGCTGGTGGCAAGATGATTGCAAGATTGCGTGGCAAGGTGATTGAGGCCTATCCGAACCGGTTGGTGGTGGATGTGCATGGGGTGGGTTATGAGGTGATTGTGCCGCTTTCTACTTTTGACAAGCTGCATGCCGCCGAGGGCTTGGAGGTGGATTTGCGGACGCATCTGCACATTCGTGAAACGGCCCACACGCTTTACGGGTTTGCGACCGAGGAGGAGCGGGACGTGTTTTTGATGCTCATTGATCGCGTGAGCGGGATCGGTCCAGCGATCGCGATGGCGGTGCTCAGCGGCATGCCGGTGTCGCGCTTCAAGAGCTGCGTGGTGGCGGGAAATGCGCCGGAGCTTTCACGGATTAAGGGACTTGGGAAAAAAACCGCCGAGCGGATCATTTTGGAACTCAAGGACAAGGTGGGCGTGACGGACACTTGGCAAGATGCTGCGGCGGGCGAGGTGAGTGCCAGCGCGGCGGATGCCGAGTTGGCGTTGATCGCCTTGGGATACAAACAGGTGGATGCTCGCAAGGCGGTGCGCAAGGTGCTGGAGACCGACCCGGCTTCGCCGACCGAGGCGCTGGTGCGCGGGGCGTTGCGGGCGTTGCAGGGGTGAGCGCGGAGGGACGCGATGCATGATTGCCCTGACCATGAAGTGACAATGGGAAGCGCTTCGCTCACTTCATTGGCTTTTCATGGACATCGGCGGACATGTTCCGCCGCTCCGGAGGGGCGCGGTGATTTCAGGGCAGTTTTTCGGATTTTCCTACCACGTGTAGGTTTTCATTCTTGCCATCTGCATGCCAGACGCCAATTTCCGGCTTGGTTCATGAAACGGGTTTCGTGACCGACTACTTTTAAACTGCGAAAATCCCATGTCTTTTGCCTCTGTAAACGAACAAATCGGCCGTCATCGGTGGACCATTTGTGGTTTGGTCTTTGCCGCCACCACCATCAATTACCTCGATCGCCAAGTGCTCGGCCTTTTGAAGCAAACTCTGGCGGATGACGGGGTTTTCGGCGTGGACAAGGCAGCGCAGGAAATCGCCTATTCGCGGGTGGTCATGTGTTTCCAGTTTGCCTACGCGCTCGGCATGTTGCTGGCCGGTCGGGTGATCGACAAGGTGGGCACGAAAAAAGGTTATGCATACTCGCTGATTGGTTGGAGTTTCGCCGCCATGGGTCATGCATTTGGTCATCACACTTGGAGTTTTGGATTTTGGCGTGCCGCGCTGGGAATTACAGAAGCGGGAAATTTTCCGGCTGCGAATAAGACCATCGCCGAATGGTTCCCGAAAAAAGAACGGGCCTTCGCCACCGGCCTTTACAATTCCGGGGCAAACGTCGGAGCGATCATCGCGCCACTCAGTGTGCCATACATCGCCGAGGCTTGGGGTTGGGAGTGGGCGTTTATTCTCACCGGGCTCGTGGGTCTGTTGTGGCTCATTTTCTGGTATAAAATGTATGAGTCGCCGTCGGTGAAACTCCAAAGCGGAAAGCTCAGCCAAGCGGAATATGATTTCATCCATAGCGATCTAGACGAGCAAGAAGCTGAGCGGGCCGACGTTGCCCAAGAAAAAGTTTCTTGGTTCAAGTTGCTTACGTTCCGTCAGACTTGGGCGTTCTTTTTCGGTAAATTCTTCACCGATCCGATCTGGTGGTTCTATATGTTCTGGCTGCCCGCTTTCCTTCTTGCTGAAAACGCCCGCAAGGTCGCTGAGTTCCGCGCGGCAAACGAGGGCTACACCGGCCTTGATGCGGACATTCCAGGAATCATCAGTTGGCCATTCGCGATTGCCGTGATTTACACGGTTTCCACCTTTGGTTCGATCTTCGGTGGCTGGTTACCCAAGAAATTCATTGAGAGTGGCATGGACGCCAATCGTGCCCGGAAGTTGGCGATGTTCATCTTCGCGTTGTTCCCGCTGAGTGTGCTGGCGGCTTCCCGTCTCGGTGAAATTAACACTTGGCTGGCCGTGGGCGTCATTTCCATCGCTTGTGCCGCCCATGCGGCATGGTCGGCCAATATTTTCACCACAGTTTCCGACATGTTTCCGAAAAAGGCGGTGGCTTCCGTCACCGGTATCGGCGGCATGGCTGGCGCGATGGGAGGCATGCTCATTGCCTTTGCAGCAGGATTGTTGCTCGCTCACTTCAAGGCCTTGGACAAAGTGGAGGTTGGCTATCGGATTCTTTTCATGGTCTGCGGCTCGGCTTATCTCACGGCCTGGGTTCTGATGCATTTGTTGGTGCCGAAGTTTAAGAAAATCGTGCTTTGATGCCGGGTCGTCGGATGGGATCAATCCCAATGCCGTTGATGAGTCGGGATGCCGGAGCGCGTGTATTCTGCGCGCTGCTGGATGACGGACATTTTGTCCGGCGATTCGCTTCGCAAATGACGGGTGACAGAATGTCCCCCGTCCGGCAGCCGACAGAATATCGGCGCTCCCTGCGCCCGCGTGGATCAATTCCGCGTTCCAGTTGTGGGTGGACGCGGGCGATTTCTCCGCATACACCACGCGCATGTCCGTTCGCACTCGCTTCGCTCCATCGCCCACTGGTTACCTGCATGTCGGCGGGGCCCGCACTGCTTTGTTCAACTGGCTATTCGCCCGCCACCACGGCGGGGCGTTTATTTTACGCGTGGAGGACACCGATGAGGCGCGCAATACGGAAGATGCAAAACAGGCGATTTTCGAGGGCATGAACTGGCTGGGTCTCGATTGGGATGAGGGGCCGGACAAGGGTGGAAAACACGGCCCGTATTTCCAGAGCGAGCGGAAGGGAATCTATGATGCTTGGTTTCAGAAACTCGTGGATACCGGGCGGGTTTATGAAGACGGCGGCGCATGGAGGTTCCGATTTGAGCGCAAGCCGGTGACGATGCATGACCTCGTTTGTGGCGAGGTGACCATCGATTACCGGGATGAATCGAACACGCCGGACATGGTAGTGAAGCGTTCCGATGGCTCATATGTGTTTCATTTCGTGAACGTGGTGGACGATTTGGAAATGGAGATCAGCCATGTCATTCGCGGCGAGGATCACTTGATGAACACGCCGAAACATCTGCAATTGATCGAAGCATTCGGTGGCACTGCTCCGCGATACGCGCACATTCCGCTGATTTTGAATCCGAATGGTTCCAAGATGTCCAAGCGTGATGCCGGGGCGGCGGTCGGTGATTACCCGCGTCAGGGATTTCTACCGGGGGCAGTGGTGAATTTCATCGCATTGTTAGGATGGAATCCGAAAACCGATGAAGAGATTTTCACGCTCGCGCAGTTGGTGGAACGGTTCTCGTTGGAAAATGTCAACCGCGCACCCGGTCGCTTTGATTTGGAAAAATGCAAGTGGGTGAATCAGCAACATTTGATTCCCATGAGCGTTGAGGATTTCGCGGTAGCGGCGAAGCCGTTCGTGGAAGCGGCCGGTCTGCCGGTTCCTGAAAACTACGTGGCGGTGATCGGGTCGGTGAAAGAAAAAGTCCGCTTGCTCAGCGAGGTGCCTGCCGCGGTGGATTTCCTGTTGGTGGACGAGTTTGGCTACGATGATGAAGCGGTGGCGAAGGTGCGTGGCAATGCGGCGGCCAAGGATTTGCTGGTTTCGTTGGCGGAGAGTTTTGAGGGCATCTCCGAGTGGTCGGCCGATCAGGCGAAGGCCGCGCTCAACGAGGTGGCCAATGCTGCCGGAGCCAAGCCGGGGCAGTTGATGTTTCCGTTGCGGGTCGCGCTCTCAGGTCGCGCGCATGGTCCGGATCTTGGGGATATGCTCGATTTGCTAGGGAAAGCACGTTGTGCCGACCGGGTGCGTAAATTTTCCGCAATGCTCTGAGACTTTCCATTCGCATCGACGGACACAGTCCGCCGCTACAATCGTTCCATTTGCATGATGAAATCCGTATACAATCTCGATGATTTAATCTCTCGCGACGCACTCGATGCCGGAGCGGAAAAACCCGCTCGGTTGGCGGTGCTTGGCTGGCCGGTCGCCCATTCCGCCTCGCCGCAAATGCATCAAGCGGCGCTGGATTCGAATGGAATCGATGCTCGCTACATTCGTCTGGCGGTCGAGCCGGGGCAGATCCGCGAGGCGTTTTCGCGGATGCGGGACTTGGGGTTTATCGGCTGCAATGTGACGGTGCCGCACAAGCTCGCCGCTCTTGAAAACTGCACGGCCGTGGACCCCGCCGCCCGCATGTTGGGAGCGGTGAATACGGTGCGCTTCGATGAAGATGCGACGTGTGGTTTCAACACCGACGGGCCGGGATTTTCCCGTGCAATCGAGGATGATTTTGCTGTTTTGTTAGGCAGGCTTTCAGTGACCATCGTGGGGGCGGGCGGTGGTGCCGGTCAGGCGATCGCCACGCAGTGTGTGTTGCAAGGTGTGCCGAATTTGGTGCTGGTGAACCGGACCGCGGATAAGCTCGAATCGCTGTTCACCCGGTTGAGCAGCTTGGGATCGGCTACGGGTATTCTATCGCTTTCGCTTGATGATCCGTCGCTGGCCGAGCAATGCCGGGCTTGTGATTTGATTGTGAACACGTCTTCAGTCGGATTGAAGCCGGAGGATCCATCGATTCTCCCTGTCGCTTGTTTGAAGCCGGAGCATTTCGTTTATGATACGATCTATCAACCTGCGGTGACGCCGCTTCTTGCGCTGGCAAGGAGTCAGGGCTGCCGGACATCAAACGGGCTATCGATGCTGATCCATCAGGGAGCTTTCGCTTTTCAACATTGGTTTCAAAAAACCGATCCTGCGGAGGTGCTCGGGGTGATGCGGAAAGCGTTGGCGGGTTCCTGAGACGATTTTGGCGTTAATTGGTTCCTTCGGGCGCGGTAGCTTCCGGCGCAAGCGGTTCCACCCCCGGATCGTCCAATGAATACCAATGGCAGGTGCTGACGCTGGTAATCTCAAATCTCTGTGTCGGGCCCGTCTCGATGCGTCGGACTTTGACTCGAACCGGGATCAATTCATCGGGATTTAAATCGGGAAGTTGCAAATCAAAGATTCGTTTGCCACTCCGTGCGAGCTGCAGGGCGGCATCCAACAACTGTGCGTCCCTAGTATTCCGGGAAATGAGAAACTCGGGTGATGGAGGTCCGGCGTCCTCCGGATTGCCGAAACGTGCTGCATAGAAGACCAGGCTGATGGACTCCGCGTTCTTGCGTTCTTCGGCTAGACGCTCGCGTGCCAGCAGTCGGAATTCCCCCTCCTGTGGTCCTGATCCGGCCAGAAACATTGACCACGGGCAATCGCCGTAACGAATAAAGTGCGCCCAATCGAGCCGCCATTCGCCATTTTCCTCGAGGAAAACCGCATCGATGTATTTGCCATCCTTGGATTTCCAGTGAGTTTCAATGGCCTTGGCTCCGGGTAACCGGAGCACCGATTTATTCATGAGGCTGAGCGTACTGAGATCGATTTTAATCGCTGGATTCAGAGTGTAAAAACGATCGATTCGTGAGGCATTGGAAATGGGGGCGAAGACGAATTGGTTGCGTTCCTCGGGAGTGTTAGCGGCGAGGAATCCAAAGAGCATGGAGACACATTGCGGAATCGCCTTCTGAAGTAGATCGAAGTCCTCCGCCATCGATTCGGTGGTGGTGTTGGCGGAGGCGTCCTGGATCCGGTTTTTTGGAGTATTTGTATGCCAGAGGCGGTGGAAACCGAATATGATTATGGCAAGCAGCAGTAGCCAAGCGCTCACGAGTTTGAGCATGATATGCCTTTTTTTGCTTTTCCTGCGTCCTAAGTCGGAGCCTTCGATGGTTTTGCCTTTTGATTGGGACTTCGGAGTTGAGTCGGCAATCAGGCGGGGATCGAAGCCGCAATTTGCGCAAAGCCGGTTTACTGAACGACCGGTCACCGATTGGAACAGCGATCCGCAGCGACCGCAGTGAAACCAGAACATTTCATGCTCACCGGCAGATTGGTTGATTTCTGAAATCGATTCGATTCGGATATTCGCACGATTCTTCCTTGGCTGAGGCGTGGATGGGCGTGGAATCATTGCAAGGATTGTTTCGGACGATCATCTTTTCAAATGCGAGCGATGCAAGCCGCTATCGCGTCACTGATGATTCATGCCGCGTTCAAGCGCTTCGTCCAGCGCCTGTTCGACGAGGCGGGCTGCCAAGGTTTCGGTGGCTGCATCCAGTCTCTGGACGGCGGTTTTCAATGGCGTGGCGGCTCCTTGGGTGAGGGCGGTTTTCACCGCTGCGGTTGCCGCTTCGATTTCGACGCGTTCGTCATCGCGGACGAGGCCTTGGGCGAGCACGGCTTCCACCGCCGGGAGTAATTCCTCGGCTTTGAGCCGGGCTTCGGTGAATATTCGTTCCGCTATGTCGGTGAATGCGTGTTCCACTGATTCGCTGACCATGGCCTCGACGGCTTCGTCATCCACGTTGACGGCGGCGTTGCCGAGTTTGACGATGGTATCGGTGTTGGTGGAAACATCGCGTGCGAGCACTTCGAGGATGCCGTTTTCATCGATCTTGAACTGCACCCCCATCCGCGCCTGGCCCTTCGGCGCGGGAGCGAAGCCGACGTTGAAGTCGCCGAGGTCCCAATTGTCGCGCGCCATCTCGCGCTCGCCTTGCAGCACGCGCACGCGCATCGCCGTTTGGCCGTCTGCGGCGTTGGTGAACATCTCGCCGGCCTTGCACGGGATGGTCGTGTTGCGCGGGATGAGCACATTCATCAATCCGCCGAAAGTCTCGATGCCGAGGCTGAGCGGAGTCACATCCAGCAAAATGATTTGTCGCAGGGCACCGTTCATGATGCCGCCTTGGATGGTGGCACCGAGTGCGATCGCTTCGTCCGGGTGTTGGGAAACATCCGGCTCGCGTTTGAAAAGATCCGCCACCGCCTGGCGAACGGCGGGAATGCGGGTGCTGCCACCGACCAAGACCACCGCATCCAAATCTTCCGGCGTGAGAGCCGCATCCGCGAGGGCTTGCCGGCAATGACGCAGCGTCCGGCCGATCCATGGGGCGGCGATCGTTTCCAAATCCTCGCGCGTGATGGTTTCCTCGATGCTGCGGGCACCATCGTAAAATGGCACTCGAAAGACCGCCGTGTCATTTTCTGATAGAGTGCGTTTCACCCTTTCCGCTTCCTCCATGAGGCGCACGCGAGACGTGCTGTCGATCTCGTCGATGCCCAGGCGCTCCGTCACGCGGCGCAGAATCAGCGCGTCCAGATCATCGCCGCCTAGGCGGGTGTCGCCATGAGTGGCGAGCACTTGGAAGACGCCATCCTGCATTTCGAGAATTGATAGATCGAAGGTTCCGCCGCCCAGATCATAGACCGCGACCCGTGAGTGTTCGCTGAGTTTGTCCAAGCCGTATGCCAGCGCGGCGGCAGTCGGTTCGTTGAGGATTCTAACGACTTCAAGTCCGGCGAGTTCGCCGGCGCGTTTGGTCGCGGCGCGCTGGGCATCGTGGAAATAAGCGGGCACCGTGATGACCGCCTTGGTGATAGTGGTGCCCATTCGCCATTCCGCGATGCGTTTGAGTTCGCGCAAGATTTCCGCGCTGATTTCCTCCGGGGATTTGCCCAAGACCTGGGGTAAGCCGTTGCTTGTCGTGGCTACGGCCACGGGAAAATGTTCCTCCGTCTCGTCCGCGCGGCGGCCGATGAGGCGTTTGATGCTCGTGATGACGCGGTCCGGTTCGATGGTGCGGCGGCGTAATGCGGCGGCACCGACTTCGATTTCCCCATTTCTGCCGATCCAGACTGCGCTGGGGAAGATGCGTTTTCCGTCCTCGTTGGCGAGCAGGATGGGAAATCCGGAATCCACGGTGCCCACCGCCGAGTTGGTGGTTCCCAGATCGATTCCCAGAATGATGTCGCGCATGGCGGGGAGTCTCGCGGTGCGGCGGATTGCCGTCAACGCCGGTTCCTAGCGGACCACAGGTTTTTTGATAACAAAACACCCTCCGTGCGCGAGCACGGAGGGTGTTTGAGAAATGTGAGTCCTGTGTCGCTATTAGCGGCGGCGGCGCAGCAAGCAAAGGAATCCAAGACCACCCAGCAGAGCGGCAGAGGGCTCGGGGATGACGTAATATTCAACGATGATTTGACCGCTATTTGTTCCGGAAAGAGTTGCAGTCATCACCTCAGATCCGGCACGTGCCCAACGGAAATCACTGGTTGCGTCAAATAGAAAACCAATAGTGTCAACACCAGCAAAGATCGATTCAAGTTCCGCACTAGTCAGAGGAACCGAGTCAGAGTCAAAGAGCACAACAGGTCCGTTCGAGATATTCAAACTTTTCACAATAGGCGTTCCAGCTGTGATGGTTGCGTTAGCATAACTCGCAGAGTTTTTAGTTACATCGTAATTGGTCACAACTGCGTTAACGTTGCCGAGAGCTGTATCTAGTGCGCCAGAAAGATAGACCACGCTTCTTTCAGACACTCGGTTGCCAGAGGTCGAAGTAGTAAAGGTATTCGAACCAGATCCAATCGTGATCGACGCGAACGCAGATGTTTTGTGAACCTGAAATCGGGATTTTAAACCACAAGCGAAGTGAAGCGGAACCGAAACGAAGTGGAGATGGTCCCGGAATTGCTGTCTTGTTCCCAGCTTCCGCTTGCCAGAGTGGAAGTCTTTTCTTCATAATATGTTCACAACAGGAGCTTTGATCCTAAAAATTAACTTTTGCCATGACGTCAACCCGAGTCAGCCTCGCAAGAACTTTCCAAATGGCGGCAGCCTGTGTCTGCCTATGGGGAGGGCCGTCCTGCCGTGAGAATCGCCCTGCGGAAGTCAAAACAAGCGAAATCGCGAGCGTCGTCAGCGAGCCACTCCGCAATTCCATCGGTCAATTTCCAGGAGCCGTTTATCAAAGCCAAGCAGCGTCACCGATCTGCTGGCAGCCGTGGGCTCGTTCCACCTTGGACCGCGCCCGAGCTACGGATTGCTTGATTTTCGGGGTGATCGCCGTTCCTCAAAACCCGGCGTTTTTGCGGGTGCTTGAAACGCTTGATCGTCACGAGGAAATGGTGGAGATCATCAACTCAAACTACGTGCCGACCCTGATTGATGGCGATTCCTGCCGGGAAATGAGCATTCTCACCGCCGATTTGTGCTCTGAAATCGATCTCCCGCTCAATATGCCCATATTGATCTGGATGACCAGCGAAGGTAATCCGGTAGCTTGGACCCCAGTGCCCAACCCGTCTCCCCAGAGCGTCATCGATCTGTTTCGCGAATTTCACGTCATGGTTTCCCAAATGTGGGGGGACAACCCGAAATACGTGCTCGAGAACAGCCGAATTAACAACGACGACCGCCGCGCCCGCATGAAACAGCGCAAAATGGCCAAGACCATGAGTCCGCAGCCTGCCATGGATTTTGTCCGCAGTCTGCGTCAATTGAACTCACTTTACGATCCGTCCACTGGCAGTTTCGATGAAGCTGGCGGCATTTTACCAGCCAGTGTATTGGAATTGCTTGCGGCTAGCTCCGTCCACCCCGGCTTGCCTGAGGACGTGCATACTCGTTGCTTGGATACCACCAAATCACTGCTCAACGACCTTCTTCCCAGTCCAATGTTTGATCCACTGGATGGAGGAGTTTTCGCAAGTCGCCGTGGTCAGTCATGGGCATTTCCCACGTTTGTGCGTGATTGCGCCAGCCAAGGGCGCATCGCCACCACGCTGATTGAGGCTTATCGAGTCACCGGAGACGCTCGCGCCCTGCAAAAAGCCCTTGGTCTCATCACATTTGCTGAAAAACATTTCCTCAACCCTGACGGACTTTTTTCCATCGGCCTTACCCGTGAACCGGACATCGCGCAATGGATGTGGACTGTCGAGGAGGTGAAAAAAATTCTACCGCCGGAAGACGTCGCATGGTGGATCAAGGCGACTGAGATGAAAAGCCTCGGCAACCTGCCGTCTGAGCTGGATCCGCACCGCGATTATTTCCGCCAGAATGCCATCGGCATAGGCCAATCCATGGAGGAAATCGCCGCCAGCCTTTCGTTGACGCCAGAAGTGTTCAAACCGCGCTTTGATGGGGTGCGCGAACGCTTGTTGCAAATTCGCAACGAGCGCCTCGGAGCGGAAACCAAGGACACCCACTCGCACGCGACGGCCACGTTTCGCTTGGTCTCTGCATACGCCTCCGCCTTCACCGCTACCGGTGATGAAATCTTTCGAAACAAGGCGATCACGCTCCTTACTAAAGCGCGCGAGGCATTCTCAGTCGGTGTGCGCCTCCGCATTTACCCCGCGGAAACTCCGGACTCGATCGGGGCCGGCCGTGCGTTCCACTACTTGCTGGCCCTTCAGTCCGTTCTCGACGTCGCCGCCATCACTGGGGATGACACTTGGCTGCTTTGGTCCGAAGACCTCGCCACCACTTCTGCCGAGCTTTTCACCAGCAAAGGGTTCCTCAAGGAATGCCCGGATGACGCAAAATTCCTCAATCTCCCCGTCACTGACTTATTGATGCTTTTCGACGACTCCTCAGCTGGACTGCTTTCCAATACAGAAAGCCGCCTGGCAGGGCTGGGCCGCTCCTTGGTGCCGAGCTACAGCGAGCTGGCCACTCCGCTGCCAGTTTACATCTTGCAACGTCCGACCCTCCATACCGATTTGCTCATGGCGAGCCTCAGTCGCCACTTCAAGGTTTGCGTCACCATCGCTCCAGACGCTCCGCCCGCCCTCAAAACGGCCGTGCAACGTCTTCCCATGCGCCTTGTTCATCGCCGCACCGCCACCCCCGGGGACGCGGTGCCCGCCGCCTCCGTCAAAGTCACCCGGCCCGATAACTCCTCTCAAATCATCACCGATCCTGCAGCTCTGGCCAAAGCCGTGATGGCATTACCACCGACGAATTAGCCGGAATGGATCGCTGTGAGAAATTCTAAATATCATGAACCCCGGAAACACCCCGGCCATCCCCATCGGCACGCCCGGCGCGCGCATCCGCCACTCCGTCTGCCGCTGGTGCTATGAGGAAATCCCACTCGAAGACTTCTGCCTTGCTGTTAAGGAAATGGGAATCGAATCCATCGAGCTCCTCATGCCGACGGATTTTCCGACTCTCCGGAAGCACGGGCTCAGCTGCGCGATCGTCTCATTTCCCACCGGCCTCATGCCCGACGGCACCCGGGTCGGGCAGATCGAGAAAGCGTTCAACCGCATCGAGCACCACGATACGTTGGTCAAGATTTACGAACCGCATCTGAGGGAATCCGCCGCGGTCGGAGCCAAACAAGTCATCTGTTTCTCCGGCAACCGCGACGGGATGAGCGACGCGGAAGGACTTGAAAACTGCGTCATCGGTCTCAAGCGTTTGCTTCCCCTCGCCGAGGAGCTTGGCATCACGCTCGTCATGGAATTGCTTAACTCAAAGGTCGATCACCCGGGCTACATGTGCGACCACACGGCATGGGGGGCCGAGCTTTGCCGGAGAACTGAAAGCGAAAATTTCAAGCTGCTCTATGATATCTATCACATGCAGATCATGGAGGGGGACGTCATTGCCACCATCCGCGCGAACCATCCGTATATATCGCACTATCACACGGCAGGCGTTCCCGGCCGCAATGAGATCGATGAGACTCAGGAACTCTTTTACCCCGCCATCATGCGAGCGATCGCGGACACGGGGTATCGGGGATATGTCGGTCAGGAATTTATGCCGAAGGATCTTGATAAGCTGGCCAGCTTGCGGGAGGGGATTCGCATCTGCAGCGTTTGATGCAAGAGCTGCGCTCATCTCATTGGCTTCTCATGGACTCGCGTTGTCGGAGCGCGTGCATTCTGCGCGCTGTTGGATGACGGACATTCTGTCCGGCGAGTCGCTTTGCGGTAGACGGGTGACAGAATGTCCCCCCGCCGACAGCCGACAAAATATCGGCGCTCCGTAGGATGTGTCGCTCTATGCCGGATCAGGATATCGTGATTTTGACGAGCAGGTCATCGCTGTCCACGCGGTCGCCTTTGGTCACGAGGACTTCGGCGATGGTGCCATCGGTGTTGGCGCTGACGGTGGTGAGCATTTTCATGGCTTCGAGCACGATAAGTTTGTCGCCGGCTTTCACTTCCTGGCCGGTGGAAACCGCGACTTCGGTGACCATGCCGGGCATGGGGGCGCAGGCGTGGGCAGGATTCGCAGGTTCTCCCTTGATGCGGGAGGCTTTGGAAATGGATTTGAGCGAGTTGTCTAAGACGACGGATTCGCGGGGCATGCCGTTGAGTTCGTAGAACAACGCGCGACGACCGGCGGTGTCCGCCTCGCCGATGGAGATGAGTTTGATGATGAGGATTTTTCCGGGATCGATTTCGATCTCGATTTCCTCGCCGATGTGCAGGCCGTAGAAAAATGCAGTGGTCGGAAGGCCGCTGAGGTCGTCGTATTTGTTTTTGAATGTGACGAAGTCCGCGAAGACCTGAGGATACATTAGGTGTGAGTAGAGGTCATCCTCGGTGGCCGGGTGACCGAGCTTCGTTGAGAGTTCCTTGCGGGTGGCTTCGAGATCGACGGGTTCGGCGAGTTCACCGGGGCGCTTGGTGGTGGCTTTTTTATTGCCGAGCACGACCTTCTGGATATCCACCGGCCAGCCGCCATCGGGTTGACCAAGTCCGCCGGAGAGCATGTCGATGACCGATTCCGGGAAGTCGATGGTGCCGGGTTTGAGCTTGGGCACGTCGGCGGCTTTGATGCCGCGGGTGACGAGGAACATGCACATATCACCGACGACTTTCGATGAGGGGGTGACTTTGACGATGTCGCCGAAGAGTTGGTTCACCTCGGCGTAGGTGCGAGCGATTTCGCGCCAGCGGTGTCCGAGGCCCATGGAGTTCGCTTGTTCGCGGAGGTTGGTGTATTGGCCGCCGGGCATTTCGTGTTCATACACCTCGGCTGTGCCTGCGCGCGGGGCAGAATCGAAGGGTTTGTAGAACGCGAGCACTTCCTCCCAGTAATCCGAGAGTTCGTTGAGGGAATCGAAATCGAGGCCTGGATCGCGATCGGTCTTGGCCATTGCGGCGGCGACAGAATTGAGGTTTGGCTGTGATGTGGAGCCGGACATCGAGGCGATGGCGAGGTCCACGATGTCCACGCCTGCATTGGATGCGGCGAGCACGGATGCGGCGTTGAGGCCGGAGGTGTCGTGGGTGTGGAAATGGATAGGAATGCTGATTTCCTGTTTGAGGGCGGTGATCAGCTTGCGGGCAGCGAGCGGTTTGCACAGGCCGGCCATGTCTTTGATGGCGAGGATGTGTGCGCCCATGCGTTCCACTTCCTTCGCTTTTTCGACATAGTATTTCAGCGAATACTTATCGCGTTTTTCATCGTTGATATCGCCGGTATAACAGATGGCGGCTTCGCAGAGCACCTTGCCGTGGTCGCGCGCGGCTTCCATGGCGACCAGCATGTTCGGCAGGTAGTTGAGTGAATCGAAGATCCGGAAGATATCCATGCCCGAGTCCGCCGCGTGTTTGACGAAACCGGCGACGACGTTGTCCGGGTAGTTCGAGTAGCCGACGGCATTCGAGCCGCGGAAGAGCATTTGGAAGCAGATGTTAGGGATTTTCTCGCGCAGGCGGCGCAGGCGGTCCCAAGGGCACTCGGAGAGGAAACGCATCGCGGTGTCGAAGGTGGCACCTCCCCACATTTCCAGAGAGAACAACTGCGGTATGCGGTGAGAGACAGCTTCGGCCACGCGCAGCATGTCATGGGTGCGCATGCGAGTGGCGATGAGTGATTGGTGGGCGTCGCGCAGGGTGGTGTCGGTGACCAGCAGGCGTTTTTCCTCGAGAATCCACTTGGCGAATTTTTCCGGGCCGAGTTCCAGCAAGATGTCGCGGCTGCCTTTGGGGACTTTCGCGTGGTGTTCGATGACGAGTGAGTCCGGGACGTGTGCCTTGGGGATTGCGGTGGCGGGTTTCCAACCTTTGGCGGTGGGATTGCCGTTGAGTGTGATATCGGATAGATAGGAAAGCGTGCGTGTGGCGCGGTCCCGGCGGAGCTTGAATTGGAAGAGCTCGGTCTTGGTGTCGATGAGCTTGGTGTGTGCCTGGCCGGAGCGGAAAGTCTCGTCGGCGATGACGTTTTCAAGGAATGGAATGTTGGTCTTCACTCCGCGGATACGGAACTCGCGCAGGGCGCGGTCCATGCGTTGGCAGGCCATCGGGAAATCGCGGCCCATGGCGGTGATTTTCACCAGCATCGAGTCATAGTAGGGGGTCACGACAGAGCCGGCATCGCCTGAGGCGGCGTCCAGTCGGATGCCGAAGCCGGCGGCCGAGCGGTAGTTGAGGATGCGGCCGTAGTCGGGCGAGAAATTCTTTTCCGGGTCTTCGGTGGTGACACGGCACTGGATGGCGAAGCCGATGCACGGGATGTTTTCCTGTGCTGGGATGGCGACTTCCTCGCCGAAGAGTGGGTTTCCTTGGGCGACGAGGATTTGCGAACGCACGAGGTCGATGCCGGTGACGCATTCGGTGACGGTGTGTTCGACTTGGATGCGCGGGTTCATCTCGATGAAGAACCAATCATTTTGGTCCATGTCATAGAGGAACTCGACGGTTCCTGCGTTGTTGTAACCGATGCCCTTGGCGAGTTTCACTGCGGCCTCGCAGAGATCCTTGCGGACTTGGGGATCGAGGTGCATGGCGGGGGCGACTTCCACGACTTTTTGGTAGCGGCGTTGCACCGAGCAATCGCGCTCGTGAAGGTGGACGACGTTGCCGTGTTGGTCGCCGAGGATTTGGACTTCGATGTGTTTGGCGCGGGAAATGTATCGCTCGAGGAAAACCGCGGAGTTTCCGAAGGCGTTGAGAGCTTCGTTCTGGGCTTCGGCAAGTAGGGAGGGGAGCAGCGAGGGTTTTTCCACGACCCGCATGCCGCGGCCGCCGCCGCCGAAGGCAGCCTTGATGATGAGCGGAAAACCAATTTCGTGGGCGACGGTGAGCGCTTGATCCGGATCGGTGATGGGTTCCTCGGTGCCGGGCAGGGTGGGGACGTTGAACTGGTGGGCCAGCGCGCGGGCGGCGGTTTTATCGCCCATGTTTTCGAGCAACTCGGGTGAGGGGCCGATGAAGATGATGCCTTCGCGGGCGCAGGCACGGGCGAATGCGGCGTTTTCCGAGAGGAATCCATAACCCGGGTGGATCATGGTCACGCCCTTCTGCTTGGCGAGCGCGACGATGCCTTCGACGTCGAGATAGGCACCGACCGGGCCTTTCGAGGAATCCAGCGGGTAGGCCTCGTCCGCCTTGAAGCGGTGGATCGAGAAGCGGTCCTCCTCGGCAAAAATCGAGACGGTGCGCAGACCGAGCTCATTGGCAGCGCGGAAAATACGGATCGCAATTTCGCCGCGATTGGCGGCCATCAATTTTCCGGGGCGAGTAGGGATGTCGGACATGTCGGCGCGCAGACTAATGCGGAATTTCCGGCGGAGTGAAGAGAAATCCGGCGGAACTCGCGGGCATTTCAAATGACCGATTACCGATTATACGTGCGGCCGCACGAATAATCGGTATGGGGTGAAAAAATGAAGAGAGGCTACGGGCAGGATGCCCGCGCCACGGTGGCCCGGGCATCCTGCCCGTAGCCGGATTGATCCTCTCAGTGCGGTGTGCTTTTCCAGGCGGGTAGTGTTTGTTCGAGGATGGAGGAAATTTTCCGGCGTTCGCTGGTTTTGATGTTGGGGTGATTTCCGGGTTCGGGTTCCGATTCCAGAATGGTGTGGAGGCGATTGATGACGGCGGATTTGACGCGTGGTGGCAGGGATTCGAAGGTTTTTGAATAGACCATGTAGGAGCAGCGGTGTTTGAAGAGGCGGTCGTTGAGTTGGAAATCGGCGAGGGACCGGCCGTCTTTGGATTTGGGAAAGCGCTTGGTGAAGGCTTCTTGGAATGCGGGATCGCCTTCGATGCCGTCTTGGCCGAGGTCCGCTTCGTTTTCGAAAAGCAGCAAGTCCGCGATCCTGCGTGCGGATTCATCGGCGTGCTTGCCTGCGGTGCCGGCGTCCGGATCGGCCTCGGGATCGAGCGACTTCTGGAGCCAGTAAATCCTGCGGTAGTTCATGGCTGCGGCGATGAGTTGATTGTGGACTTGGCATTGGTGTTCGAGCACCATCAGGGCAACGATGTCGCTGGTGGGGCGGAGGTAGCGGGAGACGTCGATCTTATCAGCGAGAGTGGCCATGTCGGGCGATTCGTTCGACCGTATGCGTTCGCTGGATTCCTGATAGGTACGGTTTCCCAGATGGGGTAGCGAGCTGTGGCCGGTGACGTAGTAGCCGCCCCAGCGCTCGCCAATGGGGCTGGAGTGATCGGTTAGAAATGTGCCGAATGACAACAATGGGTGGCCTTTTTCATCGGGGAAAACCGAGCGTATGAGCACGCCGGGGATGGATTCTGTGCGGGTGGTGCCGTGGCATGATAGACACTCCGAGTTGTCCCGGGTGATTTGCCGTGCGGGGTTTCCATTACCGGTGGAGATCATGTAATAGACCGAACCGAGCAGGGGGTCATGGGCGATCACCTCGATATCGCCGCCGGGCACGTAGCCGACGTAGGAATTTTCGTTGAAAAACAGGCAACGCGGGTTGCCCGGGTGGATCAGCGGGTTTTGTTTGCTGGTTTTTGAAAATACCAGCATCTGGGATTCCTCTGGGATTTCCAGTAGCTTCAGGACGAAGCGCAAATTGTCGAGCGGTGTGGAGCCTTCGATTTTGCGCTCACCCTTCGCCAGCTCGGCTGCTAGGTTTGCGATGGGATCGCTTGAGGCGGTTTCCGAATACCGCAGTGGCGGCAAGTCCCAAAGATCGGTGGCCGCATTGGCGGTGCCAATGGCGAGGGCGGTAGCGGCGATGCGGGCAAGGCGGTTCATAAAAAACCTTCATACGTCATAACGGGTTGTTTTTTAGCATCCGAATCTGCCGACATTGTCGTTGCTGCGCTGAAGTGTGGAAAGCAGAGTAACTTGGGTATTGATTTAGTCACAAGGCTACACCACCAGACATCAATGACCGGGATGGGTTTCGAGTTAGTCGGGAGCATCGGAATTTGTGTTGGTCTGAGTGGGGAGGGAATTGAAAAATCCGGGTCTTGAAGATGCGGTGGGACCTGCTTTACTGCGGCCCGAACCATGTCCGATCCACTGTTTCAACCTCTCCAAGTCGGGGCTTTGCTGCTGCCGAACCGCGCCGTTATGGCACCGCTAACTCGTTGTCGGGCTTCTGCCGGGCGCGTGCCGAATGCTTTGATGGCGGAATATTACGCTCAACGTGCAGGTTTCGGGATGATTTTGTCGGAGGCGACTTCGGTGTGTCCTATGGGGGTCGGTTATCCGGACACGCCGGGAATTTGGTCGGATGAGCAAGTGGAGGGCTGGAAGCTTGTCACCCGGGCGGTGCATGAGGCGGGCGGGCTGATTTTGCTGCAACTCTGGCATGTCGGCCGGATTTCCGCGCCGCACTATTTAAATGGTGAATTGCCGGTTTCTGCGAGTGCGGTGCGGCCGGCGGGGCATGTGAGTTTGTTGCGCCCGATGGAAGAATTTGTGACGCCGCGGGCGTTGGGCTTGAGTGAGATCCCGGCGGTGATCGAGGCCTACCGGAAAGGTGCGGAAAACGCGGAAGCGGCGGGTTTTGATGGGGTCGAGATTCATGGGGCGAATGGTTATTTGATCGATCAATTTTTGCAGGACTCCACAAATCACCGGACGGATGAGTATGGCGGGAGTGTTGAAAATCGTGCTCGTTTCATGCTGGAAGTCACCGATGCCGTGGTTTCCGTGTGGGGTGCGGATCGTGTGGGGATGCACATCGCGCCGCGCGGGGATGCGCATGACATGGGGGATTCCGATCCGGCAGCGGTTTTCGGGTATCTCGCCCGCGAGTTGGGGAAACGGAAACTCGCATTCCTCTGTGCGCGCGAGTCGCATGACAAGCCCGCGCTCGGCCCGGCGCTCAAGCAAGCTTTCGGCGGGGTCTTCATCGCCAACGAAGGATTCACCGCGGAGAGTGCCCGCGAGGCGATTTCTTCCGGCAAGGTGGATGCGGTGGCATTTGGGAAGGCGGCGATCGCCAACCCGGATTTGGTTGTGCGCATGCGTGTCGGTGCGCCATTGAATCCGCCCAATCCGGAAACATTTTACGGCCAGGGGCCAGAGGGATACACGGATTATCCGTTCATATCCTGAGGGGTTGCGTGATGTCTAATTGGGTTTAAGGAGGGGCGAAAGGCGTTCGCCCTGACCATGGGGTGACAAGGGGAAGAGCTTTGCTCATTTCTTGGCTTTACATGGGCATCGGCGGACATGTTCCGCCGCTCCTTGGGCGCTTGCAAATCCGTTCGTTGCTTTCGGGCTTCTCACGGGGGCTTGAGTGGGTTCCAATTCCGTCCGCGCCCGATGTCTGAAAATTTTTACCAACAAACCACTGCCGCGCCGGTCACGGCGTTCGATGTGTCGCTGCGCCCGCCGGCATTCTCCGAGTTTATCGGGCAGGAAAAGGTGAAGGACCGATTGCTGTTGATGTTGGAGGCGGCGAAACGGCGGGGCGATGTGCTGGATCACGTGCTTCTATCAGGTCCGCCGGGATTGGGGAAAACCACGCTGGCCAACCTGATTTCCCGCGCGGCGGGCACGCAGCTTCATACGACCTCCGGCCCGCAAATCGAAAAAGCCGGTGATCTCGCGGGGATTCTGACGAATATCCAGAAGGGTGATATTTTGTTTATCGATGAAATCCACCGCCTGCATCCGGCGATCGAGGAATACTTGTATCCGGCGATGGAGGATTTCCGTTTGGACATCATCATCGACTCCGGGCCGTCGGCGCGGTCGATTCAGATCAACTTGCCGCGGTTCACGTTGGTGGGTGCGACGACGCGCTCTGGGATGTTGACCGCGCCGCTGCGCTCGCGTTTTGGGTTGGTGAATCGGCTGGACTATTACACGCACGAGGAATTGGCGCTGATTATCGAGCGGTCGGCGGGTTTGCTGGATGTGCCGATCGATCGGGGTGGGGCGCTGGAAGTGGCGTCGCGGGCGCGAGGCACGCCGCGGGTGGCGAACGCGTTGTTGCGCTGGGTTCGGGATTACGCGCAAGTCCGGGGAGAAGGGCACATCGATGACGGGATCGCGGATGCGGCGCTGACGATGATCGAGATCGATTCCCAAGGGCTCGATGAAATGGACAAGCGACTGCTGGAAGTGCTGATTTACAAATTTGGCGGTGGTCCGGTAGGATTGAATTCTCTGGCGGTGGCGTGTGGTGAGGATGCGGCGACAATCGAGGAAGTTCATGAGCCGTTCCTGATTATGCAGGGTTACTTGATGCGCACCCCGCGCGGACGGATGGCCTTGCCCACGGCTTACGAAAAAATCGGTGCGCCGAAACCACCCGCCGGTCCCGAGGATCCTCAGCAATCGTTGTTGTGAAAAAATGCGGATTTTCATTTGGGTGGATGCCCGCTAGCTTGCTGAAAGAAGTTTTTCCATGAACCCACTCGTCACCGAAACCATCGACCGCTGCCGCAAAGCCGGGCTCCGCCGGACCAAGGCATTGGAGGAGTTGCTCAGCACTTTGATAGAGGGTGGTCGGCCGATGACCTTGTCCGAGCTCGCGGCATCGAAGCGACTCACGGCGCAATGCGACAAAGCAACGGTTTTTCGCCTGCTTCAAAGACTGGCCGATCACGGTATTGTCCGGAGGCTTGGCCTGCATGAACGTGCGGCATATTTCACTTTGTTAGTTCCGGGGAAACACAGCGACTATTTGATATGCACGAGTTGCGGCAGCATCGATGCGATCCAGGCACCGTGCCCGGTGCATCACCTGGAAGACGAAATCCGCGAGAAAACGGGATTCCGCAATCTCTATCACGAGTTGGAGTTTTTCGGGGTTTGCCCGAAGTGCCCGGTTTGAAGGGATGATGATTGGAGCGCGGAATGAATTCTAATGCCGTTAAGGATTCGAATCTGATAATTACGTTTCTTGATGTCGGCAGGGAGCGGAGAAAATCTACGGAGCGCCGACATTCTGTCGGCTGTCGGACGGGGGACATTCTGTCACCCGTCTTCCGCGAAGCGACTCGCCGGACAGAATGTCCGTCATCCAGCAGCGCGCAGAATGCACGCGCTCCGACAAGCCGAATCCTTAACGGGCTGCGGAATGAATTCCGCGCTCCAGTTGAAGAAATGATGATTCTCGCGGAATGAATTGCCCTCGCTGTTGCTCACGCTATGAGGGCTGCGCTGCGCGGGAGAATAAGGGCCGCCTGAGCGGCTGGGGCATTCCGCGCTCCAGTTGATTCACGACGTCCGACCGGGGTCGTTGAGATCGATTCTGGCGATGATTTCTCCGAGGTAGGTGCGGGCGTTGCGGGCGTGTTCCATGATGCGCTCGGGGGATTCTCCGCTATCGGCGAGTTCGAGGATGAGCGGGCCGTGGAAACGCCATTGGCGGAGTTGGCGGATCAGCGAAGTCCAATCGATGGCACCTTCGCCGGGTGGCAGGTGGCCATCTTGATCGCCGAGGTTATCATTTACATGAAGCATGCGGAGATGGCCGGAGAGTTTGTGGACGACGGTACGGAGGTCGCCGGATAGAAATGCGTGGCCGGTATCGAGGCAGGTGCCGACGTTGGTTTCTCGGATGGCGCCGAGGAGGAAAAGGATGTCGCTGGTGTGGCCGAACATCAGGTGAGGCAGCATGTTTTCTAACAGAAGAATCAATCCAAGGTCGCGGCAGCGGCGTGCGATCTCATTGAGTGAGGCGGCGGCGCAGGTCATGCGGTGGTAGCATTCTTCGGGCGGTGGTTTGCCGGAGGATTCGGGGCCTGGGTGGAGGACGAGGTAGCGGGCTTTGAGGATGTGAGCGGCCTCGCAGGCGGTGTAGACTTCCCGCACGGCGGCCATGCGTTGGGGTGGGTGGAGGGAGGAAATATCGATCCGATCGGCAAACGGGGCGTGGAAGGAATTGGCTTCGATGCCGAGCTTGGCCATGAGTGCGGCGGCGTCCGTGACGTGGGCGGGATTGTGGTAATCGAGGTGGGAGGGAAACGAACAGACCTCGATGAGATTGAAGCCTCCGTCCCGAACGATGGGCAGGGCTTGAAGGATGTCCGTTTTGTAGAAGCACCCGGTGGAGATGCCGCATGGCCAGTCGCTCATGGTGGGAGGGGTTTCAGGGTTTCAGGTTTTGAGAATAAATCATAGATGCGGTTGAAGTCGGGTTCAAGGGAGCACCTGTCAGGGTTCCAGCAGAATTGTTTTTCCTGCTGGGAGACGCAGTTGAAGTCGATGCCGCGATCGATGCCCTGTGCTATTTGGCCGGCGAAGAGGCGGACGTAGAAGGTGGCGCGGAGGACGGGATCGTATTCATCCCATTGGTGCGCCCATTGGTGGGTGGGATCTTGGAAGATCGAGGCGACGAGAGCGGCGATGTGGCGCGGGTGCCAACCTTTGGCGAGTAGGCAGCGGGTGACGAGTTGGATACCGGAAGGCTTGAGGAGTAGGTCGTTGGGGTGGGTGAGGACGTGGCGGGCGCAAGGTGGAAGATTGGAGAGTGCGGCGGAGGTGGCCTTGGCGCGGTGTGCGGGGGAATCGTGGCTGATGGAGTAAAACTCGCGGTGGAAGCCGATGAGGCTGGAGTTGAGGTAGGATTCCAGCAGGTGGCGGGTGCCGGTTTCCTCCTGCGGGATTTCGACGCCGGCGCGGTGTGCGAGTTCGATGATGGAATCCGGGTCGTGGCGGTGATCGATGAGTTGGTGGATGTCCATCTCATGCAAGGGGAGGGTGAAAAATCCGGGCACTTGCTGGGTCATTCCGATGCGTTCGATCAATCCGGAGATCCAGGGTTTTCGATAGACCGTGTAGGGGATGCGGATCATCCGGGTGGGGAGGGGATCGCCGTATTCGGAGATATCGATTGAGAGCATCTCGCGTTTGCCAGAGCGGGCGGGGCCGACGTGTTGGGCGGTGATTTCCACGGGGATTTTGCAGGCGGCGGCGGCCTCGGGTTTGAGGAGGTGGGCGAGGTGTTCCATCAGCAATGCCACATGGGAAAAGAGCGGCTCGGGCTCGGGCTTGAGGGTGGGCGTGTTGCAGATGCCGAGGCTGGCGATAGCCTTGGCGATCGGGGAGGATTTGCGGATTTTCCAGACGAAATGGTGGCCTTGCCCGGTGACGACGTGCAGGTAGCGGATGCCGAGGGTGAGCAGGCGGGCTTCGATGACGCGGACGAGCGGTTCTTGGAGAAGGAAGATCCTCCGGGGGTCGATATAGGCGGCGGCGGGATCGTCGAAGTTGACGTATTCGATATCGAGGTGGATGAGCATCGCCGAGGTGTCCTCGAATGAACGGGCGAGCTCGCAGCTTTCGTCGAGAAGTGAGTGGAGATGGGCGGGGGGATGGCGCTCGAAGCGGGAGGGATTGAGGGGATTGATGCGGGCGAGAAACGTGCAGGTGGCATCATCCAAGTCCGGGCCGCCGAGGTATTCGATGATCCGGTGGCGAACGACGAAATTTTCCAGAACCTCGCGGAGAGCGGAGGAATTGACGGAGTCCGTGCCTGGACCACCATATTTCATGGGAGGGGGAAGCGTGGGGGGATTGGAAAAGGTCAGGTTTGGGCTGACGAAAACGCAGGCAACTCTAGAGGAATTCCGCAGGGCCGACAAGTTTAAATCCGACGGATTTTTTTTCACGCTTAATCGAAAGATTCAAGTGGCGTGTTTTCTTGATTTTCGTCATTTTCCCTGCAAGTGGAACGAGCCCCTCACATGTGATAACGATGTCAGTGAAATCAAAACCAGCGAAGCCCCGCATTCTAATTGTAACCCCGGAAATCACCTATCTGCCGCCCGGGATGGGTAATATGTCGCAGAGGATGTCCGCCAAGGCGGGTGGCATGGCTGATGTTTCGGCGTCGTTGGTATCGGCATTGTTCGAGTTGGGAGCGGACGTCCATGTGGCGCTGCCGAATTACCGGCGGATGTTCCAGGGGGATGTGTTCAGTCTCCATGACAAGGAGTTGAGGAAATACCACGAAGTGCTGCCGGACTCGCACATTCATTTGGCTGAGGACCGGATTTTTTATTATCGCGAGCAAGTTTACAGCAATCATTCCGAGGAATCGATGCGCATCGCGTTGGTATTCCAGCGGGAAGTGATCAATCACATCGTGCCGCAGGTGCGACCGGATTTGATTCATTGCAATGACTGGATGACGGCGTTGATTCCGGCGATGGCCCGGCGGCGCGGGATCAAGAGCTTGTTCACAGTGCACAACATCCACACCCGCCAAGTATCACTGGCACGCGTGGAGGAATGCGGAATCGATGCGGCGGAATTTTGGATGAATCTCTATTTCTGCGGGCAGCCGGCGAACTACTATCATGCGCGGGCGTATGTGCCGGTGGACTTGCTGACCTCGGGGATTTTCGCGGCGCACTATATCAATACCGTCAGCCCGCATTTCCTGTGGGAGATTGTCGAAGGTTGGCACTCGGTGGTTCCTGATTCAGTGCGCGCGGAGCTTCGAAACAAGCATGTAGCCGGGTGTTCGGCCGGGATTCTCAATGCGCCGGATCCATCGTATGATCCTGCGACGGATGACGCCTTGGAGTTGAATTTCACGGTGAAGAACGTCAGGGAAGGCAAGACTGTTAACAAGTTGGCTTTGCAGCGTGAGCTTCAACTCAAAGTGGATGCGGACGCGCCAGTGTTCTTCTGGCCCTCGCGCTTGGACCCAGTGCAGAAAGGACCGCAATTGCTCGCTGAGATTCTGCATGGCATGGTTTCCGATTACTGGGAACGGGGGCTTCAAGTGGTGGTCGTGGCGAATGGCCCCTATCAACAATGGATCGAAAAAATCGTGGCTGATTTTGAATTGAATGAACGCGTGTCGATCGTGGACTTCGATGAGAGGTTGTCGCGTTTGGCGTATGCGGGCTCGGATTTCATGATGATGCCGTCGCTGTTTGAGCCTTGTGGTTTGCCGCAGATGACGGCTCCGCTCTATGGTTCGCTGCCGGTGGTGCACGCCACGGGCGGACTCTACGATACGGTCCAACCGCTGGATTTGGCGGAGTCCACGGGGAATGGTTTTCGTTTCGATCATTACACGGCGGATGGATTCCGTTGGGCGGTTGATCAGGCGATGGCATTTTACGAATTGCCTGCGGAAGCGAAAGACGTCCAGATACGGCGCATCATGGTGGAGAGTGCGCGCCAGTTCAGCCACAAGGAGGTCGCCCGTCGATACATCGCGATCTACGAAGACATGCTCGAACGTCCATTGGTCGAAAAAGAATCCGGCGAGGCCATCAAGGCGATTGCCGAGAGTCTTGGGCAAGCCGGGGAATGAATTGGAGCTTGCTGAATAAAGCCCAATCCGACACGCCATGAAATCGCCCTCATCCATCGCTCTCGTCGCCTGACTGACGGTCGGTTTTGGCCACGCTGAAAATTGGATCCCGCAGGGACCCCCAGGCACCATGCGCAGGATGTCGCGGCCGCGATTGAGGAAGGAGCGGGCGAAGGCGATGTCCTCTTGTAACGCATGAGAGATCACTGGTGGCTCAACGGTTTCATTTTCAGCGACTTGAGCGATCAATGGATCTTGTTTCGGGCGCGGATCTCTTGTTGCGCCAGTAGCCAGGATGAACCAACCGCCATTGCCGGACGCGCTCACAATGATCGTCCACGCGGAAGTAGTTTTGGTTCTCCGAGCGCGCCACCCATTGCCGCTGGCTGGCGGCTTTCGACGCCCACGTCGGGCTACGTGCCGCCCTGCGCGCTACCCTCAACTCCAGCCCTTGGCAGCGCTGCCAGTTTCACCTCCAGCAAAACGCCCAGGCCCACTTCCCCACTAAGGACCTCAAGCAAAAAGTCGCCGACGAAATCCGCCGCATCTTCAACGTCGAAGACTGCGCCCATGCCGAAGCCAAGCTCGCCGATTTAGTCAAAACCCACGAAAAGAGCGCGTCCAAACTCGCCGCATGGGCCGAGCAAAACATCCCCGAAGGCCTCACCGCTTTCAGCTTCCCGGAAGCCAGCCGCCAGCATCTGCGCACCTCCAACATGTGCGAGACACTCAACTCCCAGATCAAACGCCGCACCAGGGTCGTCGGTCTCTTCCCCAACGAGTCATCGCTGCTCCGCCTAGTGACCGGTGTCATCATCGAGATCTCAGAGGAATGGGAAACCGGCAAAATCTATCTCCAACCCCAACCAAACAACAACAACCGAACTAACCGTAAGCCTCCAGCTTTTCAGATCTCAATGAGAAGATTTTAGAGAAAAAATTGCGCAGCCTTTGCCAACCGCATCGCATGGCAAATTCACTTTCGACGGCAAATCCAACCACCACGAATTGATGCTGGCAGCGGACCGCTATCTTCCCACGGATGCCGGGCTCATCCCGACGGGTGCGATCGCTCCGGTCCACGGCACTCCGATGGATTTCACCACATCCAGCACCATCGGCACACGTGTGGGTGATGATTTTGAAGCCCTCAAGTTCGGTGGTGGCTACGATCACGCTTGGGTGCTCCGCAAGGGCGGCGATTCCGTACTCAGGATGGCCGCGCGCCTGAAGGACCCCGACAGCGGCCGCGTAATGGAAATCCTCACCGATCAGCCCGCGATTCAATTCTATGGCGGCAACTTTCTCGATGGTAAGGTCGCCGGCAAGGGAGGCGTGAACTATGCGTTCCGCACCGCTCTGTGCTTGGAAAGCGAAAACTTCCCCGACGCGCCAAACAAGACCGGATTTCCCAGTGCTGTATAGCGGTCCGGCGAAACATAAACCCACCCCATGATACACCGCTTCCATGTGGATTGAGACCCCGCACGAAATTGATTTGCGGCCCGTTGCCTTGTCGTTAACACGATGTGTGCCTTACAAGTAGGCTGTCGGATTTGGCCACTCGAATTGAACTTTAGGCTTGCCATGGATCGCGGTGATCCATGGACTTTGAATCGTCAGAGCTCCAATGGCGTGTAGGGAATGTTTCAACTCAATAAACGCGAAGTGATCGATCTGGTTCGCCCGATTTCACAAGGTGAGAGGGCGGGCGATTCATTCATCGTCCCAAGGGGGCAATTTGCCATCGATAGATTGATTTTTTTCCAATAAGTATTTTTCAGCCCACCAATTAAATTATGATAGAATCGACAAATTCCACCCGCCGCGGATTTCTCAAAGCTGGCGGCTTGGCCGGAGTGGCCATCGGCTTCCCGACCATCATCCCGGCAAGCGTGCTCGGCGCGGATGCTCCGAGCAAAAAAATCAACATTCTGCAGATCGGCTGCGGTCGTATCGGCCGGGATATGGACATGCCCGGCATCCTGCGCCAAGACGCCGCACGCCTCGTCGCCGTCTGCGATCTCGATTCGCTGCGTGTCGCCGATGCCAAAACCATGGTGGAAGACCATTACAAGAAAAACAACATCAGCCTGACGGCCGCCACTTATGGCGACTATCGTGAAGCTCTCCAACATCCGGACATCGACGCGGTTTCGATCAGCACTCCCGATCATTGGCATGCGGAACCGGTAATCGCCGCGGCGTTGTTAGGTAAGGATATCTACGTCCAGAAGCCACTCACCATGACGATCAAGGAAGGTCGCGCCGTGAGTGATGTGGTTCGCAAGCAGAATCGCATGTTTCAGATCGGCAGCCAGCAACGCTCGGGTGCGCAGTTTCGCATCGCTTGTGAAATGGTCCGCAGCGGCCGCATTGGCAAACTCCACACCGTCAGGATCGGCCTGCCAAGCGACCCGTCCGGCGGCAGCACGCAGGAAATTCCCGTTCCTCCGAATTTCAACTATGAAATGTGGCTTGGTTCCACGCCGCTTGCGCCATACACCGCCGACCGCACGCATGCCCAAGGACCCGATTTGAAATCCCGCTACGGTTCTCGGCCCGGTTGGTTGCGAATCGAGGATTACTGCCTCGGCATGATCACCGGTTGGGGGTCCCATCACGTGGACATCGCACATTGGGGCATGAATACAGAACATACGGGACCGATCTCGATCGAGGGCAATGCCGAGTTTCCGAAAACCGGGCTTTGGAATGTGCACGGCCCATATCACATCGAAATGAAATACGCGAACGACGTGACTGTCATCATCGATCACAAATTTCCTAACGGCATTCGCTTTGAAGGCAGTGATGGTTGGATTTTTGTCACCCGCGGGGCCGAGCGAATCACGGCATCCGATCCGATCCCCAAGGGTGGTGCATCGAAATCCCTGCAAGCGAGCAAACCGGAAATTCTCACCACTCCACTCGGAGCTGGCGACGTCCGCCTGCACGAAAGTCCAAAAGGCGACCACCATCTCGATTGGATCACCAGCATCCAGACGCGTAAGCCCGCCGTCACTTCGGCCGAGGTTGCGCATCGCTCGACCAGCGCGTGCATGATCGGTTGGATTTCGATGAAGCTTGGTCGCAAGTTGACGTGGGACCCGCAAAAGGAGGAGTTCATTGGCGACGATACCGCCAATTCGATGCGTTCCCGCGCACAGCGGGTACCCTACGGCATCGATAACATGAAGAAGTGATCCGCATGAAAAACTTATTCGACATCACCGACCGCGTCTTCGTTATCACAGGTGCCACCGGCGCTCTAGCAGGATCTGCCGCCAACTATCTGGCATCCCAGGGTGCGCGCATTGTCTTCCTCGGCCGCAGCCAGGAGAAGCTCGACGCCGCACTGACCAAGTGCCGTACCATCACCCTGGACGCCCAATGCATCGGCCTCGTCGCCGACGTGCTGGACCGCCCCGCCTTGGAACAGGCCCGGGACACTGTTCTCGCAACATGGGGCCGCATCGATGCCTTGGTGAACGGTGCGGGCGGCAACATGCCGGGCGCGACGATTCCGCCGGATAAGAGTTTTTCCGACCTCGATTTTGAATCGTTCCAACAGGTCGTGGATTTGAATTTGCACGGCACCGTCCTGCCATCGCTCGTATTCACTCCGGCGATGATTGAAGGTGGTCGCGGATCCATCATCAACTATTCGTCGGTCTCATCCCCGCAGGCGGTGACGCGCGTGGTCGGTTACTCAGCGGCAAAGGCCGGCGTGGATAATTTTACCCGCTGGCTGGCCGTGGACATGGCGAAACGCACCGGCGGCAAAGTGCGCGTCAACTCGGTGATGCCCGGGTTTTTCCTTGGCGAGCAGAACCGCCGCTTGCTGACGAACGAGGATGGATCTCTAACCGATCGCGGAAACACGATCATCAGCAACACGCCCTTCGGCCGCTTCGGCCAAGCGGATGAACTGCACGGTGCGCTGCACTATCTGCTCGCGGATGCATCGCAATTCGTGACTGGCACGGTGTTAGCTGTGGACGGCGGATTTGTCGCGTTTTCCGGAGTCTGATCATGACTGCACTTGAATCAGATTTATTCTTGCTAGAAGAAGGTTTTCGCTGGTTCGGCCCAGGTGATCCCGTGCCGCTGGCATTTATCCGTCAGGCGGGGGCGACTGCGGTATTCACCTCGCTCCATCAGATTCCTTATGGCGATGTCTGGCCGCGCGAAGCGATTTGCGAGCGTAAGCAGATGCTTGAAGCCGCCGGTCTCCGCTGGGCTGCTGTCGAATCGGTGCCGGTGCATGAGGACATCAAGACCGGGCGCGGCGGCTTGGATCGGTTGTTTGAAAACTATCAGATCACGCTGCGCAATTTGGCAGCGGAGGGGATTCACACCGTAGTTTACAACTTCATGCCGGTGCTTGACTGGGTGCGCACCGACATGCGCTGGACACTGCCGGATGGCTCGGAAAGCATGCACTACGATCCGGTGCGCTTCGCCGCGTTTGAAATCCATGCGTTGAAACGGGCTGGGGCCGAAGCGGACTACTCGCCGGAGCAACTCGCACAAGCCGCCACGTGGTGGGCCAGCCTAACTGTCGACGCGCGCGATGAATTCGTCCGCACGATCATCGATGTGTTTCCCGGCGTGAAATGGGCGCTCTCGCTCGACGACATCCGGAAGATGTTAGCCAAATACGATGGCATTGGCGCGGATGGATTGCGCCACAATCTCAAGAGGTTTTTGCAAGCCATCATCCCGGTCGCGGAAGAGGTCGGTGTGCGCATGGCGATTCATCCTGATGATCCGCCGTTTTCCGTGCTTGGTCTGCCACGGATCGTTTCCACGGCGAGCGACATCGAGGCGATTTTCAAAATGGTTGAGAGTCAGGCGAACGGACTTTGTTTCTGCACCGGTTCGTTCAGCGCACGGGCGGATAATGATTTGCCGGAGATGGTTCACAAATTCGCATCTCGCATTCATGCCGTGCATTTGCGCAGCACGCAGCGACTTCCCGACGGATCATTTTACGAAGCCAAGCACCTTGAAGGTTCCGTGAATATGCCTGCCGTCGTGCGAAACCTGCTCGACGAGCAAGACCGACGCCGCGCAGCGGGGCGAGCCGACTGGCAGATCACTTTGCGGCCCGATCACGGTCACACCATGATGGATGATTTGCCCAAGCCGATGGGAATCACGCCCGGTTATTCCTGCATTGGCCGGATGCGCGGTCTTTCGGAATTGCGCGGACTGATGGTGGGGCTGCGCCATGCGGAGCGCCGGGATTGACGACTTCCCTGCGGCGGGAGAAACGCGGCAAGGGCGGTCATGGATAATCAGGCGGAAATTATTCGACGGCGAGTTTAAAGTCTCCGGTGATTTTCAACGGGCTGCCAGCCTTGGCGGGGAGTTCGATGATTTTTTCGCCCAATCGGATAGAAATCGGTCCATCGGCGATGGGAGTCAGTGTGGCGGAGCTGAGCATTCCGTCTTTCCATGACAAATCCACCGTGATGCCGCCACGGGCGCGAAACCCTTTGATCGAACCGGTCGGCCATGCCTTCGGTAGGGCGGGTAAGAGATGGATGATGAAACGTGGGGCGGCCTCGTTGTTTCCGGCTGGCACGTGGGATTGCAGCAACATTTCAGCGACTCCGGCGGCTCCACCAAAGTTTCCATCGATCTGGAATGGCGGATGGGCGCAGAACAGATTTTCATACATGCCGCCACCTTTCATGCCGGTGTTTTTGTTAAAGACAGGGTTGAGCAGGTTGCTAAGGATCAGGTAGGCGTGGTCGCCATCGAGCAGACGGGCCCAGAGGTTGGTTTTCCATCCCATCGACCACCCGGTGGCCGCGTCCCCGCGGTGGATGAGGGACTGACGTGCCGCCTTGAGCAGTTCCGGTTGTTGCCAGGTGATCCCAGCGCCGGGATGCACGGCCCAGAGATGGGACACATGGCGGTGCGTGCTTTTCGGGTCATCCTTGTCTTCTAACCATTCTTGGAGTTGGCCGTGTTTTCCGATCTGGTCCGGGTCGATGCGGGGGATCATGGCATCGAGTTTGGCGGCGAATGCTTCATCGGTTTTAAGGATGCGGGAGGCGCGAGAGCAGGCGACAAATAGTTGGCGGATGATTTGGTGGTCCATGGTCGGGCCCATGACGAGTCCGCCTTGTTCCGGGCTGTTGGACGGCCCGGAGATCAACCAATGGTTTTTGGGGTCCTCGATTAGGTAATCGGAGAAAAACTCCGCGGAACCGCGCAGAATGGGCCAGGATTTTTTGAGGAAGTCGCGATCCCCGGAATAGAGGAAATTTTCCCAGAGATGAAGGCTGAGCCAGGCACCGCCAGTGGGCCATATGCCGTGGTTGGAGTTGTTGATCGGAGCGGTGCCGCGCCAGAGATCAAAGTTGTGGTGGAGGACCCAGCCGCGTGCGGCGTAATGTTCGCGGGCGGTGATTGTGCCGGACTCTTTCATTTCCTCAAGCGCCTTGAACAAGGGAGTGTGGCACTCGGGAAGATTGCCCACTTCCGCGATCCAATAGTTCATCTGGGTGTTGATGTTGCAGGTGTATTTGGAATCCCAGGGCGGCTTGAGCTGATCATTCCAAATCCCCTGCAAATTGGCCGGTTGGCCACCGGCCCGGGAGCAACCGATCATGAGGTAACGTCCGTATTGGAAAAGCAGCGCGGCGAGCTGCGGATCGTCGCCATTGCGAAATGCCGCGATTCTGCGCTCGGTCGTTAGATCCGCAGCAGGCGTCCGGCCGAGGTCGATGGACACGCGGCGGAACAAGGCGCGGTGATCGGTGAGGTGGGCGTCGAGCAGATCTTGGTAAGAGGATTTTTCCGAGCGGGCGAGGATGGCCGCCACTCGCTGGGCGGGATTGGCCGCGAGGCTCTGCCAATTTTGCACATTGGTGGCCGCGGTGAGGCGGATTTCGATCGAATCCGCCCCAGAAATTTCGATGGCAGTGGCATTCTCGGTGAGTTTTCCACCTTGGTGGCTGACGACAGCGCGGGCTTCAAAGGCGACGCCATCGGCCTCGACCTTGCCGCGCAGGACGAGCATGTGAGTTCCATCGATGGCGAGTTGGTGGTCCGCGTGTGGACTGGTTAGACGGATAATGGCGGAGGTCATGCCGGGGCGATCTGCTGAGAGCCGGGTGACCACCAGATTGGCTGGGTGTGAGGCAAAGGTTTCGCGACGATGTAAAGTTTCTCCGGAGGTCCATTCAGTGGTGGCGAGGCCGGAGTCGAGATCGAGCCAGCGGCGGTAGTTGCCTGCCGTTTCGGAGCCGGGAGTCTCGATGAATAGGTCGCCGCAGGGTTGGTAGGCCTTTTGGTGAATGGGGACGCTCATGAACTCTTTCATCGCGAGTGCTTGCGCTTCCTTCTGTTTTCCATCGGCGAGCAGTTTGCGGATTTCCGGGAGGAATTTCGCCGCGCCGGGGCGGGCGTAGTAGTGGGGTTTTCCCGTCCAGACCGTGTGTTCGTTGAACTGAATCCGTTCTTTGGAGAGGCCTCCGAATACCATGGCTCCGAGGTGGCCATTACCGACAGGCAGCGCCTGTCGCCATTCGGTGGCCGGTGTGTCATACCACAGCAAGCAATCGACAGCAGGGCGATTCACTGCGTTTGCCATGCTGGTGGACAGAGCGATGATCGATAAGAGAGGAATGCGGATCACTTGGAGATAAACGGGGCGTGGTCAGCAAATCTTTCAAACTTCAGTAGAACATTGGGGATTGCTCGGCGAGCGCGAGGAAGACTCGCTGCGAAGTTTTCCTATCACCGACACTACCGTTGGTAACGGTATGTTTGCTGGTATTGATATTCGAGGACGGAATTCCAGTCCACTTAATGTCTGTTATTTGGGTAATGGTACCCTCGGCGGCCAAGTGGCGCTGCGGACATCCAAACGAGTCATCGTCAAGTAGCCACGGCTATACTTGGACCCCGCCCAGCCTGCTGGCGGTAACACATCGCAGCAGGCGGCGAAATAAAAGCGGCAGCAGGCTGCATGCAGTCCATGGCGAGGGCTTCCAACGTCGCGCAGGACTTCGGCAGTCGAAACGCTGCCGTGGTGTAATTACGCCCCGTCTTTCTTTTCGAACTCCGCCTTGGCGACCCTTCGGCATTCGGCGACGAAGTGGTTGCAAGCTTCGCGGCAGAGTAGAGGAATCGCCGCTGTTTCCGGCAGATCGCCGACAATGCCTTTGAAGCGGCTTGCCTCGCTGTCGTCCAGCGGGGTGTTTTCATCGATTTTCCAGAGAATGCGTTTTGCGCATTGGTGGGCCGGGCCGCAGATGGTTTGGACGAGTTGCTGTGCGCCGGCGTCGCTGACGGTTCGGGCGAAACGATACATCCCGGTTTGGCGATTGAGTTTATCCCGCAGGTTTTGCACGTCGAGGGTGCCGTCACGCTGCGCCAGAAACAGGCCAAGGCATGCCGGATAAAACTGGTCCACGGCCTGCCGGAGATCCTCTTCATTTTCCAGAGTCATCACCCAGCCGCGTTTCAAATTCGTCTGTCCTTTGGTGAATCGGTAGGTGCCGTCCTCGGCATAGGTCGAGATTTCCCGCGCCGCTTCGGGGCCATGATACACGTCCAGCCCGCCGAATGCCGGCTCGGTTGAAAGCTCGGCATCTTCATGGTGGCAAATCACATACGGGTAGCCGTAAACATCTGTTTGAAACAATATTTGGCCAATTCGGTGGAAGCCAGATCGGATCAGATTGCGCAGTTCGAGAGCGGTGGACATAGTTGCTTAAGTTTTCTTAAATAATATTACAAATCTTTGATTTAAAGTGATTTGTGTTCTTTGTTAAAATCAGAAATTTGATCCAAGATCACATCGGCCATCAAGCGTTCGGTGCCGATGGCGGAGGTGTAGAACAGCGTCTTGCCGCGGAGGTGGTGCGGGTTCTGGCGGAAAGCATCGCGTTGGCTGGCGGCCGGGCCAACCTCGTTTTCGATGCCCAAAAGTACCGGGATATCTTGGAAAGAATGCAGTCCGTCCGATATAAAAAACGGCACCACAATCACATTCGGAGTTTGCGACATTTCATCCCATTTGGCGATGAAGGGTTGTTCTTCCATGTAGGCGTCGAGCACGGCGGCGTAGCCGGCGCCGGATGCGGCGATGAGCTCCGCTTGGTCGCGGATCGCTTTGGTCGAGTTCTGATTCAATCCGGTGCCGTGGCCGGTGATGATCAGGGTGG
The DNA here is from genome assembly GCA_903919975.1 of Akkermansiaceae bacterium. Taxonomy (GTDB): domain Bacteria; phylum Verrucomicrobiota; class Verrucomicrobiia; order Verrucomicrobiales; family Akkermansiaceae; genus Luteolibacter. The sequence continues at coordinate 8,635 of CAIXKE010000077.1, read as the reverse complement.
TTTCCGCCGGGTTTACGTTTGGGGCCACTTCTTTTGCTCGGTGGAGGATCAGCCCGGTCATTGACCGGTGCACGCCCACGGGTAGGCAATAATGCAGGGTTTTTCCGCGCACCACGGTGGTCGGTCCGGTGAGCTCCAGTTCGCGAGGGATCACGTCCTGGGTGAAGTAGCCCTCGCTGATGAAATCGGGCACCACGTAGATTTCATCGGCATCGATCATATAGAGCGCCTCGCGCATCGACGGTTCTTCCTTCCAGAAGCAGCAATGGACTTCCGCGAAGAGCCTGCGGCTGCGGATTTCATCGGCATGTTCAAAGTAGGGCGTGGACGAGTCCGGGTTCTCGGTGGATCCGTGACCGACGATCAAAAGGGCGCTGTGAGGCTTGGGCGCGATAGACATGCGGGGAAATTGGCGAGCTTATCCAAGAATGCAAGAAACGAGGTGAAAATGCTTCTGCTTTGGAAATTGTCGGCATGCGCAGGCTTGGGAGTGGATTTTGTTCTTTTTATCGGATTCGGACTTGCGCGCGGGAGGTCTCTTCTATTGATTCCCCCATGGCGGAGATTTCCCTAGGACTTTCATTTGACGATGTGCTTTTGGTGCCGGCGATGAGCTCGGTTTTGCCCGGTGAGGCAGATCTTTCAACGCACATCACGGCTGGTATCCCATTGTTTTTGCCGGTTGTTTCGGCAGCGATGGACACCGTATCGGAGCACGATTTGGCGATCGCCTTAGCCCGCGAGGGCGGCATGGGCGTGATTCACCGGGCTTGTCCGATTGATGAGCAAGTAGCCATGGTTTCCCGGGTGAAACGCTCGGAAAATGCGGTGATTTTGAAGCCTTTGACGGTCAGCAAGCATGACACGGTCATGCATGTGCGGGATATCATGGTGAAAAACGGATTTTCCGGATTTCCCGTGATTGATGCCGATGGCCATCTTGAGGGCATGGTCACCGGGCGTGACATCCGCTACCTTGAGCGGCAGGATGCGAAAGTGGCCGATGTGATGACGCCGATCGGCAAGTTGATCACCGCCCCGCCAACCACGAGCTTGGAGGACGCGCGGCGGATTCTATATCAAAACCGGATCGAGAAACTGCCCTTGGTGCATGCCGATGGCAGACTTGCGGGATTGATCACCGGCTCGGATATCGAGAAGCGCATCATGTACACCACGGCGGCCAAGGACGGGAATGGCCGTCTCCGTTGCGGCGCGGCCGTGGGCGTCGGTCCTGATTGTGTGGACCGTGCGAAAATGCTGATCGAAGCCGGGGCGGATGCCTTGTTTATCGACGCTGCCACCGGCCACACACGCCATGTGATGAAGGTGATCGGGCAGCTCCGCAGTCTTTCCGACGTGCCGGTCGTGGCAGGCAATGTGGTGACCGAACAGGGCGCGCGCGATTTGGTCGCCGCAGGAGCCAACGCGGTGAAAGTGGGCGTCGGTCCGGGATCGATTTGCACGACGCGGGTGATTTCCGGGGTCGGGATGCCGCAGTTCACGGCGATCCAAAACGTGGCGGACCATTGCCGCGAGCACGGTGTCAAAGTCATTGCGGACGGCGGAATTCGATATTCCGGGGATGTGGTCAAGGCGCTTGCCGCAGGAGCCGATCTTGTGATGTTGGGTTCGCTGCTTGCGGGAACCCGCGAAAGCCCTGGCCAGACAGTTCATTTCCAAGGACGTCGTTTCAAAACGTATCGCGGCATGGGATCGATCGGCGCCATGCAAAAAGGTTCCGGCGATCGCTACGGCCAGAATAGCTCGGGAAAACTGGTGGCTGAGGGCGTAGAAGGCCGGGTGCCATACAAAGGTCCGCTATCCGATGTGATTTTCCAACTCATGGGCGGTTTGAAATCCGGCATGGGATACGTCGGCGCATCCAACCTAACGGAGCTTCGCGAGCGGGCGCAATTCACCCGCATCACTGCCGGGGGACTGCGCGAAAGCCATGTCCATGACATCGTCATCACCGAAGAGCCCACCAACTATCAGCCTATCAGCTGAAGCACGAAATCATAAGCACGAAATTCTAAACGAAGAGTGAAGAATATCGCGCTGTGAATCAGGGGGCTCTTCTCCTTTTCAAATTTAGAATTTAAGATTTAGAACTTTCTTCCTCATGCATGATTCCAACCACGTCGCCGTCATCGATTTCGGCTCCCAATACACCCAGTTGATTGTCCGCCGTGTGCGCGAACTGGGATTTTTCGCCAAACTGTATGCCATCGAGGATTTTCCGTATATCGGGAAACCCGGAGCTATTATTCTCTCAGGCGGTCCGAAGAGTACGAGCGAGGTGGACGCGCCGGATCTTGATTTTGATGCGCTCAAGGCATTTCAAGTGCCGGTGCTCGGTGTTTGCTACGGCATGCAACTGCTCAACATCAAGTTCGGCGGCAGCGTCGAAGCGAGCAATCGCCGCGAATATGGTCCGGCGAATTTGTTCCCGGCGGAATGCACCGGACTTTACGAGGGGGTTTCCGCTTCGTCGCAAGTCTGGATGAGTCACTCGGACACCGTGAAAATCCTGCCTGAAGGGGCCAAGGTGATTGCGAGCAACCAGCATGGCACACCGGTTTCCCTGAAGTGGAACGACCTTTTTTACGGCATTCAATTTCACCCGGAAGTGACTCACAGCCACGAGGGGTTGAGGATTCTCCACAATTTCCTGCTCAATGCGAAAAATCTGTTGCCGTTCCGCATCGATGATTTGAAGCGTGAGATCATCGATGGCATCCGCGAAAAAGTGGCGGGCAAACAAATTGTCTGTGGTGTTTCCGGCGGAGTGGACAGCACTGTGCTTGCCGTCTTATTGCACGAGGCCGGCGCAAATGTGCGGGCGATTTTCGTCGATCACGGACTGATGCGGAAGGACGAGGGCGAGGAAGTTCGCAGCAATTTCCACCGCATGGGCGTGCCCATTGAAACGGTCGATTGTGCGGAGCGCTTTCTAACTGCTTTAGACGGTGTGGATGATCCAGAGAAGAAGCGGGTTATCATTGGCAATTTGTTCATCGATGTGTTCTGGGATTCCGTCGGCAATGCCGAGATGCTCGCCCAGGGAACGCTCTATCCGGACGTCATCGAGAGTGCCTCGAACGCGAAGTCCAAGGCCTCGAAAATCAAGACTCACCACAATCGGGTGGATCGGATTCTCGAATTGCAGGCGCAGGGCAAGGTCCTTGAGCCATTGGCGGAGTTTTTCAAAGACGAAGTTCGCGCACTCGGTGCATCGCTCGGGATTCCACATGATATTCTCCATCGCCACCCGTTTCCAGGTCCCGGTTTGGCCGTGCGTTGCCCCGGCGTCATCACGCTGGACCGCTTGCGCATCATCCGCGAGTGCGACGCGATTTTCATCGGCAAGCTCAAGGAACACAGTTGGTATGACCGCGTCTGGCAGGCCTATGCGGGCCTCATCCCGGTAAAAACCGTGGGCGTCAAAGGCGACGAACGCAGTTATGAGTGGGCGATTTCCCTGCGCGCCGTGATATCCGAAGATGCGATGACCGCCGACTGGGTGGAGCTACCCTATCAAATCCTGCGCGAGACCAGCCACCGCATTCTCAATGAAGTGAAAGGCATCAACCGCGTGCTCTACGACGTCTCGACCAAGCCGCCGGCCAGCATCGAGTGGGAGTGATTAAGAACACGGAAGGGCGGAACATCTCCGCCGATGTCCATGAAAAGCCAATGAGGTGAGCGAAGCGCTTTTCAATGACCCACATGGTCAGGGCGAACACGTTTCGCCCCTCCATGATCATGTATCGCCCCCGCCGTATGATGCCACGCATCATGTTCCAAATGACTCGCTGACCCTATTGAATCACATGCTTTGCATCGGTTGCTCCTGACTTGCCGCAAACGTGGGGGAAGGGGAACAACGGCGTTCATTCATGACATCGCCTATCACCACGATCGCGCTGCTCTTTACCGGCGCGGTATTTTCGGGCTTGGGTTTCGCTGAAACCGCCCCCGCCGAAGCGGCTGCCGCACCAGCCACCGGCATACTCGTCGGAAAACTCACGGAAGGCTCCGCATTTGACCGGTTTATGTCGGTGCCGATGCTTTACAAAAATGCGGAGAATCCTTGGCTGCAAGAGTTGAAGTTCATCGGTCAACTTCAGACACAATACGCATACGGCTCTGATGATTCCGGGAAATTCGGCACCATGAATATGCCCGATGACTTGGCTTGGGGCAACATCGAGGTTCGCCGGTTTCGTATGGGGCTGAAAGGCCGATTGTTTGAAAAGATGACATTTCTTAATCTGATCGATCTCTATCCGGATTTTTCGCCACGGGTTTACAAGCGCACACCGGAAACTTATTTCACCTATACTCACAGTGATGCGTTCCATCTTTCGGCTGGAAAGAGCGAGCTGAAATTCAATCGTGAGCAGGAATATTCCTCATTTGAATTTTTGCCCTTCGAGCGCACGGCCCTCGGAAATATGTTCTACGGCGGTGAGCTCACCGGTGCATGGGTTTGTGGCAATGGCATTGCGGGCGGCTGGCTCTACTACTTGGGCGTCTTTAGTAATGACCGCCAAGACGAGCTGCCGGATTTCAATGGCGGCGCGATGATTCTCGCCAAGCTCGGCTACAATTACACAAAGAGATCCTCATTCGATCTTGCTGAAGTAAAAGCCCAAATTCTTCACAATACTGAACCTGGTTTTTCTGAAACGGACGCATGCCTGACCTCGCCTTTATACGCGAAATGCATATCGATTTCCAATGAGTTGGCCGATGGTCCCTTGGGTCTGACGACAGAGTTTCTTTGGGGGGACGGTGTGAATGGCAGGGCGGATGTTTGCGGGTTCTCTGCGATGCCGACTTATTCGTTCACGAAAAAACTGCAATTGATCACCACCTTCGAGTATGCGTGCAGCTCGGATGAAAATGGCGTAATCCTACCCATCCGCTACGAAGCACTTTCTCCAGGGTCGAAAGATAAAAAAGGTGATTCCTATTTCGCCGGCTACGTTGGGGCGAATTACTACGTTGAAGGGCACCGACTCAAGCTCATGTCGGGGGTTAAATACAGTCATCTTGATGGTGGGCCCGATGGTGGTGATTTCAATGGCTGGACTTGGTTGGCAGGGATTCGGATTCTGTTCTGATGTTCCGATCAAAATCTCGAATCTTAGGCGTTGCTGCGAGTTTTCACTGGAATTATCTCTCGCACGACACATGGTTCCGCGCATGGCGATGAATCGATTTCAGAAGCTTTCGGTGGCAGCATTGATCTCGGTGTTGTTCCTGATGTTCGTTGGCGCAGTCGTCCGGGTGACCGGTTCCGGAATGGGCTGTCCGGATTGGCCGACCTGTTGGGGTTGCATGATTCCGCCGACTTCGGTGGATCAAGTGGATTTCGATAAACTTCCAATCGAGCGGTTTCAGAAAAAAGCGGAACGGCTGGGGCGCGATCCAGCAACGATCACAGAGGAAAGTCTCCGTTCGGAATTCAATCCGCGGCATGTTTGGACCGAGTTTTTCAACCGTCTGTGCAGTTTGCCGGTGGGTTTTTTCTCCTTGGCCACGTTCATCGCGGCATTCTGGCAGAGGGGGAAACGGCCCTTGGTTTTCTGGATGGCATTCGGTTCTTTGGTGGTGGTGCTGATCAATGCGTGGATGGGCGCGCGGGTGGTATATAGCGGGCTTAAACCCGGGGTTCTAACCACTCACCTGGCGTTGGCGATGGCGCTTACCGGCATGCTCGTTTATTGCGCGTGGCGTGGCACCGATACGCCATGGCGCGTGAGTATGCCGCCTGCGGCGTTGGCGAAGCTCCGGCTGGCGGTGGTCGTATTGTTAGCGGCCACACTTTTTGAAGGTGTCATAGGCGCGCAGGTGAGGGAAATGACCGATGAGCTCGCAAAATTTCACACCAATTCACCGCGTTCCAGTTGGATCGGAGAACTGGAGGATTCGTGGAAATACCTGATCCACCGGAGTTTTTCCTGGGTCGTTTTTGGAGCGACGCTATGGGCATGGCTGCTCTCGGCGAAGCACCGTGAAGGCGGTGTCGGCAAGGTGGAAAAGACCGTGCTTGGAATCGTGCTCGCGCAGATGCTGCTGGGGGTCGTGATGTCTCAAATTCACATTTATTCGTGGGTCCAAGTCCTGCATGTCGGACTTGCGGCGGTATTGTTGACTTTCATCTGGCTGTGGCTTTTCGGCCTACGGAGGGCCTGAGGCGCTGTTTTTTTGAGAAACAAGGGATGATGGCCCCTCATGCTCGCTGGATGAGGGGCCGTCGCTCAAACTATCCGACGATCACTTGCTGGTGAAAGCTCTGCCAGTCGTCGAGGTTATTGAGATTGATCGCGTCGAGGATCTTGCCATCGTCCGGGATCCCGCAGGTGCCGAGGATGGTGGTGCGGATGGCATCGGTGTGGATGTAGCCGGTGATGGCGGCATTTAATTTTGCGACGGCGGCGGTGTCGAGGGCCCCGCCGGATTGGGCGAGGATCCAGGATTCGAGCTGTGAATAGCTCGGTTTGCTATCGGCGATGAAGCTCACAAAGGCGGGTTTTTCAATGCCGAGGCCATCGAGAACCATTTGATCATAGCCTTGGCCGCAGGACGGATAGTCCGGATGGAGCTTGCCGGCTGCACCGAGCGAGGCTTTTTGCCAAAGGCGCGGCAGGTGGAGAACGCCTAGTGGGCCGGTAGTGCCGGAGCTGATCAAGGGGACAATTTGGGTCATCATGGTGAGTTAGGGTGGTTTGGTGACGGATACGCCACGCCGAAGACATCATGCAAAATGAGGGAATTGCAAAGAGAGATCGCCGATTCATGAAATTTTCGCGTTTCATCTGGCCGGGTTCAGGTTCAAATCACCCGCGTCGCGCAATCCGCGCGGGAAAATTTCATCCAAACGCTCACAACCGCTATGTGGAAAGGCCGCTTCTCCCAAGATACTTCGTCACTTGTTCAGCAATTCGGCGAATCCATTTCGTATGACTGGCGTTTGTTCCCGCACGACATCGCCGGGTCGATCGCCCATGCACGGGCTCAGAAAAACATCGGACTGCTGACGGAAGAGGAGTTTTCTCAGATTGAATCCGGTCTGAAGGAAATCCTCGCGGACATTGAGGCTGGAAAATTCGAGTTCAAGACGTCGCTTGAGGACATCCACATGAATATCGAGTCCGAGCTGACCCGCCGGATTGGCGCGGCCGGCGCGAAACTTCACACCGCTCGCTCGCGTAACGACCAAGTTGCGACCGATACCCGGCTTTACGCACGCACGGAAATCGACGGAATTCTAACGGCGCTTACCGGGCTGCAAAACGCCCTGCTCGACCGTGCGGAAAAATACGCGGCCACTGTGATTCCGGGCTACACCCACTTGCAGCGCGGCCAACCGGTTACCGCCGGTCACCATTTCCTGGCTTACGTTGAGATGCTCGAGCGCGACAAATCCCGTCTCGTGGATGCGCGCAAGAGGCTGAACATTTCCCCGCTCGGGTCCGGCGCTCTTGCCGGCTCGACGATCAATCTCGACCGCCGCGCCATCGCTGCTGAGCTTGGCTTCGATGGTGTGACCCACAACTCGATGGATGCCATTGCGGATCGGGACTACATCGCCGAGGTGTTATTTGTGATTTCGCTCTGCGGGGTGCATCTTTCGCGGCTGAGTGAAGATTTGATTTTGTGGTGCACGGCCGAGTTTGCGTTTGCCTCGCTTTCCGATGCGCACACGACCGGTTCGTCGTTGATGCCGCAGAAGAAAAACCCGGATGTTTGCGAACTCACACGCGGCAAGACCGGCCGATTGGTGGGGAATTTGATGAATCTTCTCATCGCCGTCAAAGGCCTGCCGCTCACATACAACCGCGACCTGCAGGAAGACAAACCGCCCTTGTTTGACTCGGTGGACACACTGCGGTTGATCCTCGCGGTAAACACCGAGATGATTTCCGCTATGGAATTGCGCGAAGAAAACTGCCGCGCTGCCGCGGCCGATCCGATGTTGCTTGCGACGGATCTTGCCGATTATCTGGTGAAAAAAGGCGTGCCGTTTCGTCATGCTCACGAGATTGTCGGGAAAGCGGTCGCCGTGGCGATTGCGACAAAGACGCCGCTGAACGAGCTTGATTTGGCGGAGATAGATCCCGCCTACGGGCCGGATGCTAAGGATGTGTTCTCGCTCGAAACGGCTCTCGCCGCCCGCACCAATCCAGGTGCGCCGTCGATTTCCAATGTCAAGGCGGAGATTTCGAAATGGGTGAGATTGATTGGTTAGTCGCAAAAATCACAGAGGGGGTACGTGCTGAGTTTGTTGGGTTGCGATGCCGCTTGCCACAAGACTCGCCGACTGAAGCCCAATGCATTTAAGGATTCGATCTGACCAGTCCGATTCTTGATGCGAGCGAAAGGAACGCCGATATTCTGTCGGCTGCCGGACAGGGGACATTCTGTCACCCGTCATTTGCGTAGTGACTCGCCGGACAGCATGTCCGTCATCCAGCAGCGCGCAGAATGCACGCGCTCCGTCATGGAGCGCCGACATTCTGTCGGCTGTCGGATGGGGGACATTCTGTCACCCGTCTTCTGCAAAGCGACTCGCCGGACAGTATGTCCGTCATCCAGCAGCGCGCAAAATGCACGCGCTCCG
>CAIXKE010000076.1 GCA_903919975.1 Akkermansiaceae bacterium | reverse complement strand
TCGAGTCCGAGTTTCACGGCATCGAATGGAGTGCCTGCGTCGAACATGGTGTCGTTGTCAAAATCTCCCAAATCGGAATCCACTTCCGTGTTGGTATAGGAAACAGCAGCGTAGCCACTGACCTTCAACCAATCCGTGGCTGGGGCCGATGGTGGAGCTGCCACCGTCTCGGTTCCTGCCATCGCGCCCACAGTGCCGAGCGCCATTGCCAACGGTAAGTGTAATTTACTGAATCGTGTTTTGTTTTTCATTTTTCGATAGATGTTGTTGCTTAAATGGCGGATTTCCGCACATGAATCCAATCAGCTTTAATTATGCCAACTCCGATATTTTATGTTCAAAAAACCTGATTTCCATCGCTCGAATTGCCATTTATCGAATCGTGATGAATGCGATTCATGGGTTCGTTATACACTTATGAATCGGCCGCATGATCAGCCTGATTCCGCGTCAAACCGTTAAAAACTCTTTTACGACATCCTCGGTCAGGTCGGTCATTTCTCCCGTTGCGGCAACGGAGCCGCGCTCGAGGATGGCGAAGTCGTCGCCAAGTTCCTTGCAGAAATCGAGGTATTGCTCGACGAGGAGGATGCTCATTTCGCCTTCGGCGCGGAGCATCTTGATGGCATCGCCTATCTGGTCGATGATGTTAGGCTGAATGCCTTCGGTTGGCTCGTCTAGAATGAGAAGCTTTGGTTTCGTGAGCAGCGCACGGCCAATGGCGAGTTGTTGTTGCTGTCCGCCAGAAAGCATGCCGCCTTTTCGGTGGAGGAACTCCTTGATGATTGGAAAAAGCGTATAAATGCGGTCGGTCTGGCTTGCCTCACGCTTCTGTCCACGAGCATTGAGGCCGATGAAGAGGTTTTCCTCGACGGTGAGATGCGGGAAGATTTCGCGGCCTTGCGGGACATAGCCTAGGCCAAGTCGCGCGCGATCGGCTGAGGCTGCGCGGTCCAAGGAAGAACCTTCGAGCTCAATGCTGCCGGAATCCGCCGGGAGCAAGCCCATGAGTGCTTTGAGGGTTGTGCTTTTTCCGACTCCATTGCGGCCCATCAGGCAGAAGACGGTTTTGGGGCGAATGGACAAATTGACGCCACGCAAGATGGCGCTGCCGCCGATGGAGACCCGGAGATTGGATATCATCAGGCTTTCAGTTTTTGACGTGGAGGCGATCATGCGGCTTTGGATTTGCGGCCGAGGTAAACTTCGATCACGCGTTCATCGGCCTGAACCTTGTCTACGGGACCTTCACAGAGAACGTGGCCTTGATGGAGAACGGTGACCTTGCGACCTTGGGAAATTTGCCGCACAAAGGTCATGTCGTGCTCAATGACCACGATGGTGTGTTTTCCTGCAAGCGATAAGAGGAGTTCGCCGGTGCGATAAGTTTCCTCGTCGGTCATGCCGGCGGCGGGTTCATCGACAAGCAGGAGTCTGGCTTCCTGAGCCAAGAGCATGCCGATTTCCAACCACTGTTTTTGGCCGTGTGCAAGAACACCAGCTTTGCGATGGGCGTGGTCGGCGAGTTTGATGGTGGTGAGGATTTCGGCAATCCGGTCACGCTGACCTGAAGTGATTTTCCCGAAAAGGCTGTGCCAGATGCCACGCGAACCCGCTAGTGAGAGGATCAGGTTTTCCGTAACGCTGTGATCATTGTAAACCGTGGGAGTCTGAAACTTGCGGCCGATCCCAAGTCGATAGATTTCGTATTCGTTGAGTTTCAGAAGATCGTGTTTGGAGTCATCCCACATCAACGTACCTTCGTCTGGCTGGGTACGGCCTGTGATGATGTCGAGAAAAGTGGTTTTCCCGGCACCATTGGGACCGATAACGGTGCGTAATTCACCCTCGTCTAGATAGAAATTGAGGTCATTGATGGCTTTAAAACCATCAAATGATTTACTGAGTCCCTCTGCTGCGAGGAGGAATGGCTTCTGGCTCATGGGTCGGCGGTTTCGGATGAAATGGCAGGCGGCAGAGGATCTGCCTGCGGAGTCTTGCGGCGGATTTTAGTGATGAGTTCCTGGATCTGTGATGGAATCCCCACCAAGCCCTTGGGCATGAACATCACGATGAGAACGAAGGTTCCTCCAAGGATCAGCACCCAGAGATCCGGGTATGCGCGGGTGGCCCAACTTTTCAACGCATTGACGGAAATCGCTCCAACCACTGGTCCTACCAATGTTCCTCGCCCGCCGAGCGCGACCCAAACAACGGCCTCAAGGGATTTTTCGGTGGTCATCTCGCTGGGATTGATGATGCCTACCTGGGGCACGTAAAGAGCACCGGCGAAGGCAGCTATCATCGCGCTGGTGACGAAGATGAAGAGTTTGAAATTCGCCGTTGCATAGCCGGAGAAGAGCACGCGGTTTTCCGAGTCGCGAATGGCGCGCTGGATGAGCCCGAAGCGGGAGTTGGTCAGCCACTTGCATCCCGCGACGACGGCGACCATTAAGACAGCGGTGCAGATATAGAGAATCCGTTGGGTGGAAGCGGTGCGCAGATCGGCACCAAGGAGGGTGCGAAAGTCGGTGAAGCCGTTGTTACCACCCATGAGCAGGTCGTTTTTGAAGAAGAGCAGTGCCATGCCGTAGGTCAGGGCTTGAGTTAGTATCGAGAAATAGACGCCTTTGATGCGTGATCGGAAGGCGAGATAACCGAAAATGTAAGCGAGTAATCCCGGCACGAGGAACACCATCGCGATCGCGAAAGGAAAGGAATAGAACGGCTGCCAGAATGCCGGGATTTCCGTATGCCCTAGAAACACCATGAAGTCTGGGAGATCACTTTTGTATTGGCCGAGTTTTCCGATCATCAACATCAGATGCATTCCCATCATGTAGCCGCCAAGAGTGAAAAACAGCGCCTGCCCGAGGCATAACAGCCCGGTATAGCCCCACAGCAGATCGATCGAAATAGCCATGATCCCATAACAGAGATATTTGCCCCAAAGGTTCAGGGTGAAATTCTCGATGATTCCAAAGGCGTTCAAGGTCGGCATCACCACCACGAGGAAAACCGCGGCGATGATGAGAACGGGAAGTTGGACGCGTCCGGTGAAAGGTTGGGTGGGCATGGTTCAATCAAGGCTGCGCGAACGGGTGACAAAGATACCTGCGGGACGCCACTGTAGGAAAAGGATGATGGCACCGAGAACGAGGATTTTCCCGATCACTGGATTTCCGAGATACTGTTGGAGTGACTGATCAGCCATGCCGATGCCCAAGGCGCTGATGACGGTTCCGAGGATGTTTCCGACACCGCCGACCACCACGGTCATGAAGGCGTCGACGATGTAGTTTTGCCCGAGTGATGGTCCGACGTTGCCGATTTGTGAGAGGAACGCCCCGGCGAGTCCGGCCAAGCCGCAGCCAAATGCGAAGGTCATCATGTTGACCCGCTCGGTGCGAACACCCATGCATGCGGCCATATTGCGGTTTTGCATGACCGCGCGGATGAGCAAGCCGAGAGAAGTTTTGTTCAGCACCAACCAAGTGGCAGCGATAATCATCACGGCGAATCCGATGACAAACACGCGGTTCCAGCCGAAGACCACATCATTGACCGTCCAGTTTCCCGAGAGCCAATCGGGACTGGAGACCTGGACATTGCTGGCCCCGAAAATCAGGCGGAACAATTGTTGGAGCACCAATGATATCCCCCAGGTGGCAAGTAGGGATTCGAGTGGGCGGCGATACAGGAAACGAATGACCGAACGTTCTAGCAGTAATCCGACAAGGGCGGCGGCAATGAAACTTGCTGGCAAGGCGACGGCAAAATAGAGATTTGCGCCTGATTCCAAATTCATTCCAGGGATGGAAATCGATATCCCGAAGGGTGATAATTTCAATCCGGCGGCGAAGACATTCTGTATGATGTAAGTGGTGTAAGCGCCGATGGCGATAAACTCGCCGTGTGCCATGTTGATGATGCCCATCAGTCCGAATGTGATCGCCAGACCGATCGCTACGACCAACAGAACCGAGCCGAGCGACAAGCCGCGAAAGACCGTGCCAACAGCGTTGATCGCACTGATATGCGCATTGATGGCGGCGATAGCTTTTTTCGCGGCGGTGATCGTTTCCTGGTCGCCGGCAGTCATGGCATCGTCCAGCACGGATTTAATGACATCTTGGGCAGCGAGAGATTTCACCTCTCCCAGTGTCCGGCATGCTGCGATTCGTTCATTACGATCCCTAGATTTGAGGCGGATGATGGCGATGGATTCGCCGAGCACACGGATCACTTTGGGATTTTTTTCGACAGCTTGGAGAGCTTCCAGGGCGGGAAGTTTTTCGGATTTCTGGCCGACGGAAGAATCTTGGATCGCCCGGATTCGTTTTTCGGGGGAGGGATCCGCGAGCGCGGCGAGGGCAGTAACTTCCTTCATCACCCGGCGCAGGCCCGAGTCGGTGTCGGCGAAATCCACGGTTTTCGGGTTGATGCGAATTGGCGAGCCATCTGCGGCCAGCATGGGAGAGGCGTCTGAGAGACGGATGGTTGCGAACGACCCTGAGGCATCCGCTTCACCGTCCAGAAGAACGGCTGACGAAGGGCCACCATCTTCTTCATAAAGAAAAATGGATCCTTCCCGCCACTTTTCTAACCACGAGATTGCTTCCGGAGACGGCCGTGATTTGAGAGAGAGGATGATTTCCCGTTGCTCCGCCGGGGAATCAGCGATGACGGCCGCAGCGATTACCTCACGAATGGAGGGAGTTTCCTGAGCTTTGGCCCATGTGAACGAACCAGCGAGTAACAAGTTGAAGAAAAGCAGGAGGCTTACGCGCTGGAGAGCTCGCTGAGTTAGAAAACGACACATGATCAGGTGTGCCGCCAAGCATTCACTGTGCCAGCTTTGAAAAACACCCTCCCAAAATCATCCGCGTTCAGGCCGGGGCCGCCCAAGAATCCTTAAAATCCCGGCGCCGGAATAGTCGCATTGTTGCGCTCTTCGACGCGAAGGCGCAGGATGCGATCGGCGATTTCACGGGTCATCTCAGCGAGCAACAGCCAGAGGTGAGAGCCCTCGCGGTAATCTGCTGGAGCGATGTGTTTGACACGGCCGGCGTGGGTGGAGAGTTGGTAACATTTGCGGAACGAGCGGCCGGTGGTGTCGTCCGGATTGTAAACGGCGATCGCATTGCCGCCATTGCGATTCATCACCGTAAAACACGGAACATCGGTCGGGCCGTCGCCGACATAGACCATGTTCTCAAACGGGATCGGTCGTTGATCGGCGGGCATGTGATCATTCACATCCTGATCGTAACGGAGCATGCCCTTGTTGATGCGGAAAAGGAATTGGGTTTTGGTGGTGTGGGAAATGACGCGTTTGGGAAAACTGATCCGGCCCTCGGCATCCTCGCTGAATTCGCAACCAAAGATCGATTTCACATGTGGTTGGAGATGTGAGCCATCGAGCAGCGCTTTGAGCCCCGAGGAGATGATGTAATGCTCCACGGTGATGCCGGCCATTTCGTGTTCCATCGTCAGCACGGCTTTCGGCAACGCTTTGAAAAGCTCGGGTAGGCCGGGAAAAAAGCTGAGACCCCGGCCGAGTTCGCTCAGGCGGGCGTTGGTCACGTTGTCCATGCCGAGGTAATCGAGCAGGCATTTCATGTAAGCCAGCTCGCCATCCCACTTCTGCTCGCTGACGAGCGCATTGCACTTTTTCCAGAATTGCTGCGGATCGATGCCGAATTCGGGAAATAACACGTCATCCTGCATGTAGCGCGGGCTGAGCGTCTGGTCGTAATCGTAAACCAATGCGATCGTGTTCTGGGGAGCGGCCATTTGGGAGACTGAAAGGTGACGACGACGGGGCGCTGCGACAAGGCGGAAATGCACTGAACACGCCGCGCATCCGGGGAATGAGGCTTCGCTCGCAGCACGGCATCGACGCCCAAGCAGCCACGCTACAAGCGAGAAGCAGGTCGATTTTCGCCCGAAGAATCAAGCTTGCCCCGGCGGCTTGATCCTCCGAATCTACCGCTCGTCCTGTGAAAAAGTTTTTCCCTTATTACCACCACCTGCTTGCCGTGAAATGGCAATTTATCGCGGGTGTGTCATGTGGCATTGCCTACGCGGTGGCGAGCGGCGCTGGATTGCCCTTGATGACCAAGTTGGTGTTTCCGGTGCTCTTCAATACCGAAGCGGAGGCGACGAAACCCTACCAAGTCTGGCTCCAAGGACTGATCGGTGGAGTTTCTCACGAGATGCTACTGCTGATCACCTGCCTCTGGATTCCCTTCATTTTCCTGATTCGCGCGATTGCGGGTTATGCCAACAGCTACCTGATTCAACTTTCCGGGTTGCGAGTCCTGGAGGCCATCCGCACCGATATGTTCGTGAAATTGCAGGGCTTGCCACTCTCGTTTTACAAAAAAAACCGCTCGGGCGATCTGCTGGCACGGCTGATGAGCGATACCGAAATCCTCCGCCAAGTGCTAGCAAATGCATCGAGCGACTTGATCAAGCAACCGGTCACTCTGATCTCCGCCTTCGCCGTGCTAATTTATTTAGCGTTCAAGGATCACAGCATCTTCATCGCATTGATCGCCCTGATCACAGTGCCCGTCTGTGTGATGGTGATCCGCGCGGCGGGTAAAAGGCTCGCCGCGCGTGCGCGAAGCCTCCAGAAGCAAGGCGGCGACCATACCGCCACACTTGCCGAAAGCCTCCAGTCGTCGCTGGAAATCCGCGCCTACAACTTGGAAGAACGGCAAATTTCCGAATTCCGGAAACGCATCCGGAGTATTCTCAACCTCTCACTCAAAGTCGTCAAATACCGCCAAGCCATCTCTCCAGCGATCGAAGTGGTAGCCTCCGTCGGATTCGCCGCAGCGTTGTTTTTCGGCGTACGCAGCGGCATGACGCTTGAAGGATTCATGACACTCGGCATGGCGCTCTACATGTCTTATGAGCCAATTAAAAAACTCGGCGCCATTCACTCACGCTTCCGCCAAGGCGGCGCGGCTCTCGAGCGCATGGAATACATTCTGCACCAGCCGGACACCTTGCCAGATCCGCCCACCCCGCGTCCGTTCGTCATACCAAAGCAGTCGATCCGCTTTGAAAATCTCTCGTTTGCTTACGACAGTGAGCCCGTATTGAAGGAGGTGAATGTTGAGATCTCCATCGGCCAAGTCATCGCCCTCGTCGGACCCAGCGGTGCCGGGAAATCCACCTTCGCCAACCTGATTCCTCGTTTCTACGATCCGCAGGCCGGCCGCATCACCATCGATGGCATCGACCTGCGCGAATTTACCAAAAAGAACCTACGCGAGCATATCGCGGTGGTGCCGCAAATGCCCTCGTTGTTCTCCGGAACCATCGCTGAAAACATCCGTCTCGGCCGCCTAGACGCCACCGAAGAACAGATCATTGAGGCAGCCCAAAAAGCGCATGCGGATAAGTTCATCCTCGGCCTCCCCCGCGGATATCAAACAGAGGTTGGCGAACGCGGCGATCAACTCTCAGGCGGCCAACGCCAACGCATCGCCATCGCCCGCGCCTTCCTACGCGATGCCCCAATTCTGATCCTGGACGAGGCGACCAGTGCACTCGATTCCGAAAGCGAGGCCATGGTGCAATTGGCGCTCGCCGAACTCGTCAAAGGCCGCACGACGTTCATCATCGCCCATCGTTTCAGCACGATCACCATCGCCGATCGCATTCTGGTTTTCCAAGCCGGTCGCATCGTGGCGGATGGAAATCATGAACAACTCCGGGAGACGAATCCGATCTATCAGTCAATGATTGGCGGGCAGTTTCAGGTGTAGGCTCGGAAGATCCTGGAGTCTCATTAAATGCCATGAGACCGAGATGGAGATAGGCGACGGGCAGGATGCCCGCGCCACGGTGGCTCGGGCATCCT
>CAIXKE010000075.1 GCA_903919975.1 Akkermansiaceae bacterium | reverse complement strand
CTGCGGACGTTGGGTAAGCATTTCCATCAACCCGCTCAATACCAGTCGCTTCCGAGCAAATCCTCAAAAATCCAGTTTTGCTCCGTCTCGCTGTCTAGTTTTGAACCGTCTCTGTCTAGTTTTGTTCCGGCCCCGACAGCCATTCCACCCGCCGCCGACACGCAGGTTTGCAATCGCAGCGGAATCCACCCAATCTCGGCGCGTGCCCCAACCATATCTCTCACTCGAAGCCGAACTCCACGATGCCTTCTGGGAAGCTGAGGACGATGAGTCCGAGTTGCCCTTGATGGCGGATTTTCTCAAAATGCATCCAGGCCCGGCACTGGAAATCGGCTCGGGCTCCGGACGATTGATGTTTCCTCTGCTCAAAATGGGCTACGAAATCGAAGGCTTGGAACTCTCGCCGGACATGCACGCACAAGGAACGGCCCGCGCCAAACAGCTCGGAGTCAATCCGATCGTCCACGCCGGAGACATGACACAGTGGAATGCCAGCCGCCGCTACGCCGCATTGCTCGCACCGGCATTCACCCTGCAACTCGCCGCTGATCCCGAGGCGACGCTGCGCCATTGGCACAACTTCCTCGAAAACCACGGCGGCCTTTACCTCACAGTCTTCATGCCCTACGCCGAACTCTTGGGCGATTTGCCCGAAAACGCTTGGTATCCGGATCATCAAGCCACCTTGCCGGACGGCCGTCAGGGCTTGCTGGAAACCCGCCACAAACTGGATCGACCCCGACAACTACTCCATCGAGAACACCGCTACTCGCTCACCGGAAATCCACCCACCAAGCATGAGTCGCGCCAGACGATCCGCTGGATCGAACACCTCGAAATGCTCTCCCTGCTGGAAAAATCCGGCTTTCAACTGGTTCGGTTTTTCGTCGATTTCGACCCGAATCGCTCCGTCCCAGACCCGGATCGCGCTGCTTTTGATGGGATTCTGACTTATCAAGCCATTCGGGTTGCCGCAAAATCCGAAATTTTATGAAAGATTCCCAAATCGCCAATCTTGACGCGGTGGCAGGGATGGCCCTATGACCCTTGCTGTGCCAAGGACTTCGACTTTCACCCTCGTAGCGACCATCGCTCTCACCTCCTCCGCTTTCTGCCAGACATGGGAAAGAGAGGACATCGGCTTCAGCGACATCCAAAGCCGCGCCAAGGATCTCGCAAACCAACCTTACGTCGCACCAAAAACAGACAGCCTCCCCGCGTGGATGAGCAATCTGACCTACGATCAGTATCGGGATATTCGCTTCAACACCAACCAAGCACTGTGGGCGACCGATAATCTGCCGTTCCGCGCAATGATGTTCCATCCGGGCTATCTTTACCGCGAACCGGTCACCCTCAACGAGTTCACCAAGAGCCATCAACAACAAATCCGGCTCGCAGAAGCTTACTTCAACTACGGCCCGCTCGTCAAAAACCACGGCGAACTCCCGCCGGGCGGCGGCTTTGCCGGGTTCCGCCTCCACTCGCCGCTGAACAACCCCGATGTGTTCGATGAACTCATCGCCTTCCAAGGTGCCAGCTACTGGCGCGCTCTCGGCAAAAACCAACACTACGGCATCTCCGCCCGCGGCATCTCCGTGGATACCGGCGTCGATGGCGCCGTCGAAGAATTTCCCGGTTTCCGCGAATTCTGGCTGCGCAAACCCGAACCTAATGACACCCACGCACGCATCTATGCGCTCCTCGACGGGCCATCTTATGCCGGGGCCTACGCCTTCAAAATCCACCCTGGAAACGAAACCATCGTCGAGGTCAAAGCCGTGATTTTCACCCGCCGCGCCGTCAAACGCATCGGCATCGCTCCCATGTCGAGCATGTTCTGGTTTGGCGAAAACTCAAAGCGACGCTTCGATGATTTCCGACCTGAAGTCCATGACTCCGACGGACTTTCCATCCGAATGGGCAGCGGTGAACGCATCTGGCGGCCAATTTCTAACGACACCGGAAAACTCGAATTCAGCTTCTTCGATATGGACAAGTGCGAAGGCTTCGGCCTGCTCCAGCGCGATCGACGCTTCGCCGCCTACGAGGATGGCGAAGCTGCCTATCACATGCGCCCGTCACTCTGGATCGAGCCCACCTCGGATTGGGGACCCGGACGCGTGATGTTGATGGAAATTCCGACCGGCAACGAACTCTCCGACAACACCGTAGCCCTCTGGGAACCCTCAAACACACCCAAACCCGGCGACCGCATCGAATTTTCCTATCGCCAACACTGGACCGTGGACCCGGATCCCGCGCAAGCCGGCAGCTACACAGTCGCCACCCGCAGCGGCATCCACGACTGGCAACCCGAACAACGCACCATCATGGTCGAATTCACCGGAACCGCCCTCAACAAATCCAGCGACATCCCACTCACCGCCGATGTGAAAGCCATCGGCGACAACGCGGAAAAAATCAAATTCCAAGGCATTAACATCCAGTCAATGCCCGACGATCGCTGGCGCGTCTCCTTCCAAATCTCACCTGCCACGGAGGGCACCAAGCTCTCGGAATGCGGCCCGGTCGAACTCCGCTGCTGCCTCAAACGCGGCGATAATTTCCTCACCGAAACATGGGCCCA
This sequence comes from Akkermansiaceae bacterium, assembly GCA_903919975.1. Classification (GTDB taxonomy): domain Bacteria; phylum Verrucomicrobiota; class Verrucomicrobiia; order Verrucomicrobiales; family Akkermansiaceae; genus Luteolibacter. The sequence continues at coordinate 36,935 of CAIXKE010000075.1, read as the reverse complement.
CCGAATCACTCCCTAGGATACCTGAGCCCGCTTAGCGAAGAGGAGCTCGGCGAATGGGAAGAAGCCTATGCGGCAGTGGAAGCCTATCTCCAGGCTCTCCGCCTGCGCAACCGTTTACTCGTCGCCGAGCTGGTGCGAGGCATCCTCTGGCGCGCCTCCGCCCGCCGCGCCCATGAACCGGAAAAACCCGCACGCGTGCTCGCAATGGAGGAGGCCCTCTCTGAAATCGCCAATTGGACCCAGGACGTGCTCGACGTCCCGTTGGAAAACCGCCGCCTCGCCGCACGCGGACGCCTCGCCTTACTGCTCGCAGGCATGCCGGACAAATGGCAAAGCGTCTTCCTCACCCCGGCCCCCTGGCCACCGGCCTTTGTCGATGCGATGAGAAAATCCTACCTCGCCGCCGGCCCGACCTTCGCTGCCCTAACCATGGTGCCCAAACCGCTCGAACTCAATGCCATCGGCAGCGGTGCCGCCCAATGGTGGGAAACCATGGACCGACGCCCCATCGTCCGTCTCATGTTCATCGGCCTGCTTATCCTGTTAGGAATGATAACGGTTTGGTATTTCTTCGGCTAATGGAAAATCATGATCTAACTCCCCCGGATTCCAACAAGCCGTTCTATAACGGCTTCCACACCGTTCTTCGGCGGATCTTGTTCTTTGGCATCGTGGTCCTCGTAAACCTCGCCGCCAGCCTCTGGCTCGCCGATCTATTCTGGCGCATCGGTTTCCAGAAAGCCCATTACTTGCTGTTAGCGATCTTCGTTCTGCTCAACGGCCTGCTCACGCTAGGCTCCTTCCACGCCATCTTCGGCGCATTCGATATGCTCATGGGCCGTAAGCGCTCCGTCCGCATTACCAAACTCGCCGATGGAAAATCAGGCCCGCTCGCCAAACGCCACGCCGTGGTCATGCCGGTTTACAACGAGGACAGCGTCAAAGTCTGCGCCCGCATCGAGGCCATCTACCGCTCCATCGAAGCCACCGGAAATCTCGAATCCTTCGATTTCTTCATCCTCAGCGACACCCGCGACCTCGATCTCTGGATTCTCGAGGAAACCTCATGGACCAATCTCTGCCGCCGCCTCGGCGGATTCGGCCGCATCTACTACCGTCGTCGTAAAACCAACGAAAACCGCAAGGCCGGCAATATCGGCGACTTCGTCCGCACATGGGGCGGAGGCTATGAGTCCATGCTCGTGCTCGATGCCGATAGCCTGATGGACGGCGCGGACATCGTCAAAATGACCCGCGTGATGGAAGCCTATCCGCGCCTCGGCATCCTCCAAACGCCGCCCAAACTCATCCGCGGATCGTCGGTTTTCACCCGGCTCCAGCAATTCGCCATGCGCCTCTACGGCCCGCTCTTCATCCGCGGCCTCAACTACTGGCAACTCGCCGGCGGCAGCTATTGGGGCCACAATGCCCTCATTCGCCTCAAGCCCTTCTCGGAATTCTGCGAACTCCCCGCCCTGCCCGGTCGCGAACCCTTCGGCGGCCGCATCCTCAGCCATGACTTCGTCGAGGCCGCCCTCATGGTCTCCCAAGGCTGGGAAGTCTGGCTGGCTTGGGACATCGAGGGCACCTACGAGGAAGCCCCACCCACCCTTGTGGATCACCTCATCCGCGACCGCCGCTGGTGCCAAGGAAACCTGCAGCACATGTGGCTTATCTTCGCCCGCAAATTGCCGTTCTCCGTCCGCATGCACCTCTTCATGGGCATCATGGCCTACCTCGGCAGCCCGCTCTGGTTCCTCTTCCTTCTGCTAGGCACATGGGTCGCCTTTGACCGATTCTCCAGCGAGTTAAGCCAATTGCCATTCGAAAGTTATGTGGACCGCTGGTTCCATATCGGCGGCATCGGCCAAAGCCTTATTCTAACAGGCGTGGTGTTCTCCCTGCTGTTTTTACCGAAAATCCTAGCCATCACCCGCGCCATTTTCTGCACAAGCATCCGCCGTTCCTGCGGCGGATTCCTCCCCATCGTCACCGGCGCATTCATTGAAACCATCGTTTCCATGCTGCTCGCCCCCTGCATCATGGCCGCTCACACGCTGATGGTCCTCAGCATCATCCTCGGCCGCGCCGTCGGCTGGGGAAACCAAAACCGCGAGACCGATGGCACATCCTGGGGTGATGCCCTGCGCTTCCACGCCTTCCCCACCATTCTCGGAATCGTCTGGACCGCTATCGCCATCCACATCAGCCACGTCTTCGCCGCCTGGATGGCACCCATCCTGCTAGGCCTCATTCTCGCCGCACCCGTCTCCGTCTGGACCAGCCGCTCACGCTATGGCAAGGCCCTCGCAAAACGTAAAATCCTCGCCACCCCTGACGAAATCGATCCGCCTACAGTGATCCGCCTCGCCGATGCCGCACACGCCGCAGTGGACCCGGCGCTCAACGCCGCTCACCCGGCCCGCTTCGGAGTGATCGCCGCCGTTGTTGATCCCTACGTCAACGGTGTCCACGTCTCGCTGCTCGAACACTCCGAAATGTCGGAAATCGTCCAATCCCTCGCCGAACGCTGCCTCACCCTCGGGCCCTCCGGTATTTCAAAAAACGAACTTTCCGAACTACTCTATCTTGCCCCCGCCATGCTGATGATGCATCGTGCGGTATGGCTACGGTCCGTCGAGGGTATCGATTCCGTCTGGACCAACGCCGTCGAAAGTTACCGCCGGCGCCTCGAACATTCTTCCTCATCCTCGGAGGCCACCTAAACCCAATCCACTGATGTTACAAATCAATCCAAATTTAAGTGACCTCGTCGCCGATGCTGCCGCAGGACTTCTCGCCAGCCTCCAATCCAAGGCAACCATCACCGCCGCCGCCCCCGGCCGCGTGAACCTCATCGGTGAGCACATCGATTATTGCGACGGCTTCGTCATGCCCTTTGCCATCGATCGCTACATCGTCATCGCAGGTTGCGCTAACGGCACTTCGGAAGCCCGCATCAGTACCGCGCTCGGCGACGAAATCGCTGTTTTCGACCTCTCGAAACCCTTGGTCGAAGGCGATCCCAAATGGTCGAACTACCTCCGCGGCGTCATCCGTGGATTTCAGGACCGCAGTTATCACGTCCCAGGATTCGACGCCTACATCCTCTCCTCCGTGCCTGGCGGCGCGGGACTTTCTTCGTCCGCCGCACTCGAGTGCGCCACCGCCACCTTCCTCGAAGGCTTGCTCGATACTCGCCTCCAAACCCGTGAAAAAGCCCTGCTCTGCCAGAAAGCCGAACACGATTTCGCCCATGTCCCCTGCGGCATCATGGACCAATTCGCCTCCGCTTTCGGCAAGGCGAACCGCCTCGTCCTTATCGATTGCCAATCCGGCGATCCCGAACTAGTCCCCTTCGAAAACCCGGATCTCACCGTGTTGATCGCCAACACCATGGTTCACCACGAACTCTCCGACGGTGGCTACGCCTCACGCCGTAAGCACACCGAAGATGGCCTCGCCATCCTCGGCAAAGCCTCATGGCGCGACGTCACCGCCGCCGATGTCCAAGACAACTGGGACCAACTAGGCGATCCCATCAACCGCCGATCCCGCCACGTCGTGGGTGAAATTTCCCGCACCATCGAAGCCGCCGCCGCTCTCGCCAAAAACGATTTTGAAACGCTCGGCCCACTCATGGCCGCCAGCCATGATTCCCTCCGCGATGACTTCGAAGTCTCCTGCGAGGAACTCGATATCATGGTCGATATCGCCCGCAAAATCGGCCGTCAGGGTGGCGTCATCGGCGCCCGCATGACCGGCGGCGGATTCGGCGGCTCCACCGTCACCCTCTGCGAGTCCCGTAAAGCGTCCGAAATCGCCGAAACCCTCGCCTCCGAATACGAGAAGGCCACAGGCATCACCCCTCAAATCTTCGCCTCCCGTCCATCACAAGGCGCGCACCTGGTCAGCTGAGTCTTTACCTCACTCCTCCTCTATCTTCCGCCCGTGCTCGGCGATGATCTTGGACTCCTGCTCCCTCGGCACGTCCTCGTAACAGTCGAAGCGCTCCCGGTGCCTGCCGCGGCCAGCCGTGATCGCCCGCAGCTGGCTGGAATATTGATAGATCTCAGCTTGCGGAACCTGCGCCACCACAACTTCAAAGCGCCCCTCCGATTCCATCCCGACGATTCTCCCGCGCCGACCTGATAGATCCGCGAGCACCGAACCCACGGCATCGGACGGCACCTTGACGCGCAATTCCATCACCGGCTCCAGCAGTTTCGGCTTTGCCATCATAAACGCCTCGTTGAAGGCCGCTTTGCCTGCGATTTGAAACGCGATGTCCTTGGAGTCCACTGGATGTTGTTTCCCATCGTAAAAATCCACCTTCACATCCGTGACCGGAAATCCACCATACGGGCCACTGTTGCAGGCGGCTTGCACCCCCTTTTCCACCGATGGCACAAACACGCGATCCACGTTGCTTCCGACCAGCGACTGCGTGAAAACCACGCCACTCTCCGAGGGCAAGGCTTCTATCCGCATCCACACTTCCGCGAACTGCCCCGCACCACCGGTCTGCTTCTTGTGACGGTGCTTGGACTCACCGTGCCCGGAAATCGTCGCACGATACGAAACCCGTGGCTCGACCAACTCGACCTCCACGTTGAAACGCCGCTTGAGTTCCTCCGCCATGATCTGAAGCTGCAACCAACCTTGGCCGGAAACAATCGTCTGACTGATCGCCGGATCAAAGTGATATTCAAAGGTCGGATCTTCCTCACGCAGCGAAGCGAGCCCCTCGCCCAACTTGTTCAAATCCGCCCGCGACTTGGCGACCAACGCGCCCCGAGTGTTAGGCACTGGAAAATCCACCACCGGCAGTGTCACTTGCCGCGCGGCCGCACAGAGCGTGTCGCCCGCCCGGGTGGCGCGGAGTTTCACCACCGCGCCGATGTCACCCGCATGCAATGACGCGACCGCTTCACGTGCCGAGCCATTCACCCGATAGATCTGGCCGATTCGCTCCGTTTCGCCGCGATTGGCATTCACCAACTCCGATCCCGTGATCACATCTCCGCTATATACCCGGAAAAATGATAGATTGCCGACATGAGATTCATGCATCGACTTGAAGACAAACGCCACACTCTGGCCATCGTTCAGCGCCACTGCCACATCACTGCCGTTGAGATTCTTCGCCGCGACCGTCGCCCGGTCCACCGGCGACGAGCCATACTTCGCGATGAAATCCAAAATCCGCGATACCCCGACATTTTTCACACCCGATGCCGCAAACACCGGCACCACCAAACCCTTCTGAACTGCTACATGCACATGCGCGCGCAGATCCTCCTCCGTCAACGTGCCCGCCTCGAAAAACTTTTCTAGCAACTCGTCTTCCGACTCCGCCACCATATCAATCAATTGCCGGTGCAATCCGGTCACCCGTTCCCTCAGCGAGCCTTCGGCCGGCTTCTCCGAATATTTCCCACTACCATCCGCCGCGAAAGTAATCACCTCGGAACGCATCACATCGAGCACCGACAAGAATCCAGCCCCCGCATCCACCGGCAGCGTCATCGGAAATACCCGCGCGCCATAATGATCCCGAGCCTCCTCAAGCACCGCATCGAAGTCTGTCCTCTCACGGTCAAGTTGATTGATCACCAAAAACCGTGGTATTTCATAATCTCCCGCCGCCGCCCACACCTCGTCAGCCCCGGTTTCCACTCCGTTTACGCCGCTGATCACGATCATCGCAGAGTCCGCCACACGCAACGCGCTGAGCGGCTCGCTGATGAAATCCGGCGTGCCAGGACAATCAATGATATTGAGTTCGCGCCCCAACCATTCTTCCGCCATCACCGTGGCGTGAATCGATTGATGGTGCTCCTTCTCATCCGGGTGAAAATCGGACACCGTGTTTCCCTGCTCGATGGTCCCCGCCCGGCTCAGTTTCCCCGCGCACACCAACATCGCCTCACACAACAAGGTTTTCCCGGTCAAGGCGTGACCGGTCACGGCGAAATTGCGGATCTCAGGAGCGCGGAAGTCTTTCATAGCATGTGTTGGTGAAAGGATCGTTTACTTTTATGCACTACCATTAGTAGTCATCCGAAGCTCGCCGTCAATCACCACGCCCTCCCCTGCAAATCGAAGCGCTGATTTCCGCAGAATCCGGTCAACCCACCCATTGTGACAATCCCGTCAAAATTGTCCGCTCGCCGACCCAAGATGCATCCTTAGGGTCTCATGCAAATCCCGCATGGAACTATTTCTCATCGACGCCATCGGCCCGTTTTTCCGGGGCTATGACCGCAAGCGAGTGAACTGGTCGAAAATCCCGTTCATGCATCTGGCAAACGCCAGCGAGGACGATTGGGCCGCTATCAATGAAGAATTGCGGACCTTCGCCCGGAACGTCACCACTCAAGGATACAATTCCGTCACCTTGGACGACCTCGCCCACCTCGCCCACCACCCACTTCACGAACCAGAAGTAACGGATCGCATTTCTAGACTGCGCGAAAAATTCACCGGATTCTTCAACCTGCTGCGCGACGAATACAACCTAAAGGTTTACCTAACCACCGATGTGCTGCCAATGACCCCGGCGGTCGCCGCCGGCATCGGCGACAACCCGCTCGTGCTCAGCCAATACTATCGCGATCTGGTCTGCCAAGTTCTCGATGATTTCCCACAACTTTCCGGTCTCATCCTGCGCATCGGCGAAAGCGATGGAAACGACGTCAACGACCCCATCCGCACCCGCCTCCACCTGCGCGATGCCAAGGAAACCAACCGCCTGCTGCGCGACCTTCTACCCGAATTCGAAAAACGCAGTCGTGATCTCATCTTCCGCACGTGGACCGTCGGCGCCCACCGCATCGGCGATCTCATTTGGCACCGCGATACCCTCCAGAAAACTCTCGCCGGATTGGATTCGCCCCGACTCATCGTTTCGATGAAACACGGCGAGAGCGATTTTTTCCGATACTTACCACTCAACCGGGCGTTCTTCCGCGTGCAACAACGCAAAATCATCGAACTCCAAGCACGCCGCGAATATGAGGGTGCCGGGGAATACCCGTCATTCATCGGCTGGGATTGCCAGCGCTTCGCAGAGGAACTCGCAGGGGCGGAAAATATCATCGGCATGTCCGTCTGGTGTCAAACCGGCGGCTGGCACCGCTTCCGCCGCAGGGCCTTTCTCGAATCCTCCAACCGCGATATCTGGATCCGCCTCAACACGGCCGCCGCCATCACCGTCTTTAAAAAGCACGAGACTCCGGAAAAAGCCGTTGAATCCGTCGTTGGAACCGAGAACGCCACTGCCGTGATCGAGTTGTTAAAAGCATCGGAAATACTCATTGCCGATCTCCTCTACATCAGCGATTTCGCACGCCAGAAATTATACTTCCGCCGTGTCCGGATTCCACCATTGCTGCATGTTTATTGGGACTCGCTTTTTATCAACCACGGCGTGCGCAAAGTCATGCGGCATTTCGTCGGCGATCCGGATAAAGCGCTCCAGTCCGGCGAGCAAGCCGCACTGCTGTTCCCCCACATGATCGCCCTCGCGCAACAAGCCGCGCTGCCCACGGACGACATCGAACACATGCGCGATTTCTTCAACCTCCTGCGCCTCGCCCGACGTTACTATTTCCTGCCCTTCAGCGAAGAAATCGCCGCCGAAATCACCGCCGCCAAAAAAGCTTACAAACAACGCTGGCCCCACGACGGCCGCGCCCGTTACCGCGTCAAAATCTCCTTCGTCCCTTTTCCCATCAAGCGCCGCTCGCTCGCCTTCGCCGCCCGCGTCCTACTTCGCCGCAAACGCGGCTACCGCCTTATCGACCGCCTATTCATCCTCTATCTATCCGGACCCGCCTACCGCGCCCTCCGCCCCCGAGACCCCGCCGCCATCCCAAAGTTCCTCCGCAAGTCCGCCATGGGCGTCGACATCCTTTTCAAATAACATCCCCCAACCAACCGATTATTCGTGCGGCCGCACGAATAATCCGTCGTATCCCGAGTGTGATTCTTTCCGCCGCAAACTCAGCAGCGGCTATGAAATGCCACTTTCATTCCGGCCGGAAACCTTCTTTATTCACGCCACTTCATCGCCGTCTGCGGCCGAAGCCCCAGAATGAACCCTCCGTCCATGCCAATCCGCACACGGTTTGCCCCCAGCCCCACCGGTCGGCTGCACCTTGGGCATGCCCTTGCAGCGCGGGTGGCACATAATCTGGCTCGCTCGGCAGACGACGGGCGTTTTTTGCTGCGTTTTGAGGACATCGATGCGCCTCGCGTGCGCAGGGAGTTTTATCAGGGAATCGAAGAAGACTTGCAATGGCTCAACCTGCCATGGGATGAAGAACCGCTACGCCAGACAAACCGCAGTGCAGCCTACGAAGCGGCGCTTAATACACTCCGCCAGAAAAAACTCATCTATCCGTGTTTCTGCACCAGGCGGGAAATTCAGGAAGAATGGGCCGCGATGAGCGGCGCACCGCAAGGCCCGGAAGGTCCGATCTATCCCGGCACCTGCCTGCGCTTATCGGAATCCGAACGTAAGGAAAAAATCGCCGCCGGAATCCCCCATGCTTGGCGACTCGATTCCCACAAAGCCGCCACCATCACCGGCCCTCTTACATTCCATGATCTTCGCTTCGGCACCATCGGCGTGAACCATGCTCTATTAGGCGACGTCATCCTCGCCCGCAAGGACATCGGGCCAGCCTATCATCTCGCGGTGGTCGTGGATGATGCCTTCCAGGAAATCACCCACGTCACCCGCGGCGAAGATCTACTGCCATCCACCCACGTTCACCGCCTCCTACAATCACTGTTAGATATCCCGGAACCGGTCTATCTCCACCACGAACTCATGCTCGATGAGCACGGCAAACGTCTCGCAAAACGCTGCGACTCACTTTCCATCGCCGCGCTGCGGGATGCGGGATGCAATCCTAACGAAATTCTCGCACGCACGGATTCAAAATCTTTCAAATGCCCATGATATGGCGCAATTTCACTTCTAAGAAATAATGTGACAAAATCGCAAGCTGCACCATCGGTCTCAATGTCGAAAGTCGAAAGTCGAAGAACCGCTAATTCTGAGCCGACCTTCGACCTTCGACTTTGAGACTCTTCCTTCCCCATCTCACACCAGCGCCTCACTCCTTCTCTTGCGTTTTTCAAACAGTTGGGTTTCCCGATAGCCGACGGCTTTCGCAAGTGCGATTGCTCTAGCAAAATCCCGCCCCACTTCTTGTGGCGCATGGGCATCCGATGAGATCACAAGCGGCACACCCGCCGAGCACGCCAACTCGAGAAACCCCGGCGCGGGATAAGCTTCGGCGCAGGGTTTATGCCAACCGGCCGTATTGAGCTCAATCACGCAACCAGACGCCGCGATGGCATCGATCACCGGTTCATAATACCGGGCGAGATCGCCAGACGGACGATAGGAGAATTTTTTCACCAGATCGGGATGGCCGAGAATGTCGAAAAGCCCGCTCTCCGCCATCTTCGTGTAGGTCTGCCAGTAATGCGTCCAAACCGCATCCACATCGCTTTCGGACCAGCGGCCGAGCCACTTCGGATTATCAAAATCCCAATCTCCCAGATAGTGAACGGAGCCAATCAGGTAATCCCATTCATGGCGTGAGGCGAGATCGGCGATCCACGGTTCGCAGCCCGCAAGCCAATCGCACTCCAAGCCGCTGCGGATGGGAATTCGCCCCGCGGCATGGGCGCGCGCGCGTTCGATCCAACGAAAATATTCGGGCAATTCCGGTTCCAGCATCCGCCAGTCATCAAAGGGCTCGGGCACTTGCGGCGCATGATCGGAGATACCGTATTCGGTATGACCGGCGGAGAGCGCCGCATCCACGTAAGCTTCCGGTTCGCCCTCGGCATGACGGCAGAGCGGCGTGTGGGTGTGATAATTGGCTGGCATAAAACGCGGGATGAATCGGATTGAATCGCTGGGAGAAAACATACTAGACTCCTCCCACGGTGCAAGCACCCGTGCCTCCATGTCCGATTTCGCCACAGAAACGCCGCCCGTCAATGGCGTCATCCTCCGCCTCCTGGATCAACTCCGTAGGCATCCAAAACGTGTAGTTTTCACCGAAGGCGAGGATATTCGGGTCATCAGGGCCGCCGCCCGACTCGTCAAAGAAGAGGTCATCGCCCCCATCTTGCTCGGTAATCGCGACCGCATCCGCGCCCTCGCCGCCGAACATGCTGTGCCGCTCACCTTCATCCACATCATCGATCCTCCGTCCGCCTCGGACTTCAAGTTGTTCTGCCAGCGTGTCGAAAACATGGATCGTTATCGGACGCGGCAACTCGGAAATCCCGCGGAAATCGTCGCACGACCGCATTATTTCGGCGCCCTGATGGTCCAATACGGCCAAGCGGATGCCCTCGTTGGCGGAAATCAGGCCATGCCCGCCGCCTTTTTCCGGGCACTGCTTCATACCATCAAGCCCTTGCCCAACGTGCCGAAAATTTTCGGAGTCTCCATCCTCGTCGGTTCGCATCTCAACAATCTCGGCAGTTCCGGCCTCTTGCTGCTCGCCGATAGTGGGCTCATTCCGAATCCCGATGTCAGCGAACTCGCTGCCATCGCACTGGAAACTGGCAAACTAGCGCACCATTTCCTCGGTCGAAAACCACTTGTCGCCATGCTCAGCCACTCGACCAAAGGCAGCGCCGGCACTCCCGACGCCCGACGCATGGCCGCCGCCGCCGCACTCGCACAGGCGGAGGCAAACAAACATTTTCTTGATATCGACATCGAAGGCGAACTGCAAGCCGACGTCGCACTCGATCCAGAGGCAGCGGAAATTAAAATGCCCGCCGCAGGGTTCCGCCCGACCGCTGACGTCTTGGTTTTCCCCAATCTCGATGCCGCCCACATTTCGCTCAAGCTCCTTCAGCATGTCGCCAATGCGCAGAACTACGGCCAACTCATTCTCGGACTCTCCCGCCCTGCCGCGCAAGTGCCACGCACCGCCAGCGTGGAAACCATCTTCGGCACCGCTGCCATGATCGCTGTGGAAGCGATCAAGTTCCACCAACTGTATCAGGACAATTACAGCGAATAAGAATTTTTCACAGACCTGAACCGGCACCCACTCAACCCATAGCAAGCGGCCAAAACGTGCACCAGCATCGATAGAATCGCGACTGCTGCAAAAGCGGAGCTTACCAGCCAGGAACCCGTCCAACCACCCGTCGCCGCCGGATAGATGAACCGCGGAATGAGAGGTTTACGCAGGCCGCGGAGTGCCGGATGTCACGCTTTTGGGAGTCCCGTCCGCCGTCATCGCTAGCGGAATCAAAATAATCCATCTGTCGCGGCGTTGGGTGGATTGAAAGTCTGGTCTGCGGGGCGTGGTTCCGGGTTGTTTTTCAGTGCCACTAAAGCCACTTCGTTTTCAAAACCATGCCACAAGCACCCAATAATTGCCACAACAAACAACGCAAACACGGGGAAAACTGGAGCCGGCTAACGGACTCGAACCGTTGACCTGATCATTACAAATGAACTGCTCTACCAACTGAGCTAAGCCGGCCATCGACCTTGCGGTCGGGGCGGAAGTATTTCCATTCCGGGCCGGGCAGGAAGCCTAAATTTCATGGAATTTTTCAGCCCGCCATTCCTTGCCCGCGCTAAGGGACAGGGCGCCGTTGAAAGCCGGACCGGCACGGAGCCCCGCTGAGCCGTATCCTTGAAGGCGATGACTGAAGCGGTCAGATCACTCTCCCTGGCAACACGATCCGGATTCATGGAAACAATCCACACACCAACCCTTGCCATCGATCATCGTCACCGCTTCCCGCCCACAACCCTCACAATCCTTCTGCGGCGTGATGAGTTCGGCCCGCTTTTCCATCACCGCGCTCGAAACCTTACTCGAGTCACTCTTCACCAAGCCGATCCAAGCGAGGAACTCCTGGTTTCCGTCGGTCCCGGTGATCGGAGATGGGATGTGACTGCGCCATTCGAGACCAGGCTGCTCGCTGACGAAGCATCGAATTTTTTCGATGGCGCGCTGATGCAGGGCCGGATCACGGACGATGCCACCCTTGGAAATATCCTCCCGCTGGAGCTCAAACTGCGGCTTGATCAAACAAACGAGACTTCCCTCCTCTTCCAAAACCGAAAACACGGCAGGCAGAACTTTGGTCAATGAGATGAAGGAAAGATCCATCACTGCGAGGCGCACTTTCTCACCAATGTCTTCGGGAACCATGTAGCGGGCGTTGAATTGCTCTTTCACAATGACCCGCGGATCATTGCGGAGTTTCCAGACCAATTGGTTCGTGCCGACATCAACCGCATGCACGCGCAACGCACCACGCTGGAGCAAACAATCCGTAAAACCACCGGTCGAGGCCCCGACGTCGATGCAAACCCAGCCCGTGGGATCGATTTGGAAATGATCGAGCGCGGCCTCGATTTTCAAGCCCCCACGGCCGACAAACCGGGGCCTTTCCTTGATTTCGAGAAGCGCCTCGATGGCGATCTTGGCGCTGGGCTTGTCAATGATCCGGTCGCCACTGCGCACCTCGCCTGCGAGAATCAGACGTTTTGCCTGCTCGCGGGAATCGCACAAGCCGCGGGCGACCAACAGAGCATCAGCACGTTCGTTTTTCATCGGGCGGGAAAAACGCCAGCCAAGCAGGATCAGGGGGAGCCCGCAACCCCCATTCCAGAACCACCACCCATCGACGGTGAAATGGCTGACCCTAGCCGACCAAGACTTGGTGATTTACCCATGTTCACCACATTTGTTCCACCATCGCCCCGACTTCCCGTCTGGACAAAACAAAGCTGCGTCCTAGCTTCGCTTCAATCAGCACACCATGGATTCCATCCCCGAACTCAGCCAGCAACTCCCACCCGACGACGTCGCAGCAATCGACGAACTCGGCAAAACCTATCAGGAATTTCGCGCCGAGCTCGGTAAGATCATCATCGGTCAGGACCAAGTCATCGAGCGGCTCGCCATCTGCCTTTTCGCCCGCGGTCACGCGTTGCTCATGGGTGTGCCCGGCCTCGCCAAGACACTGCTCGTTTCCTCGGTGGCCCAGACCTTCGACCTCTCCTTCAACCGCATCCAGTTCACGCCCGACCTGATGCCCGCGGACATCACCGGCACCGACATCATCCAGGAATCCGGCGTCGGCGGAAGACGCCAGTTCGAATTCATCAAAGGGCCCGTCTTCGCAAACATCGTGCTGGCCGACGAAATCAATCGCTCCCCGGCAAAAACGCAGTCCGCAATGTTGGAGGCCATGCAGGAAAACAAGGTCACCGTCCTCGGCCACACCTACACGCTGCAGCCGCCATTCTTCGTGCTCGCCACGCAAAACCCGATCGAACAAGAAGGAACCTACCCACTCCCCGAAGCCCAACTCGACCGTTTCATGTTCCTCATCGAGGTCGAATACCCCTCCGCCGATGAAGAAAAACGCATCGCTCGTGAAACCACCGGCACCGCCCGCCAAGTCCTGAACCATCTGCTCAACGGGGAAAAAGTCCTCGCTTACCAACAACTCGTCCGCCGCGTCCCAGTCCCCGAACACCTCTACGAATACGCCGTCAAAATCGTCCGCAAGACTCGCCCCGGCGAACCCGAATCCCCACAATGGATCAAGGAAACCGTCGGCTGGGGCGCCGGCCCGCGCGCCGTGCAATACCTCATCCTCGGCGCAAAATCCCGCGCCGCCCTCCGCGGCGCCTACATGGCCTCGCTCGAAGACATCGAAGCCGTCGCCTCCTCGGTCCTCACCCACCGCGTTATCACCAATTTCGCCGCCGAGTCACAAGGCATGACCTCCAAAAAAATCGTCGAGCGCCTCATCAAGGAAATGCGGGAAGAATGAGCCACTCCTTCATCGACAACGACCTTCTCTCCCGCCTCGGCTCGCTGCCCATCGAGTCGCGCCTGCCGATGATGGGCAATGTCGCCGGCAAACACCGCTCGCCCCACCGCGGATCATCCGTCGAGTTCGCGGAATACCGGAAATACGTGCCCGGCGATGACACCCGCCGCCTCGACTGGAAAGCCTTCGCCCGCTCAGATCGCTTCTACATCAAGGAATTCGAAGCCGACACCAACCTCCGCGCTTATTTCGTCGTCGATGCCTCGGGCTCGATGAAATTCGCCGGCAAGGGCGAGGCCAAAATCCAGGTCGCCCGCCGCATCGCCGCATCCCTCGCCTACTTACTCGTCAACCAAGGCGATGCCGCAGGCCTCTCGATCTGCACCGACAAGCTCCACCTCGAAGTCCCGCCCAGCCGCCGCGCCGCCCACCTCGAACGCTTCTTCTCCACCCTCGGAAAACTCGAGCCCTCCGGCGAAACCGGCCTGCTCCCCGCACTCCACACCATCGCCGAAAAAATCGGCCAACGCGCATTCATCGTCATCCTCTCCGATCTCTTCACAGATCCAGCGGCTCTCGGCGACGCCCTCCAGCACCTTCGCTACCGCAAACATGACATTTCGGTCTTCCACCTGATGGACCCCCAGGAAATCGACTTCGAGTTCGACCGCCCACACCGCTTCGTCGATCTCGAAGACGGCACCGCCCTCGTCGCCGAACCCAACCTCATCGCCGACGAATACAAAACCGCCCTCCGCGATTTCCTCACCACCGTCCGCGCCAAATGCCACGACGCCTCCGCCGATTACCAACTCATCACCACCGACACCCCGCTCGAACCACTGCTACGTGATTTTCTAACCGCCCGACTCCCCAAGTCGAAGCACTAAATCTTAAGCAATAAATTCTAAACGAAGAGGAAGAGTTGAAGCACGAAATTCGAAAGGAAGAAATGGATGAAAACCAGCCCGGATATGATTTGGAAGAACGCACATACCAGTATGCACTGGCGGTGTGATCCTGCATTACTGGCTCGAAGTGGTCGCGTGTCCAATGGACTGAGGTCGATCAGTTGCTCCGCTCTTCCGGATCGGTCGCAGCTAATTACATCGAGGCTAACAATGCGGTCTCAAAACCGGATTTCATGTTCCGTATTCGCATATCAAAAAAAGAAGCTAGCGAGAGCAAACTCTGGCTCCGTCTACTCGGCGCCACTTCTGAGAACGAATCCACCAAATCAACTCTTCACATCCTCTTCAAAGAATCCGACGGACTCACCCGAATCCTAGCCACCATCCTCCGCAATTCCCAATAGCAACCCCACCTCTCATTTCTCCTCTTCCTCTTCATCTTTCTCTTCGTTTCGAATTTAGTACTTAAGATTTAGTGCTTAAAAACATGCTCTTCCTCTCACCCATTTTCCTCTGGTTCCTCGCTGCGGCCGCCGTGCCCATCGTGATCCACCTGATCAACCGCCGTCGTCACAAGACGATCCAATGGGCGGCAATGCAATTCCTGCTCAAGGCGGCCCGCGAATCACGCGGCAAGAAAAAACTCCGCCACATCCTCATCCTCACCTGCCGCGCCCTCAGCATCGCCGCGCTCGCCGCTGCCGCCGCGCGCCCCATCGCCTCCGGCCTCCTCGGTTGGGGCGGCGGCTCCATCGAGACCGTCGTCCTACTGCTCGATCGCTCCGCATCGATGGAAATCAAACCCGGCGACGGACTCGACTCCCGCCGCCAGATCATCATCCAAAAAGTCCGCGAAGCCATGGCGGATCTCGGCAACCCGCGCCTCGTCCTGATCGACAGCGCCTCGAACAACCCTCAGGAAATCCCCTCCCCCGAAATTCTCGCCGATCTTTCCTCCACCGCCGGTACCGACAGCGCCGCGGACTTCCCCACACTCCTCAACCGCGCCGCCGAATTTCTAACAAGCTCCACCGAGCGCGCCGAAGTCTGGCTCGCCTCCGACCTCCAATCCTCGAATTGGCACCACCATGACGAGCGCTGGGACTCCGCCCGCGCCAACCTAGCCGCCCTCCCGCAAAAACCTGCCATCCGCGTGCTTTCGCTCACCGGCCCTACGGCGACTAACGCATCCGTCAGAGTGCTCGGCTCCCGCCGCACCGGAGACGAACTCCTCCTCGATCTGGAAGTCCTCCGCTCCCGCGAGGCCCGCGGGTCCACATCCGTCCCCCTCACCACCAATCTCAACGGCACCCGCACCACCGAAAACCTCACCCTCCCCGGCCAATCGCTCAGTTTCCAAAAACGCGTCCCACTCCCCAGCGGCAGCGAGACCGGCCATGGTTGGTTGTCCATCCCCGCCGATGGCAACGCCCGCGACAACGCCGCCTTTTTCGCCTACGGCCCCGCCCGTCCCGCCGCATCGCTCGTTGTTGCCCCTGCCGGAGAAACCGCCGAATACCTCGCCCTCGCCACCGCGCCTCCGGGATATGGAAACTTGAGCTCCTTCCGCGTCGATCCCGTACAAGCCGCCCAAGCCATCACCCCAGATCTCGCCGCCATTTTCTGGGCCGCCCCGCTTCCCACAGGTGCCACAGCGGAAGCCATCCAACAATTTCTAACATCCGGTGGCCAGGTCCTGTTTTTACCCCCCGCCACAGCCTCCCAAAACTCTTTCCTCGATCTCAAATGGGCCGATCCCTCGGAAGCCCCCGCCGGAAAGTTCTTCATTCTATCCGATTGGAACCACACCGATGGCCCGCTTCGCGATAGCATCGATGGCACACCCGTCGCCGCCAACCGCCTCAAAGCCATCCGCCGCCAAATCCCGCTGGGCGACGCCACACCGCTCGCCCGCTGGGAAGATGGCGAACCCGTCATCGCCCGCCGCATCCTCGATCGCGGCACCGCCTGGTTCCTCGGCTCCATCCCGGATTACACCTGGTCGAATCTCGGCGACGCCGATGTCCTGCTCCCCTTGGTCCAACGCATCGTCGAGGCCGGAACCGACCGCTTCGATGCCTCCTACCTCACCACCGTCGGCTCCGATTCCGCCCGCCTTCTGCCCGGTGAAACCCGCCGCCGCCTCGATGACTTCGGCACCCCGGATCCCGCCAACACCGAATACGAATCCGGCATCTTCCGTCTCGGCGAGCGCCTGCTCGCCATCAATCGCCCACCCCAGGAAGACTCCCCGGAAATCCTCACTCGCGAGCAACTCAACGCCGCCCTCGACGGCACGAATTTCACCCTGCTCGATCAAGCCGGCCAAGCCAACGACCCCTCACTCTCACGCGATGTCTGGCGCGCCTTCCTCGTCGCAGTCCTCTTCTTCCTGCTCGCCGAAACACTCCTCTGCCTACCCAAAAAATCCCACCCCGAAGTCCTCCCACAAAAATCCCCAGCTTGAATTCATATCGCCATCTTAGCCTGTCTTTCATGAATTCTCTTCGTTTCAAATTTAATACTTAAGATTTAGTGCTTCATTTAAGCCCCACTCCCGTCACCCTCTGGATCGGCATCATCGCACTGCTGGTCATCGGGAGTCTGTCGTTTCTAACATGGAAACGCAGCCCGCACCGCAGCCGCACCGCAGCCTTGGAAATCCTCCGCATGATCGCCGTTCTTACCGTGGTCATCCTCCTCTGGCGGCCGGAATGGCTCACCGTCATCCACCCGGACACCAAACCGGAAATCGCCATCCTCTGGGACGATTCCAAATCCATGTCCACTATCGACGCCGAGCTACCGTCGGTCATCTCTGACAAAAAAACCATCGTTTCCCGTGCCGACTGGGTGAAACAAGCACTCGCCTCCGAACTGTGGAAACCCCTCGAAGCCGCTGGCGCAAATGAAGTCAGCACCACCCCTTTCGCCACCCCCGATCCGAACCAGCCCGCGCTCTCCGGCACCGACCTCGAAGCTCCTCTCTCCGAAATCCTCAAACCGGAAAACAACCTCCGCGCCGTCATTCTCTTCAGTGATGGCGACTACAACCTCGGCCACCCCCCCGTCGCTGCCGCCCAAAAAATGCGCCTCCGCGGCGTGCCGCTTTTCCCCATCCCCGTCGGCAGCCAATCGCGCTTGCCGGATCTCGATCTGTTAGCGGTCAGCGCGCCCAGCTACGGCATCGTCGGAGAAAACGTCCAAATCCCCTTTTCCATCCGCTCCTCACTCGATCGCCAAGTCCGCACCATCGTCCGCCTCCGCGATGAATCCGGCCGCGAACACACCAAGGACATCGTCCTGCCGCCCAACGCCGAGACTTTTGATTCCGTGCTCTGGCGGCTTGAAAAAGAAGGCTCCTCCACACTCGAACTCTCCATCCCCGTCGCCGATGGCGAACTCATCGCGACGAACAACTCGCGCAAATTCGTCATCGCCGGTCGGCCGGAGAAAATCCGCGTGCTCGTCATCGAGTCCACGCCGCGTTGGGAATACCGCTTCCTGCGCAACGCCCTCTCGCGCGACCCCGGCGTCGAGCTTTCCTGCCTTCTCTTCCACCCCGCCCTCGGCCCCGGCGGCGGCAAGGACTACATCGAAAAGTTTCCCGAAAAACTCGAAGACCTCGCGAAATATGACGTCATCTTCCTCGGCGATGTCGGCGTGGCCAACGACCAGCTCACCAAAGAACAATGCTCTCTCATCCGCGGA
The DNA here is from genome assembly GCA_903919975.1 of Akkermansiaceae bacterium. Lineage (GTDB taxonomy): Bacteria > Verrucomicrobiota > Verrucomicrobiia > Verrucomicrobiales > Akkermansiaceae > Luteolibacter. The sequence continues at coordinate 18,456 of CAIXKE010000075.1, read as the reverse complement.
CTTGTCGAGAACCAGGCATCCGGCGTCGTCTTCCTGCCCGGCTCCAAAGGAAACCAGTTCTCTTTGTTAGACACTGATCTATCAGACTTGATCCCCGTCATCCTCGATGAAGACCATCGCCAAGGCATCGCCGAGGCCATCGCCTCACCGCTCACCCTCACCACCGAAGGCCGCAGCTCGCTGCTCACCATGCTCGGCAACAACGAGGAGGAAAATCCCGGCATCTGGCGCCGCCTTCCCGGTTTCTATTGGCACGCCCCCGTCATCAAAGCCAAGGGCGGCACCGAAGTGCTCGCCGTCCATGGCAACCACCGTGGCAAATTCGGCCCCATCCCACTGCTCGTCACCAAACCCGCCGCCAATGGCAAAGTGCTCTTCATGGGCATCGATTCCGCATGGCGCTGGCGCCGCGGCGTCGAGGATCTCTATCACTACCGCTTCTGGGGCCAAGTCGCCCGCTGGATGTCCTATCAACGAAACATGGCTTCCGGCCAACGTGTCCGACTGTTCTTTAACCCGGAGCGCCCCGAACCCGGCTCCACCGTCACCCTCAATGCCAACGCCTTCGACGCCAATGGCGCACCCCTCGAAAAAGGCATTGTTTCCATCGATCTAACCGCCCCTGACGGACGCACCCAGCGCATTGACCTCCAGAAAAATGAATCCGCCTGGGGTGCCTTCAATGGCCGATTCAAAGTCGATCTCCCCGGCGCCTGGAAAATCCGCGCCACCGTCAGCGGAGCCGAGGACAAACCACTCGAAACCACCCTCCTCGCCCAAGGTGTGGAAATCGAAAAAACCGGCCAACCCGCACGCCCGGAAGTGTTGGATGAAATGGCCCGCATTTCACGCGGTCGCGTCATCCAGCCCGCACAAATCGCCGATCTCATCAAAGAAATCAACGCCCTACCCGAGCCCCGCCCACTCGAAACCCGCATCCCCCTCTGGTCGCATTGGGCCACACTCGTCGCACTCATCGTCCTGCTCGGCATCTTCTGGACCGGCCGCAAACTCAACGGCGCGTTCTGATTGAATTACTGCTTCCGGAATAGGGCCGCCCGACCGAATGTGTCAGAGATCAGCCAAAGTACACCACCTGATAATCACTTGTTAGAATTCAAAGCGCACTAATTACGGATGTAAAACCGCTTCAACGGAGTCCCAAATAACAGACATTCGGGTTTTCTTCTTGGAAGATATTCTTGGAAGCTGTCTGGTAAAATTTCAGATATACGTCGTTTCCAAAACAACCGCCCCTCGCGCAGTCAATTCAACCGCTAAAGAGCCAAGCTAAAGAGCAACACAAACGCGAACCATGGAGATCAAGCCAATCTAGGCCTCGTCATACGGAAGGCATTTAAAGCGGTTCGATTGAAGATTATTGATTTGTGAATGGATGAATGGATTTTCAGTGGTCCGATAAATCCACAATCCACAATCCACAATCCACAATCGTAAATCATTAATCGTAAATCATTAATCGTAAATCAAAGCGTCTTATCAATAATCCCCAATCTTTTTGGCGGCCCACACCAGGGCGCGCAATGTCCCCGGTGCCGATGAAAACAAGGCGTATGAGCAAATGAAATCAGGTGGTGCATCGCGCATGGGCAAGCACCGATCAATTCTTGGAGGACGCCCAAAAAACGAGGACCGGCACCAGCAGTGCAACGTCCGCCAACACCCGCAGGGTGTGGATCGAAAACCGAGCGTGCGCGCGATTCAACACATACAGCAGGGCGGCACCGGTGAGGATGGCATAAAAAAACGGGCGCGTCGTGATGTCCTGAACGGCGAAGACCAGCGCGGCCGATCCTAACAGGATGAGCGGCAGAGTCAGCGCCAGTTCATCCGACGCCTTGCTTTCCTGATCTACCGCGCGGTCGGCGTGCTCCCACAGATCGATCGCCGCGATATTGAGCACGCACAACACGGCGAAAGACATGAATTCGCGGGAAGTCAGCAAATCATAGATTCCATATCCACCCCGATATAAATGGGCGGTCATGGCCGTTCCAAACGCGAAGGTGATCCCGGCGAGAATATTTTTCGAGTGCGGAACCTCATTGGAATCCTGGCTGGAAAGCATCGATAATCCGAAAAACCCGGCGATCATCACTCCGCCTAACAAAAGATGCTTGTAGATGGCCATCGGCATTTTCATGACCACCAGCACCACTGCGATCACTAGGGCCACACTTGCGGCGATTGCAAAAAATTTCCGATGCCGGTAATGAAACCGATGTCGGGCCTCAAGTTTTGCTCCGGTGCTGCCGAACAATGAAACATCCAGCAAGCGGTCGCCCACATAAATCGCCCACACCGCCAAGCCGAGCGACACATAGGCCTCCCACGGGTGGTATCCGAGACGCCAAGTTTGCGCGAAGATATGCAGCCAAGCCAGCGCCACCAGCGGAGCATCCAGGCTCAACAGATTGGGGTAGAGCCATAGCGGCTTGCGATCCTCGACGGGCACGATGCGCAGAACATTCCCGAGCAAGTCACCAAACGCAAGCCCGGATGCCACCCCCCGTTCCTAGGCCATCACTTCATCCGCCACCTGGTCTGCCACAACTTGCCCGACGAGATGAGCGATGAGGGCCAAGGCGAAATCCAGCGCGGTTCCCGCACCGCAGGACGTGATGATCTCCCCATCCACCACCACCCGCTGGTCGAGTCCGCCACCGAGTTCCTCACGCACCGATTTGTAGGCGGTGAACCGACGGCCTTTCAGCAAGCCGGCGTCCATCAGAATCAAGGGCGCGGCACAAATCGCCGCCACCGGTTTGCCCGCTGCGGCGAATTGTCCAGCCAGCTTGGCCGCGCGACCATCGGTGCGCATGCCCGCCACGCCGGGGCCTCCGGGGATGAACAATAAATCGAAAGTCGAAGGGTTCACTTCGGAAATCAGGACATCCGCCTCGATGTGGATGCCCCCGCGGCTGACGGCCGTTTTCCGGCCCATGGCGGCGATAACCACCTTGATTCCCGCGCGGCGCAACAGATCCACAGGCGTGACGACTTCGATTTCCTCGAAGCCATCGTTCAACAAACAAAGGACGCTCTTTTTCATCGTGGTTGGGGTTAAGCCTAAATCAGACCGACAGCCCGGCGCACCCGATCCAGCACGATTGCCGCTTCCTCACGGGCTCGCAAGGCCCCGGCAGCCAGCACTTGATCGATGTATCCGGCATCTGCCAAGATCTCCTCACGTCGCGCCCGCATCAAGGAGAAATAATCCCAGTAGGCCTCCGCCAAACGTTTCTTGAAATCTCCATAGCCGACCCCGCCGCGCTCGTGATCCGCCACCATTGTGGCGTAGTCGGCATCACTTGCGAAAAGCTTGTAAAGCGCAAGGATCGTCGAGTTTTCGGTGGGTTTGGGGTCTTCCACCGGCGTTGAATCAGTGGGGATTTTCATCACGAGTTTCTTCAACGGTTTTTCCTCACCGAAAATCGGCAGGGTGTTGTTGTAGCTCTTACTCATCTTCCGGCCATCGAGCCCGATGACCACGGCGGTGTCTTCGCGGATGATCGGCTCCGGCAGAACGACCGTGCCCTCGCCATAAGTTTCATTGAGCTTCACCGCCAGATCCCGGGTGACTTCGAGGTGTTGCTTCTGGTCTTTCCCGACCGGCACCTGATTCGAATCGTAAAGCAGGATGTCCGCCGCCATCAGCACCGGATAGGCGAAAAGCGCATGATTCGGGGCGATGCCCTGTGCCGTCTTGTCCTTGTAAGAGTGGCACTTCGCCAGCAAACCCATCGGACAAACGGTCGAGAGCAACCACGCCAACTCATTGACTTCCGGCACCGCGCTCTGACGGAAAAACACGGCGCGGGCCGGGTCCAACCCGCAGGCTAGGAAATCGACCGCCAACTCGCGCACATTTTCGCGCAACGCGGCGGGATTCTGGGACGACGTCATCGCATGGTAATCGGCGATGAAATAAAACGCCTCTCCGACATCCTGCAACTGCACGGCCGGCTGCATCGCGCCGAAATAATTACCGACGTGGAGTTTGCCGCTGGGTTGAAGACCGGTGAGGATGCGCATGGCGGGCAGCATGGATTCCCATTAAGCAGACGGTCAAGCCGCATGCTCAAGCGGGCTTCGGCGTTCTCGGAATTCCTCAGTGCTTGGACTCGATGTCATCCGCAGACTTGTCCCGGAAGGCCAGCAAAAACAAGATGGCGATCGCCGCAGCCATGCCGGCGGGGAAAAGCCAGAGGTGTTTCCAGTCGGTCATCACCTTGGTAACGAGTTCCGGGTTCACACCATCCGGATATCCCTTGCTGAACATGCCGATGAGGGATTCGAGTGTCGATTTCACGGGGGCTCCCGCGCTTGCCTCCTTGATCGCGTTGACCAGATCAGCGGAAGGAGGCGCGCCGTATGTGGCATCACCAATACCGATGGTGTTGGGCACCTTGACGGCGGTGAACGGAAAATTGCCACCGAAGGCAAACAGGTAGCCAATAAACATCCCGACGCCCTGGGTCAGGAACACGAGCAAGCCTTGCGCTTGGCCACGGATCGCCTTCGGTGCTTTTTTGTCGGTATATATGAAGCCCGTGACAAAGAAGAAGTCGTAGCAAATCCCGTGGAGAGCGACGCCGATCAGCAGCATCCATGCGACTTGATCGGGAGCACCAAAAGAGAACAGCGCGTAGCGCAGAACCCAGCAGCCCATGCCGACGAGCAGCATCATCTTCACGCCGAGTTTGCGGAAGAAGAAAGGAATGAGCAGCATGAAGATGATTTCAGACATCTGGCCTAGAGTCATGAAAGAACCTGCTTCCTTATATCCCGCCGCAGCGAGGAAGTCGGAGGTTTGTCCGTAATAGTATGCCAGCGGGATGCAAATCAGCATCGAGCAGATGGCGAACACGGCGAAGGGCGGATTTTTGAAGAGCTTGAAGGCATCGAGCATCAACAATGACCGGATGCTTAGTGGTTCGCCTTTGGCTAGTGCCGGAGTGGTAGGAAGGGTAAAACAGAAAACCCCGAGGAGCGCTGACGATGCCGAGGCGAGCCAGAAGATGTGGAGTGAATTCGACCAACCAACAAATCCGATACCCAGTCCGGCAACGATCCAGCCGATGGTGCCCCACACGCGGACCTTCGGGAAATTCTCCTGCGGGAGGTGGGTGAAGGCGATCGTGTTGGAAAGCCCGAGGGTGGGCATGTAGCAACACATATAGGCGAACATGAGTTTCACGATCAAGGGCCCCTGCGCCGCTCCTTCCGGGGCGAGTTTGGCAATCCATGCCATCAGAATGCCGCCGATCACCAATAGGACACCCATCACTTTTTCCGAAGGGAAAAAGCGATCGGCGACCAAACCCAGGAATAAGGGCGCGAAAATCGCCGCTAGAGGCGCGCTGCCGTAGGCACCACCAATGAAATCTCCCAAACCATTCGTGCTGAATGCCAGCTTGAGGGTGGCAAACCACGATCCCCAAGCGAAGAATTGGAGGAACATCATCACCGAAAGACGGACAGTGGTCGAGGTGGAGGTCGTGGACATGAGTTACTGGGTTGGTAAGGGGAACGGAAATGATTGGCCTCCGGCATCCCAAAGATACCCGGGCCCGCTGACAAGACTTGAATGCGCCGCGGAAAAATCCACCATCCACGCACGGAGGGGCGATGCATGATCGCGCTGACCATGAGGGACAATGGAAAGCGCTTCGCTCACCTCATTGGCTTTTTCATGGGCATCGGCGGACACGTTCCGCCGCTCCTTGAGCTTTGGGTCCTGCTGCCGCAAATCCGCAATCACCCTGAAAAAGTCATCTCAGCAAATCCGCGTGAGCAATTCCTTGGCGCTCGCGTAGGCAGCATCCCATGCGGCGGTGTCCTGCGGTTGATACGTCTTGAAATCGAATGACCGATGGATCAATTCGCGGCCCGCTTGCAGGTCCGCCAAATGACCGGTGCCGATCATCTGCGTGATCACGTTGCCACAGGAAGTCGCCTCCACCGGGCCGGCCATCACTTCGATCCCGAGCGCGTTCGCCGTCGCCTGGCTGAGCGCTTCATTCTGAATCCCCCCGCCCCCCGCGTGGAGACGTTGGAAATCCCTGCCCGTGAGCGATTTGATGCTCTCGAACACCATGCGGTATTTCAGCGCCAGCGAATCGGTGGCGACCCGAAGAACCGCCCCTGGATCTTGCGGCACCGCTTGCCCGGTTTTTTTACACCAAGCCTGGATTTTTCCGGGCATCCCGCCGGCGTTGGCAAATGCCGGGTCGTCGGGGTTGATGAATGCGGAAAACGGTTCCGCGGCCTCGGCCAGCTTGGACATCGCGGCGAAATCGAGCGGTTTGCCATCGAGTTCCCATTGGCGTTTGCATTCCTGTAGCAACCACAGGCCGCTGATGTTTTTCAGGAAACGGATGCTATCGTTCACTCCGAGCTCGTTGCAGAATCCCAGTTGATACGCCACTTCGGTGGTGATCGCCTCGGGAGATTCAATGCCCATGATCGACCATGTCCCGGACGAGAGCCACAAGCTGCCCATTCCTTCCATCGGGATGCCCGCCACGGCCGAGGCGGTATCGTGACAAGCCGTGGCGACCACCGGAATGCCGGCCTTGCCGATGATGGCGGCCACTTCCTCGCGCACCGGCCCGAGCACGGTGCCCGGCGCAACGATTTCGCCGAAGATTTTATCCGGCAGTCCGAGCGCCTTGATCACATCGCGCGCCCATTCGCCGGTGCGTGGATCGAGCAGTTGCGAGGTCGAGGCGACCGTCCGTTCGCAGGCCTGGCGTCCAGTAAGCCAGTAAGCCAAAAGATCCGGCATGAAGAGCAAACGCTCAGCCTCGCGCAAGGCCGGGCTGTTCTTCTTCGCCTCCGCCAACAGGTGCAACGAGGTGTTGTAGAAATTCGTTTTGAGTCCGGTGTGGGCGTAAATTTCAACCTCCGGCATCAACGCGTGCATCGCCTCGGCCATACCATTGAAACGCGGGTCGCGATATTGGTGGGGCAGCCCTAACAAGCCGCCGTCAGGACCCAGCAACCCGAAATCGCAGCCCCAGGTATCGATGCCGATCGAAATGATCGAATCGCCATGAAGCTCCACCGCGCGGCGCAGGCCTTCGAGAATCTCGCGGTATAGCCCGATGCTGTTCCAAAACGATCCCCCGGGAAGATCCGTGCCCGGGTTGTCGAAGCGGTGCAATTCTTCGAGAACGATTTTCGAGGAATCCGTGATGGCTGCGATCACGCGGCCACTTCCAGCACCCAAGTCCACTGCAATAAAGGTTTTCTTCGACATGAGGACGCGGATGATTGCGGCCCGTCGCGGATATTTCAAGGCTCTTCCGTAATCGAATGGGATCAAGCGATCCAAGCACACATGTCCAACCTGCGGAAATGATTGCTCACAAACCAAATGTGAAGGAGCAAGGGCGCGTGTTCCACGATGAGCAACACCGTCGCCCCCGTCCAAATGATGTTGAAAAACAACAGGAAGAATATCAACGCGCGGTTTCTTCCCGCAGGACAGACGAGTGATGTGGGTGTGCCGTCGGCGGAAAACTCCGCGCGGATACCGCGTGCGGCGAGAAGCGACGGCAGATCCGCGGATGTCCCGTCCAGAATCGAGCCCACCGGGATTTGTGAAATTCCCACAGGCAAGGGAGTCCGGCCGGTGCGAAAAACCGGAATCTCAAAATCCGATTGAATCGCCGTGCCCGGCACCACGAACCGCAGCTTCCAGACTTGCCGAATGGGATCCTGATCCGTCGGCGCGCTTTGCGGAGCATCCGCAGGTAGCGTAAAAATCACCGGAATGCGGAATCCGGAAACATCCCGCGTGACCGAATCCGCTTCCACAATGACACGCTGGCTCCAGATTTTCTCCGTGGAAGTTGAGTCTCCATCGCCGCTCTTGCGCGTGATGAGCCTTTCACAGACCAGATGGATTTCTCCGCTCTTGTGCATCGGCGGAGGCTTTTCCAACCATACCGAGCCGCGCAGCAGCCCGCCGGGTGACCCGGGTCCATCGGCCAACTCAAAGCGGGTGGTGCCGACCGCCATGCGATGGCGGAGGAATTTTCCCGAAAACCATGCGGGAATGCACCAGAACGCGGGAAAGGTCATCACTAGGACTGCGATTGCGCCTTGTTGGAATGCGCCGCTGGATACGGTGGCGAAGACCAACGGAAAAACGACCAGGGCGGACCAAAATGTGTAGAGATGCAGGGCCTTGCCCCAAACCGTGCGGGTTTCGGGGATCACGGACTCCGCCCATTGCAATTTCCATGGCTCGTCAGGATACCGCTCCTTAAGTGCGGCTTCCCGTTTTTGGACACCCAAACCGATCCAGCCGCCTAACACCAAGCCCGCCCCCACCGCGGGAAATGTTAAGGCAAACAAGGCCAGGAACGACTGCATCTCCCAGCGCAACGAACGGTAAAGCACCGCCTCGGATGGATTATCCGGGTTTACATAACAATGAAACGCCTTGGTGGCATCCTCGGGCTTCGCCGCTTCGGTCGCGGCGGATTTTTTCATCACGTATTGCGAGAGCTCGCGATGCGCGTTCTGTTGGAAATCGCCGATGTTGTCGGCAGCATTATACAAGAAACCCGGTCGCCCTGCCAAGTGCGGCCGGCAAACTCATAGTGGTAGGTGGCGGTGGCTTTGTAGCTGGAACCATCGCTGTCACTGTGGTTTTCCAGGCTTGCGGATTCGATCCAGCACGGCACTTCTTCCCATCCCCGGGCTTTCATGTAGTCCGTGTAACCGGAGAAATATATCCATGATGTCACGATACCGCCCGCGAGAAACGGCAACCCGAACAGGGATACACAACCGCCGGGAAGTTCTTTGCTCGTTTTTTTCGTCGCCATGGGAAATCAGGCTTCGAGGTGAGCGATGCGCCGTGGCCTGCGCCTGATTCATCCAGAACGGACTGAAGTCCTGGACTACTTTAGTTCGTCACGCGCATCGGCATGAGCACGTAGAGGAAAGTACCTTCGATGCGCAGCACGCCGGGGCTCATTTCATCGATGAGGTCAAGATAGACGTCGTCGCTGTCGAGGGCGCGGAGTGGGGCTTGGAGGAACTCGGGGTTGAAGGCGATTTGCATCGGCGGCCCCTGATAGATCACATCCATCGATTCCTGCGCTTCACCGACATCCGGCGAGTTGGCAGTGACTTCAATGCGGTTCTCGCTGAAGACGAGTTTCACCGAGTTCGACTTGTCCGAGGACAGCAAGGAAACGCGGCGGACGGTTTCAAGCAGCGCCTCGCGGGAGATGACCACCCGCTCGTTGCTGTCGCCGGGGATGACTTGGCGGTAATTCGGATAGTTGCCCTCGATGAGCTTGCTGCAAAGCAGGCTGTCGCCGATGGAGAAGGAAATTTGGCTGTCGCTGAGTTTGACGATCACATCGCCGGATTCTCCGAGCAGCCGCTGGAGTTCCTGCACGGCCTTGGACGGGATGATCACGTCGGTTTCGTGGGAGGCGGGGAATTCCAGATCGGCATCGACCATCGCCAAGCGGCGACCATCGGTGGCGACGAGAGTCATTTTCCCATCGCGAAACGAGGTGAAAATTCCGTTGAGCACGTAGCGCGTCTCATCGGTGGAAATGGCGTAGGAGGTTTTCTTCAGCCCATCGCGCAAGACATTCTGCGGGATCTTGAACTCCTTGGCATTGGCGAAATCCGGCAACGGCGGGAATTCAGTCTCACCGAGACCGATGATTTTGAAAAATGACGGACCACTGCGGATCGACGCATGGTTTTTCGAATCGACGGAAACCTCCACCTCACTTGAGGGAAGTTCGCGGACGATGCTCACGAGGCGTTTGGCGGGCAGCGTGGTGGCCCCTTCTTTCTCGATCTGAGCCTCAACGGACCCCGTGATCCCGACGTCAAGGTCGGTGGTGGTGAACTGCAATCGCCCATCTTTGGCAACGAGCAAGACGTTGGAAAGAATCGGCAGGGTCGTACGTGAACTGACCACGTGCTGAACCTTTTGCAGGCCGTCGAGAAATGCTTCCTTGGAAATACGGAACTTCATGGATGGTAACCGGGTGGTTGAACGCTGAGCAGTTTCCGCTTTCAGTGCCCCTTGGCAAGACTTCTGTGAACTTCTGTGAAGAATCTCACAGGTGCCTCAGAATCAACGGCGCAACTGAGACTCAATCCGGGCCAATGTGTCCCGGAGACCGGATTCGTCGTCCATCCGCCCGGCGATTTTCTTGCAGGCATGGATCACTGTGCCGTGATCGCGGCCGCCAAATGCCTCGCCGATTTCCATCAGCGAGCCTTTCGTGAGCGAGCGGCTCAGAAACATGGCGATTTGCCGCGGATAGGCGATGCTCGCAGGACGGCGGCGGCTGGTCATATCCGCCAGGCGGACGTCGAAATGCTCGGCCACCGCTTTCTGGATGGCGTCGATGCTGACTTGGCGGCTGGCTTCCTCACGGATCAGGTCGCGCAGCAAATGCTCCACTTTCTCCACCGTCACGCCCTCGCCGGCGAGCGAAGCGTAAGTGGCGACCCGCATCAGGGCTCCCTCGAGACGCCGGACGTTGGTGCGGATTTTCTCAGCCAGGAACAACAGAATCGATTCGTCCACCTTCACTTTCCAGTCGGCGGATTTTTTACGCAGGATGGCTAGGCGGGTCTCCATTTGCGGCGGCTGCATTTCGACGGTCAGGCCGCATTCGAAACGCGAGACGAGGCGTGGCTCGAAGCTCTTGATCTCGCAGGCGGGCCGGTCGCAGGTCAAAACGACTTGGTTACGACCATCCAACAAGGTGTTGAATGTGTGGAAAAACTCCTCCTGCGAGCGCTCCTTGCCCGCGAGAAACTGCACGTCATCGATCAGCAGCACATCGCTACTCCGGTAACGACGGCGGAATTTCTCAAGATCTCCACGGCGCACGGAGTCGATGAACTCGTTGGTGAATTTCTCACAGGTCAGATAAACCACCCGCGAACCTGGCCGACCGCGCAGAATTTCCTGACCGATCGCCTGCATCAGGTGGGTCTTGCCGAGGCCGGGCCCGCCATGAATGAAAAGCGGATTGTATCCAATGCCCGTTTTCTTCGCCACCGCCTCGCAAGCCGCATGGGCGAACTGGCTGTTCACGCCCACCACAAAGCTGGCGAACGTGTTCGAGGGGTTCAATCCCGAGCTCTTGATCCGGCGCTCCAGCGCCTCCCCTTCGAGGCCGGCGGCCTTGCCGATCTTGGCCGGCGCCGCGCCACGCTTCGAGTGGCCGATAGAATGTGCCGGCACGGTTTCCGGAGCATCACCGATAATGACCCGCACCTCGCGCACTTCGCTGAAAATTTCATTCACCGCAACCGTCAGTTCCGGCAGGTAGTTCGTTTCCACCCACACCTGATGGATTTCGCCGGGAACCGTCACCCTCCCCACACCATCCTCGTGGCCGGCCCAATCCGCCGCGCGAAACCACCGCTGAAATGAATCCTCGCCAACACTCTTCCGCAATACATCGCAAACCCCCGCCCATCCCTCGGAGCCCTTGAAGGAAATCTCCTCCGCCTCCATCATCTCATGTCTTGCCGCCTCCACTGATTCCATTGTCGTGAGTTAATCTGCTTTGAAAATTTTTAAACTACCGCCCGAGCCCAATCCCCCACCAGGTGGCGGAATGCGGTGCGAAAAAATTCTGCGTATTCTTGCGGCGCTGGGAAAATCTTTTTCACCCGCTCTAACAATATACGATTTTTTACCCGATTCCACAAGGGTTCCACGGTTTGTTTTTTTAAAAAACTTGACCCCTGATTTGCTTCGTTTTTCCAAACCATTTTCTTCATTTTGATGTCAGCAATGGCGCATCTTATTGAAAACGAACAAGTCGCATTATGACAACACCGACATCAAAATTTTATCGACGGAACAAAAAGCGAAAGATCCGTCACGAGCACGCATGAGCGCAATTACTGCGGATGGGCACCCGGCTTTCAGCCTTGCTTGGCCGTTGAATTCGTGGGGGTTTTGAAACACAATGCCACCGCCACCGTGACCAAGGTGCCCGCCATGATCCGCCAAGGAAACTCGATCACCGGCATCCACGTGGGATTTTGGTAAAGATCGGTCCCGATGATCATCTCGCTCAGGTCGTTGGGCAGATTGCTGAGGACCGCGACGGCAATAACACCCGCCACCATGGCAATCGGGTTTCCAAAATCACTGCCTCGCGAGCGGGTGAACAGCGCGACGATGAACACCCCCAGCAAGGACCCGTAGGTGTAGCCAAAACTCCCCAGGATGATCCCGATGATGCTGAGACCCGGGTTGTGGGCTTTGACAAATGCGGTGGCAAGTCCGACGAAGATCAACACCAAGGTGAATCCGAGCGTCGCAAGCTTGATGATGCGCACGCGCGCCGCATCCTCATCCGGTGTCTTGAACCAGCGAAAATGAAAATCCCGTGAGTAACTCGTGGCCAAGGAATTCATCGCCGTGCCCAGCGAGCCCATCGTGGTGGCCAGCACGCCGGCAATCACCAAGCCCCGCAGGCCGCCCGGCATGACATCAATGACAAAATACGGGAAAATCCGCGTGCTGTCCGGCTTCCCGGCCGCCATCGGCAACGCGGGATCATTCACCACATGACCGTAATAAACCGATAACAAAATGCCGATGGTCAGCACGGCGAAGGTGACGGGGATATCGGCCAATCCAGATAGGATCGTGGCCACGGCACTCTGGCGCTTGTTTTTCGCGGTGAGCATCCGCTGCACCATGTCTTGATCGGTGCCGTGAGTGGCGAGCGTCACAAACAGGGAGCCGAACAAGGCCGCCCAAACGGTGAATTCGGTTTCCAAAACACTTTTAATTTTTCCCCACATCGTGTCCGCCGACGCATCGCCAGCCCACTGCCAAAGCATGAGGTCATGCGGTCCGGTGAGATGCGATTTCGCACCCTCCCAGCCGCCCGGGATGTGGCCTAACAAATACCAGACCGAGAATCCCAACGCGCCGAACAGCACCGCAATCTGCAACACATCCGTCCAAATCACCGCCTTGATGCCGCCCACGGCCGTGTAGGCCGCCGTCAGCAGGCTGATCACCACCAGCGCCGCCCCCGTGAACCAGAACTGCTGCCAGTTTCCCAACGGATTTCCAGGGTTCAGCCGGTTCCAAATCACGACCAGCAACAAGGTGGGCACCCACAATCTCGACCCACTCGCCAGCGAGCGGGTGAGCAAAAACAACATGCTGGCAATCCTCCGACTGCGCGGGCCGAAACGCATTTCGAGAAACTCGTAAATGCTCACCACGTTGTGTTTGTAATATGCGGGAATGAACACTGCGCTCACCACCAAGCGCGCCAGCAAGTAGCCGACCAGGAGCTGCGCATACGTGTAATTTCTCAAACGAAACCCCTCGCCCGGTGTCCCGAAAAACGTGCCCGCGCTGATTTCCGAGGCCAAGATCGAGGCCAAAACCGCCCACCATGGGATCGATCGCCCGCCCAACGCAAAGTCCGCAACGTTTGCTTTCCGCCTACTGAAATGCACGCCAATCCCCACGATGATGGCGAAATAAACCCCGATGATGAGCAGATCCAAGGCGATGGCCGATGACATGCCGGAGAAACTACGGATCCTCGTCCATGATCCAAGCCCGGAGTTCGGGATCATCATCCCCGCTGAGTCATGCCCAGCGTGTTGCTCGCGCCGACCGTCATCGAGTCGGGCGGTTGCCTCACCGCCAATCTCGACCGCGAACCGGAATTTCACTCGGTGATATCCCGCTTCTTCCTCAACGGGGCCGTGAGCTTCTGCGGCCAGACCCGCCCCGGCATCACCCAGCAAGAACAACAACGGGCCGAATTCTGGAATGCGATCTTCACCGGCCAAACCATCGGCGAGGCTCACCGCCGCATACAAACCACCCGCCGGATCAAATCGATCACCCAGAAGGAAAATCCCCAGCGCCACTCGGATGGACCGGCAAACACACGGTCGATGAAAACCCGAATCGATCCCACACCTAACGCTGGCGCGTGCGCTTCATCGATTTCGATCAAAAAACCGGCGTCACCGCCAAACAACTCGACCACATCGCCTATCCGATCGAGTTCGAGCCATGACACGCAGATTTGGCTTTTCGGTTGGTAACCGATGGGGCATCATCGTTCGCAATGACCGAGATACCCAAACTCGTGGTGGATGATCCTTGGCTGGAGCCTCATCAAGCGGCCATCGAGCGCCGGATGACGCGATTCTCTCAGGAACTAACGGCCATCGAGGAGCACTCGCGAACACTCACCGCATACGCCACCGGCCACAAATACGCCGGCATTCATTTTCATGCGCCCACCCAACAATGGACCGTCCGCGAATGGGCTCCCCAAGCGCAGGCCATCTCACTGATCGGCGATTTCAACGATTGGCAGCGCGAAACCCATCCCCTGAAATCACTGCCCGGCGGTGTCTGGGAACTCACCCTGCCACACGACGCCCTGCAGCACGGACAACAAGTCAAACTCCACATCATCGGCGCCGATGGATCACGCCGCGACCGAATCCCAGCCTGCATCCGCCGCGCCGTCCAAGACCCGACGACCCATGACTACAGCGGACAAATCTGGGCGCCACCGGTGCCGCATGTCTGGCAACATCACTTCGATCCCGCTGCCCTCGGAGCACCCTTGATTTACGAAAGTCACGTCGGCATGGGCGGCGAAGAGGCGCGCGTCCACACTTACCGGGAATTCGCGGAATCCGTCCTGCCGCGCATCGCCAAGGCCGGCTACAACACGGTGCAACTCATGGCCGTCCAAGAGCATCCGTATTACGGCTCGTTCGGCTATCACGTCTCGTCGTTTTTCGCACCCTGCTCACGCTTCGGAACCCCGGAGGATCTGAAATTTCTCATCGATACCGCCCACGGCCTCGGCCTCGCCGTCTTGTTGGACATCGTCCATTCGCATGCAGTGAAAAACCTCTCCGAGGGACTCAACGATTTCGACGGCTCCGGAAACCAGTATTTCCACGATGGCGACCGCGGCGAACACCCAGCTTGGGATTCCAAATGCTTCGACTACGGCCGCCCGGAAGTCCGGCAGTTCCTCCTCTCCAACGTCCGCTACTGGCTCGAAGAATTCCGCTTCGATGGCTTCCGCTTCGATGGCGTGACCTCGATGCTCTACCACTCGCGCGGCAACAAATCCTTCGGCAGTTATGACGACTACTTCGGCAGCGATGCGGATGAGGATGCCATCCTCTATCTGCAACTCGCCGCAAAACTCATCCAGGACATGAAACCCGGCGCCATCGCCATCGCCGAAGACATGTCCGGCATGCCCGGCCTCTGCCGGCCGCTCACCGAAGGCGGCGTCGGATTCACCCACCGCCTCGCCATGGGCATCCCGGATTATTGGATCAAACTCCTCAAACACAGCCGTGATGAAGATTGGAATCTCGACGACCTGTGGAGCGTGCTCGCCAACCGCCGCCACGGCGAAGCCACCATCGCCTACGCGGAAAGCCATGACCAAGCACTCGTCGGCGATAAAACCTTAGCCTTCTGGCTGATGGATCAGGAAATGTATTGGCACATGGCCAAGGCAGACCCGCATCCGGTCATCGAACGCGGCATCGCCCTGCACAAACTCATCCGCCTCGTCACCCTCGTGCTCGGCGGCGAGGGTTGGCTCAATTTCATGGGCAACGAATTCGGCCACCCCGAATGGCTCGACTTCCCCCGCGAAGGCAATGGCTGGTCCTATCATTATTGCCGCCGCCAATGGTCGCTGGTGGAAAACCCCGAGCTGAAATACCAATGGCTCGCGGAATTCGACCGCGAACTGATGGACTTCGCCCGCAAGACCAATCTGTTAGCCACCCCGCCCGCCCAGGTCCTCCACATCGACCACGGCCCGAAAATCCTCGTCGCCGAACGCGGAAATTTCATCTTCGTCTTCAATTTCTCCGTCAGCGAATCGCCCTTCGGCTATCCGATCCGCGTGCCCGGCTTGGAAGCACGCGAACTCATACTCGATACCGATGCCCCGGAATTCGGCGGCCACAATCGCCTCGATCCCTCCATCCCCTACCCGGTCGATGCCGATGGCATCATGAAAATCTACAGCCCCTCGCGCACCGGATTGGTATTCGGATTATCATATGGCTCCGCAGGACCGGCCGTTCGCGTGGCAGCCGTCAGAGGGATGCCTAGTGGTGCGGAGCGACGATCGTAACGCTCATTCATCTCGCATCTCGGTTGCGTCCTTTATAAGTGATGCAAGATTTCGAGAGCCGGGTTTAAGATTCATCCAAGAAGTCATCGATAGAGGACTCATATCGGAGGAACCATCAATGTCGAACCGAATGCGCCCATGAGTACCATCAGCAAATTTCACAAAGTATCTTTCGCCGCCCTGCTATACAAGTCACGCTGGGATGTTGAGAAAGTCTTCGACGAACTCAAAAATAAACTCGGCGAAACCAAGTCGTGAGCCAGCACCGCCAACGCGAAAACTTGTCAAGCCCGCCTGCTGTGCTTGACCCACAACCTCATGACCCTGATGGAAGAGCAAATCTTCCGGGAATCCGGCATCTGCAACGAAATCGAAAACAAGCGCAAAGGCAAAACACTCGCCAAGCGCGATGCCCAGTCCAAAAGCAATGGCGGAGGCGGATTGACTGTTCTCCAGCAATGCATCCAACGCCTCACCCAACGCACTGTGAAGTTCATCCGCTGGTTGAAAAACCAGCTGGACTCCGAGCGCTCATGGCAGCACGCACTGGCCATTCTCGCTAAAATCTACGCCGCTCATGACCCCAAAGTTGAACACCGTTGGTACTGCGCGGCCTGCACGATGCGAGGATGCCGCGCTGATCGGATTTTTCGCCTACTGGATGGTCGGCCTGCCCATCGCGGTGCTGCTTTCCATGAAATTTGACCTCGGTGCCGTGGGCGTCTGGAGCGGGCTGGCGGTGGGGCTTTTCGTGGCGTGCGTCATGCTCGCCCCGCGCCTTTGGAAAATGACGGTGCCCGCAGTTGCCACTCCGGATCGCGCCTGAGGATGATGTGCGACCGGTTGCGGGGGTGGAAAACTACCAATGCAGCCAACGCCTGGCGATGTGCTCGTGGAGTTGACGCGTGAGTATTGAAGCAAGGCCTAGGTCAAAAAAAATCCACCCCCCAACAGACAAGGGGTGGATCAGCAACCAATATCTATCTACTGATTAGAAGGAATACAGGAGTCCAAGTGCGACACCCAGATCTTTTTCGAGAAGCGAATCACCAACGACTTGTGTTTCAACGGAAAGGGTCGCAGCGACATTTTCATTGATCTGATATCCAACATAGGCTTCGATAAGACCAATATCTTCGTTTTCCAGCAAAGCGCTTGGGACGGTGTGCATCGAAAAGAGATGGTTGTATTGTAGCCCACCAAAGAATTGACCGGATTGATACTTGATTCCTGCTTCGGCCATTAGACCTTCAGTCGAAATAGTGATACCCTCAAAGTCAACTCCAAGATACCCGTAACCCAGTCCACCGACCAGCGAGAAACCCTGTTCCAGCTCGTGGGTGTAATTCACGATCAACCGGGTGTCTGTGAAGCTAAAATCTGCAGAATCCCCACCAAGGGCGACAGAGCCGTAAGTTTTCTCAAAGCTTCCATCTACCGAAAAGCCGTGTGACAACTCGAAACCACCCACGAGTTTGAAACCGGTGGTGTCTTCTGTGATGGAATCACCGCCTAACCCGGCTGTAAGCTCGTTGTAAACGCCGCTCACTCCCAGATAAGGACTGAAGCCTGCTGTCGGTGAGCTAGCAGTTGGTGCAGTGGCCAGTGTGTCACCAGCATGTGCCATGGCGCATGTGAGGACTGTTGCGGATAGGGTGGCGATGTAGTATTTGTTTTTCATTGTTTTTAGTTGTGGTTTTCGTGCGATGTTTTGCGTATCAGAATACCATTTGGTTTTTTCCTAGTAAGTGATTTAGACTTTCTATTATTTTGCCAGGATGGTAATCAGAACGATTACAAGAAAGCCGTTGAAACGAACGCTCACAAGCACAATCGCAACTTCACTAGAGAAAAATTTTCACTCTTTATTGTGTTCAAGGGAACAATTAAATGGTATGAAGCGCCAATGCGTGATAGGGCCAATCAACGGTGTTCAACTTTGGGGCTGAAAATACTCATCCTGTGCGGGTTGTATGCGCACAGGATCGCTTCTGACGGGATGAGTTCCGGCAGGTTGAAATCACTCTCCCGGGCTTGTGCGTTGCGAAATACCCGCCCCCAAGCGTGAATAAGGCTCGCCATAGAGTCTGTTAGGCTAAAAAAATTTCATGCTCAACGCAACTCACTGTAAATCAATTGTCGGAAACGAATTTTTCAAGCCAGTCTTCGGTTATCTCGATCTCTCACGGTTCAGTCGGAACTGCCCCGCTCTTGCCGATTCGCTGTGGCTTGAAGCGGGCATCCG
>CAIXKE010000074.1 GCA_903919975.1 Akkermansiaceae bacterium | reverse complement strand
GCTTCGCAGCGCGTCTTTCGCTTTTCTCTTACTGATTCACTGAAGCACCGGGCCGTGAAGCGGCAACCGAAGCACTGGCTCCCCAGCCGCTTCGCAGCGCGTCTTTCGCTTTTCTCTTACTGATTCACTGAAGCACCGGGCCGTGAAGCGGCAACCGAAGCACTGGCTCCTCAGCCGCTTCGCAGCGCGTCTTTCGCTATTCTCTTACGGATTCACTGAAGCACCGGGCCGTGAAGCGGCAACCGAAGCACTGGCTCCTCAGCGGCGGCGGCGTAGCAGCACGAGTGTGCCGAGACCACCCAGCAGCGCGGCCACGTTCGGCTCGGGGACGACGTTGTAGTTGAGGTAGATGTCGTTGCCGTCCTGGTAGAGGCTGAAGGTATTGCCGAGGTTGGAGGTGTTGAAACTCCCGCCCGAGCCGTCGAGCCAGTTGGCGGCGGTGACGGAGAGGTTGGAGAAGTTCGTGGTCGAGCCCGCCACGTCATAAACCAGCCAGCCGGAAGTGCCGATGCGACTGATGTCCCAGAAAGCGTCCGTCCAATCGACTGAACTGCCTGCGAAGTTGAAAGCTAGGTTGACGGTCGTGGGCCCGATGAAGTCGAGGATGCCACCGACGTTGATTCCGTCGAAATCCGTGCCGCGGACGCCGAGAGCATTGGCCATCAGCTCCAAAGTGACCGAAGAACCGGTGTTGTAGCCGAGGTTTCCGCTGACGGACTGAATGCCGGGCGAGTTACCTGGGCTGTGGATGCCGGAGATGGTGGTGTTTCCCGTGATGGTACCGGTGCCGCTGAGGGTGGTACTGGAGTTGGTGCTCAGGTTACCGGTCAGCGTGCCGTTGACGACCAAGGCACCGCCGATGGCGGATACTCCGGCGGTGGAGGTGAGATTGGCACCGTTGCCGATGGTGAAGGTGCCGCTGCTGGAGGTGACCGCGCCGGTGACAGTGCCCGCGCCGTTCCAGTTACCGCCGGTGACAGCCAGTGTGCCGGCGATGCTTCCCGCGGATTTGTTGATGATCCCGCCGCCGGTCAGGGTGGCGTTGCCATTGACCGTGCCGCTGCCGGACAGGATGCCGGCGGTGCCGATGCCCACGGTGCTGCTGGCATGGGTGGAACCATTCAGTTGCAAAGTGCCGGTGGTGATGGTGGTCGCGCCGGTGTAGGTGTTGGCGCCGGGGAGGGACAAGGTGCCGGTGCCGGATTTGTTGATGCCACCACCGCCTCCGACACTCGCATTGACTGCGTTCCCCAGCGTAAGCGTTCCGCTGCCATTGTGAATAACATCCAGCGAACTGGTAAGGATGATAGTGGCCGGATTAATCGTCCCAATCCTATCAATGGTTTTATTTCCGGTGGAGCCGGATTCCACAGTCAAGGTTGCATTGCCCGAGTTTGAATTAAATGTCAGATTGCGAGCGCTCTGGGCGGCGTTGAGGGTAGAGGTCATCGTGAACCTGGTGTCCGCATCGTTAGTGGCATCATACGTCAGCGATTTGATGGTGTAGGATACGGCGCCGGGAAGCATTTGCGAAACATTAGCGGTACCGCTAATGATGATATCGTTGGTGTTGGCAGACACTGGAGCGACCCCACCAGCCCAGTTCGCAGCGAGATTCCAATAGGCCGTGTCAGATCCATCCCACGTGAAGGTGGCGGCCGTGGCGTGATTGACCAGCAGCGCGAGCGCGGCGGCAAGGGGGAGGAAGCTGTTTCTGCGGTAATGGGTTTTCATATCGGTTTCCCGAGATGGGATTGGTTTTTGGTGGGGGTTTGGTGGGGGTTTGGTGGGTATTTTCAGAACTCGGGGACTGGGCTATTGCCGTTCCTAAGATCAAACTGTAGCCTTTTTTTCAGGTCTGCGTATCCTGTGTTCACAGGATAGCCGCACATTTTCTGAGAATCGGACGCGCGAGACACGATTCTTGTCAATCCACGTCCGTGCGGTAGGGCGAGGCGGGGAGGCCTTGCTGCTTGTTGAATTCGACAGTTACCCTCTCGCCATCCCGTGCCGTGCCCCAGACCGGAACCGGCTGGCCGCGTTGCAGGACCGCACCGTCGGTGAACAGCGGGTTGGGTTTCACATCGGCGTGCAGCGAGCCGGAGACGAGAACCGCGAGCCCATTCAAGGGAGAGATAGGTTTGGGAGTCATGAAATTGAAATGGATTTCACGGATTTCAGAATAGCTCTTTCCCGGCAGTGTTTCGCCGATTACTGTCGAAAACTGGCCACTACTCCCATGCTTTCAGTGTTCCCAAAGTTTCTGCGGAGTTAATCACTCCGATCCGGCCGGTGGCATTGTCAGGCAGTGCGAAGCTTTCGATCAGAATATCATCAAGGTAGAACTCCATCAGCGGCCCTTTAAGCAAGAGGCGAAACCTCGCTGGACTTGCAAAGGTCATTTCCCGGTCGACGCGTTTCAGATCTTGCTTCTTGCCTCGCTTATTGACTTCGCTGATTTTGAAATCGTCGCCGTTCGCCTGTATAGAACCCAGTTCGGCCACCCCGGAATGATCAATTAGCACACCGGCTCCCCCGCGATTCCCACACTCAATATACAGCCCACTGCGCTGCTCCACCTTGCCCTTTGGCAACCGCAAGGTGCCTTCAAGAATGATTCCTTTGCTCGCATCAAACATCTGACCGAGCATGGCAATGGTCTTGGGGGTATCGGTAGGTGTCTCGACCGCGATGGCCACGCGCTTCATCTTCTCATTCCCCTTCCACCATCCGAGACGCAGGGTTCCTTCGCCGTCGATGCGCACATCCTTCAGCGGAGCAAAAGAAACCTCCCCATTTCGGTCTCGTATGAAATGGCATACCAGCATCCCATCTGTCGGATGAGGGAAAAAGCGACAAAAATAGGTGTGTCCCGTCAAGATGTTGAAATTCTTCTGCGCCGCGCGAAAAGGGCCTTCGGGGCGATCGGCAACCAGCGTTACCATGTAGGGAGGGTAGTTCCCCAACAACAGGTAATACTTGTTCCCGATCTTCTCTACGGCTCCGACTTCTGCATGTTCGCGATTTACCCCTGACACTTCAGGTGGCGGGAGTGCTTTCCAGTGCAGGCCGTCGTCCGATTCGCCAAAACCGAATTTGCTGTCTTTGGAATGCGGACTGGCTGTCCAGTAGCCATAAAATCCACCGCCCGGTTTGGGCAGGGTCCAGATGCAGTCCCAACGGCCGTTCTTCTTATACCATCGTTCATCCTGCACAAACCGGTAGTCCTCCCCTTCCAAACGAGTCCAATGGAGAAGGTCTTTGGATTCGGCAAAGTAGATGTTTTGACGCCCGCCGATCTCTTCAGAGAAATTCATATAAAATTTGCCGTCCTGGTCGAAGGCGGGTGATTTCCAGGTTGAGCCGGTTCCCATCCAGGTGGCCTCTTCAGCTTTTTTCAGGATCGGACCTTTCTCCGTCCAATGCACACCGTCAGGCGAGGTGGCCAAAGAAATGTTGTTCCAGGGCTCACCCTTGGCAGGTCTGGGACCGGCATTTGCCAGGTAATACAGGTAGTAGGTCCCCTCATGATGATAGAGCCACACATCCCACATGTTGCCGGTTTCCTGATGCTGTGCTTTGTAGAACAGGGAGTGTGCGGGAGGATGAGAAGCCCGCGCCTGCGGCTCACCGATAGCTGCTTGAATCACATCCGCGACCTGCTCGCCCAAAACCTTCGAACCTTCTTGATTGAAGTGCACATTCCTTCGCTTCTGCAGTGCGTTCAATTTCGGCAACACCAATTGATACAAATCATTGACTTGAATGTTGTTAGCCCGAATGACGCTCAGGGCGGCAGCATTATATCTCACGGCATCCTCCGGCAGGCGGAAGGGTTTCACCCCGGCAGGGAACGGCGTCGTGGTGGCAAAAATCAGTTTGGCACCGGTGGCCTTCAACTGCTTGACGAGAATCTCCAAGTTGGCGGTATAGGTTTCCAGATCGGCCTGCCGCGGGTCGTTAGGATCATTTGAATTCTCCCCGGTTTCTGCTTTCACACTTTTCATGTCGTGCAGCCCCCAGTTGAAATGGATGACATCCCATTTCGTGTCGCCGAGCCATTCCTTCAGTTTTTCGAGTCCCAGCTTGGTTCCCTCCGCATTACCCGGATTATGAAGCACATTGGCCTTGCCCACCAACTTGGCGCTCACCGCCCCGGTATAGCCGATGGAAATCGAATCCCCGATGATCAGCACATTCGGCAGATTAGGATCCACTTTCGCCGGCCTCTGCGCACGAGAATTCCGCGACAACTCTGCGGAACCCTCTTCCGGAATGTAGGGTTGAGCCAACCCATTCATGGCACCCATCATGACGACCGCAACCAGAGTCGCCGCACGACTCCATCTCATATAGACATGCTTGATATTCATTTCCTTAATCTCAGTTCATTTTTATTGGCTTTTTGGCATGCTGATTATTCTGGGAATCAAAGGAATATCTGAATTTTTCAAACTTGGGCAGCGCGCCAGAGTCAGTCGCACCTATTCACATGTTTCGCTTCCTGCCGTTTAAGCCTTTCGCCTGCCAGTGCACCTTCCCCGGCAAGGAGGAATGGCTCGGCACACACGACAGTCAACAGACTGGAGGCGATCAAAAGCGGTTTGGTTTTGCGTTTTATTGTGCCGCACGGGTTGAATCGGAGGCACCTTCTCCGTCAATGGCTGCGATGAGCGGCGCGGGATCAGGCAGTCCGTGGGGGTGGTGGTCGGCTCCCTCCTTGGGAAAGAGCTTCAGTCGCCCCCCATTGTCTTGCCACATTTTCACAAGTGGCGCGGCGTTGTCCTCGTAGGGAACGACCGAGTCGGCCGTGCCGTGGCAGGAAATCAAAAGCACACCAGCCTGAATAACGGGCAACATTCCATCGCAGGGTTTGGCGGCCTTTTCCCCGGCCTCGGCATCGCTCGTGTAAGCAAACTCCGTTTTGCACAATTTCCAATCCTTCGCGCTTCCCTTGCCCTGCTTGGTGAGTTGAAATCCCGCCGGCCAGGAACGGATGTCGCACACGCCGTTGTCCAAATAAAGCACGCTCACGCGGTCGGGGTGGAGGCGCGTCCACGCCGTCACATAAAGCCCGCCACGGGAGATGCCCAGCAGGGCCGGCTTGGCGGAAAGCCCGCGCTTGCCGTGCATTTCCTCATAGACCTTCTCCCAGACATCCATCGCCTGGGGCGATCCGAATTGGTTGCTCACCCTGACATGGACCACATGCCACCCTTTTTCGACCAATCCCTCCTGAAATGCCTTCAACTGTCCCGGGAACTCTCCCACCCACAGCCAAGGTTTGCCGGGGGCTGATTGGTCCGGAACCTTGATCGTGACGGGCTTTCCGGCGATGGAGATTTTCTCAACGGTGGCGGCCGAGGCGCTGGAGCAGAACACGAAAGCGAGCAGACTGACGGCGAGGAGCAGTGGGGTTGCGGTGAGTTTCATTGGATAAGGGGTTTGGACTTGAGGGTGGGTTCTCCGTTCAACAAGCCGAGTCGTGTGAGGAAGCGATCGGCGGCGATGAGGGTCATGGTCTGCCAGGGGTCTTTGTTGAAAAAGCCATGGGCTTGGCCGGGCGTGAGCTGCAATTCCACGGTGTTGATGTCCATCGAGCGCATCTTCGCGTGCACGGCATCCCAGCCTTTTTTCCAAGAGTCCTTGTTGCCGAAAAACACCAATGCTGGAGGCATGTCCGCCCTGAGGTGGCGCTGCACATCGATCTCCGGATCGTTGGCGTCGTCCGGCGAGAAGGCGGGATTGAACCACAGGAAGGCCACCGGGCGGATGTCGACATCCTTGGGATCGGCGGGATCGTTGAGGCCGGGATTGAGTGTGGCGAGGGCGCTGATGTGGCCTCCTGCGGATCCCCCTCCGACGACGAGGCGCGCGGGATCGAAGCCGAGTTCCTTCGCGTGCTGATTGAACCAGCGGATGGCGCTTTTGGCATCGGTCACACACACGCGCTTTCGCGATTCGCCCGGAGGCAGTTTTTTAGCCTCGGCCTTGGTGAGCATGCGGTAGTTGGCGGTCGCGCAGACCATGCCGCGACTCGCGAAGTAGGCACAGGCGATGCGGAACTGCTCGAGCGATCCTCCACTCCAATTCCCCCCATGGAAGAGGATCAGGCCGGGTGCGCGGGAGTTGGCAGGGTCGTGATTCGGGGGAAAGAAAATCTCCATTTTGCGCGGCTCGCCGGCGCTGTGTTTGTAGACATAGAGCTTCCCGGCGGGAGCGTCCGATCCAATCAAGCCGCTACGGTCGTCGGCCTCCCCGTTGGCCCAAAGCGGGACCACGGCAATCGTCCACAAGATCAAGACAACGAGGCAGTGCTTCATGATGTCAATTGCGTTTTTCCCTCATCTCGACTCCGAGGCGGAAGGGGCGTCCATCGCACAACGGAAGCCGACATGGCTGCTCCCCGTGTCAGGCGAGGTTCCCCGGCGGGCGGAAGGGCGGTAGCTTTCGCAATACGAGGGATGGCACAAAAACGACCCGCCTTTCATCACGCGGCGCTCGGCTCCGGGAATGGTCGGGGGCGAGGGGTCGCCAAACATCGGCTTCTCACCCGCTGCGCTGGGTGGCCCCTTGGGATCACAGCAAACCGCATTCTCCTCAGCCCTCGCGGCGAAAGTATCGGCGCGGTAGAGGTCCGAGCACCAGTTCCAGACATTTCCCCCCATGTCATACAGACCATAATCATTCGGCGGAAACGAACCCACCGGGGAAGTTCCGGAGAAGCCGTCCTCGCCGACGTTGCGATAGGGAAAATCGCCCGTCCAACGATTGAGCATGAACTTGCCATCCTGCCTCTCCACATCGCCCCAGGCGTAGCGCCAGTCGTCGTGCCCGCCACGGGCCGCAAACTCCCATTCCGCCTCGGTTGGAAGGCGTTTTCCGGCCCACTTCGCATAGGCCTGTGCATCTTCCCAAGCGATTTGAACGACGGGATGATTTTCGCGTCCCTGGATCGAACTCCCCTCCCCCTCTGGATGTTTCCAAGAGGCACCGATTTTCCAAACCCACCACTGCGACATGTCCCGCAAGTTCACCGGCCCGGATGTCGGGCAGAAAACCAACGAACCTGGCTGGAGCACTTCCTCCGGCGGTTTGGGGGTTCCGGGTGGAAGCTGTTTTTTCATCTCCTCCCACTCCACGGCACGCTCCGCCACGGTCTTGTAACCGGTCGCTCGCACGAATTTTGCGAACTCCGCGTTCGTCACCGGATGCACATCGAGGAAAAACGGAGCCACCTGCACGCGGTGGACGGGCTTTTCATTGGGGAACGCAAAATTCGCTTCGCTCCCCATGTTGAACTCGCCGCCGGGAATCAACACCATTCCCTGAGGCGCTTGGGCATTGGGCCAGCAGCCGACGAGAAGAACGAGTAAAGCGGCGACTGCCGTTGCTTGAAAAAAACCAATCATACGACAAACTAATCGGTTCATTGTTCGAGTTCCAGAGTCATGGGCGTCTGGTCGCGCACGATTTTCAGCGTGAGCGCGCGGGTGTCGGATTCCTCGCTGAGCCTGCGGACCTGCCCGACCTTCGTCACGCGTTGGCCATTGATTTGCAGTAGGAGGTCACCAGACTTCAATCCAGCGCGGGCGGCGGCGGAGCCTTTAGGCACTTCGATCAACGCCACACCGCCCTCGTCCTTGGCGATGCCGTAAGCGGAGAATCCTCCGCTGCCGAGTTCCTGCAAACGCGCGCCGAGCCATTCCCCAGTGGCGGGGCCGCGTTTCTTCGTCTCCGTTTGCATCGGCGGGATTTCCGGAGTGCGGGCGATGGCTTTGAGCGCGGGTTTTTTAACGCCAAAGCGATCCATCGGGAAATTTTTGAAGCCCAATTTCAACGCGGCGGATTCCTCGCGCACGCGGAAGTCGCCTTTGGCGGGATCGAGGAACATCGCATCGCCGACGAGGGAGTTGGCGTCCCATCCTTTGTCCTGCGCCGCCTTCAAGGCGAAATCGGCGGCGAAAAGGTTTTTGTCGCTCGTTCCACCCCACTTGTCTTTGGGCATGCGGGCCGGCCTGTAGGCGGTCATCCAAATGTTGTTCTTCAGAGAGTCCTGGCTGTTCTTAAACCACACACTGGGATAGGCGGTGCTGTTGTAGCCGATGTTGTTATACACAATGCGGCGGTAGCCCTCGCGCAGCTTGAGCCCGCCTTTGAGAAACACATTGTTGTAGATTTCGTAGTTGGTGGATCCGTCATCGAGATCCACATCCCAACCATGGTCGCAGCGCCAGCGGCTGTTGCGGATGATGGTCGGCGTGACGGCATCGAGGAAGGGAAGATCGGGGTTGAGGGCCACGGCCTTTTCTGTTTTCGGGTAGCTCTTGTCCCAATAGCGGTCGCGCCCCCAGGAGTTGAACGACCCGTGGTCATGGGTCTCGAGAACGGTGTCGAAGACATCGCAGCCCTCGATGAGATGCCCGCCCCAGGTTCCCTCGCTGATATTGATGCCCGAGCGGGCGCAGTCGTAGATCGAGGTGTCGCGCACGGTGATTCCCTTGGCCATCGAAATCTGCACGGCGGCTGGCTGGCGCTCGACGCGGCCGATGCCGTGGATGAGGCAATCCTCGACGGTGGAATCGGCGGGGTAATTGTCGCTCTTCGGGCCTGGCACGGGATCGACTTTAGTGAGGTCTTGGGACTGGTTATATTCGAACAGCGGATTGCGCACGGCGGCGGGGTCACCCACGAAACACACGCCGCTGGCTCCGGCATCGTGGATGTGGCAACCCTTCACCAGGAAGCGTCGGTTGTAGTTGTTCACGAAAACGGCATTGCCGCCGACCTGGTCGAACACGCAATCGAGGATGTCGATCTCCTCGGTGCCGGTGAGCAGGAAGGCCCCGCCGCGGTAGATTGCCCAATCCGAGCGCAGCAGCGGTTCCTTGCAATCCATGAAAGTGCGTGCCGCGTGCCGCACCGTGAAGCCTTGGAGGGTGATGTGTTTCACCGGCTTCTCCTGCGAGCCGGTGAGTTCGACGAGATGCCGCAGGCGGACGACTTCCACTTTCGCCTTGGCAAGGTTGGTTTCGGGTTCGGGAAGGAAATAGAGGGTCGAAGTTTTGCCGTCGTGGAACCACTCGCCGGGGGCGTCGAGTTCTTCGAAGATGTTTTCCACCATTCGGAAATCCTTGTGCATGCCCATCTGGCGGTTGTTCTGCCAACCGCCCACATAGGACACATTTCCTTCGGCATCCTTGCCGGTGATGCGGTAGTGGTAGCCGCCCCAGCGGGAGGTGTGCATCGCATGAATGAACCCGCCAGCCGGATCCGCCCATTTCGCGGCGCGTTCCTTGGAAAAGGCATCCGCCGCGTAGCCCTGGTAGGCGTCGGTTTTTTTCGAGGCATCGAAATTCGGGTAGCGGGCCATGCGCTGCGCCTTGCCGTTGATGAACAACTGGTCGATCTGTAGCCCCTGCGGCGTCGCGGCTTGGAAGATGCCGTCGCGGTAGGGCTTCCAATCCAGCTTGAGTTCCAAGCCGCCACTCAGGACGGCGCGCCCCTCGTTCACCGCACGGTAAACGACCGGGAACTCCGCGCTGCCGGAGTCCGCCGGAGTGAACACAAGCGTTTCGGGCAAGTAGTAGATACCGTCGCCGACATGAATGGTGACAGCTTCCTTGGCTGCCACTTTTCTGACGGCATCGCGAGCCGCCGCCAAAGAGGCGAGGGGCGCGCCCTTCGTGCCCGGATTGGTGTCCTTGCCCGTCGAGCTGACATGGAGATCAAGGGCGTGCGCGGAAACGGAGAGGGCCGCGAGAAGGCCGAAGGCGGGGATGGATTTTCTTCTGAAGTTGAAGCCTGCTGCTTTGTTCATGGTGGCGTGTCGATTTAGAATCGGTTGGTTTTGAAATAGCTAACCATGGTATCAAAGTGTTCCTTCTTCAGATCAGATATGATGCACGTGGCATTTGAGAGTGATGTAGCCTACCCGTGCCGTCCATCCTGTGTTTACGGGATGGCTGGAGCAGCGGGGTTCATATGCTGTCTCGCGAGCTAAACCTGAAGAAGAAAATTGAACCGCAGATGGACGCAGATGGACATTGGCGGTTTCAGATCGTTAGTGAATAATAGTTAGATTATCAGAGGCGGGGATTCATCCGCATTTATTCGGCCCCGACAATCACATCCTTGCGGCGGGATTCGGGGGTCACTTTGAGATCGGTTAGTTTGCCGTTCTCCACGCGGCCTTCGACGGTGGTGTTTTTCGGGGCGTGGAGTTTGAAGCTGGCGTTCCAGTCCTTCGGCCAGGCCGGAGCCAAGCGGATCGTGTCGCCGTTGCATTGCATGAGCATGCGTTGCAGGGCGATCAGGGTCACCGAGCCCTGGCATTGGTCGGGCGTGCCATCGAAGTTCGGCCCCCAGAAGGCGGGAAACCGCGAGGGCTTGCGAGGCTTCGGGCCGATCGGCGTGGGATTGGTGGCGTTGGTGACGACGTAGTTTTTTGCTTCATCGGTTAGACCGAGCAGCGCGGCTTGGATGGAATCCTGACGCCAGCCGCCGGTGGCCTTGACCAAGCGGCGGTTCCAAGTCTCGTGGGCGACTTCCAGGTCTGGCTTGCCGAGGCCGTAAGCGCGGTAGGGAAAGACGCTGTAGAGTTCAGGGTTCTCCGAGTTTTTTTTCTGAGAAAAGGTGCGGGCGGGCAGAATCCATTTCTTTCCGTTCTCCTCTGCCACGGGAGTCTCCGGCAGCTCCGCGAGGAAGTTGGTCCAGCGTTTCCTCTGCTCCGGCGTGCTGAGCGAGTCGGGCAATTCCAGCAAGCGGGTGAGCACCGTGCGCAGACCGACAATCACCGGGAGCGGATCCTCGGCGGTGTGCCAAGTTTCCAAGCTCATCGCCGGGGTGAAGCGGGCCTTGCCGGGTTCGGGCTTCGGGTAGTGCTGCTCGTAAAAGGTGACCACTTCATCCGCGATCGGAACCAGTGTAGTCTTGGCGAACTCTTCGCTTGGTGCGTGCGCGTAGCGGTCGAGCATGATTTGGGAAAGCTCGATCCCGCTGTCCCAATATCGGCGGATATAGGCGTTGGTGGGATAAAACTCCGGGTTGTTATATCCGAAGTCGCCCTGCTTGTTCAGGCCCCACGGATGCATGGTTTCGGAACAAAAAATCCCATCGTGTTTGAAGTAGGTTTTGGTGCGCTCCTTCAGCAACGGCACGGCCTCGCGATACATCTTCCAGAGCGGCTCCATCTGCTCGTAATCGCCGGAGTAAAGCATGGCCCAATACGGTTCGCGCGTGTTTTGAAACCAGTAGCAGCCACCCCACCTGCGCCAGTCGGGGCCAAAATCGTTAATGGCTCCTTTTTTGTCCATAAAGCCATCCACCGTGAACAGCGAGCCGTTGAACTTGATCGGGTAGGCTCCACGCGACGCACCCGCCTGAATCCACCGCTGCAGGGCATAGGCGCGGCCCACGGCCTTGGCCTCCTCCGTGCCCTCCGGGAAAATCCAGCTCCGGGTCCAGAAATCCTTCCACCATTGCTCATGCGCCGGGCGCGCTTTGGCGGAGGCGACCTGGTCGTTGGCGGCGCGAAGTTTCTCGAGTTGCGAGACCCACGCGGCGGCCTCGGGCGTTTGTGCGGTGAGCGCGTGGATGCGGATGTCGAGGGATTTCACCGGCGCGGCGGTGGCCAGCGTCTTGTCATCCTTTGTGACCAATCCCTTGCCGGCGATCAGTCCGCCGAAGGTGAGATTCAAGAGCGGATCGTGGAATTTCCCCACCGCGTGGCCCAGATGCTGGTTTTTCAGGGTGTCGGCAAAAATGCTCGTGGTGTTGCGATAATACCACCTGATGGTGTTGTCCTCCGGCGGCAAAATCGTGTCGCCGCGCAAGGTCAAAGAGGCAGCCTCCGTGTTGGTTTTCGCATTATCCGTGTTCTGCGTGGGGCGATTCGCGTAGGTTTCCTTCGGCCAATGCTCGAGAGTGACTTGGGCGGCAAAAGCCTCGGCACCCTTGATCTGGAAATTAACTACCGGACGGTTGGTATCGATCCAGAAGTCCACGGTGGTCTTGTCTTCCCCCGTGCCCGATTCCACAACGATGCAGCCCCGGGCCAGATCGAGTTCCTGGCGGAACGGGCGGCCGTCGCGCACGAACGGTTTGTCGAGGCGGATGCGCACGCGGCCGAGTTTGAGGAGTTCCTGATCGGCATCCCACGAGTCGCTCTTGGAGAGGTAGAAGACTAGATCGCCACTCGGCTCGACCCAGAAATTCGCGGCGAGGTCGCCGTTGCCGATCGGCATCGAGCCGTGCATGTCCTGGCTGGGCGAATCCCACACGACATGGTGGGCGGCGAGTTGCTCAAGCACCGGATGGTCCTGCGCTCTCGCCGGAGTGGCGGCCGCGACGAGGGCGAGGATTGATGGAGTGATTAGTGATTTGATGGTGGATGCCTTCATGATTTTTGAATGGAATAAGTCTCGCCGGCGGTGATCTCGAATTGGATCAGATCCTTTCCTTCACCTGTGGCCTTGTCCCTTGAGTGCCTGTCCCCCTGTCCCTTAAGAAGGGTGAGGATTGATCTAATGGTTGCGGGTTGGTGTTTCAAGTGGCGGGTGCTATTTTGCGGGTGAGGAGCGCTCGAGAAACCGCTGCCAGCGCACGGGAACATCGTTTTGCTGCTGCTCGCCTGGCGTGCTGCGGCCATCGGCAACGAGGCGGGTCATGGTGGCGGTCAGCTCGGCGACGAGTTCGGGCTGCTCATTCCAGAGGTTTTTGGTTTCCCCGAGATCGGTGGCGAGGTCGTAGAGTTGGCCGGTGGCGGTGGTGCCCGGTGCATTTGTGAAGCCCCCTCCCTTCTGGCCGAAGATGATCTTCCACGATCCTTTTCGCAATGCGGGCAGACCGTTCATTCCATGGCTGATTGCATATTCGCGCACGGGCTTGTTGCCGCCTTGGAGGAGCGGCATGAGGCTAAAGCTGTCTTCGCCCGCGTTGTCGGGGAGTTTGGCATCAAGTGTTTCAGCCAGGGTGGCCATGAGATCGGCCTGCGCCACCAGTGCATCGCACCGGGTGTCGGGTTTCACTTTTCCCGGCCAGCGCACGATGAATGGCACGCGGTGGCCGCCTTCCCATGCGTCCCCCTTGTAACCCCGCAGTGGGCCGCTCGGGAAATGCCCTTTTTCCTCGAGTTCCGCGCCCC
Organism: Akkermansiaceae bacterium; assembly: GCA_903919975.1. Taxonomy (GTDB): domain Bacteria; phylum Verrucomicrobiota; class Verrucomicrobiia; order Verrucomicrobiales; family Akkermansiaceae; genus Luteolibacter. The sequence continues at coordinate 226 of CAIXKE010000074.1, read as the reverse complement.
CCACATAGGGCGCAAAGCCATTGTCGCTGGTGAACACGACCAGGGTGTTTTGCGCGGCACCGCTTTCTTCTAAAGCCTGGAGCACCCGGCCAATGGTGGCATCGGTCTGCATCACGAAGTCCGCGTAGTCGTTGAGTCCACTCTTGCCACGCCACTCCTTGGTGGTCGCGATGGGGGTGTGGGGCGCGGTGAGCGGCAGGTAGAGAAAGAATGGTTCCGGGGCCTT